>NZ_JAPDIQ010000001.1:0-1001685 GCF_029872515.1 Pseudomonas flavocrustae | reverse complement strand
CCCCCGTCCTTCCGGAGAAGACCATGACCCGCCACCGGCTTTCCTGCAGTCTGCTCGCCCTGACCCTCGTCGCCGGCTTCACCCAGGCCGCCCCGCAGATCCCCGAGCGCCTGGCCAAGGCGTCCAAGATCACCTATTGCGGCGCTCTCGACACCCCACCGATCGGCTTCTTCGACGAAGCCCAGAAGCCCAAGGGCCTCACCGTCGACCTCGGCGCCGAGATCGCCAAGCGCCTCGGCGACAAGAAGGTCGACTGGCGCGTGGTGCCCTTCTCCGGCCTGATCCCGGCGCTGCTGGCCGGCCAGTGCGATCTGCTGATCGACCAGCTGTTCGACAAGCCCGAGCGGCGCCAGGTGATCGACATCGTCAACTACATGTACTCCAGCCAGGCGGTGGTGGTGCCGGCCGGTAACAAGGCCGGCATCCACACCCTGGACGACCTCGCCGGCAAGAAGGTGGCGGTGCTCAATGGCTCCACCATCCGCACCCTGCTCGACGCCCACAACGAGGAGCTGAAGAAGGCCGGCAAGGCGCCCATGAAGCTGGTCGCCTACAACAGCGACACCGACGCCTTCCAGGCCCTGCGCCTGGGCCAGACCGACGCCTACGGCACCACCGTGGAAACCGCCGCCTACTACCAGGGCGTCGCGCCCGGCCAGTTCGAGACCGGCGTGCCGGCCTTCGCCCGCATCCTCACCGGGATCGGCGTACGCAAGGACGACAGCCAGCTCAGCAGCGCCCTCACCCAGATCCTCGCCGACATGAAGGCCGATGGCAGCTACGCCACCCTCATGGCCAAGTGGCACCTGGAAGGCGACAAGCTCGATTAAGGGAAGGCCACGATGAACTTCAGCTGGGATGTGTTCTGGCAGTACCTGCTGCACCCGAGCGACGTCTACCTCTACGGCCTCGGGCTGACCTGCGTCATCGCCATCGGCGCCATGCTGCTAGGCTGCGCGCTCGGCCTGCTGGCGGCGCTGGCACGGCTGTCGCGCTATCGGGCGCTGCAATACCCGGTGCGCTGCTATGTCTGGCTGATGCGCGGCACGCCGCTGCTGGTGCAGATCGTCTTCCTCTACACGGCCCTGGCGGCCGGCGGCATCTTTCGCTTCGAGGACCTGGACCTGGGCTTCCTGGTGATCCCGGGCAACATCCAGGCGGCCATCATCGCCCTGGGCCTCAACGAAGGCGCCTACATGGCCGAGATCATCCGCGCCGGCATCGGTGCGGTGGATCGCGGCCAGTACGAGGCGGCGCGCTCCCTGGGCATGACGCCGGCCAAGCTGATGCGCCGCATCGTACTGCCCCAGGCGCTGCGGGTGATCATTCCGCCGCTCGGCAACGAGTTCAACGTGATGCTCAAGAACACCACCCTGGTCAGCGTCATCGGGGTGCAGGAGCTGCTGCTCAGCACCCAGATGATCACCTCGGCGACCTTCCGCGTCTTCGAGCTGTACCTGGTGGTGGCCATCTACTTCCTGGTCCTGACCACCCTCTGGGGCTTCTTCCAGGCCTGGCTGGAGCGGCGCTTCGGCAAGGCCGACGGTCACCGACCCACCGCCACCGGCCGGCTGTTCAGCCTGCAGGGCTTCAAGCTACGGGGACGCTAGCCATGACGACCACGCAAGAATCCGTGATCCAGGCGCTGGAGGTGCACAAGGCCTTCGGCGAGCTGGAGATCCTCAAGGGCGTGACCCTGGAGGTGCGCCGCGGCGAGGTGGTGGTGCTGATCGGCGCCTCCGGCTCGGGCAAGACCACCTTCATCCGCTGCCTCAACCACCTGGAAGACATCCAGGGCGGCACCATCCGCGTCAACGGCGAGCTGATGGGCTTTCGCGAGCGTGCCGATGGCTCGAGAGTCAGAGACTCCGAGCGCAATATCGCCCGCCGCCGCCGCGACATCGGCATGGTGTTCCAGAGGTTCAACCTCTTCCCGCACATGACGGTGCTGGAAAACATCATCGAGGCGCCGATCCAGGTGCTGGGCGTGGCGCGGGCCGCCGCCGTGGAACAGGCCCGCGCCCTGCTCGCCCGGGTGCGGCTGTCCGACAAGGCCGAGCACTATCCGGCGCAACTCTCCGGCGGCCAGCAGCAGCGCGTGGCCATCGCCCGCGCCCTGGCGATGAAACCCCAGGCCATGCTGTTCGACGAACCCACCAGCGCCCTCGACCCGGAAACCGTGGGCGAGGTGCTGCAGGTGATGAAGGAGCTGGCCGAAGACGGCATGACCATGGTGGTGGTGACCCACGAGATGGGCTTCGCCCGCGAGGTGGCCGATCGCGTGGTGGTGCTGCACCAGGGCGAGCTGATCGAGGAAGGCCCGCCGGCCCAGGTGTTCGGCAATCCCACCCATCCGCGCACCCGCGAATTCCTCAGCCGCGTGCTCTAGACCGGAGACCTCCATGGCCGTTCGTCCCCTGCTGGCCGCCCTCGCCCTCTGCCTGACGCCCCTGACCCAGGCCGCCGAGTCCGAAGTGCGTTTCTACAACTGGTCGGACTACATAGGTCCGGACACCCTCAAGCAGTTCACCGAGGCCAGCGACGTCCAGGTGCGCTACGACGTCTTCGACACCAACGAGATGCTCGAAGCCAAGCTGCTGTCCGGCCACTCCGGCTATGACCTGGTGGTGCCGTCCAACCAGTTCCTCACCAAGCAGATCAAGGCGGGCGCCTACCAGCCACTGGATCGCAGCCGGCTGTCCAACTGGCAGCATCTGGATCCACGGCTCATGCAGCGCCTGGAAGCGGCCGATCCCGGCAATCGCTACGCTGTCCCCTACCTCTGGGGCACCGTGGGCATCGGCTACAACGCCGCCAAGGTGCGCGCCGCCCTGGGCGATGGCGCCCCGGTGGATTCCTGGGACCTGCTGTTCAAGCCGGAGAACCTGGCCAGGCTCAAGGGCTGCGGCGTGGCCCTGCTCGATGCGCCGCAAAAGGTCTTCGCCCAGACCCTGCACTACCTGGGCCTGGACCCCAACAGCCGGAAACCCGAGGACTACCGCAAGGCCTCCGCGTTGCTGCAGCAGCTCAAGCCGTCGGTGACCTATTTCAGCTCCAGCAAGTACATCACCGACCTGGCCAACGGCGACGTCTGCGTGGCCATGGGCTATTCGGGCGATGTCCTGCAGGCCCAGAGCCGCGCCAGGGAAGCCGGCAAGACCAGCGACGTGCGCTACGTGATCCCCAGGGAAGGCGCCAATCTCTGGTTCGACATGCTGGCCATCCCCAAGGACGCCAAGAATCCCCAAGGAGCCCTGGCGCTGATCGACTACCTGCTGCGCCCCGAGGTGATCGCCCCGGTCAGCGACTATGTCGGCTACGCCAATCCCAACCGCGACGCCACCGCCCTGCTCGATGCCAAGGTCCGCGACAACCCGGGCATCTACCCGAGCGCGGCCATCGCCGAGCGCCTCTACGTCTCCGCCGATCTGCCGCCGCAGATCCAGCGGCTGATGACCCGCGAGTGGACCCGCATCAAGACCGGACAATGACCTCGAAGAGCCTGCCATGCTGAATTTCTCTGCTCACGACTACCCCTATGCCTCGCAACGCCAGAGCGTCTTCGCGCGCAATGGCATGGTCGCCACCTCCCAGCCGCTGGCCGCCGAAGCCGGCATCACCATGCTGCGCCAGGGTGGCAACGCCATCGACGCGGCCATCGCCACCGCCGCGGCCCTGACCGTGGTGGAACCTACCGGCAATGCCATCGGCGGCGACGCCTTCGCCCTGGTCTGGGTCAAGGACCAGCTGCATGGCCTGGACGCCAGCGGCCATGCCCCGGCCAGCCTCGACATCGCCACGGTCAAGGCCGCCGGCCACGAACGCATGCCGGTGCACGGCTGGCTGCCGGTCACGGTGCCGGGTTGCCCAGCGGCCTGGGCCGAGTTGTCGCGCCGCTTCGGCAAGCTGCCCTTCGCCACCCTGTTCGAACCCGCGATCGCCCTGGCCCGAGACGGCTTCCCGGTGTCGCCGGTGGTCGCCTACCAGTGGCGCATCGCCCAGGCCGAGTACCAGGCCAGCCGGGACCAGGCGCCTGAGCTTGCAGCCTGGTTCGACACCTTCCTCATCGACGGCCAGGCGCCGGTCGCCGGCCAGCTGTTTCGCAACCCCGCCCAGGCCCGCACCCTGGAGGAACTGGCACAGACCCGCTGCGAGAGCTTCTACCGGGGCGCCATCGCCCAGCGCCTGGCCGAGCATGCCGCGGCCAGCGGCGGTCACCTGACCACGGCGGACCTGGCCGGCTACCAGCCGCGCTGGGTGGAGCCGATCAAGGTCGACTACCGTGGCTATCAGGTGTGGGAGATTCCGCCGAGTGGCCAGGGCCTGATCGCCCTCATGACCCTGAACATCCTCAAGGGTTATGACTTCGACCAGCGCGACAGCCAGCTCACCTGGCACCGCCAGCTGGAGGCCATGAAGAAGGCCTATGCCGACGGCCTGCACTACATCACCGATCCCGAGCACATGAGGGTCGCCGCCAGCGTCCTGCTGGACGATGCCTATGCCGAGCGCCGCCGCGCCGAGATCACCGACCAGGCCCAGCCGCCGCAGCATGGCGATCCCCAGGCCAGCGGCACCGTCTACATCGCCACCGCCGATGGCGAGGGCAACATGGTGTCCTTCATCCAGAGCGCCTACCACGGCTTCGGCTCCGGCGTGGTGCTGCCCGACAGCGGCATCGGCCTGCAGAATCGCGGCTCGGAATTCAGCCTGGATGCCGGCCACTCCAACGCCCTGGCGCCGGGCAAGCAGACCTTCCACACCATCATCCCGGGCTTCCTGAGCAAGGGTGACGTGCCTATCGGCCCCTTCGGCGTCATGGGTGGCTACATGCAGCCCCAGGGCCACGTGCAGATGGTGATGAATCTGGTGGACTTCGGCCTGAATCCCCAGGCGGCGCTGGACGCCCCGCGCTGGCAGTGGCTGGGCGAGATGAAGGTCGGCATCGAACAGGCCGCTTCGCGGGCCCTGGCCAGCGGCCTGGCGCGGCGCGGTCACCAGATCGAGATCGCCCACGACTCCACCGATTTCGGCCGCGGCCAGATCATCGTCCGCGATCCGCAGACCGGCGTGCTCTGCGGCGGCACCGAGCCGCGCGCGGATTCCCATATCGCGGTCTGCTGACCGCCGGAACGGCCCCGCCCGGCTCCGGGCGGGGCGCCCCCTCAGAGCGCGATACCAGCCGCCCTGGCCCGCGCCGCGTGCAGCTTGCGATAGCTGTCGATCAGCCGCAGGTGCTTGTCGAGGCCTTCCAGCCCGAGGCTGGTGGGCGTCAGGCCAGGGAAGCGCACCTTGCCCGAGACCGAACCCAGGGCGGCGTCCAGGCGCTCCTCGCCGAACATCCGGCGGAAATTGACTTCGAAGTCGGCCAGTTCCAGTTCGTCGTCCATTTCGACTTCCAGCACCGCATTGAGCGCCTGGTAGAACAGACCGCGCTCCAGGGTGTTGTCGTTGAACTGCAGGAAGGTCTCGACCTCTTCCTTGGCCTCTTCGAATTGCTGCAGCGCCAGGTGAATGAGCAGCTTGAGCTCCAGCACGGTCAGCTGGCCCCAGACGGTGTTCTCGTCGAATTCCACGCCGATCAGGGTGGCGATGCGGGTGTAGTCGTCCACCTGGGTATCGTCCAGGCGTTCGAGCAGGGATTCCAGGGCCGCATCGTCCAGCTGGTGCAGCGTGAGGATGTCCTCGCGCACCGCCAGCGCCTTGTTGGTGTTGTCCCAGATCAGGTCCTCGACCGGATAGATCTCCGAATAGCCCGGCACCAGGATGCGGCAGGCCGGCGCGCCCAACTCCTCGTACACCGCCATGTAGGCTTCCAGATCCCGTTCGGCGAGGATGCCGAACAGGGTGGCGGCCTCTTGGGCGGTGGCGTCTTCGCCCTCGCTGGAGAAATCCCAGTCGACGAACTCATGGTCGGCCCTGGCGCTGAAGAAGCGCCAGGAGACCAGGCCGCTGGAGTCGATGAAGTGCTCGACGAAGTTATTCGGCTCCATCAGCGCCTGGCTCTCGAAGGTCGGCTGCGGCAGGTCGTTGAGGCCCTCGAAGCTGCGGCCCTGCAGCAATTCGGTGAGACTGCGCTCCAGGGCGATCTCCAGGCGCGGATGGGCGCCGAAGGAGGCGAACACCCCACCGGTGCGCGGATTCATCAGGGTCACGCACATCACCGGGAATTCGCCACCCAGGGAGGCGTCCTTGACCAGCACCGGAAAGCCCTGGGCTTCCAGGCCGCGGATGCCGTCGACGATGGCGGGAAACCGGGCCAGCACCTCGTCAGGAACATCCGGCAGGGCCAGCTCGCCTTCGAGGATCTCGCGCTTCACCGCCCGCTCGAAGATCTCCGACAGGCACTGCACCTGGGCTTCGGCCAGGGTGTTGCCCGCGCTCATGCCGTTGCTGAGGTAGAGGTTCTCGATCAGGTTCGAGGGGAAGTACACCACCTCGCCATCGGACTGGCGCACGAAGGGCAGCGCGCAGATGCCGCGCGCCACGTTGCCGGAGTTGGTGTCGTGCAGGTGCGAGGCGCGCAGCTCGCCTTCCGGGTCGTAGAGCTTGCGGCAATAGCGGTCGAGGATCTCCCGGGGCAGCGCGTCCTTGGGCCCGGGCTGGAACCAGCGCTCGTCGGGGTGGTGGACGAAGGCCGCGTTGCCGATGGCCTCGCCCCAGTACTGGTCGTTGTAGAAGAAGTTGCAGTTGAGGCGTTCGATGAATTCGCCCAGCGCCGAGGCCAGGGCCGCTTCCTTGGTCGCGCCCTTGCCATTGGTGAAGCACAGCGCCGACTGCACATCGCGCAGGTGCAGCGACCAGACGTTAGGCACGATGTTGCGCCAGGAGGCGATCTCCACCTTCATGCCCAGGTCAGCGAGGATGCCGGAGAGCTTGGCGATGGTCTCTTCCAGCGGCCGGTCCTTGCCGGGGATGTAGGTTTGGCTACCGGTATCGCTGGGCAGCAGCAGGGCCTGGGCATCGGCGTCCAGACTCTCCACCGCCTCGATGATGAAGTCGGGACCGGCCTGCACCGCCTTCTTCACCGTGCAGCGGTCGATGGACCTGAGGATGCCCTGGCGATCCTTGTCGGAGAGATCGGCAGGCAGCTCGACCTGGATCTTGAAGGTCTGCTTGTAGCGATTCTCCGGGTCGACGATGTTGCTCTGCGCCAGGCGGATGTTGTCGGTGGGAATGTCGCGGGTCTGGCAGTAGAGCTTGACGAAATAGGCCGCGCAGAGCGCCGAGGACGCCAGGAAATAGTCGAAGGGCCCCGGGGCCGAGCCGTCACCCTTGTAGCGGATGGGCTGATCGGCGATCACCGAGAAGTCGTCGAACTTGGCCTCGAGCCTCAGGTTGTCGAGAAAATTGACCTTGATTTCCATGCACAGCATTCCGGTTTGGAGACAGATTGGCCGCCATTATCCGGACAAAGGGGCGCGGGCGATATGCAGGCCGTCGTCTCGCGGACCCCGGGGCAGGCCTCGTCAGTCGTTAGTCCAGCAGAAAGATGCCGTCTGGATACCGTGCGCAGAGGAAGTCGACAAAGGCCTTCACCTTGGGGCTCTGCAATCGTCGCGAAGTGTGCAGCACCCAGAGTTCGGTCTCACCGGCGAGGGTGCCCCAGCGCCTGAGCGCGCCTTCGTCCAGCTGACGTTGCACCAGCGAGAGCGGCAATAGCGCTGCACCTGCACCGGCCAGTACCGCCTCGCGGATGGTCAGCAGCGAAGTCAGCTGCAAGACCGGCTGGGGCAGGAAGCGCTCCCCGCCCTCCGTCAGCGTCCAGACCTCGCCCTCGCGCTGGCCGGGCATGACCACCGCAGGCAGAGGCGCAGGCTCGGCACCAGCCGTCAGAGGGCCTTCGAGGCCCGGGGCGGCGACCAGCACCCGGCGGTCCCGGGCGAAGCAGCGACCCACCAGGGTGATGTCGGGCGCGGGGTTGATCCGAATGGCCAGGTCGAAGTGTTCCTCCACCAGATCGACCAGGCGATCCTCGGCCACCGCCTCGATCAGGATCTCCGGGTACTGCCGGCGAAAATCCGCACTCAGCCGGCCCAGCGCCACCTGGGAAAACAGCAGCGGCGCCGCGATGCGCAGCCGTCCGCGGGGCACAGCCACGCCCTCCTGCACCGCGGCCACCGCCTCCTGAATCTCGCGCAGCGGCCCCAGGGTACGAGCCGCCAATTCAACCCCGGCAGGCGTCAGGACGAGGCTGCGCCCGCCGCGCTCGATCAGGCGTATCCCCAGCGCCTCTTCCAATTCGGCCAGCCGCCGCGACAGGCTGGCCTTGGGTCGGCCACTGGCACGACTGGCCTTGCCAATGCCGCCATGAGTGGCGATGAGCTGAAAATCGGCCAGCAGGCTGAAGTCCATCAAGCTGTCTCAATAATGGAACGGTATGTCCCTATCCTAGCGGCTATTGGCCTAAGGTGGGACGACTTAAGGTGGCTCTACCCCTCACCCACCTGGAGTTACCGACATGACCATCCTCGTCACTGGCGCCACCGGCCGCGTAGGCCACCACCTCGTGCAACAGCTCGTGCAGCGCGATGCCAAGGTGCGGGTGCTGACCCGCACTCCGGCCAGCGCCGATTTTCCCGCCACCGTCGAAGTCATGCAGGGCGACCTGCTCGATCTCGCTGCCCTGCGCCGCGCCTTCGCTGGCGTGTCCACCCTTTTCCTGCTCAACGCCGTGACCGGCGACGAATTCACCCAGGCGCTCATCACCCTCAACATCGCCCGGGAAAGCGGCGTCGAGCGGGTCGTCTATCTCTCGGTCTTCGGCGCCGACAGCGCGGTCAGCGTACCGCACTTCGCGGTGAAATTCGGCGGCGAGCGGATGCTGGACGCCATGGGTTTCAGTGCCACCGTCCTGCGGCCCACCTACTTCATCGACAACGAGGTCATGATCAGGGACATCATCCTGCAGCATGGGATCTATCCCATGCCCCTCGGCGGCAAGGGCGTGGCCATGGTCGACGCCCGGGATATCGCCGAGGTCGCCGCTCTCGAACTCATCCGCCGCGATCAGGCGATCGACAAGCTGCCCAGCGAAACGATCAACCTGGTGGGCCCGGACAGCCTCACAGGCACAGGCGCCGCGGCGATCTGGAGCGACCTGCTGGGCCGCCCCGTCCACTACGCCGGTGACGATCCGCACGGCTTCGAGCAGAACATGGCGACCTTCATGCCGGCCTGGATGGCCTATGAAATGAGGCTCATGGCCGAGCGCTATGTCAGCGACGGCATGCTGCCCGAGCCCGGCGACCGTGAACGGCTGGTCCGGCTGCTGGGCCGACCGCTGCACAGCTATCGGGACTTCGCCAGGGCGCTGATCGCCTGACGGGTATCAACCTGGCGCTGGGTGGCTCGACAGTGCACGCTTGCCAACGAACATTATACGTTATATAAAAATGTATATCGATCTGACCCAGGCGCGTTCAAGATGACTCCTCCCACCCGGCCCCTCCCCGGCGGCACCCTCTCCTCTCAAGACATGCAGGCGCGGGCCCAGGAAGTGGCCGCCCTGCTCAAGACCCTGGCGCATCCGGTCCGGCTGCTGCTGGCCTGCGCCCTCGCCGAAGGTGAATACGCGGTCGGCGAACTGGAGGCCCGTCTGGACATCCACCAGCCCACCCTTTCCCAGCAACTCGGCGTGTTGCGCGAGGCTGGTCTGGTCGCCACCCGCCGCGAGGCCAAGCAGATCTTCTACCGGCTCACCGAAGACAAGGCCGCCCAGCTGTTGCAGGCGCTCTACCAGATCTTCTGCCAGCCCGAGAGCCAGACGCCATGATCCTCTCCTCCTATATGCCCGCCCTGGGTGGCGGTCTGCTGCTGGGCCTGGCCGCCAGTTTGCTGTTGCTGGTCAACGGCCGGATCGCCGGCATCAGCGGGATCTTTGGTCGGCTGCTCGGGGCGCAACAAGCCGGCACCGGCCTGGTCTTCGTGCTGGGCCTGGTGCTGGGGCCGTTGCTGGTGAGCGGCCTGCACGCGCGTCCTTCCCTGAGCGTGGACGCGACCTGGCCCCAACTGCTACTGGCCGGGCTGCTGGTCGGCTTCGGGACGCGGCTGGGCTCGGGCTGCACCTCGGGCCATGGCATCCTCGGCGTGGCCCGCGGTTCACGCCGCTCGCTGGCCGCCACGGCGGTCTTCCTGGCCTGTGGCCTGGCCACGGCCACCCTACTGGGGCTGCTGCGATGAATTCTTGCCGCCTGGTCGTAGCGCTGCTGGCCGGTCTGCTCTTCGGCAGCGGCCTGGCCCTCTCGGGGATGCTCGATCCCGCCCGCGTACTGGGTTTTCTCGACCTCGCCAGCGGACGCTGGTACCCTAGCCTGCTGTTCGTCCTGGGCGGCGCCCTGCTGGTGGCGCTACCCGCGGTCCAGCTCCAGCGCCGGCTGACACGCCCCCTGCTCGACAGGGCTTTTCACCTGCCGCCCACCGTACCCGTCGACCGCCGCCTGCTGCTGGGCGCCGCGCTCTTCGGCCTGGGCTGGGGGCTGGCCGGGATATGCCCCGGGCCCGCGCTGGCAGGCCTGGGGCTGGGTATCGCCAAGGTCTATGGCTTCGTCGCGGCGATGGTCGTGGGGATGGTGCTGCATGACCGGGGGCTGGCCCGACGCGAGACGGCGGCGCCCAAGGCCTGAGCGCCAGGTACTTCGGGCGTGAGGCGTGGTCCTAGGTAGGGATGCGGGGGCATTTCAACCTGCGTCTCCCGCGCACAGGAGCATCCCATGTGTGGCCGCTTTGCCCAGTACCGCTATGCCCTCGATTACCTGGACGCCCTGGGCGCCGCGCCTGCGGATGTCCGCACCGGCCTGGAACCCCGCGCCCTGGGTCGTTACAACGTGGCGCCGGGCACCCGCGTCCAGCTGCTGCACCAGCAGCAGGATGGCCTGCACCTGGACCCGGTGCTCTGGGGCTACCAGCCCGCCTGGGCGCGCCAGGCCAAGCGTCCGCCGGTGATCAACGCGCGCGTCGAAACGGCGGCCACCAGCCGGATGTTTCGCGGCCTCTGGAAGAACGGCCGTGCCCTGGTGGTCGCGGATGGCTGGTACGAATGGAAAAAGGACCCTACAGATCCCAAGCTCAAGCAGCCCTACTTCATCCGGCTGAAATCCGGCGAGCCGCTGTTCTTCGCCGCCATCGGCCACTTCCACCCGGCTGACCAGGCACCCGACGAGGATGACGGCTTCGTCATCGTCACCGCCGCCTCCGACGCCGGCATGGTCGATATCCATGACCGCCGCCCGCTGGTCCTGCCGCCGGCCGTGGCCCGCGAATGGCTGGACCCCGAGCTGTCCATGGAGCGCGCCGCCGAGATTGGTGAGATCGAAGCAACGCCGGTGGAGGCCTTCGACTGGTATCCGGTCGGCAAGGCCGTGGGCAGCGTGAAAAACGATGGACCCGGACTGCTGGAGCGGATCGCCGAGCCGCTGGTTTAGCGGATCGACGGGGGCTTTCCGCCGGGCACCGACGCGCCGAGTTAGGCTTCAGCGACCTGGCGATCCACCCCCGAACCGCCGCCGATAATCCCCCGGGCTCAGCCCCACCACGCGGGTGAAGACCTTGCGGAAGGCACCCGGATCGCTGTAGCCCACTTCCCAGGCGACCCGTTCGAGGGGCAGGCGGCTGGCCTGCAGCAGTTCCCGGGCACGACCGACGCGCAGTTGCTGGCCGTAAGCGGTGGCGGTCATGCCGGTGGCCTGGCGAAAACGGCGCAGAAAGGTGCGCGGTTCCAGGCCGGCGCGGCGGGCCAGGGTGTCCAGGGCGATGTCCTGGGCGCCGCTTTCCTGCAGCCACTCCTGCACGGCGAGAATGGCGCTGTCGCCGTGGCTGAGGCGCGGGGAAAAGGCGCTGTAGTAGCGCTGCTGTCGACCCGGCGGGTCGATGACCAGGATGCGCGCGGTGCCGAGCATCCGCTTGGCGCCCAGGTAGCGATCGACCAGGCGCAGGCCGAGGTCGGTCCAGGCCATGAGGCCGCCCGCGGTGACGAGATCCTCGCCATCGATGAGGAGCTGGTCGGCATCCAGGCGGACGCCAGGGAAACGCGCATTGAAGCGCTCGACATAGAGCCAGTGGGTGGTGGCGGTCCGGCCGTCCAGCAAGCCGGTTTCAGCCAGCAGAAAGGCGCCGGCGCAGATCGAGGCCAGACGCACGCCGCTCTGATGCTGCCGACGTAGCCACTCGCGATAGGGCGCAGCCGCCTCCGCTGTGATTGGCTCAGCCAGGCTGGGTGGCAGGATCAGCACGCTGGGTGAGCCGCTCGCTGCGGGCAGTGAGTCGTAGACCCGGCTGGGCGCTGCTGCGCCCTCCTCAAGCCGCCAGTGGCTGACGCGCAAGCGGGGCCGCTCGGCATCCTCCGCCGTTCCCGTGAAGCGCCCGGCGATCTCGAACAGATCGGTGAGGCCGTGCACCGTCGCCCATTGCACACCGGGATAGAGCAGCAGACCGAGTTCGATCGGCGGTTGATCGTGCATGTGTCGCTGGCGCCCCTGAAGTTGTCGGTCACGCCTCTTCGCCCGGAGGCGCGGCTGGCCAATCATGGCCGGACCCAAACCTGAAGCATCTTCCGAGAGGCTGGACATGAGCAAGCACGCCGTCGTCGTCATCGATCTGCAGAACGAATACCTTCCCAGCGGCAAACTGCCCCTCAGTGGCATCGAGGCCGCGGTCGCCAAGGCCGCGCGGATCATCGCCCACGCCCGCGACCAGGGCATTCCGGTGATTCATGTGCAGCATCAGTCGCTCAGCGCCGAGGCGCCGATCTTCGTGCCCGGCAGCGACGGCGTCGAGATCCAGGCCGCGGTCGTGCCCCGGGCCGGCGAGCCGGTGGTGCTCAAGCACTATCCCAATGCCTTTCGCGAAACCAACCTCAGGCACCTGCTGGACGAGCGCGGTATCGAGTCGCTGGTGGTGGTGGGGGCCATGAGTCATATGTGTATCGACGCAGGCGTGCGCGCCGCAGCCGACATGGGGTACGCCGTGACCGTGATCCACGATGCCTGTGCCACCCTGGATCTGGAGTTCGGGGGCGTCAGGGTGCCGGCGGCCCAGGTGCATGCCGCCCTGATGGCGGCCCTGGCCTTCGCCTATGCGACGCTGGAAGCCACCGACGCCTATCTCGCCGGCTGAGAGAGCGCCGCGCCCGCGGCGGCGTCCGGCATCCCCTGGTCGATCAGTTCCAGCCGCGCGACCCGGGTGCCTGGCGGCAGCAGGGCGCCCGGCGCGATGACCGCATTGGCGCCCAGCCGGCAGCCGTCGCCGATCAGGGCGCCGAATTTGACCACCCCGGTGTCTATTACCCGGTCGCCGTGGCGGATGCGGATGAGCGCGCCGTCACTTTCGTTGCGGTAGTTGGCGACGATGGCGCCCGCTTCCAGATTCACCCCGCTGCCGATCAGCGAATCCCCGACGAAGTTGAAGTGGGCGAGCTTGCTGCCGTCCAGCAGCAGGCTGCTCTTCAGCTCGCAGGCCGGGCCCACCACGCAGTGAGCGCCCAGATGGACACCGCCGCGCAGATAGGCGCCGGCCGCCACCAGGCTGCCGGGGCCGATGATGATCGGTCCCTTGAGTACGGCACCGGGCTCAACCATTGCCGTCTCGTGGATGGCACTGTCGCCCTGGCGGCGATAGCCGGGACCGAGCCGCGCCAGCAGCAGCCTGACCCGATGCTCGCAGGCGCCGGTATGGGTCCAGGGCTGAGCGGGTTCCAGACCCAGGGTGGGCCAGGCAGCGATGAAGGTGGCGATATCCAGATCAGGCATGACGGGCCTCGGCAGTGGTGGAACACCTGCCGATTCTGACCTGAGTCCCCCGCTTGATGCTCGCCCCGGCGGGCGAAAGATTCAGCCGTCGCGCAGGCGCCCCAGATGACCGCTGAGCATGGCCGCGACGGTGCGGCAGGTGCTTTCCGCCGGCAGCTCCTCATCGAACAGCAGCTCCACGGTGGAGTGGATCAGCTCGACCACGATCCGCGCGACCTGGGCGACGGTGGCCGGCGCCACGCCAGGCAGCAGCAGCACCAGCAACGCGGTCTGCTGCGCCGCCACCCGGCGGTGCGAATCCAGGCGCACGTGCTCCAGCGAGGGCACCGCGCGCAGCGCCTTGAGGATCCACATACCCCCGGCGGTCTCGGCGGTGACCCGGTAGGTATCTAGCAAAAGCCCGGTCAGGACGTCTTCCACCCGTTCCAAAGGACCGGCCAGCAGCTCGGCATTGATCCGCCCGTCTATCTGCGCATTCTGCTTTTCCAGCAGGCGCCGACCCAGCTCCTCCAGCAGGGCGTACTTGTTGGGAAAGTAGCGGTAGAGCGCCGGCGGGGTCAGCCCCGCGCAATCGCAGACCAGATTGGTCGACAGCCGCTCGATGCCAACCTGACACAGCACCTCCGCCGCCGCCGCCAGGATGCGTTCATAGGTTTCCGCTGCCCGCTGCTGGCTGGGGCGGGCCTTGGGCGTGGCGCGGGAGGATGGAGCGGACTCTTTGGCGACCATGAAAAAGCTCTCGGCTGAACGAAAAAACCCTTGATGGGCAGTAAAATGATAGTTATAACTATCGTGTAGCGATAACTATCATATCAGCAACAGCGTTGCCTTACTGCCTCCAGCCACAACCACAACAATCAGCAGGAGTCTCCTCCATGAAAACACCCCTCGCGCTCGCCGCCGCCTTATTGGCGCTCCCCCTCGCCCCCGTGCTGGCCGCCGACGCCGTACCGGTCCAGGGACTCTGGCTGACCGCCGACCAGGGCGCCGCGGTCAAGGTCATGCCCTGCGCCGACAACGCCGGTGCCCTGTGCGGCACCATCGTCTGGGACAAGGACGCCGGCAATGCCCATGACACCTGCGGCACCCGCATCTTCCAGATGAGTCGCGACGACGGCGGCACCTGGCGCGACGGCTGGGTATTCGATCCGCGCGATGGCAAGAAATACAAGGGCTACGTCCGCCGCAAGGGCGACGACCTCAACATCCGCGCCTATGTCGGCACCGAGGTGCTCGGCAAGACCGAACAGCTCATCCCGCTGAGCGCCCTTCCCGCCACCCCGCACTGCAGCTAAGCCACCGCAAGGAGCGACCCCATGAACCGGATTCTTCACCGCACCCAGGCGGCGGCCCTGCTGTGCCTGAGCGTTCTCGGCAGCGCGGTCCAGGCCGACGACGACCTGACCAGCTATGCCCTGACCATCACCCCGCGTCTGCTCTCGGACGTGCGTAACCGCGGCATCTCCGACTCGCTCAATCGGCCGGGGGCGAAGGTCACCGTGGAATTCGCCCACGAAAGCGGCCTGATCGGCCTGGCGGAAATCGGCACCGTGAGCAAGAAGCAGTTCATCGACGGCGATGGCGCCAACGTGCTGCTGGCCGGCGGCTACCGCTTCGGCGATCCGGAGGCCTGGCACTTCGGTGTCGGTCTGGCCGGGGAATTCTTTCCCGGTGCCCACTTCAAGGCGCCCAGCCGCATCGATCCGGAGACCGGCGCTCCCGATGGCTTGCGCAGCACCAACTACAACAGCCAGTTCGCGGTGCTGGAGATCGGCTACGGGGCCCTGCAGGGGCGCATCCTCAACGTGCTCTCGGAAAACTATCGCGGCGCCAACACCGCCGGGGTCTGCGGCGCCCAGCTGCAATTCAATCCCGACCCGACCAAGGGCCTGGAGTGCTATGCCAAGGGCGAGCACAACTCCCGCGGCAGCCTGCTCTACGACCTGGACTATCGCTACGAGCTGACCCCGCGCACCAGCCTCAAGCTGCACGCCGGCTACCAGCAGATCCGCAACTTCTCCGAGGCCAACTTCAGCGACTACGGCGTGGGCCTGGTGCATCGCCACTGGGGCTTCGACTTCGGCCTGGACTACCTGAGCCCCCATACCCGGGCGCGCGAACTCTACATCGCCGAAGACGGCGACCATCAGCGCGCGACGGACGAGGCCCGCTGGGTGCTGTCCGTGGCCCGTCCCTTCTGAGCCGGCGCCCATGAAACCTCACGTCTTCGCCACGCCGCCCGCACCGGCCCAGGCCACCGCCCTCGACGGCCTGGTGCTGGTGGTGGATCTCGGCACCTCCGGCTGCAAGAGCGCCCTGGTCACCCTCGGCGGCGAGGTGGTCGCCTGGACCTTCCATGGCGTCACCCTGCACGTCGAGGGCCACAGCGCCGAACAGGAACCGGAAGACTGGTGGCAGGCCTTCCTGCGCGGCGCCGGCGAATTGCTGGCAGCGGACCCGGCACGGCGGCGGCGGGTGGTGGCGGTGTGCTGCTCGACCCAGACCGAGGGCACGGTGTGCGTGGACGCCAACGGCCAGGCCCTGGGCCGGGCGCTGCTCTGGCTGGACATGCGCGGCGCCGAATCCGTGGCGCGGCGGGTCGGCGGCGGCCGGCTGAAGGTGGCCGGCTACTCCCCGTTCAAGCTGTGGCGCTGGATCCGCCTCACCGGCGGCGCGCCCTCGCTGTCGGGCAAGGATTCCGCCGGGCACATCGCCTATCTGCAGGACCACCAGCCGGAGCGCTATGCGCGCACGGTGAAGTTTCTCAATGTCCTCGATTTCATGAATCTGCGCCTCACCGGGCGCTGCTGCGCCACCGCCGATTCCATCTGCACCGCCTGGATCACCGACAACCGCGATTCGCGCCAGGTGAAGTACGACGCCGGGCTGATCCGCACCCTGGGCTTCGACCGCGACAAGCTGCCCGACCTGGTGGATTCCGCGGAGGTGATCGGCACCCTGACCGGCGCGGTGGCCGACCAGCTCGGTCTGCCGCGCAGCACCCCAGTGGTGGCCGGCTCGGTGGACACCTCGGCGGTGGCGGTGGGCTCCGCGGTGGAAGACTTCGCGCCGCACCTCTACCTGGGCACCTCCTCCTGGCTGGGCGCCCATGTGCCCTTCAAGAAGTCCGATGTCCTGCGCCACATGGCCGCCGTGCCCAGCGCGGTCAAGGGCCGCTACCTGGCCATGGCGCTGCAGACCGCGGCGGGTGCCAACCTGTCCTTCCTGCGCGACAAGGTGCTCTACCACCCGGACGAACTCCTCAGCGACGAACAGCACCCGGATCTCTATGCGCTGCTCGACCGCATCGCCGCCCGGGTGCCGGCCGGCGCCCGCGGGCTGCTCTACACCCCCTGGCTGTATGGCGAGCGCAGCCCGGTGGACGATCCCAGCCTGCGCGCGGCGCTGATCAACCTGTCACTGGAGCACACTCGGGAAGACATCATCCGCGCCTTTCTCGAAGGGGTGGCGCTCAACACCCGCTGGATGCTGGAACCCTTCGGCCGCTTTCTCGGCCGCCGACCGGAGCGGATCACCGCGGTGGGCGGCGGCGCCCAGTCCAATCTCTGGTGCCAGATCATGGCCGACGTCACCGGCCACGTGATCGCCCAGCCCGATGCGCCCATCCAGGCCAATGCCCGGGGCTCGGCCTATATCGCCGCCGCCGGCATCGGCGCCCTGACCTTCAGCGATGTGCCGGCGCTGCAGCGACCGCCGCGCCTCTACCAGCCCTGCCCCCAGGCGCGGGCGCGCTACGACGACAGCTACGCCACCTTTCTCGAAGTCCGCCGGCGCCTGGCGCCGCTCTACCGCCGCCTCAACCCCAACCAGGGAGCCCGACCATGAGCGATACCCTCGAAGCGCGCGAACAGGTGGTCGATCTCTGCCTGCACCTGGTGCGCCGCGGCTTCTTCGCCGCCACCGGCGGCAATCTGGCCCTGCGCCTGGATGCCGAGCGCATCGCGGTGACCCCCTCCGCCCTCGACTACTACCAGATGGGCGCGGAAGACGTCTGCATCCTGCGCCTGGCCGACCTGCACCAGCTCGAAGGCGATCGCGCGCCCTCGGTGGAAACCGGGTTGCACGCCCGGGTGCTGCGGCGCTTTCCCGCCGCGGGCTGCAGCCTGCATACCCACCAGCCGCTGGCCAGTGCCTGCACCCTGCTGGGCGAGGCCCTGAGCGTCGACGACCCCGAGCGCTGGCCCGAACTGGGCCGCCACCTGCCGCTGGTGGGCTATGCCCCCTCCGGCACCAGCTGGCTGGCCAAGCGCCTGGATCGCGCCCTGAGCGCCGAGAGCCCGGCCTATCTGCTGCGCAACCACGGGGTGCTCTGCTACGGCGCCAGCGCGCGGCAGACCCTGGCGGTGCTGGAGCAGCTGG
Source organism: Pseudomonas flavocrustae (assembly GCF_029872515.1). NCBI lineage: Bacteria > Pseudomonadati > Pseudomonadota > Gammaproteobacteria > Pseudomonadales > Pseudomonadaceae > Pseudomonas > Pseudomonas flavocrustae. The sequence continues at coordinate 983,560 of NZ_JAPDIQ010000001.1, read as the reverse complement.
AAGCCTTCTGCGAGCACTACCTGGTCGGCCGTATCGCCAACCGCCCCGGCGTCTCCGCCGCCGACAGCCTGGCGCGCCAGCGCCTGCTGACCACTCTCACCGCCTCCCTCCCGTCCTGAGGTCCGCCATGAACCAGCCCCTGACCACCCCGCCGCCCCTGGTACCCACGCCGCCGGCGATTTCCGCCTGGCCGGATACCGAGACGCTCTATCGCCGTTTCGACGCCCTGGTCAAACAACCCATGCGCCCGCTGCGCCGCGATGCCCTGGCCAAGGTCATGGGCTATTTCGACGAGCGCTGCCAGGGCTCGCGGCGACTGGCGGAAGAAGCCAAGCGTTTCATCCCCGGGGGCATCCAGCACAACCTGGCGTTCAACCATCCCTTCCCGCTGGCCATCTCCCGGGCGGAAGGTGGCCACCTCACCGACGTCGACGGTAACCGCTACATCGACTTTCTCCAGGCCGGCGGTCCCACCCTGCTCGGCTCCAATCACCCCGGCGTGCGCGAGCAGGTCCAGCGCATCCTCGCCGAGTGCGGCCCGGTCACCGGCCTGCTGCACGAATACGAGGTCAAGCTCGCCGAACTGGTCTGCCAGAGCGTGCCCGGCATCGACCAGGTGCGGCTGCTGGGCTCGGGCACCGAGGCGGCCATGGCCGCGGTGCGCCTGGCGCGGGCCTATACCGGGCGCCGCTGGATCATCAAGATCGGCGGGGCCTATCACGGCTGGAGCGATCAGCTGGTGTACGGCATGCGCCTGCCCGGCACCGGACGCATGGAGGCCCTCGGCATTCCCCGGGGCGCCACCGCCCACACCCAGGAAAGCCCGCCCAACGACCTCGACGCCCTGCGCCGGCGCTTGCAACTCAATCGCCTGCGCGGCGGTACCGCGGCGGTGCTGGTGGAACCCTTCGGCCCGGAGAGCGGCACCCGCCCGGTGCATCCACAGTTCAATCGCGAGGTGCGCAAGCTCTGCGACGAATTCGGCGCCCTGCTGATCTTCGACGAGGTGGTGACCGGTTTTCGCGCCGGCATGGGCGGTGCCCAGGGCTACTTCAAGGTGCTGCCGGATCTCACCGTGCTCGGCAAATGCCTTACCGGCGGCTATCCCATGGCCGGGGCCCTGGGCGGCAAGGCCGAGGTCATGCAGCTGCTGGTGGGCGGCATCGGCACCTCGTCGAAGCGCGCCTTCGTCGGCGGCACCCTGTCGGCCAATCCGCTGTGCTGCGTGGCCGGCTACTACGCCCTCAAGGAGATCCAGCGCCTCGACGCCGCCGGCCAGGCCGGTCGTGCCGGCGATCGGCTGCGCCAAGGGCTGGACGAGATCATCGAGCGCCGCAACCTGCCCTATGTCGCCTACAACCTGGGCTCCATCGTCCATCTGCAGACCTCCGGCGTGCTGCTGCTCGACACCGGCAACCCGCTCAAGCTGCTGCGGGTGCGCAACGAAGCCAAGGCGCGCAAGCACATGATGGAAGAGATGGGCGCGGCCTATACCGCCCATGGCCTCATCACCCTGGCCGGCAGCCGCATCTACACCAGCCTGGCCGACACCGACGCCGTGATCGACGACGCCCTGGAGCGTTTCGACCGGGTCTTCCAACTGGTATGAGGCCGCCCATGAAAGCCGAACTGCGCCAGCAATGGCTGGATCTGCAGCAACGTCTGGCCCGCCAGGGCGAACGCTCGGCCCTGGCCCTGTCGGTACGCATACCGGGGGCGGGCAGCCTCTGGTACGGCACCCTGGGCGATGCCGCCCCCTGCGAGATCGAGCTGACCCGCAGCAGCGGCGGCGCCCTCGATCACGCACTCATCTACCGCTCGCGACCGGATGTCGGCGCCATCATCCAGGGGGCCGGGCGCTATGGGCAGCATGTAGCGGACTTCGGCGGCCAGCTGCCACAGCTGTTCGACGAGCAGGCCCGGCACCTGGGCCGGATGGCACCCGCGGTGACCAGGAGCAACGCCCTGGCGGAAGCCCTGGCCGACCAGGGCAACGTCCAGCTGCTCGGCGGCCAGCCGCTGTGCCTGGGGACCACCGCCAGCCGCGCCGCCCTCAATGCCGAGCTGTTCGAGAAATGCGCCAAGGCCTACACCCTGGCCCAGGCCACCGGCGCCGTGCTCACCCGCCTGCCCTGGTGGGTGGTGCTGATCGCCACCCGCCGGCTCCAGCTCGACCAGCGCGCCGCCGCCGAGGCCTTCCGCCAGGGCCGGCTGCCGGCGGAAAGTCGCGGTTACTAGCCACTCATCGAAGGTAGAGCCCATGACCGTCACCTCGCCCTCTCCGCCCCGCCAGGTCTGCGCCGCGCTGCTGCTGGGGTCCCTGGCCCTGCTCATCCTCGGCCTGCAGCCGCTGCTGCTCGGCGAGCTGTTCACCAGCGGTCGCGCCAGCCTCGATGGCCTGGGCCTGGTGGCCATGGGCGAGATCGTCGCCCTGGGCCTGGGGGTCATCGCTGGCGAGGCCCTGGGTCCCCGTCTGGGACTGCCGAGGGTCCTGGTACCGGCGACGCTGCTGGCGGTCGCCGCCGACCTCGCCAGTGCCCAGGCCAGCGGTGATCTGCTGCTGCTCGGCCTGCGCGCCCTCGCCGGCCTCGGCGAAGGCCTGCTGCTCTGGGCGGCGGTGGCGCTGATCGTGCGCCAGCCCGCCGCCGAGCGCCTATCCGGCCTGTTCATGGCGCTGCAGACCTTTTGCCAGGGACTGCTGGCGGCCCTGCTGGCGCTGTGGATCCTGCCGCGCCTGGGCAGCCCCGGCGGCTTCCGGCTGCTGGCCGGCGTCACCACCCTGGCCCTGCCGCTGACCGCCGCCTTGCCCCGCCGGCTGGCGGCGCTGGAGCTCCCTGGCAGCGTGCCCGTTCGCCATCGCTGGCGGCTGCCCCAGGCCCTGCTGCTGGCCTTCGTCGGCTGCCAGCTGGCGGCGATCGGTGCGCTCTGGGCCTATCTGGAGCCCTATGGTGAAGCCCTCGGGCTGGACGCCAGCCAGGCCCAGACCCTGATCGCCGCCAGCTTCGCCGCGCAGTTGCTCGGTGGTCTGGCCGGCGCGGCGCTGGTGGCCTGGCTACCGGCCGCCACCACCCTGACCCTGGCGACCCTGTTGCTGGGCAGCCTGGCCGCGCTGATCTATGGCCTGGCACCAGGGGCACACCTGACCTTTGCGCTGCTGTGCCTGGCCTTCACCTTTCTCTGGCAGACCCTCACCCCCTTCCAGATCAGCCTGGCCCTGCGGCTGGACGCCAGTGGCCGCGTCGCCACCCTGGTGCCTTCGCTGCAGCTGCTCGGCTGCGCCGCCGGCCCGGCGCTGGCGTCCCTCTGGCTGCAGGGCGCCGCGGTCCGGCCCGCCGCCCTGACCAGCGCCCTGCTCGCCCTGCTGGCCCTGGGGTTGGCGGCCCTGCTCGCCCTCAGTGCCCCCGGCTCCCGGCCGTTGCCACGCTGGCGCTGGCAACGCCCAGGCTGAATACTGCCGTCGTCGCCGTGTCGCCCCTTCCTGCCCCCTTGCGGACTGCTGCCATGAATGCGCCCCTCCCCGATCCCGCTTCTGCCTGCGCCCCGGTCGACCCCGAGACCCTGCAGCGGCTGTTCGCCGCCCAGGGACCGCGCACCCTGGCCCTGCGCGATTCCAGCGCCGCCGAGCGCCTGACCCTGCTGCAGCGCCTGCATGGCGCCCTGGTGGCGCGGCGTGGGGCGCTCTATGCGGCCTTTCGCCAGGACTTCGGCAAACCCGAGGTGGAGGTGGAACTGTCGGAGATCATGCCGGTGCTGGAAGAGATCCAGCACGCGCGCCGCCATCTGCGCCGCTGGATGAAGCCGCGGCGGGTGCGACCGACCCTGACCTCCCTCGGCTGCCCGGCGCACATCCACAGCCAGCCCCGCGGTCGCTGCCTGATCATCGGCCCCTGGAACTACCCGGTCTCCACCCTGCTCGGCCCGCTGGTGTCGGCGCTGGCGGCAGGCAACAGCGTGATGCTCAAGCCCTCGGAATTCACCCCGGCGGTCAACGCGGTGCTGCGCGAGCTGCTGGCCGAGGCCTTCACCCCCGACACCGTGGCCTTTTGCGAAGGCGACGTCACCACCGCCCAGGCGCTGCTGGCACTGCCCTTCGATCACTTCTTCTTTACCGGCTCCACGGCCGTGGGCCGCCTGGTGATGCAGGCCGCCGCCCAGCACCTGGCCTCGGTGACCCTGGAACTGGGTGGCAAGTCGCCGGCGATCATCGACGCCAGCGCCGACCTGGACGCCGCCGCCGAGTTGCTGCTCTGGGGCAAATTCCTCAATGCCGGCCAGTCCTGCGTCGCGCCCGATCATGTCTTCGTCGCCCGCCGCCTGCTGCCGGCCTTCAAGGAACGCTGTCGTGTCCTGCTGGTGCAGCGCTACGGCACCGATGCCGCCGCCAGCCCGGACTACGCCCGGCTCATCCACCCGCGCCACGCCAGCCAGCTGATCGGGCTGCTGGAACAGGCCCGGGCCGCCGGCGCGCAGCTGATCCACGGCGGCGCGCACGATGCGGCCGGGTGCTATCTCGCCCCGACGCTGCTGGATTGCTCGGCCGTCGACAGCCCCCTGGACAGCCAGGAGCTGTTCGGTCCGCTCCTGCCGGTGATCGCCTACGACGACCTGGAGGAGGTGCTGCAGCGCATCGACGCCGGTCCCAAGCCCCTGGCGCTCTATCTCTGGAGTTGCGATCGCGCGGTGCAGCGACGGGTCGTCGCCCGTACCAGCTCCGGCAGCGTCGGCCTCAATCTGTGCATGCAGCAGTACACCCAGCTGCACCTGCCCTTTGGCGGCGTCAATCACTCCGGCAGCGGCAGCGCCCATGGCCAGGCGGGCTTTCGCACCTTTTCCCACGAGCGCAGCGTGCTCGCCGCCGGTCCGCTGCTGGCCGTTCGTCTGCTGCTGCCGCCCTATTCGCCGTTCAAGCTGCGGCTGGCGCAATGGGTGTCGCGCCTGACCGGAGGCGGCTAGATCCAGTACGCGAAGTGCCTGCATCATCGGCGCTGCTTTGTTGCAATGCCTGGATCGCCAGCCCGGTCGGAAGCCTCGTGTACCGCACCTGCACGGCCCTTCCTCGGCCTTCCGGTTCGGGCGCGCTCAGCCTTCGAGTCGCCTTGGGCCGTTACTCCCTAAGGTCGTTTCAACTCGCCTCACCTGCGCTCGGCGGCGTTCGTAAAGGGCCGAGAAAACGCCCAGCAGGGCGCACCATCCGCCGGGAATGACGCTTCCGAGGATGCACGAGCGGCAAACCAGCCTTTAGAATGACGGGCCGCCAGCCTTGGGCGTGCCAATCTGCAATCGGCGCGGTCCAAGCCCGGCATGGGTTACCCTTGCACGTGAATTCTATTGGAGCGGTGAGCTGAACGATGGGCTTTGAGCAACTAGCTGAACTACGCGACCGCCTGCGGGCCGAAAAAGCGCAGGTAAAGACCGAGAGCAACGAGCGGCCGGCGCGGAGACCTTCACCGAAAGCCAAGCCCCGCGAGCAGAAGCCCCGCGAGCAGGATCCGGTGGTCGAAGGCATCCGCCGTCTGCAAAAGCACTTCCCGCTGGCCTTCCCGGTCAATCCGGCCCCCAAGGTGCCGCTCAAGGAAGGCATCCTGAAGGACGCCGAGCAGCACCTGGAGCGCCTGGGCATCACCGGTGACCAGCTCAAGCAGTCGATCGCCACCTGGTGCCGTGGCACCCGCTACTGGGCGGCCATGACCGAAAACGCCCCGCGCCTGGATCTGGATGGCCAGCCGGCTGGCACCGTGACCGCTTCCCAGGCGGTCTATGCCAAGCAGCAGGCACGCCGCCAGCGCGCCCAGGCCCGCCGTGAGCAGGCCAAGGCCAAGGCGGACACCGCCACGCCAGTCGAAGCTGAGGCGCCTGCAGCGGCCGAGGCTGTCGCCGCCCCTGCGGACGACGCCTCCGCCTGAGGCCCGCTGCCCCTGTCGCCCTGACAGGGGTAGTCGTTCCAAGACGCCTGCCGCGCTAGGACAGCCGTCCCGGCAACTCGATCCGCATGACCGTGCCGCCACCCTTGCGCCCCAGGGCGACGATGCGGCCCTGGTGCGCCGCGCAGATGGCGCGGGCGATGGACAGGCCCAGGCCGCTGCCACCCAGATGACGCGCCCGGGAGCTGTCGGCGCGCCAGAAGCGGTGGAAGACCCGCTCACGGTCGGCTTCGGCGATGCCCGGGCCGCGATCGCGGAATTCCAGCACCAGCCCCTCTGCCAGAGCCCGCTGGACGATCTCCAGTTCGCCGCCGCTGGCGCCATAGCGCAGGAAATTTTCCAGCAGGATGTTGAGCAACTGGCCGATGCGATCGCGGTCGGCGTACAGCCGTTGGCGGGGATCCAGCTCCAGGTGGAGTCGTATCGCCTCGGCCTGCAGCTGGGGCGCGAACCAGGCCAGTCGCTCTTCCACCAGCGCCGCCAGGGCGAAGGGCCGCTGGTCCAGCGCCAGTTGCCCGGCCTCGGCCAGCGACAGGGTATGCAGATCGCCGACCAGGGTGTTGAGCAGGTCGAGCTGGCGCTTGACCATCTGCAACTGGCAGGCATCCGCGGGAAAGACCTCGTCGAGGATGCCCTGCACCCGCACCGAGGCGGCGTTGAGCGGGGTGCGCAGCTCATGGGCGAGGATGGCGCTGGAATCCCGTACGTCGCGTTCGTATTGCTGCAACCGCGCGGTGAGGCTGTTGAAGTCCAGCGCCAGGCGGCGCAACTCCGCGGGTGCCGTCTCGGCGACCTCCAGCCGGGTGTCCAGATCGCCCGACGCCACCCGCCGCGCCGCCGCGGCGATGGCGGAGAACTGGCTCGACAGCGGGCGTGACAGCCGAAAGCCGGCCAGCAGGATCAACGGCACGGCTGCCAGCACCAGGCCCGCCAGCACCCACCAGTCGCGGCTGGCGATACCGGGCAGGAAATAGCGCACCGGATAGTAGTGGCTGAACAGCGCCCAGAGCCTTGCCTCGTTTTCCTGCGGATCGGCGCGCAGCTGGAGGATCTCCGCCCGCGCCGCCTGGGGCACCTGGCGCAGCACCCACCAGTCGCCGAAGAGAAACCAGAGGTACATGCCGGCGGCGATCAGCAGTACCGCGCCCAGTGCCAGCAGGCTCATGCGCCAGCCGACCCAGCGTCCCAGCGGGGCCTGGCGCTTCATGAAAAGCGATAGCCGATGGCGCGTACCGTCACCGGCACGCCGGGAATGCCGGCCGCCTCCAGCTTGCGCCTGAGGTTGTGCAGGTGGGTGTCCACCACCCGCGCCAGGGCCTCGCTCTCCGGCAGGCAGCGCTCCAGCAATTCCTCGCGGGTAAAGGCCTTGTGCGGGGTGCGCATCAGGGTGGCGAGCAGGCCGAATTCGGTGGGCGTCAGCTCCAGGAGGCGTGCCTCGACCGTGGCGCTGAAACGCTCCAGATCCACCGTCAGGGCGCCATGGCGCAGCCAGCGATCATCGCGCGGCGCCTGATGACAGCGACGCAGCACCGCGTGCACCCGCGCCACCACCTCCTTGGGGTTGTAGGGTTTGACCACATAGTCGTCGGCGCCATAGCGCAGGGCGCCGAGCTTTTCCGGCTCGTCGCCGATGGCGGTCACCATGATCACCGGGGTATCCCCGGCGCGGCGGATCTGCGCCAGCACCTCGGTGCCACCGAGGCGCGGCAGCATCATGTCGAGCAGGACCAGATCGGGTCGCTCGCGCTGGAACAGGTCCAGCCCCTGGCGGCCGTCCTCGGCGAGCATCACCGTGAAGCCGTCACGCAGCAGATAGGCCTCCAGCACGCTGGCGCTGTCGGCGTCGTCTTCGACGATGAGTATGAGTTTGTCGCCCACGTCCGCTCTCTTGATCGAATCTCGACAATTCGCCGAAGGAATCTTGATTCGGCGTCCCTAGGCTGCGATCCATGCCTTGCACCGGGTCTGCCTGCCATGCCTTCACTCGCCGCTTCCGTCACCTGCCCGCTGCTGCTGATCAGCCTGCTGGGCCTCAGCGGTTGCTCACTGATTCCCGACTACCAGCGGCCGGCACTGCCGGTGCCCGCGCATCTGGGGCAGTGGCAACGGCAGGATGCGGCGCTCGCGGCGGTCGTCGACCTCAGTCCGGAGGAGCGCCAACTGCTGGCCGCGGTCAGCGCTGAAGCCCTCCTGCCAACGCTGGCGAGCCAGGCGCTGGCGGGCAATCGAGACTACCGGATAACCCAGCTCAGGGTCGAGCAGGCGCGGGCGCAACTGGGAGCCCGCCAGGCCGAGCGCTGGCCCACCCTGGGCCTGGCGGTGCAGCGTCCGCGTCAGCGCTTCGCCGATCAGGCGCTGGACGAGCGCTACCAGCAGGACCTGGCCACCGCCACCCTGGGCGTGGACGCCTTCGAACTGGATTTCTTCGGCCGCGTGGCCAGTCTGGGTGAGGAAGCCCGCCACCAGCTGCTGGCCAGTGCCTATGGTCAGCAGGCCGCGCGCGGCGCCCTGGTGGTCGAGGTGGCGCGCCTCTTCCTGCTGGCCCGCGAGGCCGATGCCCAGGTCGCCAGCGCCCAGGCGATGGCCGCGCTCAGCGACCAGCTGGCGCAGCGGACCCAGGCGCGCATCGCCGCCGGCGACCTGGCTCCGGCCGCGCTGGAGCCCCTGACCCAGGCCGTTCTCGAGGCGCGCCAGCAGCTGCAGCAGCGGCTGAGTCAGCGCACCCAGGCCTATGGGGCGCTGGCCTGGGTCACCGGCTACCGGCTGGCGCCCTCGCCCGGCGCTGCGCCTGCCCTCGCCGGTCCTCCGCCGGAGCTGCCCGGCGAGCTGGCCGACCTGCCCTCCAGCCGCCTGCTGGAGCGTCTCGACGTGCGCGCCGCCGAGGAACGTCTGCAGGCGGCCAACGCCAGCATCGGCGCGGCCCGCGCCACCTTTTTCCCGAGCATCCGCCTGAGCACCGCGGTGGGTCTGGCGAGTCCGCAATTGCAGGATCTGTTCAGCGCCGGCCATGGCCTGCGCCTGCTGACGCCGTCGCTGTCCCTGCCGCTGTTCGACGGCGGGCGCAACAGCGCCAATCTGGATGCGGCCAAGGCTGCTCGCGACCTGGCCCTGGCCGCCTACGAACGCACCCTGCAGGACGCCTTTCGCGAACTGGCCGACGGCCTGGAAGAGCGCCGCCTGCTGCTCGCGCAGCGCCAGACCCTGGACGCCCAGCTGCAACTGAGCCACCAGCGCCGCCAGCGCCTGGCGCACCAGTGGCAGGCCGGGGCTGGCGATCCCGGCGCCAGTCTGCAGGCCGGTCTCGACGACCTACGCGCCGGCGAGACGCTGCGCCAGACCGAGCAGGCGCTGCGCCTCAATCGCCTGCGCCTGCACCGCGCCCTGCACGGCCTGGACCACCCTTCCGCCACCTGAGAGGACCTGCCATGACCCGCACCCCCCTGCTGCCGCTGCTGCTCTGCCTGACGCCCCTGGCCGGCCAGGCGGCCGACGCCTCGCCCTGGGGCGACCACACCGATGTCAGCCTCGGCCTGGTGGCCGGCGCGGTCAGTCGCTACCTGGGTTCGGCCGACTATCGGCCGCAGCTGCTGCCCCTGGTGGTGGTCCAGCGCGGCCCCTTCTTTGCCGACACCAGTCGTGGCCTCGGCCTGCAATGGCAGTCGGCCCAGGGGCTGACCCTCAGCGGCGCCCTGAACTACGACGTCGGCCGCGATGACCGCGAAAACGCCTCGCGGCCAGGCGCCGACCGGCTGCGGGGGATGGGCGAGGTCGACGGATCCACGGTGCTGGACCTCACCCTGAGCCAGGCCCTGGCGCCCTGGCTCAGTCTCAACGCCGAGGGCGAATGGCGGCTGGCCGGGGCCCAGCGCGGCACTCGCTATCGCCTGGGAATGGAAGCCATTGGCCTGCACACCGACCAGGACACCCTGGCGCTGGATCTCGACGCCCATGCCGGCGACCGCCGCTTCAACCAGACCTATTTCGGCGTCACCGCCGCCCAGAGCGCCGCCAGCGGCTTCGCCCCGGCGCGTCTCGACCAGGGCATCTATGCCTATTCCGTCGCGCTGAACTGGTTGCACACCTTCGATCCGCACTGGAGTTCGGTGGCGACCCTGACCACCACCTATTACGGCGACCAGGCACGCGACAGCCCGCTGCGGCAGCGCGCCACCGCCACCACCACCCAAGTCGCCCTGACCTACAGCTTCTGATCCTGGAGCCCGCCATGCCCGGCCCGCGCCTGACCTCCGCCCTCACACTCCTCTTGCTGCTCCCCCTGCTGGGCGGCTGCTCACCGGATGAACGCCCCGGTCCGGTGCCCCTGCGCACCGTCAAGCTCGCGCCGGTCGCCCGGCTGACGGCCCAGGCGCCGCTGCTGCCCGGCCTGGTGCGCCAGCCGCGCAGTACGGCGCTGGCCTTCGAGAATGGCGGGCGGGTGCTGCGGGTGGCCGTGGACGTGGGCGCCCAGGTTGCGGCCGGTCAGGTGCTCGCCGAGCAGGATGGCGAGTCGGCGCGTCTGCGCCTCGACCAGGCCAGCGCCCGGGTGCAGGCTGCCCGGGTGGAGCTGGATCAGCGCCGCGCCGGGCAGCGACGGGCACGGCAGCTGTTCGCCGAGGGCAACCTGGCCAAGGCCGAGCTGGAAGGCGCCGATGCCGCCCTGGGCGCAGCCCAGGCGCAGCAACGGGGCGCCGAGGCGGAGCTGGCGCTGGCGCGCCGCGCCCTGGCCCAGACCCGGCTGGTGGCGCCCTTCGCGGGCCAGATCATCCTGCGCGTGCCGGAGCCGCTGCGGCTACTGGGCGCGGGCGAGACCCTGCTCGGATTGCAGGCCGAGGGTGAACGCCAGGTGGTGGTGCAGGTGCCAGCCGCCCTGGCCCAGGGGCTGACACCGGGCGCCCAGGCGAAGGCCTATGCCACGCGCGACGGCGCGCCCCTGGCGCTCCGGCTGATCGGTCTTTCGCCGCGTGCCGAGCAGGGCCTGCTACAGGAAGCGGTCTTCGCCCTTGGCAGCGAGGCGCCGGCCCTGCCCAGCGGCAGTCTGCTGGACGTGCGCCTGCCGCTGCCGGCCCAGGCGCAGCTGGCCGTACCCCTGGGGGCGCTGCTGCCCGGACAGCGCGGCACCGCGGGTCAGGTCTTCGTCTACCAGCCGGAGACCCAGCAGGTGAAGCCGCGCCCGGTCACGGTGGCGGCCCTGCGGCAGGACCAGGCGCTGATCGCCAGCGGTCTCGCCGAGGGCGAGCAGATCGTGGTGGCCGGCGCTGCCTTTCTGCGCGCCGGCGAGCATGTGCTGCCCTATCAGCCCAGCACCGTGCTCACGGGAGAGTAGGCCATGTCCCTGACCGCTTTCGCCCTGCGCCGGGGTCGCCTGGTGCTTTGCATCGCCCTGGCCCTGTTGCTGGGCGGGATCTACGCCTTTCTCGGCTTTCCGTCCCAGGAAGAACCCAGCGTGACCGTGCGCGACGCCCTGGTCAGCGTCGCCCTGCCCGGCCTGCCCAGCGACCGGGTGGAGGAGCTGCTGGCCAAGCCGCTGGAAGACCGGCTGCGCGAATTGCCTGAACTCAAGACCCTGGTGACCACCCTGAGACCCGGGCAGGCCATCATCCAGCTCACCGCCCGGGACGAGATCAAGGATCTGCCGGCGCTCTGGCAGCGCGTCCGCAACAAGGTCGCCGAGGTGGCTCCGGGCCTGCCCGAAGGCACCCAGGGCCCGCGGGTGGACGATGATTTCGGTCGAGTGGCGGTGGCGTCCATCGCCGTGACCGCGCCCGGCTTTTCACCGAGCGAACTGCGCCGCGAGGTGGAAGGCCTGCGCCGCGCCCTCTATGGCCTGCCCGGGGTCGACCGTATCGCCCTCTATGGCCTGCGGGACGAGCGCGTCGTCCTGACCCTGGACGCCACGGCGCTGGCCCGCCTGGGCCTGTCGCCCCAGGCGCTACTGGCGCAATTGCGCACCCGTAACGAACTGGTCAGCGGCGGCAGCCTGCGCGCGGGAGAACGCGTCCTCAGCCTGGCCATCAGCGGCGAACTGGCCGATCCCGCCGCGCTGCGCGCCGTGCCGATCCGGCTGGGTGAAGGCCGCGCCGTGCCCCTGGCCGAGCTGGCCCAGGTGCAGGTCGAGCCCGAGCAGCCAGTACGCAGCGCCGCCTTCTATCGAGGCGAACGCGCCCTGGTGCTGGGCATCGCCATGACCCCGGGCCGCAACGTCGAAGCCTTCGGCGCCGCGCTGCACGACCGGCTGGAGGAGTTGGCGACCACCCTGCCCACCGGCTTCGCCCTGCATCGGGTGACCTTCCAGGCCGAGGTGGTGCACCACGCCATGGCGCGCATGCAGCACGTGCTGATGGAAACCATGGTGATCGTCATGGCCGTGGTCATGCTGTTCCTGGGCTGGCGCCTGGGGCTGATCGTCGGCGCCATCGTCCCGCTCACGGTGCTGGCGACCCTGCTGGTCATACGCGCCCTGGGCATCGAATTGCAGACGGTGTCCATCGCCGCGCTGATCCTGGCCCTGGGGCTGCTGGTGGACAACGGCATCGTCATCGCCGAGGACATCGAACGGCGCCTGCGCGCGGGCGAAGAGCGCCGCGCCGCCTGCGCAGCCGCCGGCCGGACCCTGGCCATCCCGCTGCTGACCTCCTCGCTGGTGATCATCCTGGCCTTCTCGCCCTTCTTTCTCGGCCAGACCAGCACCAATGAATACCTGAGGTCCCTGGCCGTGGTGCTGGCGCTGACCCTGCTGGGCTCCTGGGCGCTGAGCCTGACGGTGACACCGCTGCTCTGCCTGCGCCTGGTGCCGGACCCCAGCCATAGCGGTAGCAGCACCGACAGCGCCCTGCACCGCGGCTATCGCCGCCTGCTGGAGGTCCTGCTGCGGCATCGGCTGGCCTATCTGCTGGCCATGCTCGGGCTGCTGGCCCTGGCCACCCTCAAGGTGCTCAGCCTGCCATACGACTTCCTGCCGCCCTCGGATCGCAACCAGTTCCAGATCCCCCTGCAGCTGGAACCGGGCACCTCGGCCCAGCGCACCCTGGAACTCATGCAGGGCTTCAGCCGCTGGCTGGGCGAGGATGCCGATATCGTCGAGAGCATCGGCTACGTCGCCGAGGGCGGACCACGCATCGTGCTGGGCCTGAATCCGCCGCTGCCCGGTCCCGATGTCGCCTATTTCACCGTCACCACCCGCCCGGACGCCGATCTCGCCCAAGTCATGGCCCGGGTCGGCGAGCAGCTGACCCGGGCCTATCCCGAGGTGCGCGCCCAACCCAAGCGCTTTTCCCTGGGCACCACCGAAAGCGGCCTGGCGGTCTATCGCCTGAGCGGTCCGGACGAGACGGTCCTGCGTCAGCTGGGTGCCAACCTCGCCGACCTGCTCGCCGCCGTCCCCGGGACCCGCGACATCCAGGACGACTGGGGTCCGCGCCTGCTGCGCTACCAGGTCGAGGTCGACCCGGCCCGGGCCCGCGCCGCCGGACTCGACCGGCGCGACCTGGCCCAGGCGCTGCAACTGGCCGGCGACGGCCTGAGCGGCGCCCAGCTGCGCGACGGCCAGTATCCGGTCGAGATCGCGGCGCGCAGCACGCCCCGCGGTAGGGATCCGAGCACCCTGCTGGTCTATCCCCAGGGCGGCGCCACGCCGCTACCGCTGGCGGCGGTGGCCCGGATCGAGCTGGCCAGCGAGGCCGGGGTCAAGGTCAGGCGCAACCTGCAGCGCACCCTCACGCTCAGCGCGCGCAATCCCGGCATGACCGCCGCCACCCTGGTCGCCACCCTCGCGCCCCAGTTGCCCACCCTGCAGCTGCCGCCCGGTTACCGCCTGGAGCTGGGCGGCGAGAGCGAAGATTCCGCCGCCGCCAACGACGCCCTGCTGCGCTATCTGCCGCTGGCCGCCGTGGCCATGCTGTTGCTGTTCCTCTGGCAATTCGATTCCTGGCGCAAGGTGCTGATCATCGTCGCCAGCATCCCCTTCATCCTCATCGGCGTGGCCCTGGCGCTGTGGCTGAGCGGCCATCCCTTCGGCTTCATGGCCACCTTCGGCCTGCTGTCCCTGGCCGGCATCATCGTCAACAACGCGGTCTTGCTGCTCGAACGCATAGAAGCCGAAAGGCAGGCCGGCAAGCCCCTCGTCCCGGCGCTGCTCGACGCCGCCGGCGAGCGCCTGCGGCCGATCATCATGACCAAGCTCACCTGCGTCCTCGGCCTCATCCCGCTGATGCTCTTTGCCGGTCCGCTGTGGACCGGCATGGCCATCAGCATGATCGGCGGCCTGGCGCTGGGCACCCTGGTGACCCTGGGGCTGATCCCGGTGCTCTACGCCCTGCTGTATGGCCGGCGCCAGGACAGCTGAACGAGGCACCGGCGGCGAGGCTGTCCCCCTCCCGCAAGCTCGGGCTCAGGTGGTGGCGCCCAGTTGCCAGGGGACGAATTCGTTCTGCCCGTAGCCGTGCAACTCGCTGCGGCTACGCTCCCCCGACGCCAGTGCCAGCAACCGTTCGAAGATGAAGGCGCCGCGCTCTTCCAGGGTGGTGCTGCCGTCGACCAGGCCGCCGCAATCCACGTCCATGTCGTCGCGCTGGCTTTCCCAGAGGCGGGTGTTGGTGGCGATCTTCAGCGACGGCGTCGGCGCACAGCCATAGGCCGAACCCCGGCCGGTGGTGAAGGCGATGAGGTTGGCCCCTCCCGCCACCTGGCCGGTGGCCGAGACAGGGTCGTAGCCGGGGGTGTCCATGAACACCAGGCCCGGGCTGCGCACCGGCTCGGCGTAGCCATAGACCGCCATGAGATCGGTGGAGCCGGCCTTGATCACCGCGCCGAGGGATTTTTCCAGGATGGTGGTCAGGCCACCCGCCTTGTTGCCCGCCGAGGGGTTGTTGTCCAGGCTGGCGCCGAAGCGGGCGCAATAGTCTTCCCACCAGCGGATGCGCTCCACCAGGCGTTCGCCCACCGCCGGGCTGGCGGCGCGCCGGGTGAGCAGGTGTTCGGCGCCGTAGATCTCCGGGGTTTCCGAGAGGATGGCGGTGCCCCCGGCGGCCACTAGCATATCCACCGCCCGGCCCAGCGCCGGGTTGGCGCTGATGCCGGAATAGCCGTCCGAGCCACCGCACTGCAGGCCGAGGATCAGATGGCGGGCACTGACCGGTTCGCGCGCCACCGCATTGGCCGCGGGCAGCAAGGCTTCCACGGCGGCGATGCCCCGGGCCACGGTGGCGGTGGTGCCGCCGCTGTCCTGGATATTGAGGGTGCGCAATCCCGCGTGCTCGCTGAGGCCCTGATCGGCCAGCAGCGTGGGGATCTGGTTGGCTTCGCAACCCAGGCCGATGAACAGCACCGCGGCGAAGTTGGGATGGGACGCATAGCCGCCCAGGGTCCGGCGCAGCACCGCCATGCCCTCGCCCTGGGTATCGATGCCACAGCCGACACCATGGGTCAGGGCGACCACGCCGTCGACGTTGGCATAGGGCCCCAGCGCCGCGGGATGGACGTCGCGGCGGAAATGGTCGGCCACCGCCCGGGCCACCGTGGCCGAGCAATTCACCGAGGTGAGGATGCCGATGTAATTGCGGGTCGCCACCCGGCCATCCGGGCGGACGATGCCGAGAAAGCTGCGCTCGATGGGCGCTGGTGCGCCGCGGGCCTCGATCCCGAAGGCGTGCTCGCGGGTGAAGTCGCCCATGGCCAGGTTGTGCACGTGCACATGGCTGCCGGCGGCGATGGCCTCGCGGGCGAAGCCGATGATCTGGCCATAGCGGCGTACCGGCGCGCCTGCGGCGATGGCGCGCACGGCGACCTTGTGCCCGGCCGGCACCGGCTCGCGGACCTGCACGCCCTCCTCCGGCAAGTCGAGGCCCGGCACCAGCGCCTGGCGGGCGATCAGTACATCGTCTTGCGGATGCAGGCGCAGGGTGGCGCGGGCAGCGGCCGCGGCGCCGCTGCGGGTGATCAATTCCATAGGGGTCTCCACGTCAGCATTCGAGGTTGGCCTTGACCGCGCCGGTGGCGGGGTCCGGCACGAGGTATATCCGAGAGACGCCGATCCGCATCAGTCATGCGCCTCTTCCAGCCGCCGCACGGCCTGTTCCACGCCGCGCAATTCCGCCAGGCCCTTGAGCCGGCCGATCAGCGAATAGCCGGGGTTGGTCCGTCGCCCCTGGTCGTCCAGCAGCTGGTGGCCGTGGTCCGGACGCATGGGCAGCCGCGCCCCGCCTGCGCGTTCACGGCGACGCTCCTCGCGTACCAGTTCGCGGATCACCCCGACCATGTCCACGTCGCCGTCCAGGTGATGGGCCTCGTGGAAACTGCGCGGATCCGCTTCGCGCCGGGTCGCCCGCAGGTGGACGAAGTGAATGCGCGGCGCGAATTGGCGGGCCATGGCCACCAGGTCGTTGTCGGCGCGCACGCCATAGGAGCCGGTACAGAAGGTCAGCCCGTTGGCCGGGCTCGGTACCGCGTCCAGCAGCCACTGGGCGTCGGCGGCGGTGGAGACCACCCGTGGCAGCCCCAGCAGCGGGCGCGGCGGATCGTCCGGGTGCACCCCCAGACGAATGCCCACCTCTTCCGCCACCGGCACCACGGCCTGGAGAAAGACCGCCAGGTGCTCGCGCAGCCGCGCGGTGTCGATGCCGGCATAGGTGGCCAGCAGGGTGCGCAGGTCGGCGACCGAGTAGCCCTCCTCGGCGCCCGGCAGACCGGCGATGAGGGTACGCACCAGCTCCTCGCGCCCGGCGTCGTCGAGCCCGGCGTGATAGCGGCGCGCGCGTTCGATCTCCTCGGCGGCGTACTCGGCCTCGGCGCCCTCCCGCTGCAGGATGCAGAGATCGAAGGCGGCGAAAGCATCCTGATCGAATCTCAGCGCCCAGCCGCCGTCGGGCAGTCGATGGGCCAACTGGGTGCGGGTCCAGTCCAGCACCGGCATGAAGTTGTAGCAGACCACGTCGATACCGCACTGGGCGAGGTTGCGCAGGCTCTGTCGATAGTTGTCCAGATAGCGCTCGCGCCCCCCCAGGCCGCGCTTGATGTCTTCGTGGACCGGGATGCTTTCCACCACCGACCAGGTCAGTCCCGCCGCCTCGATCAGCGCCTTGCGCTCGGCGATGGCCGCCAGCGGCCAGACCTCGCCATTGGGAATCTCGTGCAGCGCCGTGACGATGCCGGTGGCCCCGGTCTGGCGGATGTCGGCGAGGGAGATGGGATCGCGCGGGCCGAACCAGCGCCAGGTGTGTTCCATGTCAGACTCCTTGTTCGGTGAGATCGGCAATGGCCGCGGCGATACCCGCCGTGGCGATGCGCGCGTGGGCCCGTCGCACCGCGTCGCAAAAGACGGGTTGCGCGACCAGGGCCGGTGGAAAGACCTCGGCCAGCGCCAGCACGGCGTCCACCCGCGCCGCGCCAGCAGGCAAGGCGGCCAGGGTGGCGCGCAGGGGATCGTCCAGCGCCTCGCCCTCGCCTTCACCATAGTGAATCCAGGCCGCCACGCCGAGCGCGGTGCAGGCCAGCTCGCCGCCTTGCTCCAAAAGCCGCTGGGCACCCAGCAGCCAGCGCTGGGGCAGCTTCTGCGAGCCGTCCATGGCGATCTGCCGCAGGCGGTGCTGAAGGGCGTCGTTACGGAAGCGCGCGACCAGCGCCGCGGCGTAGGCCTGCAGGTCCACGCCCTCCGGCATGTCCAGGGTCGGCGCCGCCTCGCGACTCATGTAGCGGTGCACCAGCGCCGCCAGGCGTTCGTCGGCCATGGCCTCGGCCACAGTGCCGTGACCGGCCAGGCTACCGACATAGGCCAGCAGCGTATGACTGCCATTGAGCAGGCGCAGCTTCATGGTCTCGAAGGGGCGGACGTCCGCCACCATCTGCACCCCTTCCCGTTCCCAGTCCGGGCGCCCTTGCGGAAAGCGGTCCTCGACCACCCACTGGCTGAAGGCCTCGCCCACCACGGCGGCCGTGTCATCGCAGCCGAGGTCGCGCAGCCGCGCGAAGGCCGCCTCGTCCATGGCCGGGACGATGCGATCGACCATGCTGCAGGGAAAGGCCACGGTAGAGGCTATCCAGGCTGCCAACCCAGCGTCCTGGGCCTCGGCGAGGGACACCACCGCCTGGCGGGTCCGCTGACCGTTGTCCGGCATGTTGTCGCAGCAGAGCACGGTGAAGGGCGCGATGCCGGCCGCGCGGCGCCGGCGCAGGCCTTCCACCAGCAGCCCCGGCGCGGTGCGCGGCGCCCGCGGTTCGGCCAGGTCATGGACGATGCCGGGATCGTCGCGGCGCAAGGCGCCGCTGGCCGGACTCAGGCAATAGCCCTTTTCCGTCACCGTCAGGGTGACGATGCGCACCCCGGGATCGGCCAGCCGCGCCAGCAGGGCCTCGCGCCCGGCCCCACCGTCGCCGGCGTAGAGCACCTCGCGCAGGGCACCGATCTCGCGCAGCACCCCTTCGCGCCGGTTGCGGTATTCGGCCACGTGATAGCGGCCCTGCTGGGCGTTCAGGGTCTCCACCAGCGCCCGCCCCGATCTCAGGTTGGCGCTGCACAGGCCCCAGGCGCCGCCGCCGTGGCGGGCCAGATTGCGCTCCAGGTAGACCGCCTGGTGGGCGCGATGGAAGGCGCCCAGCCCCAGGTGGACGATGCCGATGGCCGGCGCCGGATAGCGCGAGGGAATGCGTTGGAAATCGCTCATCGGACGCCTCCGGTAGCCAGCGTGGCGGGTGCCTCCGCCGGCCGCTCGGCCAGCGGCTTGACGAAGCGCGCCACGCACAGCGAACCGATCACGGTCAGGGTGCCGGCGAGCAGGAAGGCACTGGTGAAGGCGCCAGTGAATTGCACCAGATAGCCGGTCACCGCCGGGCCGATGATGCCCGAGGTGTTGGCCAGGAAGTGCATGAAACCGCTCACCCCACCCACCCGCGCTGCCGGCACCGTGTCCTGGATGATCGCCCAGTAGATGGCGCCGGTCAGATAGAGGAAGAATACCGAGAGCGCCACCAGGGCCACCGCGGCATAGAGGGTGCTGACCAGGCCGGCCACGCCGATGCACAGGGCGCAGGCCAGCAGGCAGGTCACCAGCACCACCTTGCGCGAAAACATCAGGCGACCGGTCTTGCGGAACACCCAGTCGGACAGATAGCCGCCCACCGCCAGGCCGATGAAGCCCAGCACCCAGGGAATCACCGTGGCGATGCTCATGTCCTTCACATTGAGGCCGTAGGCCTGGATCAGGTAGCTGGGGAACCAGGTCAGGAAGAAGAACAGGGTGTAGTTGTAGGCGAAAAACGCCAGGGCGGTGAACAGTACCGTGGGCTGGCGCAGGTAGTACTTGAGCGGTCGCACCTCGGTATCCACCACGGCCACGGCGCGCTCCTCGGCGGCGATGTCGGCGGCCAGCTGGCCGGTGGGCTTGTCCTTGATCCAGAGGTACCAGGCCACCGCCCAGACGAAGCCGATCAGCATGATGACGACGAAGGACACCTTCCAGCCGTAGGTCACCGCGATCACCCCGACGATGGGGCCGGAGATGGCGCCGCCCAGGGGCGTGCCCGACATCGACAGGCCCAGGGTGCGACCCCGGTTGTGGGGCGCGTACCAGTTGTTGACCATCTTGCTGGTGGAGACGCTCAGGGGCCCCTCCGCCATGCCGAACAACACCCGGATCACGATCAGCGCGGCGAAGCCCGAGGCCAGCACCGTCAGGCCGCTGAACGCCGACCAGAGCACCATGGCCAGCAGCAGCGTGGTCTTGGCGCCATAGCGGTCGGCGGCCCAGCCGCCGATGAAGTTGAACGCCGCATAGCCGACGAAGAAGGCGCTGAACAGCAGCCCCATCTCCCCGGCGCCCAGCCCGAAGTCCTTCTGGATCAGGGGCGCTGCCACCGACAGCGCCGAGCGATCCAGATAGTTGACGACCCCCGCCAGGAACAGCATGACGAGTACCAGTCCACGACCTTGTCCAGCCATTTGTTACCTCCCGCTCATTGTCTTTATTCGGTAAGGCATCGAAGCGACGCCCCTTGCGGAGCGCGCATTGTCAGGCGTTGCCACCCCACTGCACCAGCACCTTGCGTGTCTGCTCGGGATGCCTTTCGATCAGCTCGATGGCACCCGGCATCTCCTGGCTGGCCACCTGGTGGCTGATCAGCGCCGCGGCATCCAGCTTGCCCGCCGCCAGCAGCTCGATGACCCGCGGAAAGCGGCCATTGTTGAGCCGCGAACCCACCAGGGTCAGTTCCTTCTTGATGATCTCCAGCTGCACCAGCTCGCTGGGCGTGGCGCTGAAGCCCAGCAGGCCGATCCGCCCGGCCGGCGACGCCAGCCGGACGATCTCCGGCAGCAAGGCCGGATGGCAGGCGGCGTCGACGATCAGCGGCACGCCCTCGCCGCCGGTGGCCTCGCGCAGCGCCGCCTCGACGTTGGTCTCGCGGCCATTGAGGGTGCGGGTCGCGCCCAGGGTCCGGGCGGTGGCCAGGCGATCGTCCAGCACATCGGTCACGGTGATATCGGCGATGCCCAGCGCCCTGGCCATCTGCACCAGGGTCAGGCCGATCACGCCGGCGCCGTAGATGAGCAGGGAATCCCCGGGCAGGAACTGCATCCGCTCCAGCACATTGAGGGCGATGCTGTAGGGCTCGACCAGCGCGGCCTGGGCCAGCGGCAAACCGGGCGGCAGGCGATGGGCATTGGCCGCGGGCACGCAGACCTCTTCACTGAAGCCGCCATCGCGGTGCACCCCCAGCACCTGCAGGCGACTGCAGACATTGGGCCGACCGATGCGGCACGGATAGCAGCTGCCGCAGGCGATCACCGGATCGACGCAGACCGGATCGCCCACCGCCAGGCCGCTCACGCCCGCGCCCAGCTCGCGCACCACGCCGGCGAATTCGTGGCCGGTGACGCGGGGAAAGCGCACGAAGGCGTTCTGCCCATGGATGATGTGCATGTCCGAGCCGCAGATGCCGGCATAGGCCACCCCGACGCGGACCTCGCCGGGTGCCAGCGTGGGTACCGCGACCTCTTCGATGCTGAATTCGTGGGGTGCTCTGACCTGAAAGGCTTTCATCCGGGATTCCTCGCTCACCAGTGCCACAGGGTGCCATCCACCAGCCGGTTCACCGGCAGGCTGGCGCGTTGGTACGGATAACGGGCGGCGAGGTCTTCATCGATGTCCACGCCGTGGCCGGGCACCTCGCCCGGGGTGAAATGGCCGTCCGCGAAGCGATAGGCATGGGGAAAGACCTCCTCGATGCGCGCCTCGTGGGGCATGTGCTCCTGGATGCCGAAGTTGGGCACCCAGGTGTCGAAGTGCAGCGCCGCGCCCATGCACACCGGCGACAGGTCGGTGGCGCCATGGAAGCCGGTGCGCACCTGGTAGAGCGCCGCGAG
The DNA here is from genome assembly GCF_029872515.1 of Pseudomonas flavocrustae. Lineage (NCBI taxonomy): Bacteria > Pseudomonadati > Pseudomonadota > Gammaproteobacteria > Pseudomonadales > Pseudomonadaceae > Pseudomonas > Pseudomonas flavocrustae. The sequence continues at coordinate 962,290 of NZ_JAPDIQ010000001.1, read as the reverse complement.
GTCGGCGATGCGCCTCATGTGGGTGATGCCGCCGGCATGCACCAGGGTGGCGCGGATATAGTCGATCAACTGCTCCTGGATCAGCTCGCGGCAGTCGTGGATGGAGTTGAACACCTCGCCCACCGCCAGCGGCGTGGTGGTGTGCTGGCGAATCAGGCGGAAGGCCTCCTGATTTTCCGCCGGGGTGCAGTCCTCCAGCCAGAACAGGTTGTATTCCTCGACCCTCTTGCCCAGCCGCCCCGCCTCGATGGGCGTCAGCCGGTGGTGCACGTCGTGCAGCAGGTGCAGGTCGTCGCCGAAGCGCTCACGCACCGCGGCGAACAGTTTGGGTACGTGATTGAGGTACTTGGCGGTGTCCCAGACGTGCTCGGCCGGCAGATCGCTGTCGGCCGGCTCGTATCGCTCGCCTTCGCGCTTGGCCACGCCATAGGTGGTGGGAATGCCCGGCACGCCGCACTGCACTCGCACCGCGCGATAGCCCTGCTCCACATGGCGGGCGACCTCGTCCAGGCAGCTCTCGATGTCCTTGCCGGTGGCATGGCCATAGACCATCACCCGCTCGCGACTCTTGCCGCCGAGCAACTGGTACAGCGGCATACCAGCGGCCTTGGCCTTGAGGTCCCAGAGCGCCACGTCCACCGCGGCGATGGCGGTCATGGTGACCGGTCCGCGGCGCCAGTAGGCGCCCCGGTAGAGGTACTGCCAGATGTCTTCGATGCGATGGGCATCGCGACCGATCAGCGCTGGCAGCACGTGCTCTTCCAGATAGGCCACCACCGCCAGCTCGCGGCCATTGAGGGTGGCGTCGCCGAGGCCATAAAGGCCTTCGTCGGTGACGATCTTGAGGGTGACCAGGTTACGACCGGGACAGGTGACGATGACGCGGGCTTCGGTGATCTTCATGGCTTCAGGCCTGGGCAGTGAGAGCGGGAATCAGGGGCGGCAGCGCCGGCATGGCCGCGCGCGGAATGAGCGCCCCGGGATGCTGGATGACCGTGGCCGCCAGGCGATGCCCCCAGGCGGCGGCCGCCTCGGGGGCCCCGCCCTGGAGGCGGCAGGCCAGGTAGGCGGCGCTGAAGGAATCCCCGGCGGCGGTGGTGTCCACCACCCGGGCCACGGCTTCGCCGGCCACCTCCTGGCGCCCCTGGCGATGCTGCAGCAGGCAGCTGCGCGCACCGCGCTTGAGCGCCACCTCGGCCACGCCCCATTCGGCGTACTGGGCGAACAGCGCCGCCTCGTCGGCGAAGCCGAACAGCGCGGCGTCGTCTTCCCAGGTCACCAGCGCCACATCGGTGAGGTGCAACAGCCGGCGATAGGCCGTGCGCGCCGCCTGCAGGTTCGGCCACAGCCGCGGCCGGTAGTTGTTGTCGAAGACGATGCGGGTGCCGGCGGCGCGCGCCTGGCGTAGCGCCTCCAGCAGCCGCTCGCGGCCGGTGTCGGTCAACACCGCGAGGCTGATGCCGCTGAGATAGAGCACCTGGTACTCCGCCAGGGCCGCCAGCAGCGGCTGGGCCTCGGCGCCGTCGAAACATTCCCGCGCCGCCGCCTCGCCGCGCCAATAGAGAAAGCGCCGCTCGCCGTCGGCATCGGTCTGGATCAGATAGAGGCCTGGCAGGCGTCCGGGCAGCACCCGCACCCGCGCGTCACTCAGCCCCTCCTCGCGCCAGCGGGCGCGCATGGCCTGGCTCAGGCTGTCGTCGCCCACCGCGGTGAGGTAATCGACCTGCACCGGGTCATCCCCGAGCAGCCGTCGCAGATAAACGGCGGCATTGAGGGTGTCACCGCCAAAGGCCTGGCCCAGCTGGCCATCCCCCTGACTGCGCAACTCGACCATGCATTCGCCGATGAGGCCGATGCGGGTCAGCGGGGACGAAACGAGGGGTAGCGTCATGCAGACTCCTGGAGGTGCTCTGGAACCCGCACGCGGCAGGCGGACACCGCCAGGCCGGTCACGCCGGGATCGAGGCTAAAGAGACGTCCGGCCAGGGGTTGCGCCTGGCGGGCGGACTCATCGAGGCCCACCCGGGCGGTGGTGATCAGCAGCTGCTCCAGGCGCTCGCCGTAGAAGGCGCAGGAGGTCACCCGCGCCACCGGCAGCTCCACCCAGGCGAGCAATTCGCCTTCGGCGCTCCAGCGACTCAGGCGGTAGCCGTCCCAGTGGGCAATCCACAGCGCCCCCTCGCTGTCCACGGCCAGGCCATCGGGCACGCCGGGCTGCTCGCCGAAGTCGATGAGGGTGCGCCCGCGGCCGAGCGCGCCGCTGGCGAGATCGAAATCGAAGGCCTGTACCCGGCGGGTGGGCGAATCTATGTAGTAGAAGGTGCGGTTGTCCGGACTCCAGCCCAGGCCGTTGGACACGGTGATGCCGTCGAGCATCGGCTGCAGCTGGCCATCCAGGTCCAGGCGATACAGCCGGCCGCCGCCGGGTGCCTCGTCGAGCAGCGTGGTACCCAGCCAGAAACGGCCGAGCGCATCGCACTTGCCGTCATTGAAGCGGTGCTGCGCTCCATGGACCGCCTGGGGCGGCTGTGCGATCGGCACCGGCTGGGAGGCACCGGCGGCCAGGCGCCAGACGCCATCGCTCAGGGCCAGCCAGGTGGAGCCGTCGACATGGGGCACGGCGCAACCCAGCGGTCGGCCGAAGCCCAGTATGTCGACCGGGGCCGCCGGCTGGGGCGCCGCGCGCAACAGCCGCCCGGCGAGGATATCCACCCACAGCAGCCGCTGCTGCCGGGCATCCCAGACCGGGCCCTCACCCAGTTCATCCCTATGGTCGAACAGGCACTCAGGTGGCGCCATGGCGGGTCTCCTCCACGAAGCGCAGCGGTATCAGCGCCAGCAGGCAGCTCAGGGCGAGCATGGCGTAGCTCCAATGCCAGCCGAAATGCTCGATCACGTAACCGGCCACCGGCCCCACCAGAAAGCCCGCCAGGCCCAGCCCCACGCCGATGAGCAGCCCCAGGCCGCTGCCGGCCGCGCGCGGCGAGGAATCCACCGCCAGCGAATAGAGCACCACATAGGGCGAATTGCGAAACAGGCCCCAGGCCAGCAGCAGGGTCCAGGCCATGGCGCGGCTGTCGATGAACATGCACAGGGCGACGCAGACCGAGAAGCCGATGGTCAGGATGCCCAGGGCGAACTTGCGGCCACGGTGATCGCTCAGCGTCCCCCAGAAGATCTGTCCCGCCCAGCCCACCAGTCCCGAGGCGCCCGAGATCACCGCGGCCTCGGCCAGGCTCAGCCCCAGCTGGCTGGTGAGCTGGTAGGTCAGAAAGGTGGCCACGCCCATTTCGGTCCAGAGAAACAGGAAGTTCATCACCAGGCAGAGGCGCACGTTGCGCTCGGCGAAGGCCTGGCGCAGGTTGGTCAGCGGATTGCGCGAGACGGGCGCGGCGGTGTCGACCGGAACGGTCAGCCCCTCCTCGCGGATCCAGGCATAGACCTGCTCCTCGTTGCGCCGGCGGCCCAGGTAGAGTTGCAGCAGGATGATCGGCAGGCCGATCAGCGGGATCCAGAGAAAGGTGGCGCGCCAGTCGCCATTGGCCAGGATCAGCCCCATCAGGACCGGACCGACGAATTGCCCCAGCGGCATGCCGGTGTGGTGGACGCCGAGGGCGAAGCCGCGATTTTCCTTTTGCCAGAATTCACTGGCCACGGCGATGTTGACCGGCTCCATGGCGCCGGTGCCCAGGCCCATGGTGAATCTCAACACCTGCAGGGCGCCCAGCGAACGCGCATAGACGGTGGCGAAGGCCGAGCCTATGGTCAGGGCGCAGGCCCCCACCCAGCTCCAGGCACGGCGGTGGCCGGTGCCGACGCTGTCGGCCAGCACCCCCACCACCAGGGCGCCGATCAGGGTACCGACGAAACTCAGCGAACTGAGCCAGCCACCCTGGGCGGCGTCCAGTCCGAATTCCTGCATGATCGCCGGCAACACGGTAGGCAGCAGCTGGCGATCCACCGAGATCATCAGCATCGCCAGGGTGGTAATGCCCAGCATTTGCCAGGACACCGGATGGGCACGGGGCAACCAGCCGGGGGTACGAGCGGCAGGCGCCAGAGCGCCCGGGACTTTGGTCATGGATTTCATCGTCGCAGGTTCCGTTGTTGTTTTTGTTCGCACCCCCGGCGACCGCCAGCGGTGGAAAGAGACCCTTACGCGCGAAATACTTTGGAACGTTGTTCCATTCGCTGGAAGACAGTGTTGCTGGCCTTTCCTGCGTTCGTCAATCAGAATGGAACAGTGTTCCGGCAATCAGGCGACCGGCGGTTAGATGGAAAAGAATCAGATTCTCGGCAACGACATGGTCAGCGCCGTCGGGCGTACCCTGGCGGTGCTCGAAGCCCTCGGCGAGCGCGAGGACGACTGCGGCGTCTCGGAGCTGGCGCAGCAGCTGGACCTGTCGAAGAGCACCGTCCACCGCTTCCTGCAGACGCTCAAGGCCCTGGGCTATGTGGTCCAGGACGCCGAAGACCGCTACCGGCTGAGCGTCAAACTGTTCGAACTGGGAGCCCGCGCCCTGCCCCAGCTGGAGCTGGTCCGCGAGGCCGAGCCGGGCATGCGCCTGCTCAACGACCTCACCGGCGAGACCGTCCACCTGGGCATCTTCGACGAGGGCGCCATCGTCTATGTGCACAAGCTCGACTCGCGCTACACCCTGCGCATGTATTCACGCATCGGTCGGCGGGCGCCGTTGTATTGCACCGGGATCGGCAAGGTGCTGATGGCCTGGCGAGCGGAAGCCGAGGTACGCCAGATCCTCGCCCAGGAAACCTTTGTCCGCCGCACGCCCAACACCCTCGACAGCCTGGCCGCCTATCTGACGGAGCTGGCGCGGGTTCGTGAGCTGGGTTTTGCCGAAGACCACGAGGAATTCGAGGCCAACATGAGGTGCCTGGCGGCGCCGATCCGCGACCGCTTCGGCCAGGTCGTGGCCGGCCTGAGCGTGTCCTTTCCCTGCTTCCGCTTCCGTGAAGACCTCAAGGCCGAGTACGTCGAGCAGATGCTCGCTACCACGGCGCGCATCTCGGCGCAGATGGGTGCCCCGGCCCGCTAGCGCCGCCAGGGATCGCCGCGCCTGAAGCGACAGCTGCCTCGCAGCGCCCGGCCCTGTTCAGGGCGCACCGCCATCGTCAGACCAGTGGTCCGATGGGCGGCTCAGCCTTAAGCCGCCGCTAAGCCACCCGCTATAGCGTGTGATGCACATCACAACTCCAGCCCGGTGTTCCCTCGGGCCTCCTTCATGGTGACTGTCATGATGATGCGCACACTCAAGGTGGGTCGTCGGTCGGCCTTGGCCTTCTCGATTATCGTAGCAATCGTCATCGCGCTTGGGGCCATCGCCCTGATCCAGATGCGGCAACTCAGGCAGTCGGAAATCGAGGTGGAGACGGACTGGATGCCCAGCGTGCGCCAGGCCGGGCAGATGACCGCGGCGCTGCTCCGGTTGCGCCTCGAAAGCCTGAGAAGCCTGGGTACGCAGGATTCGGGGCGCAGGTCGGAAATGGCCACGGCACTGGTCGAGCTGCGCAGCCGCTTCGCCAAGGAAATCGCGGACTATGCGCCGCTGGTGTCCAGCGACGCGGAACAGCAGCTCTACCAGGCCGTACAGAACGGCGCCGCGGGCTACCTGAGCCTGCTGGACAGCTTCGCGACCCTCTATCGCAGCGGTGACCTGGCGGGCGCCACCGCCTTGGCCGATGGCAACATGCGGATCGCCGCCGACCAGGTACAGGCGCAGATCGAAAGCCTGGCCGCGCTGAACGACCGTGGTGCGGTCGCGTCGGGCATCGCGGCGGGCCGGATCTACGACCACGGCCTGGCCTGGGTCGTCGGCCTGATCCTCGCCACCCTGCTGGCCACCGTCGCCCTCGCCCTCCTGCTGACGCGCAGCATCACCGTGCCCATCGGCGAAGCCCTGCGCATCGCCCAGCGGATCGCCAACAAGGATCTCGCCGAAGATATCCAGGTGGCGGGCAGCGACGAGGCCGCCGGCCTGCTGACCGCCCTGGCCGGCATGCAGGCCAACCTGCGCGCGACCGTGGCCCATCTGGCGGACAGCTCCAGTCAACTGGCCGCCGCCGCCGAAGAGATGACCGCGGTGATCGACGATGGCAATCGCGGCCTGCTCAGGCAAAACGACGAGATCGGCCAGGTCGCCACGGCGGTGACGGAGATGAGCGCCGCGGTGGACGAGGTGGCACGCCATGCGGAGGAAAGCGCCGGCGCCTCGCAACGGGGCAGCGCCCTTACCCAGGCCGGCCTGGAGCACGTGGCCGCGACCCTGACCGCCATCGAACGACTGGCCACCCAGGTCGATCAGAGCAGCGGTCAGATCCGGACGCTGTCGGGTCGCGCCCAGGAAATCAGCAACGTCGTCGACGTCATCCGCGCCATTGCCGAGCAGACCAATCTGCTGGCGCTCAACGCCGCCATCGAGGCCGCCCGCGCCGGTGATCAGGGCCGCGGCTTCGCCGTGGTCGCGGATGAAGTCCGCGCCCTCGCCCATCGCACCCAGCAGTCGACGCGGGAGATCGAAGCCATGATCGGCACCATCCAGTACGATTCGACGGACGCGGTGAAGGCCATGCAGCAGAGCAGCCAGACCGCCGAGCAATCCCTCGCCGTTGCGCGGGAAGCCAATGGTGCCCTGCGGGCCATCGCCGGCGCCATGGGCGGCATCGATGAGCGCACGGCGCTGATCGCCACGGCCGCCGAAGAACAGGCGCTGGTGGCCAAGGACATCGACCGTGGCCTGATCAGCATCAAGGACCTGTCCGACCAGACCGCGGCAGGTGCCAGCCAGACCTCCAGCGCCAGCAACGAGGTGTCGCGCCTGGCGGCCGGTCTCCGGCAGGTGGTAGCGGAATTCGTGATCTGAACGGAGCCACCGGCTGGCGCTGGCGGCCAGAGCGGCGCCAGCCCGCGAACGATCGACCGGCCTTTTCTTCAGGCACAAAAAAAGCTGCCCTGGGGCAGCTTCTCTTGCGTCGTTCGGGCAGTTCAGAGGACCCGGAACAACTTGTATGGCGCGGCGGACGGGACTCGAACCCGCGACCCCCGGCGTGACAGGCCGGTATTCTAACCGACTGAACTACCGCCGCGCATTGCGTGTACCTTGCGGAACACTTCCCGAAGAGTTTGGTGGCTGATGACGGGATCGAACCGCCGACCCCCTGCGTGTGATGCAGGTGCTCTCCCAGCTGAGCTAATCAGCCATCCCCTTCGGGTGACGCGCATTCTCCTCGTAGCTCCTTGATCCGTCAAGGAATTTTCCAATTATATTTTCTACGAGGCGCTATTCCCGGTAGATCATCTTGCGGGTCATGCCGCCGTCCAGGGTGATGGCCTCGCCGCTGATGAAACCGGCGTTGCCGCTCAGCAGCCAGGCCACGCAGGCCGCGACGTCTTCCACCGTCCCTACCCGCCCGACCGGATGCTGCTCGTGGTCGGCAGCGGACAGCGGCTCGGCCTCGCGGACATGGGCATCGCGCGCATCGATCCAGCCCGGAGAGAGCGCATTCACCCGCACTTCCGGACCCAGGCTGATGGCCAGGGCGTGGGTCAGGGCCAGCAGCCCGCCCTTGCTCGCGGCGTAGGCCTCGCCATGGGGCTCGGACTGCTGGGCACGGGTCGAGGCGATGTTGACGATGGCGCCCTGCTGCTCGCGCAGATAGGGTGCGCAATGCTTGGCCAGCAGCATGGGGCCGTCCAGATTCACCCCGAGCACCCTGCGCCATTCGGCCAGTGCCAGGCTTTCCAGCGGCTGGCCCTGGGCAGTGGCGAGACCGGCATTGTTGACCAGGGCATCCAGCCGCCCGAACTGGCCGATCACCTGGGCGACGGCGGACTCCACCTGACTCTCGTCAGCCACGTCCAGGGCGACGAACAAGGCGCGTTCGCCAAGGGCGGCGGCCACCTTGGCGCCGCGCTCCTGCTCGATGTCGGCCACCACTACCCGCCAGCCTTCGGCTACCAGCCAGGCGGCGATGCCCAGCCCGATCCCACGCGCCGCGCCGGTGACCAGGGCGACGCGCAATTCCACCGGCGCGAACGTCAGACTCATAGGGCCGCCAGTCCGCGGGCCAGGTCCTGGCGCAGATCACCCAGGTCTTCGAGACCCACGGCGATACGGATCAGGCTGTCGCGGATCCCGGCGTTGGCACGCTCGGCCGGCGACAGCCGCCCGTGCGAGGTCGTCGCCGGGTGGGCGATGGTGGTCTTGGTATCACCCAGGTTGGTGGTGATGGAGATCATCCGGGTGGCATCGATGAAGCGCCAGGCGGCGTCACGTCCACCGGCGACCTCGAAGCTCACCACGGCGCCGAAGGCGCTCTGCTGGCGGCACGCCAGCCCATGCTGCGGATGGCTTTCCAGGCCGGCGTAGTGGACCCGCTCGACGCCGGGCTGGCCTTCCAGCCAGCGCGCCAGCACCAGTGCGGTCTGGCTGTGCGCCTGCATGCGGATCTTCAGCGTCTCCAGGCCCTTCAGGAACAGCCAGGCATTGAAGGGGCTCAGGGTCGGACCGGCGGTACGCAGGAAACCCACCACTTCCTTCATCTGCTCGGCACGGCCGGCGACCACGCCACCCATGCCCCGGCCCTGACCATCGATGTACTTGGTCGCCGAATGGATGACGATATCGGCACCCAGCGCCAGCGGCTTCTGCAGCGCCGGGGTGCAGAAGCAGTTGTCGACCGCCAGCAGCGCACCCTGGGCATGGGCGATCTCGGCCAGGGCGGCGATGTCCACCAGCTCGGCCAGGGGATTGGACGGCGACTCGACGAAGAACAGCCGGGTATTGGGCTTGCAGGCCGCCTGCCAGGCGTCCAGATCGGCCAGCGGCGGATAGTCCACCTCGATGCCGAAACGCTTGAAGTACTTCTCGAACAGGCTGATGGTCGAGCCGAACACGCTGCGCGAGACCAGCACGTGGTCGCCGGCGCTGCACAGGCTCATGACCATGGCCAGGATGGCGGACATGCCCGAGGCGGTGGCCACCGCCTGCTCGGCCCCTTCGAGGGCCGCGATGCGGGTCTCGAAGGTACGCACCGTGGGATTGGTGTAGCGCGAATAGACGTTGCCCGGCACCTCGCCGGCGAAGCGCGCCGCGGCATCCGCGGCGGTCCGGAACACGTAGCTGCTGGTCAGGAACAGGGCTTCGCCATGCTCGCCTTCCGGCGAGCGCTGCTGCCCTGCCCGCACCGCCAAGGTCTCGAAGGCCGCGCCCTCGAGATCACTGTCCAGGCGTCCGGCATCCCAGTCTTGGCTCATGTGCAGCTCCTTAGTCGTTGTAGAGATCGATGATGGCGCTGACGGCCTTGTGCTTGACCTTGGCCGCGTCGTTGCGCGCCTGCTCGATCCGATTCAGATAGGCGGCATCGACGTCGCCGGTGATGTACTCGCCATCGAACACCGCGCAGTCGAACTGCTCGACCTTGGGTGCCTTGCGGGTGCGCACGGCTTCCTGCAGGTCATGCAGGTCCTGGTAGATCAGCCAGTCGGCGCCGATCAGCTCGCCGACTTCCTCGGTGGTGCGGCCGTGGGCGATCAGCTCGTGCACGCTGGGCATGTCGATGCCGTAGACGTTGGGGAAGCGCACCGCCGGAGCCGCCGAGCAGAAATAGACCTTCTTGGCGCCGGCTTCGCGGGCCATCTGGATGATCTGCTTGCAGGTGGTGCCGCGGACGATGGAGTCGTCCACCAGCATCACGTTCTTACCGCGGAATTCCAGTTCGATGGCGTTGAGCTTCTGGCGTACCGACTTCTTGCGCGCGGCCTGGCCGGGCATGATGAAGGTCCGGCCGATGTAGCGATTCTTGACGAAGCCCTCGCGAAACTTGACGCCCAGGTGGTTGGCGAGCTCCAGGGCCGCGGTGCGGCTGGTGTCCGGGATCGGGATGACCACGTCGATGTCGTGCTCGGGCCGCTCGCGCTGGATCTTCTCGGCGAGCTTCTCGCCCATGCGCAGGCGGGCCTTGTAGACCGAGATGCCATCGATGATGGAATCCGGACGGGCCAGGTAGACGTGCTCGAAGATGCAGGGCGCGTACTGCGGATTCTGCGCGCACTGGCGGGTATAGAGCCGTCCGTCTTCGGTGATGTACACCGCTTCGCCCGGTTCCAGGTCGCGGATCAGGGTGAAGCCGAGCACGTCGAGGGCGACGCTCTCGGAGGCGATCATGTATTCCACACCGTATTCGGTGTGACGCTGACCGAAGACGATGGGCCGGATGGCATTGGGGTCGCGGAAGCCGACGATGCCGTAGCCCGTCACCATGGCCACCACGGCATAGCCGCCACGGCAGCGCTCATGGACCTCGGAGACCGCGGCGAAGACGTCGTCCTCGGTCGGCTGCAGCTTGTTGCGCACCGCCAGCTCGTGGGCGAAGACGTTGAGCAGCACCTCGGAATCCGAATTGGTGTTGACGTGGCGCAGATCGGATTCGTAGATCTCGCGGGACAGCTGCTCGACGTTGGTCAGGTTGCCGTTGTGCGCGAGGGTGATGCCATAGGGCGAGTTGACATAGAACGGCTGCGCCTCGGCGGAGCTGGAGCTGCCGGCCGTGGGGTAGCGCACATGGCCGATGCCCATGCGGCCGACCAGGTGCTGCATGTGACGCTGCTGGAAGACGTCGCGGACCAGGCCGTTGTCTTTGCGCAGGAAGAGTTTACCGTCCAGGCTGGTGACGATACCGGCGGCATCCTGACCGCGATGTTGAAGGACGGTGAGCGCGTCGTATAACGACTGGTTGACGTTCGTCTTGCCCACGATACCTACGATGCCACACATGCGACGCGACCCCACTGTTTCAAGTGATGCGACGGCGAACCATCGCAGGATGACCCCGGCAGTGCGAGGCCTGGAAAACCGTTCAAGGAGCCTTGGGCCCCAGCTGTGGCAACAGTTGCAGACTGGGCATGGGCGTCGCGCCCAGCCATTGGCCGGCAAAGCCCAACAGCAGATTCTTCGACCAATCGGCCACCAGGAGAAAATGTGGAACCAGCACCGACTGCTGCCACCAGCCGTCCTGCTGGACCGGCCCCAGGCTCAGCAGCCCCACCGCCACGGTGATCAGCAACGCACCGCGAGCGGCGCCAAAGGCCATTCCGAGAAAGCGATCGGTGCCCGACAAGCCGGTGACGCGGATCAATTCGCCAAGCAAGAAGCTCACCAGGGCGCCGACGAGCAGTGTCAGCACGAAGAGAATGACACAGGCGGCGATCACCCGTCCGGACGGCACCTGAATATAGTCCACCAGGTAATTGGACAGGGCCCCACCGAAGACCCAGGCCACGCCACCGGCCACGATCCAGGTCGCCAGTGACAACGCTTCCTTGACGAAGCCGCGCCTGAGACTGATCAGGCAGGAAACGATGACAACGGCGACGATCGCCCAGTCCACCCAGGTGAAGCCCACGGCAAGGTCCACTTACAAAAAGGCCCTGCATTCTAGCAGAGCCTTGTGACCGGGTTAACCGCGCTCCGGCTGAAAGCGGACGACGAAGCCCTTGACGCCATTCTGCTTGTTGAGCTGGTCGCGCAGGCGATCCGCCTCGCTGCGCTCTATCACCGGCCCGACGAAGACCCGGTTCATGCCGTCGGCGGTCCGTACATAGGCGTTGTAGCCCTGGCTGCGCAGCTTGGCCTGCAGGGCATCGGCGCTGGGCCGCGACGACAGGCTGGCGAGCTGGACCGACCAGCTGTTGGGCAGATTGGCCGCGCCCAGGCGCGAATCCGGCTTGGCCGCGGGTGCCGGGGCCGCCGCAGGTGCCGCCGGAGGACTGGCGACGGGTGCGCTGGCGGCGGGCGCCTTGGCGACCGGCGCGGCAGGCTGGGATGGCGCCGGCGCGGGGTTCGCCGGCGCATTCTGCGTCGGCGCCTGGCCGGAGGTGCCGGCGATCGGCGTCTGCGGCTTGCCGAGCGGCTTGGCCGGCTCGTCCGGCACCACCACCACCGGCGGCGCCTCGGGTGTCTGCACCGGCTGCACCTCGGTACTGGGCACCGTGGGTGCGGCCGGCTGGCCCGGCGCCTCGACCGCCACCTTGCGGGCATCGTCCTGGCGATTGAAGAGCATGGGGACGAAGATGATGATCAGCGCCAGCAGCACCAGCGCGCCGATGACTCTTTGCTTGAGCATGGGTTATGCCTCCGCGGATTCGGATGGGGAAGAGAGCTGCGCGAGGACCTCGGCGACACTGTAGAAGGAGCCGAACACCACCACCTCGTCGTCAGCCGCACTGGCGGCCAGTTGCGCCTCGAAGGCGGCCAGCAGCGAGGCATGGGCCTCGGCGCGCGCACCGCGCGCCGCCAGGAGAGCGGCCACCTCGCCACCGTCGCGACTGCGCGGGGTCGGCAGACTCGCCACTGCCCAGCTGGCGAACAGACTTTCCAGGGGCGCCAGGATGCCGTCCAGGTCCTTGTCGGCCAGGACGCCGAACACCGCGCGCCGTACGCCGGCGACCGGCTTCATCGCCAGGCGGCGGGCCAGGTATTCGGCGGCATGGGGATTATGGGCCACGTCCAGCAGGACGCTGCGCCTCTGCCCTGCCCGCTCGACCTGGCGCCGATCGAGCCGACCGGTCATGCGCGTGGCCTGGAGCGCCGCCGCGATCTGCTGCGGCAGCCAGGGTTGTTCGAGTAACGCGTAGGCCTGCAAGGCCAGGGCGGCATTTTCCATGGGCAGATCGAGTAGCGGCAGGCCTGGCAGCGCCAGGTCATTGCCCTGGGCATCACGCCCACGCCAGAACCAGCCGGCACTCTCGATGCGCAGATCGAAGGCTTCGCCGCGCAGCAGCAAGGGCGCGCCCAGGCGCTCGGCGGCGTCGATCAGCGGCGCGGGGGGATCCAGATCGCCACAGAGGGCCGGCTTGCCGGCGCGGAAGATTCCGGCCTTTTCCACGGCGACGCTGTCGCGGGTATCGCCCAGCCATTCTGCGTGATCCAGGCCGATGCTGGTGACCAGCGCCAGATCGGCATCGATCAGGTTGACCGCATCCAGGCGTCCGCCCAGACCGACCTCGAGGACGGCGACATCCAGCCGGGCACGCTCGAACAGCCAGAAGGCGGCCAGGGTACCCACTTCGAAATAGGTCAGGCTGATCTCGCCGCGGGCGACTTCCACCGCGGCGAAGGCGGTGCAGAGATCGCTATCGCTGGCGAGGGTGCCGTCCACGTCGACGCGCTCGTTGTAGCGCACCAGGTGCGGCGACGCATAGACGCCGACCCGCTGCCCGCTGGCGCGCAGCAGGCTGGCGAGAAAGGCGCAGGTGGAGCCCTTGCCGTTGGTGCCGGTCACGGTCACCACCCGCGGCGCCGGCCGGGTCAGGCCCAGCCGCTGCGCGACCTCGCGCACCCGGTCCAGGCCCATGTCGATCGCCGACGGATGCAGCTGCTCGAGATAGGCCAGCCATTGCGCGAGGCTGCGCGAAGCCATCAGGCCGCCGGGACCGGCTGGTGCTGGAAGGTCGCCAGCAGGCGCGCCAGGCGATCACGCAATTCCTTGCGCGAGACGATGAGGTCGACGGCGCCGTGATCCAGCAGGAACTCGCTGCGCTGGAAGCCTTCCGGCAGCTTTTCACGCACGGTCTGCTCGATCACGCGCGGACCGGCGAAGCCGATCAGCGCCTTGGGCTCGGCGACGATGACGTCGCCCAGCATCGCCAGACTGGCGGAGACGCCACCATAGACCGGATCGGTCAGCACCGAGATGAAGGGAATGCCCTCTTCGCGCAGACGCGCCAGCACCGCGGAGGTCTTGGCCATCTGCATCAGGGAGATCAGGGCTTCCTGCATCCGCGCACCGCCCGAGGCGGAGAAGCAGATCAACGGGCAGCGCTCTTCCAGGGCCACGTTGGCCGCGCGGACGAAACGCTCGCCGACCACGGCACCCATGGAGCCGCCCATGAAGGAAAATTCGAAGGCGCAGACCGCTACCGGCATGCCCTTGAGGGTGCCGCGCATGGAAATCAGCGCGTCTTTTTCGCCGGTTTCCTTTTGCGCCGCGGTGAAACGGTCCTTGTACTTCTTGCTGTCGCGGAATTTCAGGCGATCCACCGGCTCCAGCTCGGTACCCAGCTCTTCACGACCCTCGGCGTCGAGGAAGATGTCCAGGCGGCGTCGCGCGTTGATGCGCATGTGGTGACCGCACTTGAGGCACACGTCCAGATTCTTTTCCAGCTCCGGACGGTAGAGGACCGCTTCGCAGGCCGGACACTTGTGCCAAAGACCTTCCGGCACCGAACTGCGCTTCACCTCGGACCGCATGATGGAAGGAATCAGTTTGTCGACCAGCCAATTGCTCATGCATCTCTCTCCACTTGCATGGGCTCCCAGCGTGGCCTGGGCCACGCCTTCCTTGAGCATCTGTAATAGGTTCGGCAGCGCCCGCTGTATCCCGGGCCGCTACCCTCTTGTCGCATGCCGGCTCCCGGGGAGCCGGACGTCAGACCCACCCGGGGCGGGTCTGCTTGAATATGTCGCAGGTGTGGACGGCAACCACCCGACGAGGGTCACATCAGGCGATGGGCGCACCCCTCACGGCCGCCACGAATCGGGCGATCTCGGCGGCATCCTTGATGCCCTTGGCCTGCTCCACGCCGCCACTCACGTCCACCCCAAAGGGCCGGGACGCGGCGATGGCCGTGGCGACGTTATCCGCGTCCAGCCCACCCGCCACGATCAGTGGCAGCGACAGGTCCTGCGGCACCCGAGTCCAGTCGAAGGCCTGGCCGGTGCCCCCGGGCACGCCGGCGACATAGGTGTCGAGCAACAGCCCGCGGGCACCGGCATAGTCCCGGGCAACGGCGGCGAGGTCGATCTCCTCGCGCATGCGCAGGGCCTTGATGTAGGGACGGCGATAACGGGCGCACTGCGCCGGCGACTCGTCGCCATGGAATTGCAGGAGGTCCAGGGGCACGGCGTCGAGCGTCTCCTCGATCTCGCAGGGCGAGGCATCGACGAACAGCCCGACACTGGTCACGAAGGGCGGTAGGGCCGCCACGATCTGGCGGGCCTGGGCAGCGCTGACCGCCCGCGGGCTGCGCGCATAGAACACCAGGCCGATGGCATCGGCGCCGGCAGACGCCGCGGCCAGTGCATCCTCGACCCGGGTGATCCCGCAGATCTTCACTCGAACGTTAGCCAAACCGGAATGACCTCGTTCCAAATCGATGAATGTTAGCAGACCACCCGCGCAGCGTCAGCCTTGGGGGTCATCCAGCTCGGGGATATGCCCCAGGAACAGCGGACCCAGCGGCCGCTTCGGCACGGGCGTGCTCTCGGGATACTCGGCGTCCACCAGGTAGAGGCCATAGGGATGGGCGGTGACGCCACCCAGCCGCCGCTCGCGCGCGGCCAGGACCTCGCTCACCCACGCCACCGGCCGCTCGCCACAGCCCACCGCCATCAGCACCCCGGCGATGTTGCGCACCATGTGGTGCAGGAAGGCATTGGCGCGGATGTCGAGGACGATCAGCCGTCCGCTCTGCCAGAGACGCAGATGATGGATGGTCTTGATCGCCGACTTCGCCTGGCAGGCCTTGGCTCGGAAGGAGGTGAAATCGTGGGTGCCGAGCAGCACCTGGGCCGCCTCGCGCATCGGTTCGATCCGCAGCGGACGGTGATTCCAGGTGACCTCCTCCGCCAGGTGCGCAGGTCGGATGGGATCGTTGTAGATCACATAGCGATAGCGCCGGGCCATGGCACTGAAGCGGGCATGGAATTCGTTGCTGACCGGCTTGACCCAGGTCACGCTGATATCCGACGGCAGATTGGCATTGGTGCCCATCACCCAGGCCTTGAGCGGCCGGGCGACGGGTGACTCGAAATGCACCACCTGGCCGGTGGCGTGCACCCCGCAATCGGTACGCCCGGCGCAATGCAGCGCGATGGGCGCCGCGGCGACCTCGGAGAGGGCGTCTTCCAGGGTCTCCTGCACGGAGCGCACACCGGGCTGCTGGCGCTGCCAGCCGCGATAGCGGGCACCCTTGTACTCGACGCCCAGGGCGATGCGCTGCGGTGGAACGATGATCGTGGGGTCTAGAAAATCCAAGGCGACGGCCAGGCAAAAAAAAGGGGAGGCAGCTTATAGCGCCTCCCCTCCTCTGCCAAGTCCGGCCAGCCTTAGCTGAGCTGGGCGATGATCTCCCGGGCTTCCTGCTGCTGCCCGGCATTCCCCTCGGCAATCACCTCGTCGAGGATGTCCCGGGCACCTTCTGGATCGCCCATGTCGATGTAGGCGCGTGCCAGATCCAGCTTGGTGGCGGTTTCGTCTTCGCCGGACAGGAAGTCGAAGTCGTCCAGACCGTCGCTACCCGCCGTGCCACTGGTGGTCTCCGCATCGAACTGGCGAGAGGCCTCCTGCAGGCGGGCGGCGAATTCCTCGTCGCTTTCGCGCTTGGGCGCCGGTTGCTCGTCGTCGAAGTCGGAGAGGTCGAAACTTGCGGGCAGCTCGGCGTCGGCCGCCGGCGGCGTGGGCGCATCCAGTGGCTCGTCGAAGGCCGAAGCCGCACTGGAACCCGCGGTCGGCTCGTCGTGCGCCAGGTCGCCCTGCCGCTCGAATTCGCTGAAGTCCAGGGCGAAGTCATCGTCCTTGGCAGCTGGAGTCGCCGCAGGTGTGGCAGCGGGCTCGGCATCGAAATTGAGATCGAAGTCGAAATCGTCGCGCGGGTCGGTCGCCTTGGCCTGGGCATCGGCGAAGGCTTCACCGAACAGGGGTTCCTCCGCCGGACCGGCAGGCTGATGACCCTGGATATCCTCGCTGCCGAAGTCATCCAGGGACAGATCGAAGTCCTGGCTGTCCTCGGTGGCCGTGAAGCCCTGATTGCGCGATTGCTCCTCGCTCAGTTCGTGGGCAGCGGCCAGCGCGGCGGCCCCGACCGCAGCCGAGGCGACCGCGACGGTGGCCATGGCCGGATAGCGCGACTTCAGGTGCTCCACCGCCGGCTGGGCGCCGCCGATCTCCTTGAGTTCGCGCTCTTCGCGCTGGAAGCCGTCCTTGTCGCCCATCTCGGCATAGACTTCCATGAGCTTGAGGCGCAGATCGGCGCGATGGGGTTCCTGGTCGCTGGCCTTCTTGAGCACCTCGGCCGCCTGGCTGAAGCGGCCATAGGCCATGTAGATGTCGGCCTGACCCAGGGCATCGTCCTGGGCGTCGGCGTCACGCGCCGCGTCCTGGCTGCCCTGGTTCAGCTCCAGCCCGGCGAGGGCATGGTGATCGCCCAATTCGGGATCGGCGTCGAACACGGTGTCGGTGCGCGCAGCTTCGGCGTCACGCTCGCGCTCGGCCTCCTTCACCGCGTTGCGGCGCGAGTTGATCATCAGCAGGACCAGCAGGGCCAGCAAGGCGCTGCCGCCGATGATGCCGAGCCAGAGCGGATTGCTGAGGATCTCGTCGAGGAAACTGTTGGTGGCCTCGGTCGGCTCGGTCGCCGGGGTGCTGGGCGTGACCGGGATGACCTTGGGCTCGCTGGCCGCAGGCGGCGCCGCGCCGGTACCCGCCTCGCTGGCCGGCGGCGAGGTGGTGGGTGCAGAGGCGTCGACCGGAGCGACCGGCGCGGCGGCGGTCGCTTCCTGGGGCGTGGGTGCGGGGGTGTTCTCGGCCGGCGCAGGCGTCACCGGAGCCGCCGCTTCGGGCGTCGCCGGCGGCTGGGCCGGCTGACCCGCGGCCTGGGGATTGGCCATGTTGGCCTGCATCCGCGCCAGCTGGGCGTCCTTGAGCTGCATGATCTTCTGCAGCTTGTCGAGCTGCGACTGCAGATCGCCCAGACGACTCTTGAGTTCTTCGTTCTCGCGGCGGGTGGTGTCCAGGCTTTCCTGGGTCACCGCCAGGCGATCGGCCAGGGACTGATCACCACCCTTGCCACCGGCGGATTCGCCCGCGCGGCCGGCAGGCTGACCGGAGAGTAGCTTGAGATTGTCCTTGGGGGCGGCAGGCGTCGAGGCCTCGTTGCCACTCGGCTGGGCGGAAGCATCCACCTGCCGGCGCGGCGTCCCGGCAGGCGCGCCGTCGCCGCCCTGCTTCCAGGCACGGGTCTGGCGGGCGATCTCGGCCACCGCCTCGCGCTGGGGACGCGTTCCGGCCTGGGCCTGATCGGGCAGGCGCAGCACCTGGCCGCTCTTCATCAGGTTGATGTTGCGATCAATGAAGGCGTCGGGATTCAGATCCTGGATCGCCAGCATGGTCTGGTCGACGGTGACGCTGGCGGCCGGGCGATTGCGCGCCGCCACTTCCCAGAGGGTATCGCGCCGCTCGGTGGTATAGGTGCCCGGTGTCTGGGTCGCGCTCGGTGCTGGCGCGGCAGGCGGCGTGGCCGGACGCGGTGCGCTCGGCGTGTTGGCGCGCGCTCGCGGCGTGGCCGGCACCTGGGGCGCGAACGGCGCTGCCGCAGCCTGGGGGGTATAGAGCGGCGGATCCAGCAGCACGGTGTACTCGCGCAGGATCCGGCCACTCGGCCAGTTCACTTCCAGCAGGAAGTTGAGATAGGGCTCGCGCACCGGACGCGCCGAGGTTACGCGGATGACGGTGCGCCCGTTGCGCACCTCCGGGGTGAACTTGAGATCGTTGAGAAAGAAGGCACGGTCGACACCGGCCTTGCCGAAATCCTCGACGGACGCCAGATTGGGGCGCAACTCGGCGGTACCGAGGTCACGCAGGTCCGACAGATCGATGGTGGCATCGAAGGGCTGATTGAGGGCCGAATTGAGGTGGATCTCCCCCAGGCTGAGGGCCTGGGCCGCGCCAGACATCAAGGCGCTCGCCGCTGCAATTGCCCGCACCAGTTTCTGAACTCGAACCATGACCGTCCCTTTTTAGAAGCTGTCGATCGCGCCACCGTGCGGGCGCCTGTGTCCATCGCTGCGTGCCACGTCCACTGCCCTTTTGCTCAAGCCAAAAGAGCGAAGCATTTCACGAAGTATCTTTTAGGCCGACTGTTTAAGCAACAATTCGGCCAGCTGAACGGCCGTCAGTGCCGATAATCTGACATTGTCCGCCACCAGCCAGCATTCCAGCCGCCGGGCATCCCGCGGATGCAGCCTCACCCGTCCCACCAGCACCTCTTCCCGGCCCAGGGCATCGCCCACGGCAGACGGGCAATCGAGTTCTTCGTCGAGCGCCAGGCCCGGCTCGTCACCCAGGGCCTCCAGCACCTGCTCCAGCTGCCAGGGCGCCTGGGCCCTCAAGCTGAGCGCCAGGCTGTCGCCAAAGAACACCGGCGCCTGCACGGCAGTGACGTCCAGCACCGGCAAGCGCGCTCCCAGCACCTGCTGACATTCGTCCAGCAAACGATGTTCCTGGGCAGTATAGCCATCCGCTGTCGCTGCGCCGGTGCGACCGAGCAGATTGAAGGCCAGCTGTCCTTCGAACAGCCGCGCCTCGACCGGTCGACCGTTGAGCAATTCAGTGGCCTGCCGCGCCAATTCCTCGACGCCACCACGGCCGGCGCCGGAGGCGGCCAGGCACGCCGTCAGGGAAGCATCATGGAGTGTATTCAAGCGAGCGAGCACGGCTGCCACGCTGGCGGCCGCCTGGGCGGCTGCCAGGGGAACACCGAGCCAGGCGGCGGCCGGGAGCTGGTCGAGGCGGTCGCCATTGATACGTGGCAGCACGGACAGCGCGGCCGAGGCGCCGCTGAGATCAAGCACGGCGCAACCGGCAGCGACCAGTTGCGGCCGCAGGGTTTCGACCACGGCGGCCGGCGCGGCCAGGATCACGATGCCGACCTGGGCGAAATCGAAGCCGTCGAGGCCGGTGACGCGCAGATTGCTGCCTCGGAAGGGCAGATTCTGCCCCGCCGACTCACCGCTGGCGAGCAGGTGCAACCGCCCGAGGGGCACGTCGCGTTCGTCGAGGAGTTCGCGAATGGCTTCGCCGTAGGCACTGGTGGCACCGACGAGGGCGATATCTCTGGCAGTCATGATGGGACGGTCCGCAACGAAAGAGGGCCGCACTTTACTGGCGGCCCTCCTCTATAAGCAAACGTTTAGCCGTCGGCTCACTGCTCCAGCAGGATGCGCAGCATCCGCCGCAGCGGCTCCGCGGCGCCCCACAGCAGCTGGTCGCCCACGGTGAAGGCGCCCAGGTACTGGGAACCCATGTTCAGCTTGCGCAGCCGGCCGACCGGTACGCTCAGGGTGCCGGTGACGGCTGCTGGCGTGAGGTCGCGCATGCTGACCTCGCGGTTGTTCGGCACCAGCTTGACCCAGGGATTGTGCTGACTGATCAGACCGTGGATGTCGGACAGCGGCACATCCTTGTTCAGCTTGATGGTCAGCGCCTGGCTGTGGCAGCGCATGGCGCCGATGCGCACGCAGATACCGTCCACAGGGATGGGATTCTTGAAGCGACCGAGGATCTTGTTGGTCTCGGCCTGGGCCTTCCATTCCTCGCGGCTCTGGCCGTTGGGCAGTTCCTTGTCGATCCAGGGGATCAGGCTGCCGGCCAGGGGGACGCCGAATTGCTCGGTGGGGAAGGCTTCGCTGCGCAGGGTCTCGGCGACCTGGCGGTCGATATCGAGGATGGCGCTGGCGGGATCGGCCAGGCTGTCGGCCACGGCGGCGTGGGTCGCGCCCATCTGGCGGATCAGCTCGCGCATGTTCTGCGCACCGGCGCCAGAGGCGGCCTGGTAGGTCATGGCGCTCATCCAGTCCACCAGACCGGCTTCGAACAGCCCGCCCAGGGCCATCAGCATCAGGCTGACGGTGCAGTTGCCGCCGATGAAGTCCTTGCGGCCATCGGCCAGGGCCTGGTCGATGACGCGGCGATTGACCGGGTCCAGCACGATGACGGCGTCATCCTGCATGCGCAGGCTGGAGGCCGCGTCGATCCAGTAGCCTTTCCAGCCGGCCTGGCGCAGCTTGGGGAACACCTCGCTGGTGTAGTCGCCGCCCTGGCAGGTGAGGATGACGTCGAGGGTCTTGAGCTCGTCGATGCTGTAGGCATCCTTGAGCGGCGCCACGCCCTTGCCAATGGCCGGGCCTTCGCCGCCAACGTTGGAGGTGGTGAAGAACACGGGCTCGATCAAGTCGAAATCCCGTTCTTCGAGCATGCGCTGCATGAGCACGGAGCCCACCATGCCACGCCAACCGATCAGACCTACACGTTTCATCGCTACTGCACCTTTATTGTCTTGAGGACGGCCGCCTCCCCCGGCGGCCGATCAGATTAACGCCTTGCGAGGGCGGCGACCACTGCTTCGCCCATCTCGCGGGTACCGACCCGCTGCTTGCCTTCCGACCAGATGTCACCGGTCCGCAGCCCCTGGTCCAGCACCTGGCCCACCGCCGCCTCGATGGCCTCGGCCGCCGCGGCGGCGCCAAAGGTGTACCTGAGCATCATGGCCACCGAGAGGATGGTCGCGAGGGGGTTGGCCACGCCCTGGCCGGCAATGTCGGGTGCCGAGCCGTGGCAGGGTTCGTACATGCCCTTGTTGTGGGCATCCAGGGACGCCGAGGGCAGCATGCCGATGGAACCGGTCAGCATCGAGGCTTCGTCGGAGAGGATGTCGCCGAACATGTTGTCGGTGACGATGACATCGAACTGCTTGGGTGCGCGGACCAGCTGCATGGCGGCGTTGTCGACGTACATGTGGCTAAGTTCGATGTCCGGATAGTCCTTGGCCACCTCCTCCACCACTTCGCGCCACAGGCGGCTGGACTCGAGGACATTGGCCTTGTCCACCGAACACAGCTTGCCGCCACGCAGACGGGCCATGTCGAAGCCGACGCGGGCGATGCGACGGATCTCGCCTTCGCTGTACGGCAGGGTATCGAAGGCCAGGCGCTCGCCGTTCTCCAGCACCCGGGTCTCGCGCGGCGAGCCGAAGTAGATGCCGCCGGTCAGCTCGCGGACGATGAGGATGTCCAGACCGGAGACCACTTCCGGCTTGAGGGTCGAGGCCTCGGCCAGTTGCGGATATAGGATGGCCGGGCGCAGGTTGCCGAACAGGCCCAGCGCGGAACGGATCTTCAGCAGACCACGCTCGGGACGGATATCGCGTTCGAGCTTGTCCCACTTGGGACCGCCCACGGCGCCCAGCAGCACGGCATCGGCGGCGCGGGCGCGCGCCAGGGTCTCATCGGCCAGGGGCACGCCGTACCGGTCGATGGCGGCGCCGCCCAGGTCGTCATGGACCAGTTCGAAGCCGAGGTCATGGTCGCGGTTGACCACTTCCAGCACCTTGACCGCCTCGGCCATGATTTCCGGACCGATGCCGTCGCCCGGCAGGATGAGGATCTGCTTGCTCATTGTCTTTTCCTGTCTTACATCAGATGGGCTGAGCCCAGAGAACCATGACGTCGACGGTGAAGGAGCCGTCGCGGTCGATTTCGAAATACTGGCGCACTTCCTGGCCGATCTTGCTTTGCAGGCTGCGAATGGCCTGGCACTGCGGCTCGGGGGTACGCATGCGCGCGGTCCAGCTGGCGAAGTCCAGGCACAGGCGCTGGCGACGGCAGCGGGTCACGCCCAGCCGGGCCATATCCAGCAGGCGGTGCCACTCGGCGAAGGAATAGTTACGCACGTGGCTGATGTCGCGCAGGATTTCCACCGTCTGCAGATAGGTATCCAGGCGCGGATTGGCCGGCGAGATCACGTCGATGATGGCCATCTCGCCACCATGGCGCAGCACCCGGCGCACTTCGCGCAGGGCCGCGCCGATGTCGCGCCAATGGTGCGCCGAATAGCGGCTGAAGACGAAGTCGAAGCTGGCATCACCGAAGGGCAGGTGCTCGGCCATGCCGGGCTGAACGCTGATGTTGTCCAGGCCCTGCTCGGCCGCGCTGCGCTTGACCACCGAAAGCATTTCCTCGGCCAGATCCAGGGCGATCACCTGCCCGGCCACCGGCGCCACGTTGTAGCTGACGTGACCGCCACCGCACCCGAGATCCAGCACCTTGGCCCCTTCCCGCTGGGCCACGGCGTCGCGCAGCTCAAGGAGCTCGGCGCCCTGGGCATGGACGGCACTGGTCAGATAGGCCTCGGCGGTGGCGCCGAATTGCTGCTGTACGTGTTGCTCGTGGTCACCGCTCATGGAGCCTCCGAAAAGAGCGCCGGCCGCGCGGGCCGGCGACTGGGTTCAGGCGCTGGGGAACATCCAGGGACTGCTCTGGCGATAGCGGGCTTCGAAACTCCCGATGGCGTCGGCATCCTGTAGGGTCAGGCCGATGTCGTCCAGGCCATTGAGCAGGCAGTGCTTGCGGAAGGCGTCGATCTCGAAGGACAGCGCCACGCCATCGGGACGGCGCACGGTCTGGCTTTCGAGATCGACCACCAGCTGGTAGCCCTCGTTGGCTTCGACCTGGCGGAACAGCTCGTCGACGTCCGCATCGCTGAGGATGATCGGCAACAGACCGTTCTTGAAGCTGTTGTTGAAGAAGATGTCGGCGAAACTCGGCGCGATCACCGAACGGAAACCGTAGCCATCCAGGGCCCAGGGCGCGTGTTCGCGGCTGGAACCGCAGCCGAAGTTTTCACGGGCCAGCAGGATGCTGGCGCCCTGGTAGCGCGGCTGGTTGAGCACGAACTCAGGGTTCAGCGGACGCTTGCTGTGGTCCTGGCCGGGCTGGCCGACGTCCAGGTAGCGCCACTCGTCGAACAGGTTGGGGCCGAAGCCGGTGCGCTTGATCGACTTGAGGAATTGCTTGGGAATGATCTGGTCGGTGTCGACGTTGGCGCGATCCAGGGGTGCGACCAAACCGGTGTGCTGGGTAAAGGCTTGCATGGTCAGGCTCCTCAGGCGTTGGCGAAGTCGCGGACGTCGACGAAACGACCGGCGATGGCGGCAGCGGCGGCCATCGCCGGGCTCACCAGGTGGGTACGGCCACCGGCACCCTGACGGCCCTCGAAGTTGCGATTGGAGGTGGAGGCGCAATGCTCGCCACTCTCCAGGCGGTCGGCGTTCATCGCCAGGCACATGGAGCAGCCCGGCTCACGCCATTCGAAACCGGCTTCGATGAACACCTTGTCCAGGCCTTCGCGCTCGGCTTGCGCCTTGACCAGGCCGGAGCCAGGTACCACCAGCGCCTGCTTGAGGGTGGCGGCCACCTTGCGGCCCTTGGCCACGGCGGCAGCGGCGCGCAGGTCCTCGATGCGGGAATTGGTGCAGGAGCCGATGAAGACGCGATCCAGCACGATGTCGGTGATCGGCTGGTTGGCCTTGAGGCCCATGTACTTCAGGGCGCGCTCGATGGAGCCGCGCTTGACCGGATCGGCTTCGCGAGCCGGGTCCGGCACCTGCTGGTCGACGGCCAGAACCATCTCCGGCGAGGTGCCCCAGCTGACCTGCGGCTTGAGCTGAGTGGCGTCGAGTTCGACGACGGTGTCGAAGTGGGCGTCGGCATCGGACACCAGGCCGCGCCACTGGGCAACGGCGGCCTCCCAGACGGCACCGATGGGCGCGAAGGGACGGCCCTCGACGTAGTCGATGGTGGTCTGGTCCACCGCCACCATGCCGACCCGGGCACCGGCCTCGATGGACATGTTGCAGATGGTCATGCGGCCTTCCATGGACAGGGCGCGGATGGCGCTGCCGGCGAATTCGATGGCATGGCCGTTACCGCCGGCGGTGCCGATCTTGCCGATGACCGCGAGGACGATGTCCTTGGCGGTGACGCCAAAGGGCAACTCACCCTCCACCTTCACCAACATGTTCTTCATCTTCTTGGCCACCAGGCACTGGGTGGCGAGCACGTGCTCGACCTCGGAGGTGCCGATGCCATGGGCCAGGGCTCCGAAGGCGCCGTTGGTGGAGGTGTGGGAGTCACCGCAGACCACGGTCATGCCGGGCAGCACGGCGCCCTGCTCCGGGCCGATCACATGGACGATGCCCTGGCGGACGTCGTTCATCTTGAACTGGGTGACGCCGAAGTCGTCGCAGTTCTCGTCAAGGGTGCGGACCTGAATGCGCGAGATCTCGTCCTTGATGGAATCGAGGCCTTCCTTGCGATCGGGGGTGGTCGGCACGTTGTGATCGGGGGTCGCCAGGTTGGCGTCCAGACGCCAGGGCTTGCGGCCGGCCAGACGCAGGCCTTCGAAGGCCTGGGGCGAGGTCACTTCGTGGATGATGTGGCGGTCGATGTAGAGCAGCGCGGAACCGTCGTCGCGCTGCTTGACCAAGTGCATATCCCAGAGTTTGTCGTAGAGCGTCTTGCCAGCCATGGGTGGATTCCTCATCAGGCGTGGAACGGCACGGGCCTTTGCATGCCCTTGGTGCTTGTGGGGTCAAAGATACCGCGTTAGGCTCGCATGAAACAAATTCATCTTTTTCATGAAGCGCATAACCAATAGGAATTCGACGTCTTGGACCTCGCCAATCTGAACGCCTTTGTCGCGGTGGCCGAAACCGGCGGTTTCTCCGACGCTGGCGAGCGCCTGCACCTGACCCAGCCGGCGGTGAGCAAGCGCATCGCGGCCCTGGAGCTGCAGCTGGGGCTCCGACTGTTCGATCGCATCGGCCGCGAGGTCAGCCTGACCGAGGCCGGACGCGCCCTGCTCCCCCGCGCCTATCAGATTCTAGACGTGATCGATGACACCCGGCGGGCGCTGACCAATCTCAATGGTGCCATCGGTGGCCGGCTGACGCTGGCGACCAGTCACCACATCGGCCTGCACCGGTTGCCGCCGATCCTCAGGCGCTTCACCCGGGACTATCCCGACGTCGCCCTGGATATCCGCTTTCTCGATTCGGAAGCCGCCTACGACGAAATCCTGCATGGGCGGGTGGAGCTGGCGATCATCACCCTGGCGCCTCAGACCGCGGCGCCGATCAAGGCGGTGCCGGTATGGAGCGATCCCCTGGACTTCGTGGCAGCGCCCGAACATCCGCTGGCGAACCAGGCGGAGGTCACCCTGGCCGATGTGGCGCGGCATCCGGCGGTGTTTCCCGGCGGCAATACCTTTACCCGGCTGATCGTGCATGGATTGTTCGATGCCCAGGGGCTGATACCCAATATCGCCATGAGCACCAACTACCTGGAGACCATCAAGATGCTGGTGTCCATCGGCCTGGCCTGGAGCGTGCTGCCGCGGACCCTGCTGGACGATCAGGTACGCCGGCTGCCGCTGCCGGGGATTCAGTTGGAGCGGCGCCTGGGGTACATCCTGCATACTGAGCGCACCCATTCGAATGCGGCGCAGGCGTTCATGGGATTGCTGGATGAGGTGGAGCGGGCATAGTGAGCCGCGTTTGATGGCCCGGTTAACCGTAGCGTGGAAAACGGCGCAGCCTTTTCCACCCGGGTGTTCGTTGGCGAAAAGCGCCCTCACCCCAACCCTCTCCCGCAGGGAGAGGGGGCTGGCCGAGCGGGCGCTCGACTCCATCAGGCGCAGGTTGGGCTGAGGAGGCTTTATCCTCGAGGTCCAACAGTGGGGGGGCTGGCTTGGCCTTTTGGGCTTCGCTGCGCTCAACCTAAGGTGCTGGTTCCGGCGCCCTCACCCCAGCCTTCTCGGGAAAGAGGGCTGGCCGGGCAGGATGTAGGTTGGGTTGAGACGGCTTTATCGTCGAAGCCCAACAATGCGGCGGTGGCCTGGGCACCGTTGGGCTTCGCTGTGCTCCACCCAACCTAGGGTGCCAACAGGAACGTATCAACCCTTCTTGAGCTTTTTCAGGCGCTTCTTCGATTTATCGATGACTTCCTTGCGCTCGCGGTCCTTCAATTCTTTCCAGCCCTTGATCTCTGAGCGTTTGCGGCCACATCCCTGGCAGACGTCGTCTTTGATCTTGCACTGGCTGATGCAGGGACTTTCGACCTTACCCACGGCAACCTCGGAAATGAAAAAGGCCCTGCAGTATAACCACCGCAGGGCCCTGTCCAGCGCCATCCGGCAGGATGGCGGGCTATGGGGGCGATTTAGAAAACCGCTTGAACCTTCAGGCCGCCCACCACGGCATTGTCGACTTCACGCACGCCACCCGGACTCTTGATGTACTGGAGGTTGGGGCGCACGGTCAGCCAGTTGGTCACGTGCACGCCGTAGTAGATCTCGGCGTCGTACTCGTTGTGCTGCAGGGGCGTGTAGGCCGGATCATCGTAGTCGGTGGCACCGGCGGCCTGGTTGAGGGCGCGCTGGTTGTCGCGGAAGTCGCTGTTGGTGCTGATGCGCGCGACGCCGAAGCCGATGTCATCCTTGGGACGACCGTCGAAGGGGCCCTTGTACACCAGACCGGCCTGGACGTAGTTGCTGACCTTGTTGACGTCCTTGGCATGGGCGGTGAAGTTGGCGAACACCGACAGGCCGCGGCTCGGATCATCGTTGTGCGCGGTGATCTGCTGACGCGCCACGACCCAGTAGCCGTGCTTGCTGGAGTGCTCCTTGTAATCCAGCCCGGTAAGGGCGGCGGAGTTGCCATTGACGTCTTCGTAGACATCGTTGGCATCGGCGGTGCTGTAGTAGTAGCCGACGCGGTATTCGCCCGGCAGGCCGTTGACCTTGGGCGACCAGACCATTTCCACCGGCAGGACCGCACCCTTGGTGCCGCTGCCGTTGAGCTTGAAGCCGTTGCCGGTTTCCAGCAGCGACGGATTCTGCTCGTAGGCACCGACCTGGACGAACAGCTCGGAGGTCAGGCTGTACTTGACGCGCAGGGCCCACTGGCTGACCGGCCAGTTGTACCAGACGCCTTCCCAGTTGCCGACCTGGGAACCGCAGAACGCCAGGTTCTGGAAGTCGCACTCGAAGGAGTTGAAGTCCTCGCCTTCGCCGAAGCGACCGGCCTTGATGTCCAGACGGCCATCGAAGAAGCCCTTGGACAGCCACAGCTGGGTCAGACGCCAGGTCTGGCCACGGCCATAGACTTCCTGCACCGAGGAGTAGCCGCCCACGCGCGGATCGGTGATGCGGTCATCGGTCAGGTTGCGGCCGTCACGGGAGGTGATGGCCAGCTTGAACACCGAGTTTTCCCAACCCGCGATCTTGTTCATGTCGCCCCAGAGGCCGAACATGTACTGGGAGCTCCAGCGCCCGGTGCGATCGTCGTCGTAGCCGCCACGCAGGTTGGTCGCGCCCTCGCCGACGTATTCGAGCTTGATGTCCCAGCCCTTGTCGCGCAGGTCCTTGCGCACGCCACCCCAGTCACCGGTCATGGTGTTGCCCAGCGGCTCGAAGGCGGCCTCGGTGTTGTTGACGCCACTGAAGTTGCCACCCGGATTGGCCTGGGGCGCCGCCTGGGCACCCGCGGCGACCGCCAGGGCCAGCAGCGACACCAGGGGCAGTGCGCGCCCCGGACGATTCTTGTGGTTTTGCTTGTTCATTACTGAGATCCCTTTTTATTGAAGTGATGACACCTTGGGCCCGAAACCCGCGTCTCTAATACTTACGGCAGGACGTTGAGGACTTCGTAACAGGCACCCATGGTGTGGTAGTCGACCTTGCCGGCCGGACTCTTGTCGTCGGAGTACTTGTGGTTCCGACGGTCGAGCAGGCGCCACCACGCACCGTGCTCGTGATCGATGAAATGCGTCCAGCTGTAGCGCCAGAGCGCCTGATAGTGTTCCCAATAGCGGGCCTCGCCACTGCGCTCGGCGAGCAACGCGGCGGCGGCCAGGGCCTCGGCCTGCACCCAGAAGTACTTGTCCGGATCGCAGGGCGAGCCATCCGGGGCGAACCCGTAATAGAGACCGCTGTGCTCGCCATCCCAGCTCAGGCGCCAGGAGACATCGAACAGCGCCTGGGCCCGCGGCAGCAACCAGGGCTGGGGGCGATGGCGTTCGAGGATCAGCAGCAGCTTGGCCCATTCGATCTGGTGCCCCGGCTGGAAACCCCAGGGCCGGAACAGGTTGGCCGGATCGTCGCGGTTGTAGTCCCAGTCGATGGACCAGTCGCTGTGGTAGTGCTCCCAGACCAGGCCACCGGGGACCTCGTCGGCCACCCCGCCCTGCCCCTGGGTCAGCGCCGCCTGACGCTGGGTCATGTTGCGCGCCAGGGTCTCGGCGCGATCCAGGTAGCGCACCTCGCCGCTGGCTTCGAAGGCGGCCAGCAGGGCTTCGCAGGCGTGCATGTTGGCGTTCTGGCCGCGATACGGCGCCACGGTCTGCCAGTCGGCGCTGATCTCGTCCACATAGAGGCCATCGGCTTCACGCCAGAAGTGGGTCTCCAGGGATTCCCAGGCTTCGCTCAGCCAGTTGCGCGCTTCCTCGATCCCCGCCTGCAAGCCGTGGGCGTAGGCCAGCACCACGAAGGCCAGGCCATAGCAGTGATTGGTGCCATCCACCACGGTGTCGCCGTCGAGCAGCCAGGCATAGCCGCCGTTGGCCTGGCGATGCCGCTCGCGCAGGTATCTCAGGCCATGGCGGGTCGCGTCCAGAAAGGCCGGATCGCCATAGTGCCGGTAGGCCATGGCGAAATCGAAGACGAAGCGGGTGCTGGAGACCAGGTGGCGGGTCTGGCGATCGTAGACCGTGCCGTCGTCCTTGAAGAAGTGATAGAAGCCGCCCTGCGGATCGACACAGCGGGGATGGTAGAACGCCAGGGTATGGCGGACGTGCTCCAGCAGGGTGTCGCGACGACGAAAATCGGGGAAGTCCATCGGGTTTCCTTGGCGGCTATTGTTGTTGTGGGAAAGCGGTCTAGTGCGGGCTCACCTGCAGCAGGGCTTCGACATCGGCACGGGTCGGCGCATAGGCGCCGGCATGGCGGCAGGACACCGAGGCACTGGCCGCGGCGAATCTCAGGCGCTGCTGCAGGTCGGTCAGGCCCAGCAGGCCGGAGGCCAGCCAGCCGGCCATGCAGGCGTCACCGGCACCCACGGTGTCGGCCACGTCCACGGCGATGGCGGCCTGTTGCCACTCGCCTTCCGGCGTATAGAGCACCAGGCCGTGCTCGCCGCGGGTGAAGAGGATGCGCGCATGGGGATTGAGGGCGCGCAATTCGTCCAGCGCGGCGCGCTCGTCCAGGCCCGGATAGATCTGGCGGATGTCTTCGTCGGATAGCTTGATGTCGTCGGCCAGGCGCACCAGCTCGGGGAAGGTCTGCTGGCGATAGCGATCGTCCATCAGGTTGCGCCAGTTGGGATCGTAGCTCAGGCGCTTGCCGGCAGCCTTGGCCTGGCGGGCCAGGTCCAGCAGGGTATCGGCCAGCGGATAGCGGGCCAGGCTGATGCAGCTGAAATGGCAGACCTCGGCGGCCTCCAGCCAGCCTTCGGGCAGCAGCGCCGGGTCGAACTGGAGATCGGCTTCGCCGGCGAAGAAATAGCGCGGCGGACGGCTTGACGGCACGATGGCCACCAGCGGATCGGCGGCGACGCGCTGCAGGAAGCGGGTATCGAGGCCGGCGGTTTCCGACTGCCAGGCGATCTCGTCACCCAGACCGTCCTGGCTGATGGCGCCACCGAAGGCGCTTGCCACGCCCAGCCGGGCCAGGCCACGCGCCACGTTCCAGGGGGCACCGCCCGGATAACCCCGCCATTCGCCAGGATTACCCTGGACGATGTCGGTGAGGGCTTCGCCAAAGACCACGACGCGGGGTAGTGCCATTGTTGTTCTCCTGTCTGTCACGGCGGCCGGAGGTGCACTCCTGGCCTCTGGTAGGGCCGCAACCCGACGTCAGGCGCGGCGGCGGGCGGACCTTACCATTGCTGTAACGTTTCAGCCATGAGCTACGTTCAAGAAAGTCGGCGACCGCTCGCAGGATCGAACAGCACCGCCCGTCGCGAATCGATCCGCCACAGCACCTGGTCGCCGGCCCGCGGCGCTTCGCCCGGAGCGACCCGGCAGCAGACCTTGGTGCCGTTCCATTCGGCATACAGCAGGGTGTCGGGACCGGTCGGCTCGACCACCTGGATCCGCGTCAGGATGCCTGGCACCGCGTTGTCCGCCGGATGCGCCGACTGGATCTGCTCCGGACGCACCCCAAGGATAGCCTCTCGGCCCGCGAGCGCCGGATCCAGATCGGGCAAATCCACCTGGCTGTCGCCGGTATCGCCGGTGACGCGGGCGACCACCCTGCCCTCGCGCGCTTCCAGGCGCACCGGCACGAAGTTCATCGGCGGCGAGCCGATGAAGCTGGCGACGAAGAGATTGGCCGGATCGTTGTAGATCTCCTCCGGAGTACCGAACTGCTGCACCTCGCCATCCTTCATCACCGCGACCCGATCGCCCAGGGTCATGGCTTCGATCTGGTCGTGGGTGACGTAGACGGTGGTGGTCTGCAGGCGCTGGTGCATCAGCTTGATCTCGGTGCGCATCTCCACCCGCAGCTTGGCGTCGAGGTTGGACAACGGCTCGTCGAACAGATAGAGCTTGGGCCGGCGCGCCAGGGCGCGACCCATGGCCACCCGCTGCTGCTGGCCACCGGAGAGCTGCGCCGGCTTGCGCTCGAGCAGGTGCTCGATCTGCAGCAGCTTGCTGACCCGCGCCACCTCGGCGTCGATCTGCTCCCTGGGGGTCTTGCGGATCTTCAGGCCGAAGGCGATGTTCTCGCGCACGGTCATGGTCGGATACAGGGCGTAGGACTGGAACACCATGGCGATGTCCCGATCCTTGGGCTCGACCTGGGTGACGTCCTCGCCGTCCAGGCAGATGGCGCCGCTGCTGATGTCTTCCAGGCCGGCGATGGCGTTCATCAGGGTGGATTTGCCGCACCCGGAGGGGCCCACCAGGATGAGGAACTGACCCGCGTCGATGCGGATATCGATGCCCTTGAGGGCTTCCTGGGCGGCGTTGCCGTAGGTCTTGCGTACGCTTTTGAGTTCGAGAGCTGCCATGGTGGCCTTCCTTATCCTTTGACCACGCCCGAGGTCAGGCCCCGGACGAAATACTTGCCAGCGAAGATGTAGACCAGCAGCGTCGGCAGCGCGGCGATCATGGCGGCGGCCATGTCGACGTTGTATTCCTTCGCGCCGGTGCTGGTGTTGACCAGGTTGTTCAGGGCCACGGTGATGGGCTGCGACGAGCCGCTGGCGAACACCACGCCGAACAGGAAGTCGTTCCATACCTGGGTGAACTGCCAGATCAGGCTGACCATCACGATCGGCGTGGACAGCGGCAGCAGGATCTTGAAGAAGATAGTGAAGAAGCCCGCCCCGTCCAGCCGCGCCGCCTTGATCAGGGCATCGGGGATGCCCACGTAGTAGTTGCGGAAGAACAGCGTGGTGAAGGCCAGGCCGTAGATCACGTGCACCAGCACTAGGCCGGCGGTGGTGTTGGCCAGGCCCAGCTGGCCGAGGGTGAAGGACATCGGCAGCAGGATCACCTGGAAGGGAATGAAGCAGCCGAACAGCAGCAGGCTGAACAGCAGATTCGAACCGCGGAACTGCCACTTCGACAGGGCGTAGCCGTTGAGCGCGCCGATGAAGGTGGAGATGAGCACCGCCGGGACGGTGATCATGAAGGAGTTCCAGAAGTAGCTGTGCACCACGTCCCAGGCCTTGAGCCAGCCGATGATCGTCCAGTCCAGGGGCAGGCTCAGCAGGTTGCCGGTGCGAACGTCGTCCGGGGTCTTGAAGCTGGTCAGCAGCATCACCAGCAGCGGCACCAGATAGACCGCGCAGGCGATAATCAGGGTGGCGTGGATGGCCACGCGATTGACGTTTAGAGCCTTAGCCATTTCGCTTGCTCCGCAATTCCGAGTAGAGGTAGGGCACCAGCACCGCCAGCACCGCGCCAAGCATCAGCACCGCACTGGCGGACCCCAGGCCCATCTGGCCGCGGGTGAAGGTGTGCTGGTACATGAACACCGCCGGCAGGTCCGAGGCGTAGCCGGGACCGCCCGCGGTCATGGCCATGACCAGGTCGAAGCTCTTGATGGCGATGTGGGCGAGGATCATCACCGCACTGAAGAACACCGGCCGTAGGCTGGGCAGGACGATGCGCAGATAGATGGTCGGCAGCCCTGCCCCGTCGACCTGGGCGGCTCTCAGGATGGAGGAATCCACGCCGCGCAGACCGGCGAGGAACATGGCCATGACGAAGCCCGAGGCCTGCCAGAGTGCGGCGATCAGCAGGCAGTAGATGACCCGGTCGGGATCCACCAGCCAGTCGAAGCGAAAGCCTTCCCAGCCCCAGTCGCGCAACAGCTTGTCCAGCCCCATGCCGGGGTTGAGCAGCCACTTCCAGGCAGTGCCGGTGACGATCATCGATAGCGCCATGGGATAGAGGTAGATGGTGCGGATGAAGCCTTCGCGGCGGATGCGCTGGTCCAGCAGGATGGCGAAGAAGACGCCAATGGCCAGGCTCAGCAGGATGAACAGGCCACCGAAGATCGCCAGGTTCTTGCAGGCCACCAGCCAGCGATCGTTTTCCATGAGTCGCGCGTACTGGGCGAAGCCGGCGAAGTTGTAGCTGGGCAGGAAGCGCGAGTTGGTAAAGGAGATCACCGCCGTCCACAGCATGTAGCCATAGAGACAGACGACCATGGCGATGGCCGTGGGCGCCAGCACCAGCTTGGGCAGCAGGCGCTGCAGCCGGTCCGGGCGTCGACTGACCGTCGCGACGGGAAGGGTTTCGGTAAGAGCCATGGGGCGCTCCCAAGGGGTGGTATTATTTGGGCTTTGGGTGCCTGATGGATCGCGGCCATGGGCCGCTCCTACAGGTCGATTTTTAGCTGTAGGAGCGGCCGCAGCGGCGGACCGCCATGGCCGCGATTGACCTTACTTGGCGGCCTGGATGGCAGCGACCAGTTGCTCGGTGGCCTTCTTCGGATCGGCGTTGGCGTCGTTGAAGAAGTTGGTCACCACGTCGAAGATCGCACCCTGCACATAGCTGGTATTGGCCATGCTGTGCGCCATGCTCGGCTCGGCCTTGCCATCGGCATTGGCCGCCTGGAAGTCCTTGGCGGACTGCTGGGCGCAGCTGTCGAACTTGGCCAGGTCGATGTCGTTGCGCACCGGGATGGAGCCCTTGTTGAGGTTGAACACCTCCTGGAAGGGCTTGTCGATGACGGTGCGCACCAGGTCGTCCTGGGCCTTCTGGTTGTCCTTGTTCTTGATCTTGAACATGGCCAGGGAGTCGATGTTGTAGATGAAGTCGCCCTGGGTGCCCGGCATCACCACGCACTCGTAGTCGACGCCCGGCTTCTTGCCGGCCGCGGTGAATTCGGCCTTGGCCCAGTCACCCATGATCTGCATGCCCGCCTTGCCCTCGATAACCATGGCGGTGGCCAGGTTCCAGTCGCGACCGGCGGCATTGGGATCGACATAGCCCTTGACGCGCTTGAAGGTCTTGAACACCTCGACCATCTTGTCGCTGCGAATGGTGTCGGCATCGGTCTGCACGAAGACCTTGTCGTAGCCTTCCGGACCCATGATGGCCATGACCAGGGATTCGAAGATGGTGCCGTCCTGCCAGTTCTGACCGCCATGGGCCAGGGGTACGACGCCGGCGGCCTTGAGCTTGTCGGCGGCCTCGAAGAATTCGTCCAGGGTGGTGGGGACCTTGGCGCCGGCCTTCTTGAAGACGGCGGGGTTGATCCACAGCCAGTTGATGCGGTGGATGCCGGCCGGCACCGCGACGTACTCGCCATCGTGCTGCATGGTCTGGGCCACGCGCTTGGGCAGGATGGTGTCCCAGTTGCCCTGCTTGGCGATGTCACTGATGTCCGCCAGGAAGCCCATGCTGGCCCATTCCT
Source organism: Pseudomonas flavocrustae (assembly GCF_029872515.1). Taxonomy (NCBI): domain Bacteria; kingdom Pseudomonadati; phylum Pseudomonadota; class Gammaproteobacteria; order Pseudomonadales; family Pseudomonadaceae; genus Pseudomonas; species Pseudomonas flavocrustae. The sequence continues at coordinate 927,730 of NZ_JAPDIQ010000001.1, read as the reverse complement.
GGATGTCGGGGCCCTTGAGCTGGGCGGCGGACGGCGGATTGCCGGACACGGCGCGGGTCTTGAGCACGGTCATGGCGGCCTCGCCGGCGCCACCGGCCACGGCGAAGTCCTTCCAGGTATCGCCCTGCTTCTGCATCAGCTGCTTGAGGACATCGACGGCGCGAGCCTCGCCACCGGAGGTCCACCAGTGCAGCACCTCGACCTCACCGGCATGGGCGGTCAGGGGGGCGGCGAGCGCGGCGCAGGAAAGGGAAACGGCGAGAGCGAGACGATTCAACGCATTCATGAGGGGGTCGTTCCTTGTTGTTTTTTTATTGGAGCTGGGCGGAGTCTAGTCAGACGCCTGCGGCCGTGGGTAACGAAGGGAAGGAGTTTTGTCACGAGCTGGTGACATAACGTCACACCAATGCTCAGGTGCGCGGGAGAGTAAGGGTGACCCGCAGACCGCCCTCGCGGCGATTGCGCAGCTCCACTTCGCCACCATGGGCGTGAGCCAGGTTGCGGGCGATGCCCAGGCCCAGGCCATAGCCATGGCGGTCGGTGGCCAGGCGGACATGGGGCTGGAACACCTGCTCCAGTTCCTGCTCCGGCACCCCCGGTCCTTCGTCGTCGACATGCAGGACGAAGGCATGACCGTCGTCTTCCACCTGCAGGTGGGCGCGGTAGCCATACTTGAGGGCGTTGTCCAGCAGATTGCCGATGCAGCGCTTGAGCGCCAGCGGCTTGCCCAGCAGGGTGCCCCGGGCTTCCCCGGTGAGGCGCGCCCGCGGCGGTTGCTCCTGGGTGAAGGGCTCCACCAGTTGTTCCAGCAGCGCCTGCAGGTCGACCGGCTCCAGGTTCTCGTGGATGTCAGTGTCCTTGACGCACTGCAGGGCCCCCTTGACCAGCAGATCCAGCTCGTCCAGATCGCGCACCAGCTTGGCCTGCATCAGCTCGTCATCCAGCAGTTCGGCGCGCAGGCGCAACCGGGTGATGGGCGTACGCAGGTCGTGGGAGATGGCGCTGAACAGCTGGGCGCGCTCGTCCAGGTAGCGGGCGATGCGTTCGCGCATGGCGTTGAAGGCGCGGGTAACCTCGCGGATCTCCTGGGCGCCCTCCTCGCGCACCGGCGGCGTATGGACCTCCAGCGACAGCTCCCGCGCGGCACGCGACAGCCGTTTGAGCGGGCGACTCTGCCAGCGGATCAGCAGGCCGATGAACAGCAGCAGGAAGGCGCTGCTGAAGACCATGAACAGCAGCTGCTGCAAGGGCAGCCAGGACTCGTCCAGGCTGTAGTAGGGCGCCGGCATCAGGGTAGCGAGATAGACCCACTCCCCTTCGCCGATGCGGATCTGGGTCACTAGTACCGGCGGCTCCAGCGGCTCCAGACTCAGGGCATAGTGCGCCCAGGAGCGCGGCAGTTCGTCGAGGGCCACGGCGCCGTTGAACAGCCGCAGCTGCTGGGGGCCGATGAATTCCACGTACATGGGCATGGCCGCGCCCAGGCGCTCGCGCAGCACCGCCTCGACGCCCTGGAGCACCGCCCGGCGGCCGGGGGTGTCCGGCAGCGCCTGCATGGTCAGCGGCTTTTCGTTGAGCGAGACGAAGAAGCGCGTGCCGCCCATGTTGCGCAACTGCTCCAGCACCAGTGGCCGATAGGCCGGCGGCAGCAGGCTGAAATAGCGCACGCTGGCGGCGATGGAATAGCCCAGGCTGCGGGCGGCGGTCTGCAAGCCCTGGTTGCGGTCGCTGCGCAGGGAAGCCGACCAGAACAGCGCCGAGGCGCCCTGGGCCAGCAGTACCGCCAGCAGGGTCAGCAGCAGCATCCGCGCCAGCAGGGAGCGCGGCACCAGCCGCGCGAGCGGACCGCTACACCGCATCGGCGACCAGTCCGCTGACCTCGGCGGCGAGCAGGTAGCCGGAACCACGCACGGTGCGGATCAGTCGCGGCGACTTGCCGGTGTCTCTCAGCCGCTGACGCAGGCGGCTGACCGCCATGTCGACGATGCGCTCCAGCGGCAGCACCTCGCGCCCGCGGGTAGCATTGGCGATGGTGTCGCGATCGAGTATCTGCTGGGGATGGTCGAGAAACAGCTTGAGCAGGGTGAAATCGGCGCCGGAGAGGATGACCTCCTCGCCATCGCGATGGAACAGCCGGTGACTGACCGGATCCAGGCGCCAGTCGTCGAAGGTCAGCAGACCGGTGGCCGCCGGGCGCGTCTCGCCGAAGCCGGCACGGCGCAGCAGCGCCTTGATGCGGGCCAGCAATTCGCGCGGACTGAAGGGTTTGCCCAGGTAGTCGTCGGCGCCCAGTTCCAGGCCTATGACCCGATCCGCTTCGTCGGAACTGGCGGTGAGCATGATGATGGGGACCTGTCGGCAACTCGACTGCTCGCGCATCCAGCGGCAGAGGGCGAAGCCGTCCTCGCCGGGGAGCATGACATCGAGGATCAGCAGATCGGGGACGAAGTCGCCCAGCGCCCGGCGCAATTCGCGGCCATCGCCGACGGCGCGCACCAGATAGCCGGCACGGGTGAGGTAGGCTTCGAGCAGCTCACGGATTTCCCCGTCGTCGTCGACGACCAGGAGGGATTTGCCCAGGGTGGACATGGCGATGTTCGCTCTTGTTGTTCTGGCCCGAGGCCAGCTACCGGTAGTGCCGGCAGCATACCGGGGCCGGGCGACCTTGAGTAGTCGCCCGGCTCCGGAGTGGATCGGAGCCCGTTCAAAGGCTCGCGAGCTAGAGCCAAACAAGGCAAAAATGGCTGAGGAAGCGGAGTTTACGAGTGGTAAATGAGCATTCCGAAGCCATTTTAACGCAGTTTGGCCGACGCGCAGCAGACTTTGAACAGGCTCTTAGACCTGGCGCGCTTCGGCGATGGTCTGGTCCAGGGCGACGCCGGCACCGAACAGCCCCGGGTACTCGGCGGTCACCAGCCAGGCCGGGATGTCCTTGAGGTAGGCGCTGCTGGTCTTGCCCTTGTCGGCGAAGGCATGGGCGAAGGCCCCGCTCTGGAAACGCTCGACGAAGCGCGGCAGGATGCCGCCGGCGATGTAGACGCCACCCAGGGCGCCCAGGGTGAGGGCCGCGTTGCCGGCGACCCGCGCCAGCCAGATGAAGAACTGCTCCAGCACGGCGTCGGCATAGGGGTCACCCTTGAGCGCCAGCTCGCAGATGTCCGCCGCGCTGTGCAGGGCGGCGGTGCGGCCGTCCAGTTCGCAACTCGCGTGATAGAGGTTGACCAGGCCGCTGCCGGACACCACGCGCTCGGCGGAGACGTGGTTGCCGAACTGGCGCTTGAGGATCTTCCAGATATCGAATTCGCGCTGGGTGTTGATCGGCAGGTCGACGTGACCACCCTCGCTCGGCAACACGATCCAGCGATCCTTGCCACTGGGTACCAGGCTGGCGAGACCCAGGCCGGTGCCTGGCCCGATCACCAGGCGCGGACGGGTCGGCAAGGCGGTGCCGTCGCGCACCTGGACGGAGTCCGCCGGGTCCAGGCGGGCGATGGCCCAGGCCATGGACGTGAAGTCGTTGATCAGCAGCAGATGGGTCAGCCCCAGCTCGCGACAGAATTGCTCGCGCTTGATCACCCAGTGATTGTTGGTGAAGCGGAAATCACCCTCGCCCACCGGGCCCGCACAGGCGAGGCACACGGCGGTGATGTCATCCAGCGCCACGCCGCTCTGCGCCAGATACTTGCGCACGGCATCTTCCGGACAGGCGTAATCCGCACAGGCGAAGACCTCGATGGCCTCCAGGCGACCGTCGCGCCACAGGGCGAAGCGGGCATTGGTGCCCCCGATGTCGCCAACCAAAGCCAAACTCATTTCAGCGCCTCCAGACTGGAAGTGAATGCACTGGCACCCGATTCGGCGGTACTCATGGCGCCGCGCATGAAGGCGAACAACTCACGACCACAGCCTACCCCGGTGCCCTGGGGCGCTTCGACCGCCTGGCGAGCCATCCATTCGTCCGCCGGGACCAGAATCTTCAGCTCTCCGGTGCGTCCATCGACACGAATGAGATCGTCGTCACAGACCTTGGCCAGCGGCCCGCCGTCGATGGCTTCCGGACAGAGGTGGATCGCCGCCGGGACCTTGCCCGAGGCACCGGACATGCGGCCGTCGGTGACCAGCGCCACCTTGAAACCGCGATCCTGCAGCACGCCGAGGTAGGGGGTGAGCTTGTGCAGCTCGGGCATGCCCAGGGCCTTGGGCCCCTGGAAACGTACCACCGCGACGAAGTCGCGCTCCAGCTCGCCGGCCTTGAAGGCGGCCGCCAGTTCGCTCTGGTCATGGAAGACCCGCGCCGGGGCTTCCACCACCTGATGGTTGGGCGCCACCGCCGACACCTTCATCACGCCACGCCCGAGATTGCCCTGCATGACGCGCAGGCCGCCCTCCTCGTTGAACGGCCGGCTGGCCGGACGCAGGATGTCCTCGTCCAGGCTTTCGGCCCGGCCGGTGCGCCACTCCAGCTTGCCGTCCACCAGGAAGGGTTCCTGCAGGTAGCGCGACAGGCCACGGCCCATGATGGTGTTGACGTCTTCGTGCAGCAGTCCGGCTTCGAGCAGGGTGTGCACCATGAAGTTGACGCCACCGGCGGCATGGAAGTGGTTCACGTCGGCCTTGCCGTTGGGATAGACCTGGGCCAGGGTCGGGGTGACCGCCGAGATCTCGGCCATGTCGTCCCAGGTCAGCTGGATACCGGCGGCCTGGGCGATGGCCGGGATGTGCAGGGTGTGGTTGGTCGAGCCACCGGTGGCGCTCAGGGCTACCACCGAGTTGACGATGGACTTCTCGTCGACGATCTCGCCCAGCGGCATGAAGTTGCCGCCCTGATGGGTGATGCGGGTCACCTGGCGCGCCGCCTCGCGGGTGAGTTCGTCACGCAGCGGGGTGTAGGGATTGACGAAGGAGGAGCCCGGCAGGTGCAGGCCCATGACCTCCATCACCACCTGATTGGTGTTGGCGGTGCCATAGAAGGTGCAGGTGCCAGGGCTGTGGTAGGACTTCATCTCCGACTCCAGCAACTCTTCGCGGGTCGCCTTGCCCTCGGCGAAGGCCTGGCGCACGCGCGCCTTCTCCTTGTTGGAGATGCCCGATGGCATGGGGCCGCCCGGGACGAAGATCATCGGCAGATGGCCGAAGCGCAGCGCGCCGATCATCAGGCCGGGGATGATCTTGTCGCAGATGCCCAGCAGCAGCGCGGCGTCGAACATGTTGTGCGACAGCGCCACGGCGGTGGACATGGCGATGACTTCACGACTCGCCAGGCTGAGCTCCATGCCGGCCTCGCCCTGGGTCACGCCGTCGCACATGGCCGGCACGCCACCGGCGAACTGACCGACGGAGCCGATCTCGCGCAGGGCCTGTTTGATCAGCTCCGGATAGTGCTCATAGGGCTGGTGAGCCGACAACATGTCGTTGTAGCTGGAAACGATGGCGACGTTGGCCTGGTCCATCAAACGGAGGCGCTGCTTATCCGTCGAGGATCCACACCCGGCGACGCCATGGGCGAAATTGGCGCATTGCAGCTTGCCGCGCTGCGGACCGTCGCTGGCGGCGGCCCGGATCATGGCGAGGTAACGCTCACGGGTCGGACGACTGCGTTCCACCAACCGCTGTGTGACTTCGAGGACGCGAGGATGCATGGTTTCGATTCTCCACCGGGCTAAATTTGTTGTTATTTCAAACATTCACAGCCAAATTGGCGCTATTATTCCGCTTAGCACGCGTCATGTGTAATGTTTTTTACAACAAAACCCAGCTATCGCGAGGTTTCTCTCAATGAGTATTCGTATTGCCATCAATGGTTTTGGACGCATCGGCCGCAACGTGCTGCGGGCGCTGTACACCGAGGGCTATCGCCAGGACCTGGAGGTCGTCGCGATCAACGACCTGGGCGACGCCGCCATCAATGCGCATCTCCTACAGTATGACAGCGTTCATGACCGCTTCCCTGCCGAGGTGTCCGTCGAGGGCGACAAGCTGGTGGTCAATGGCGACCGCATCGCCGTGACGGCCATCCGCAACCCGGCCGAGCTGCCGTGGAAGGATCTGAAGGTCGACGTGGTGTTCGAATGCACCGGCCTCTTCACCAGCCGCGACAAGGCCGCTGCCCACCTGGAAGCCGGCGCCTCCAAGGTAATCATCTCGGCACCGGGCAAGGACGTGGACGCCACCATCGTCTATGGCGTCAATGACAACATCCTGCGCCAGTCGCACCAGATCATCTCCAACGCCTCCTGCACCACCAACTGCCTGGCGCCGGTCGCCCAGGTGCTGCAGCGCGAACTGGGTATCGAGAACGGTCTGATGACCACCATCCATGCCTACACCAACGACCAGAACCTGTCGGACGTCTACCACTCCGACCCCTTCCGGGCGCGTTCGGCCACCCAGTCGATGATTCCGACCAAGACCGGTGCCGCCGAGGCCGTGGGCCTGGTTCTGCCGGAGTTGCAAGGCAAGTTTAGCGGCATGGCGGTGCGGGTGCCGACCATCAACGTGTCGCTGGTCGATTTGACCATCCTGACCGCCAAGGAAACCGACGCCAAGACCATCAACGCCTTCATGAAGGCGGCGGCCGAAGCCTCGCCGGTCCTGGGCTACAACGACAAGCCGCTGGTCTCCATCGACTTCAACCATAACCGCCTGTCGTCGATCTTCGACGCCAACCACACCAAGGTGAGCGGCAAGCTGGTGAAGATCATGGCGTGGTACGACAACGAGTGGGGCTTCTCCAACCGCATGCTCGATACCTGCAAGGCGCTGGTCAACGCGCCGGCCTGAGACCTCTAGGTCTGGGTTGGAAAAAAGCGCCTTCGGGCGCTTTTTTCGTTTTCGGTTGCGGCAAGGTTGGTCCACCGATGCGGCGGCTCTTACGGAGAGTTCCGGAGATAGGAGAAATTGTCTTTATCGCGGATATGGGCCGCTCCTACAAAAGGTCCAGCTGCTGCAGGAGCGGTCGCTACGGCGCACTGCCATGGCCGCGATGCGCATCTGATAACTGGAAAACCGTAGCGTGGAAAACGGCGCAGCCTTTTCCGCTCGGGCATGCCCCGTAAGCCCAGCCCTCACCCCAGCCCTCTCCCACAGAGAGAGGGTTATTCGAGCGAGGGGTGATCTTCCGCAGTCAGGGGAGCAGCGTAGCGTGGAAAACGGCGCAGCCTTTTCCGCTTGGGCATACCCCGTAAGCCCGGCCCTCACCCCAGCCCTCTCCCACAGGGAGAGGGGGTTGATCGAGCGAGGGTCGTCTTCCGCAGTCAGGGGAGCACCGTAGCGTGGAAAACGGCGCAGCCTTTTCCGCTTGGGCATGCCCCGTAAGCCCGGCCCTTTCCGGCTGAAGAGGGTGGTTCAGTAGATAGGTTGGGTTGAGCAGCGCGAAGCCCAACAGGCCTGACTCAACCCTCGTCTTCCTCGTCCGCCGCCTGGCGCAGGTCATCGAAATCGGTCTTGAGGCCGGTCTCCATGGCGTCCAGCTCGGTGAGCAGGGTACGGAAACTGGTGCGCTCGGGGATCACCAGGGTGTCCTCCTCGTCCTTCGGCTCCCCTCCCCCCAGCGCCGCCAGGCTCAGCTCGGGGTCTTCCAGCACCGAGGCCGGTTCGGGTTCCAGCTGGCGCACCTCGGCAAGGGGCGGCAGCTGGTCGAGGCTGCGCAGGTCGAAGTAGTCGAGAAAGGTTTTGGTGGTGGCGAACATCGCCGGGCGGCCGGGCACGTCGCGATAGCCGACCACGCGGATCCAGTCGCGCTCCAGCAGCGTCTTGACGATCTGGCTGTTGACCGCCACCCCGCGCACCTCCTCGATCTCGCCACGGGTAATGGGCTGCCGATAGGCGATCAGCGCCAGGGTCTCCAGCATGGCGCGGGAATAGCGTGGCGGACGCTCTTCCCAGAGGCGTCCGACCCAGGGCGCGTATTGCTCGCGTACCTGCAGGCGGTAGCCGGACGCCACTTCCTTGAGTTCGAAGCCGCGTTTGCGACAGGAGCCGCCGAGTACGGCGAGGCCGGCGCGCAGATGCGCGGGCTCGGGCCGTTCGTACTCTTCGAAGAGCTCGGCCAGGCGTTCCAGGGTCAGGGGTCGGCCGGCGGCGAGCAGGATGGCTTCCAGCAGGGGCGCCAGTTGCTTGGGATCGGTGTAGTTCATGGGCGGCGATGATAAGGCCGGGCGCGGGTCACGCCAAATCCAACCTGCCACCGGATGGCGAGATCCGTGGGGTCTTTGACCTTGTCGCCTACATGGACGCCGAGGCATGCTCGCCAAATCGCTACGGAGAGCCATCCATGCCGCTGATCGCTGCGCTGCTCTACCCTGACGTCATGAGCCTGGACGTCACCGGCCCGCTGCAGGTCTTCGCCTCGGCCAATCTGGAACGGGAACGCCAGGGACTGCCTGCCTATTACCAGCTGCGCCTGCTGGGCGCCGCCGAGGGGCTGGTCAGGACTTCGGCCGGTATCGGTATCCAGGCCGAACAGAGCTGGTACGACCTCGACGTGGGCGAGGTGGATACCCTGTTGATTCCCGGCGGCATAGGCATCGAGACGCTACGCCAGGATGCCGGCTTGCAGGCCTGGCTGCGCGATCTGGAACCCCGGGTGCGACGGGTCGGCTCGGTGTGTTCCGGCGCCCTGCTGCTGGCCAGCGCCGGGCTGCTGAACGGTCGCCGCGCCACCACCCACTGGGCCTATGTCGACGAACTCGTCACCTTTGCGGCCATCGAGGTTCAGGGCGATCGCCTGCATACCTACGACCCCCTGGGGCACGATGGCGATCCCCATGTCTTTACCTCGGCCGGCGTCACCGCCGGCATCGATCTGGCCCTGGCGCTGGTGGAAGCCGATCTCGGACGTCCGCTGGCGCTGGCGGTGGCGCGCCGACTGGTGATGTTCCTGCGCCGTCCCGGCGGCCAGGCGCAATTCAGCGCCTGTCTGGCGCCCGATCCGGGACGGACGCCACGACTGGCCGCCCTGCTCGACTGGATTCCCGGTCACCTGGGGGAAGACCTGGGACTGGAGCGCCTGGCCGAGCGTGCCCATATGGCACCACGCACCCTGTCGCGGCTGTTCAGCCGCGAGGTCGGCATGGGCCCGGGCCGCTATGTCGAGCAGGTCCGCCTGGAGACGGCGCGGGTGCTCTTGCAGGATGGCCAGGCGTCCATCGGTACGGTCTCGCGCCTGTGCGGCTTCGGCCATCCGGAAAATCTCCGGCGCACCTTTCACAAACACCTGGCGGTCAGCCCCCAGGACTATGCGGCGCGCTTTGGCGCCTGATCAGGGAGAGACAGCCATGCTGGAAATGCGGACCTCGTGTGAACACTGCGCCAAGGCCTTGCCGATGGGCAGCGAAGAGGCGGTGATCTGCTCCTATGAGTGCACCTTTTGCACGGAATGCGCCGCCGGGCCGATGCAGGAGCGCTGTCCGAATTGTCGCGGGGAGCTGGTGAGGCGTCCTCGGCGAGTACCCAAGGACGCGGACGACTGAATCGCCAGCGGGCATATCGACAGGCGTAGCGTGGAAAACGGCGCAGCCTTTTCCACTGGGTGTCGTAGCGAGGCGTGCCCTCACCCCAACCCTCTCCCAGGGGGAGAGGGGGCGATCCGAGCAGGCGTTCGTCTCTGCTGGTGATGTTCCTGCGCCGTCCCGGCGGCCAGGCGCAATTCAGCGCCTGTCTGGCGCCCGATCCGGGACGGACGCCACGGCTGGCCGCCCTGCTCGACTGGATTCCCGGTCACCTGGGGGAAGACCTGGGACTGGAGCGCCTGGCCGAGCGTGCCCATATGGCACCACGCACCCTGTCGCGGCTGTTCAGCCGCGAGGTCGGCATGGGCCCGGGCCGCTATGTCGAGCAGGTCCGCCTGGAGACGGCGCGGGTGCTCTTGCAGGATGGCCAGGCGTCCATCGGTACGGTCTCGCGCCTGTGCGGCTTCGGCCATCCGGAAAATCTCCGGCGCACCTTTCACAAACACCTGGCGGTCAGCCCCCAGGACTATGCGGCGCGCTTTGGCGCCTGATCAGGGAGAGACAGCCATGCTGGAAATGCGGACCTCGTGTGAACACTGCGCCAAGGCCTTGCCGATGGGCAGCGAAGAGGCGGTGATCTGCTCCTATGAGTGCACCTTTTGCACGGAATGCGCCGCCGGGCCGATGCAGGAGCGCTGTCCGAATTGTCGCGGGGAGCTGGTGAGGCGTCCTCGGCGAGTACCCAAGGACGCGGACGACTGAATCGCCAGCGGGCATATCGACAGGCGTAGCGTGGAAAACGGCGCAGCCTTTTCCACTGGGTGTCCGCAGCGAGGCGCGCCCTCACCCCAGCCCTCTCCCAGGGGGAGAGGAGGCGAATCGTGCTGGCGTTCGTCTCTGGCGGAACCGGCGAGCTCCTGATCAATCATCAGGCTACCATCCTGGGTGTACCGTCATGCCCAGTGTCCGCAGCGAGGCGTGCCCTCACCCCAGCCCTCTCCCAGGGGGAGAGGGGGCGATCTGCGCAGGCGTTCGTCTCTGGCGGACCCGGCAAGCTCCTGCTCAATGATCAGGCTACCATCCTGGGCGTACCGTCATGCCCAGCGTCCGCTTTGAGGCATGCCCTCACCCCAGCCCTCTCCCAGGGGGAGAGGGGGCTATTCGTGCAGGCGTTCGGCGCCAGAGCCGCGGTCCACCCTTATCTCAGCAACCCCGCCTCCGCGCGGATCGGCTCCGGCGTAGGCTCGCCCAGCAGATCCAGCACGGCGATCTCCAGACCGCGGCTGAGGGCGTCCAGCGGCAGATGGTTGGGCTGGGTGCCGAAAGGGTCGGCGATCTGGTCGCCCAGGGCGTCCAGGCCGAAGAAGGTGTAGGCCAGCACCAGAACCGCCAGCGGCGTGAACCAACCCAGGCTGTCCACCAGGCAGAACGGCAGCAGAAAGCAATAGACGTGCACCACCCGGTGCAGCATCAGGATGTAGGGATAGGGAATGGGCGTCTGGCGAATGCGTTCGCAGCCGCTGAGCACCGCGGTCAGCCGGTCCAGCTGGTTGTCGACATTGGCGATCAGTGGATCACCAAGCCCTTCCTGTTGTGCCCGGGCAACCAGCATGGTGCCAAGCCGGCGGATCAGCGCACTGGGTCGGTGAGGGACGGCGAGCAGGCTCTCCTCCCCCGCCAGCACCCGTTGCAGATCGGCAGACGGCGCTTCGCGGCGCAGGTGGTCACGCAAGGCATAACCGAAGGCCAGCAGCGGGGTCAGCAACTGGCGGCGCTCGGCCGCGTTCAGCCCGGGTAACAGGGTCTCGACCTGGCGCGCCAGGTTGCGTCCGGCGATCAGCAGCTCGCCCCACAGACCGCGCGCCTCCCAGAAGCGCTGGTAGGCCGTGGTGTTGCGAAAGCCGAGGAAGATCGCCAGGGTCAGGCCCCAGAGGGTCAGGGGCGTGGTGGTGAGGCCGAAGTCGAAGCGCAGGATGACGCCATGGCTCAGGGTCACCGCCAGGCTCAGCAACATCACATAGAGCAGCTTGGGCCAGATCGCCTGGACGATGGAGCCGCGCACCGTGAACAGCAGTTCGCGCAGCGAGGGATTCTGGGGACGGGTGATCACTGGCAAGGCCGTGGCAGTCTGAGATAAATCAGCGCCACCCGCTCATCGGCAACCGAACGTCGCTCTTCGATGGCATAGGGGGTGAAGCCCAAGGTTTGGTAGAGCAGTAGCCCCGCCACGTTTGCGTTGAAACAGGAAAGAACCACTTCACGAGCGCCGTGCGTCTCGAACGCGCGCTCTATCATCATCTTCAGCAGGTAACGTCCGACCCCCTGCCCCCGGTAGGCGGGATCAACGACGGCATTGCCAATCGCATACACCTCATCCGCCCACCTGCAGAAGTTGGAAAATCCCACCACTCGCCCACCCGCCACCACGATGCGGCTGTCGCGACGCTCCGCGATGGCGGCCTGCAACTGAACCGGGGTGAGCGGGAAGTGGGCACGGGGAAACCAGAACATCAGCTCCGTGGGGTTTTTGGAAAATTCGCATAGGGCGGGCAGGTCACTGTCCTGGACCGGCCGATGGCTTAGCTGCAAGGTTATGTCCTCGGGTCGATGGCTAGACGATCTTGCCCAGCTTTTTTGGCTTAGCTACCAAACACTATCCCGACCAGTGCTCCGCCGGCCAGCAGCCACAGCGGGTGCCAGCGGGTGAACAGCGAGCCCAGGGCGCCCGCCGCCAGGATCAGCACCCACAGCGGCGCGGTGGCCACGCTGCTGCCCACCAGCCAGGCGCTGGCCGCCACCAGGCCGACGGTGACCGGCACCAGCCCGGCCTGCAGATGACGGCGCCAGGGCCGGTCGGCGAAGCGCTGCCAGAGGTGCAGCACGCCCAGGGTCAGCAGCGAGGACGGCACGAACTTGGCCAGGGAGGTCACCAGCAGCCCCGGCCAGCCGGCCACATGCCAGCCGATCAACGGCACGATCATCAGATTGGGACCGGGCGCAGCCTGGGCCAGAGCGAACAGCGCGGCGAAGTCGGCGGCGCTCATCCAGCCATGCACCGTCACCACCTGGCGCTGCATCTCCGGCAGCACCGAGTTGCCACCGCCGAAGGCCAGCAGCGACAGCTGGGTGAAGATCAGCGCCAGCGTCAGCAGGGTCGTACTCATAGGCCCTGCCGATAGCTGAGCAGCACGCTGATGGGGGTGAGCACCAGCATGGTCCAGAGCAGCGGCAGCTTGAGCAGCGCCAGGGCGAGAAAGGCCAGGCAGGCGATGCCCAACGCCAGCCAGCGCCCGCGCAGGGGCTGGACGAGCTTGACCGCCATGGCCACCAGCAGCCCGGCCGCCGCTGCGGCGAGCCCGGCGAAGGCGCGACCCACCAGGGGATCGTCGTGGTAGCGGTCGTAGAGCACGCCCAGGCCGACCACCACCAGGGTCGGGCCCACCAGCAGCCCGGCGGCAGCGGCCAGAGCGCCGCTCCAGCCGGCGAATCTCATGCCCACCGCCACCGAGAGATTGATGATGTTGCCGCCCGGCAGGAACTGGCAGAGGCCGAGCAATTCGGTGAACTCCTCCGCCGACAGCCAGCGCCGCTTCTCCACCAGGTAGCGCCGCGCCAGCGGCAGCACCCCGCCGAAGGCCGTGATGCCCAGGCCGAAGAAGCCGAGAAAGAGATCGCGGCGCCGTGGCCGGTTCGAGGTGGAGTCATTATCCATGGGCAGGTGTTCGTCAGATCCAGAGCGACAACAATAGCGTACCTGCAAGGCCGGTGATGGAAACCAGAGTCTGGGGCACCGGCCAGACCCCCAGGGTCTGCTTGAGCTCCAGGCCGAAGGACGCGCGCACCTTGGTCACCCGCGCCATGCCCCACGGCAGGCTGCGGCCCTTGCCCAGTCCCAGCAAAGTACTGGCGATGCGGTCGGCGGCGCCGGATTCGGCCATCAGCGCACCAAGCCTGGAACCCGGCGCGATGATGATGCCGGCCTCGCCGAGGATGCCACCTTCCCCCTTGCTGAACCTCTTGGCCACGGTCTCGGCGGGTCGCCCAGCGATGAAGCTACCATTGAGGATGGACAGCAAGGTTGGCAGACGGGTGACGCCAATGAGCAGGACGACGACCAGAATGACGGCCACACAGCGGAAGATCAGGCAGGTGTCGCGGGTGATCCAGGCGAGCGCAGCAGCATCCGCAGGAGGCTCCTTGTAACTTCCCGTTTCAGGATTACCCTAACTGAAACGCCTCCCAAGGTACGACGCAAATCGAAATAAAGCCTGTCCCTTATTGCACTTAGCGTGCGAACCTCAGCCGTTTCCCACGATCCAAACTGCGGTCGGTCGTGACCGAATCCCCTTCCCTTTTGCTCGCAGGCGGTTGGCATGAACGAAACCTCTACTCTCTGGCAGCAGACCCTCGCCCAGTTCCGCGACGGGACCGGCTCCACCCTGCCCACGCCGGGCAGTGGCGCGGCGGCCACCGTAGCGGCCTGCCTGGGTGTCGCGCTGATCCTCAAGGGCCTGAAGCTCAGCCAGCAGCGCCAGCCGGTGACCCGCCATGCCGACCTGATCGCCGTGGGCGAGCGCCTGCAGGAAGCGCTGAGCACCTGCGCCGATGCCGACGTCCAGGCATTCGCCAACTACCTCGAAGCCGATCGTCAGGCCAGCGGCGCCACCGCGGAGGGCGAACGCCGCCAGCAGGCGCTCAACCTGGCCGCGGCCAACGCCGTGCAGATCCCCATCGCCACCGCTCAGCTGTGCCTGGAAGCCCTAGATCTCGCCGTCATCGCCACGCCGCTCACCGTCGAACCGCTGCGCAGCGACACCCTGGCCGGCGGCCGCCTGGTGCATGGCGCCCTGGGTGCAGTGCTCACCACCGTGGACGCCGACCGCAACGGCCTAAAATCCGGCGATGCCCGCGAAGCCGCCCGGCAGATGCGCGACAAGCTCAGGCAACAGGCCGACCAGCGTCTCGCCCAGCTGAGCGCCACCCCCGTCCCGCCGGCCATGGGCTGACGGCCGGTGCTGGCCCGCCTGGGCTGGGTCCTGCGCGGATTCCAGCGACGCCTGTGGTTTCGCGCCACGCTGTTCTCGGTCGCCGGCGTGGCCACCGCCCTCCTCGCCCTGCTCCTGCGGGACCATATCCCGGCGACGCTGCCGGCCAAGGTCGGCGCCGATGCCGTCGACAAGATCCTCACCATCATCGCCAGCAGCATGCTGGCGGTGACCACCTTTTCGCTGAGCACCATGGTGACGGCCTACAACGCCGCCGCCAGTAGCGTGACGCCCCGTGCCTATCCGCTGCTGCTGGAAGACAGCACCACGCAGAACGCCCTGGCCACCTTTCTCGGCTCCTTCCTGTTCAGCCTGGTCGGCATCATCGCCTTGAGCACCGGCCTCTACGGCGACAACGGCCGGGTGGTGCTCTTTGCCGTGACCCTGGTGGTGATCCTGCTGATCGTCTTCACCCTGCTGCGCTGGATCGACCATCTGTCGCGACTGGGCCAACTGGATGCCACCAGCGACAGCATCGAAGACGCCGCCACACACAGTCTGCAGCGCTGGCTGACCCACCCCTACCTGGGCGGGGTGGCGGCGCCCGTCGATGAGCCCGCCAGTGGCCGCCCGGTCATGGCCGACCGCACCGGTTATCTGCAACGGGTGGACATGCCGCTGCTGGCGGACCTCTGCGGCGACCAGGGTCGCCTGCGCCTGGCCGCCCTGCCCGGGGCCTTCCTCGATCCGGCGCAGCCGTTGCTCTGGGTCGAGGGCTTGCCTGCGGAAAAGGACGAGCGCCTGCGCGCCGCCTTCACCCTGGATGCCCGCCGGGTACACGACCAGGATCCGCGCTTCGGCCTGACGGTACTGGGCGAGATCGCCACCGGGGCACTGGTGCCCTCCCGCAGCGACTCGGGTACCGCCATCGCCATCCTCGGTCGCGCGCAACGCCTGCTGACCGCCCTCACCGAAAGACGCGAGCCGGTCGAGCCCCGCTATCCGCGGATCGAAGTGCCGGACCTGTCGCTGGACGATCTGTTCGACGACTTCTTCCTGCCGGTGGGGCGCGATGCGGCGCCGCTGGTGGAAGTGGGCATGCGCCTGCAGAAAGCCCTCGCGCGCCTGGCGGTCCAGGGTGATGCGCGGATCAGGCGCGAATGCCTGCGGCATTCACGCCTGGCATTGGCCCGGGCCGAGGCCACACTCGGGCAGGCCGAAGACCGCGTCATCCTCCAGCAACTGGCCGCGGACGTCGAACGCCTCTGCACAGCGCGCTAGCAGTACATGGCTAGCGCGACCAAGCCGGATCGGTGGTGAAGGCGATGGTCAGCCAGCGGTCCGGCCCCTCGCCGCCGATGGCCTCGCCGATCTGGTCACGGATGGCGTCCCATTCGTCCAGGGTCTTGGCCGGCCACCCCAGGGGCACGATGAAGTACAGCTCGATCTGCCGCGCCCGTCCGACCTTGGCCACATAGGCGCGATAGTCGAGAAAGCCGAAGCGCGTGACCATGCCCCGGGCGACTTCATCGACCTGCTGCTTGAGCGCCGGCGGGGTCACCATGAGGATCTCGCTGAAGGCCTGCCAGACCAGCTTCAGCGGTATCGGAATGATCAGCACGCAGATGATCGACAGCACCAGGGGATCGATGTAGGGCGTGATCCAGGCATAGGCCGTCCCCTGGGCCAGGGCGCCGACCAGGAAGGCCACCACCAGGGCGGCCGAGATGCTGCCCGACATGATCCAGCTCTTGATGTCGAGCCTGAGGAAGTCCGACTGGATGTCGCGGTTCAGCCGGTGCACGAGGGCGGCGAAACCGAAGCAGCTCAGGGCCGCGACCAGCGCATAGAGCAGCGCCATGCCGAACGCCAGGGCCTTGCCGCCACTCATCAGGCTGATGATCGAGTTGACCAGCGCATAACAGGCCACGATGCACAGCACGCTGCCGTTCAGGGCCAGGACCATGGGTTCGAGGTGCCAGAAACCCATGTTGAAGCGCTCGGCCAGCCGCCGATCGCCCTCCGGTTCCTGCGCATGCCGGTGGATCAGCATGGCCACCAGCAGCGCCACGCCGCTCATGAAGGCGTCGGTCAGTGAATAGAAGCCGTCGAAGACGATGGCATAGGAGCCGGACAGCACTCCGAAGGCGATACCCACGACCGCCAGCAGCACCGTGACGGCAATGGAAAAGCGCAGCACCGTGCGCTCGTTGCTCAGGCGTTTCAACATGCTCGACTCCGGTTGCCGATCGCCGCCAGGCATGGCGAAGAGGTTCAATTCAGGCCAAGGATAGAGGTCGCCAGGCCAACCTGCATGGGCGATCCGGCAAGGCCTCCATGCGCGGGCGCAATCAGAAGCCGGCAGGCTTCGGGTGTACACTGCACCGGTGCTTTTTTTTCTCCCGGGAGCTCTGGCAGCCGCCGCCCCCGGACCGCGGAATCCTCAACGGCGACCCACCATGATCGAAGTTACCGAACGCTCCATCGCCGAGTTGCGTCGCGCACTCGAAACCGGCCAGACCACTGCGGTGCAACTGGTCGAGGCCTACCTGGCCCGGATCGACGCCTACGACCCGCCCGCCAGCGCCACGGCGCTCAACGCCGTGGTGGTGCGCAACCCCGAGGCCCTGGCCGAAGCCGCCGCGTCCGACCGTCGCCGCGCCCGCGGCGAGACCCTGGGACCGCTGGACGGCATCCCCTACACCGCCAAGGACAGCTACCTGGTCAAGGGCCTCACTGCCGCCTCCGGCAGTCCGGCCTTCAAGGACCTGGTCGCCCAGCGCGACGCCTTCACCGTCGAACGGCTGCGCGCCGCCGGCGCCATCTGCCTGGGCAAGACCAACATGCCGCCCATGGCCAACGGCGGCATGCAGCGCGGCGTCTATGGCCGCGCGGAAAGTCCTTACAACGCCGGCTACCTGACCGCACCCTTCGCCTCCGGCTCCTCCAATGGCGCCGGCACCGCCACCGCGGCCAGCTTCGCCGCCTTCGGCCTGGCCGAGGAGACCTGGTCCAGCGGGCGCGGCCCCGCGTCCAACAACGGCCTGTGCGCCTACACCCCCTCGCGCGGGGTCATCTCGGTGCGTGGCAACTGGCCGCTGACACCGACCATGGACGTGGTGGTGCCCTATGCCCGCACCATGGCCGATCTGCTGGAAGTGCTCGACGTGGTGGTGGCGGACGATCCCGACACCTCCGGCGACCTCTGGCGCCTGCAACCCTGGGTGCCGCTGCCGCCGGCCTCGGCGGTACGCCCGGCGTCCTATCCGGCCCTGGCGGCCGGTCCCAATGCCCTGGCCGGCAAGCGCCTGGGCGTGCCGCGCATGTTCATCAACCAGGACCCGGACGCCGGCACCAGCGAGCATCCCGGCATCGGCGGTCCCACCGGTCAGCGCATCCAGACCCGCGACTCGGTCATTGCCCTCTGGGAACAGGCCCGCGCGGCGCTGGAAGCCGCCGGCGCCAGCGTGATCGAGGTGGACTTCCCGCTGGTCTCCAATTGCGAAGGCGACCGCCCCGGCGCGCCCACGGTGTTCAACCGCGGGATCGTCCCCAGCGAGTTTCTTCATGACGAACTCTGGGACCTGTCCGCCTGGGGCTTCGACACCTTCCTGCGCGACAACAACGATCCCAGGCTCAATCGCCTGGTGGACGTCGAAGGCGAGCTGATCTTTCCCCACGAGCCCGGCACCCTGCCCAATCGGGAAGGCGACCTGGCCGCCGGCATGGCCGAATACGTGCGCATGGCCGAACGGGGCCTCAAGACCCTGGAGCAGATCACCAGCCTCCCCGACGGCCTGCGCGGCCTGGAACGGACACGCCAGCTGGACCTGGAAGACTGGCTGCAGGCCCAGGGCCTGGACGCCGTGCTCTTTCCCACCGTGGCCGACGTGGCGCCGGCGGATGCCGAGATCAACCCGGCCTCGGCCGACATCGCCTGGAGCAATGGCGTCTGGGTAGCCAACGGCAACCTCGCCATCCGCCACCTGGGCGTACCGACCGTGACCGTGCCGATGGGCGTGATGGCCGACATCGGCATGCCGGTGGGCCTGACCTTCGCCGGTCGCGCCTATGACGACACCAACCTGCTCCGCCTGGCCGCCGCCTATGAGGCAACCGGCTCCAAGCGTCAAATACCACCGCGGACGCCACCGCTGGTGGGGTGAGCGGAGATGGCGTGGACGCTGACCGCCCGGCTTCATCCGGCGGCCGGAACCGACTCGTGACCTCTGGCGTCAAGGCGCGCTAACCGGAGTGTCCAGTCGCGCGCCGGTTATGCGGCCGCCGCCAGCGGCCTAAGGTGGGTTTCGGGCGGGTGCCGTTTTGGCGGCGCCGCTGCCTACCTCATCCCGTCCTTTGCGAGCGTACCGCCATGAATCCAGCCAAGCGTCTTGCCAGCAGCCTGCTGCTGTCGCTCACCGTCCTGAGTGGTCCCTGGAGCGGTGTCGCAGCCGCCGAAGCCACCCCTGAACGCAACCAGCGCCTGGTCGAGCGGGCCTTCGCGAACTGGAGCGCGGGCCGTGGCAGTCTCTTCGACGACCTGCTCTCACCCACGGTGGTCTGGACCATCCAGGGCAGCGGGCCGGCGGCGGGCACCTACCACGGTCGCGAGGACTTTCTGCGGCGCGCCGTACGCCCCTTCGCGCAGCGCCTGGCCACGCCCATCGTGCCTCGGGTCCAGGGTATCTGGGCGAGCGAAGACCAGGTCGTGGTGCGCTGGATGGGTACGGCCACGGCGCGCGATGGCGCGCCCTATCGCAACGAATACGTCTGGATCTTCAAGATGGCCGGGGAACGGGCGACCCAGGTCGAGGCCTTTCTCGATCTCGTCCCCTATCAGGACGTCATCGACCGCATCGCGCTGGCAGACCTCTCGCCCGCCGCGCCCACCGGTGAACGACAGGCCCCCTGACGACATGCCCGTGCGATCAAGACCGCTGGCCGTCCCACAGCGTCATCGCCATTGCGATGGCGCCCTCGATGACCGGCAATGCCACGCCATCCCGCGCCATGGGTGAGATGCCCAGCAGAAAGCCTTCGAACAGCGTCGCCAGGGCATGAGCGTCGGTGCCTTGCGCAAGGTCGCCGCGGGCGATACCGCGCCCGACGCAGGCCAGCAGACCGGCGCGGATCCGGGCGCGGGCCTCGCGCAGGGGCAGCGGCAGGCTGGAGTCTTCATCCGCATAGGAGCCCAGGGTGCCGAGCGCCACCAGGCAACCCTTGGGCAGGCGCTCATCGCATTGCATCCGCGCGGAGCGCGACAGGGCCGCGGCGATCGCCTCTCGCGGGGCCAGGGTCTCGTCGAACAGCGGATCGTTCACCCGGCCATGGGTTTCCATGTAGCGGGCGACCACCTCCTTGAACAGCGCCTCCTTCGAACCGAAGGCCGCATAGAAGCTGGGCGCGGTGATACCGCCGCCGATTGCCGCCTTGAGCCGACTCAGGGAGGTCGCCTCATAGCCATAGCGCCAGAACAGCAGCAGCGCGTCATCGATTGCCTGGGTCCGGTCGAAGGACCGCGGACGCCCTAGCTGAGCCACAGCCATACTCCTCGTCAGATTCGATTTTTATACTAGACGATACAGAATTAATTGACCAGCCAGAGCATCTGCTGCTTAGATATGTACCGATCGATACATATCTAAGGAGCCTACCCGTGACCGCGACCTCCGATCCTGAACGCCTGCCAGTCGCCGCGCTGCTGGCGCTGGCCATGACCGGTTTCATCTGCATCATGACCGAGACCCTGCCAGCCGGCCTGCTCCCCGAGATCGCCCAGGGGCTCCAGGTTTCCCCTGCCCTGGCCGGGCAGACGGTGACCGCCTATGCCGCCGGCTCGCTGACCGCCGCCATCCCCCTCACCCTGGCAACGGCGCGCTGGCGCCGCCGCCGGGTGCTGCTGGCGACCATCCTGGGCTTTCTGCTGTTCAACACCCTCACCGCCCTCTCCTCCAGCTATGCGCTGACCCTGGGCGCCCGCTTCGCCGCCGGAGCCGCGGCCGGCCTGGCCTGGAGTCTGCTGGCCGGCTATGCCCGGCGTCTGGTAGTGCCGCGCCTGCAAGGCCGGGCGATGGCCATCGCCATGATCGGCACACCGGTCGCCCTGTCCCTGGGCGTGCCCCTGGGGACCTGGCTCGGTGGTCTGCTGGGTTGGCGGCTGGCCTTCGCCTGCATGTCCGCCCTCACCCTGGGCCTGATCGTCTGGGTCCTGGCCAAGGTGCCCGACTATCCGGGGCAGACCGAAGGCCAGCGCCTGCCACTGCGCGAGGTGTTCGCCACGCCCGGCATTCGCGCCATCCTCGGCGTGGTCTTTACCTGGATGCTGGCCCACAACCTGCTCTACACCTATATCGCGCCCTTCGTCGCCCAGGCCGGCCTGGGCGATCAGGTCGACCGGGTGCTGCTGACCTTCGGGGTGGCCTCGCTGGCGGGGATCTGGATCACCGGGCGGATCGTCGATCACAGCCTGCGGCGGGCCGTGCTGGTGAGTCTTGCCGGCTTCGCCGCGATCGCGCTGCTGCTGGGGCTCAATCGTGACTCGGCGCTGCTGCAGTACCTGGGCGTCTTCGGTTGGGGCCTGACCTTTGGCGGCGCGGCCACCCTGCTGCAAACCGCCTTGGCGGATACCGCGGGGAGTGGTGCCGATGCGGCCCTGGCGATGAACGTGGTGACCTGGAACAGTGCCATCGCCGGGGGCGGCATCCTCGGCGGGCTGTTGCTGGAAGGCATCGGCCCCCAGGCCCTGAGCTGGGCCGTGGTGGCGCTGGCCCTGGGCGCCCTGGCCATCGCCACCAGTGCCCGGCGCCACGGCTTTCCCGCCGGCACCCGGGCGAGCGGTTCAGCGGTCATGGGTCACTGAGCCTTGGGACGGGCGCCCTGCCCGCCCCCATTCAGCCCTGGTGCGGCAGTGCCTCCAGGGTCTCGCCCTGGAAAAACGCCGGCGCACGCCAGCGGGCGAACAGCATCAGCGCCAGACCCAGCCCCAGGATCACCACGGCGATGATGAACACCAGGCCGATGCCGCCGAGGTGGGAGCCGCTGCCGAAGTCCGGCGAGAGGCTGGCGAGGGCGGTCTGCCAGAAGATCACCGAAAGGATGAGGGCGCCGAGCAGCGGACAGAGGCCGCGCAGCAGTGCATGGCGCAGGCTGGCGAACAGGCTGCGGCGGAAATACCAGACGCAGGCGTAGGCGGTCAGCGAGTAGTAGAAGCAGATCATCATGCCCAGGGCGGTGATGGTGTCGGCCAGGACGTTGTCGCTGAGGATGCGCATGACCACATAGAAGCCGCCGGTGGCGATGCCGGCGGCAACGGTGGCATAGCGCGGCGTGCGCGATCTCGGGCAGATGTGGGCGAAGCGCCGCGACACCGCGCCGTAGTACCCCATCGCCAGCAGGGTGCGGGCCGGGGAGATGAAGGTGGACTGCAGCGAGGCGGCGGTACTGGCCAGCACCGCGATGGACATCAGGATCGCCAGCGGCCCCATCACCGGTCCGGCCAGGTGGGCGAAGACGTTTTCCTGGATCTCCGGATTGCCCAGGCCCAGGCCGGCTTCGCTGATGCCGGCGAATTGCAGGGTCGCCGCGGCGGTGAAGAGGTACAGCAGCAGGATCAAGAGCACCGTGACCGTGGCCGCCCGCCCTGGCACCTTCTGGCTGCCCACCGACTCTTCGCTCACCGTGAGGCAGACATCCCAGCCCCAGAAGATGAAGATCGACAGCGACAGCCCCGCGGCGAAGGCGGAAAAGGATTCGACGTTGAAGGGATTGAACCATTCCGGGTGGAAGACCACCGGCGCCGCCTCCGGCGCGGCGCTGAAGGCCGCCAGGGAAAAGCCGATCAGCACCAGCAGCTGCAGGGCGACCAGACCGTACTGGACGCTCATGGTCATGCCGATGCCGCGGCAGCTGATCCAGACCGCGATGGCGATGAACACGCAGCAGGTGACGATGTTCACCAGCAGGTGCTGCGACAGCGTGGCCAACTCCGCCCGCCCGCTGAGCTGGGCGAGGAACAGGTAGAAGAAGTCCACCGCCACGCCAGCGAGGTTGGAGAGGACGATGGTGGTGGCCGTCACCAGCCCCCAGCCACCGATCCAGCCGATCATGGGTCCGAAGGCGCGGGTGGACCAGGTAAAGGAGGTGCCGCTGTCCGGATCGACGGCGTTCAGCTCGCGATACCCCAGGGCCACCAGCAGCATCGGCAGGAAACCGACGATGAAGACGGCGGGCAGATAGACGCCCACCTCGCGCACGGTGGGCCCCAGGGCACCGGTCAGGGTGTAGACGGGGGCAATGGTGGAAATGCCCAGCACCACGCAGGCGAGCAAACCCAGGGAGCCGGCAGCCAGGCCCTTGGCGGACGGATCGGCCAGGGCTGCCGGCCCGGCGGTATCCGAGCCGCCGGCCGGCGTGCCCTTGCGCTGTTCAGTCATAGGTCTCTGCCCTGCGGTTGGAATTGTTATTCAGAGTCCGGCGTAGGCGGCAAGGTGCCTAGCGCGCGGCGGCATGGCGCTGGCAGGCGTCGCGAAAGGCGTCCAACAGCGCCAGGGATTCGGGGTTGTCGCGGAAATTCCACTCGGGATGCCACTGCACGCCGACGACGAAGCCCGGGGCGTCGGCCAGGGAGACCCCTTCCACCAGGCCATCCGGCGCCTGGGCCTCGATACGCAGCCCGGGCGCCAGGCGCGCGATGCCCTGGCTGTGCAGCGAATTCACCTGGAAGCTGGCCGGCAGGCCGAGGCGTTCGAACACCCCACCGGGCGGCACCGCGACCGGATGGGTGGGCGCGTACTGCTCGGCGAGCAGCTCGCTCTGGGGCTCGCGATGGTCGTCATGCCCGGGCAGGTCCTGCACCCGCTGGTGCAGGCTGCCGCCGAGGGCCACGTTCAGCTCCTGGAAGCCGCGGCAGATGCAGAACACCGGGATGCCGCGGTCGATGGCCAGGCGCAGCAGCGGCAGGGTGTAGGCGTCGCGGGCGGCATCGTGCTGGGTGCCGGCGAGACTCGCCGATCCCTGGTAGTGATGGGGCTCGACGTTGGAAGGCGAGCCGGTGAACAGCAGGCCGTCCAGGTGCGCCAGCAGCGCCTGCGGGTCGCTCGGCACGCTGCGCGCCGGCAGCACCACCGGCACACCGGCATGACCCGCCGCCTCGACGTACTTGTCGCCAACGGTATGGGAATCGTATTTGCCGAGCGTCTGCCGGCACGCCGTCACGCCGATCAGGGGCATAGGGGACATGGCTTATCTCCAGAGAACCCGCCGGTACGCGGCGGGCGGACAGGGTCAGATACCGAGGCGATCGCGCAGCTGGTAGTAGGTCGCGCCCAGTGCGGTGAAGGGCACGCGCAGGAGCTGCCCGCCCGGGAAGGGATAGTGCGGCAGGCCGGCGAAGGCATCGAAGCGCTCGGCCTGGCCGCGCAGGGCCTCGGCCAGCACCTTGCCCGCCAGGTGGGTATAGGTGACGCCGTGACCGCTGCAGCCCTGGGAGTAGTAGATGTTGTCGCCGAGGCGGCCCACCTGGGGCAGGCGCGACAGCGTCAGCAGGAAGTTGCCGGTCCAGGTGAAGTCGATCTTCACGCCCTTGAGCTGCGGGAAGGTCTGCAGCATCTTCGGCCGGATGATCGCCTCGATGTCCGCCGGATCTCGCGCGCCATAGACCACGCCACCGCCGTAGATCAGCCGGCGATCGGCGCTGAGGCGGAAGTAGTCGAGCAGGTAGTTGCAGTCCTCCACGCAATAGTCCTGGGGCAGCAGGCTACGCGCCATGTCCTCGGACAGCGGCTCGGTGGTGAGCACCTGGGTGCCGCAGGGCATGGACTTGGCGGCCAGCTCCGGCACCAGTCCGCCCAGGTAGGCGTTGCCGGCCACCACCACGAAGCGCGCCTTCACCTGGCCATTGGCGGTATGCACCACCGGATTGGCGCCACGGTCGATACGGACTGCCGCGCTCTGCTCGTAAATCTTGCCGCCCAGGGACGCCACGGCCGCCGCCTCGCCCAGGGCCAGGTTGAGCGGATGGATATGGCCGCCGCTCATGTCCAGCAAGCCGCCCAGATAGCGATCGGTTCCGACCACCTTGCCGATGGCGGCCTTGTCGAGCAGTTGCAACTGGGTATGGCCGTAGCGCTCCCAGAGCTTCTGCTGGGCTTCCAGGTGACCGAGCTGCTTGCCGGTCAGGGCGGCGAACACGCCGCCGTCCTTGAGATCGCACTGGATGTCGTAGCGGGCGATGCGCTCGCGAATGATGCGCCCGCCTTCGAAGGCCATCTCGCCCAGCAGTTGCGCCTGCCTGGGCGGCAACTGGCGCTCGATGGTATCGATGTCGCGGCTGTAGCTGTTGACGATCTGGCCGCCATTGCGCCCGGAGGCGCCGAAGCCGACCCGCGCCGCTTCCAGCACCGTCACGCTGAAGCCGTGCTCCAGCAGGAACAGCGCGGTGGAAAGCCCGGTGTAACCGGCGCCGATGACGCAGACGTCGCTGTCGACACTGTCTTGCAGCGCCGGGTATTCGGTGTGGAGGTTGCGCGAAGCCGCGTAGTAACTGTCGACGTGTTGTTGCATGGTGAGAGTCCTCTGCCTGCGGCTCCGGCGCGAACGCCCGGGCCGCCGCGCCTGTTCAGAGCTTGATCCAGGTCGCCTTGAGTTCGGTGTATTTGTCGAAGGCGTGCAGCGACTTGTCGCGTCCGTTGCCGGATTGCTTGAAGCCACCGAAGGGCGCCGTCATGTCGCCGCCATCATACTGGTTGACCCAGACACTGCCCGCACGCAAGGCGCGGGCCACGCGATGGGCGCGGGAAAGGTTACTGGTCCAGACGGCGGCGGCCAGCCCATAGGGGGTGTCGTTGGCAATGCGCACGGCCTCTTCTTCGTCATCGAAGTCGATCACCGCGAGCACCGGGCCGAAGATCTCTTCCCGGGCGATGCGCATGGCATTGTCCACCCCGTCGAAGATGGTCGGGGTCACGTAGCTGCCGCCGGTTTCGCTCAGGGCCCGCGCGCCGCCGCTCACCAGTCGCGCACCCTCGGCGCGGCCGGCTTCGATGAAGCCCAGCACGGTGCGCAGATGGCCCTCGTCCACCAGGGCGCCGACGCGGGTGTCGGGATTCAGGGCATGACCCGGCGCCCACGCCTGCAGCGCCTCCGCCACCAGTGCCAGGAAGCGCGCCTTAATCGAGCGCTCGACCAGCAGCCGCGACCCGGCGATGCACACCTCGCCCTGATTGAAGGCGATGGCTGCCGCGGCCGCTTCGGCCGCTGCCCTCAGGTCCGGGGCGTCGGCAAAGACGATGTTGGGACTCTTGCCGCCCGCCTCCAGCCAGACGCGCTTCATGTTCGACTCGCCGGCATAGACCAGCAGCTGCTTGGCGATGCGGGTGGAACCGGTAAAGACCAGGGTGTCGACGTCCGGATGCAGCGCCAGCGCCTGGCCGACGGTGTGACCGTAGCCGGGCAGCACGTTGAACACCCCCGCCGGGATGCCGGCCTCCAGCGCCAGGGCGGCGATACGGATGGCGGTCAGCGGCGATTTCTCGGACGGCTTGAGGATCACCGAATTGCCGGTGGCCAGCGCCGGCCCGAGCTTCCAGCAAGCCATCATCAGGGGGAAATTCCAGGGCACGATGGCCGCGACCACGCCTACCGGTTCGCGGGTCACCAGGCCCAGCTGGTCGCGCGGGGTGGGCGCCACCTCGTCATAGACCTTGTCAATGGCCTCGGCGCTCCAGCGCAGGGCGTTGGCTGCCGCCGGCACGTCGATGGCAAGCGAGTCGCTGATCGGCTTGCCCATGTCGAGGGTTTCCAGCAGGACCAGCTCCTCGGCATGGGCCAGCAGTAGCTCGGCGAAGGCGATCAGCACCCGCTTGCGCTGCGCCGGCGCCTGATGTGCCCAGTCGCCCCGGGCGAAACTCTCCCGGGCAGCTCGTACGGCCAGTTCGGCATCCTCGGCCATGCAACTGGCCACCCGCGCCAGGTGGCGACCATCCACCGGACTCAGGTCGTCGAAGGTCGCACCGCCCAGGGCGGCCTGGTAGCGGCCGTCAATGAAGGCACGGGCTTCGACGGTCAATGCCTGGGTGCGTTGCTCCCAGTCCTGTTGCGTCAGCACGGTCATGATCACGCCTCCTAGACGGTATGCAGATACCAGTTGTATTCGAGATCGGAGATGGTGGTCTCGAACTCCTCCAGCTCGGCCTCCTTGCAGGCGACGAAGATGTCGATGTACTCGGGGCTGATGTACTGATTCATCACCGCGCTGTCGTCCAGCCGGCGCAAGGCATCGCGCAGGTTGTTCGGCAGGCTCTGTTCGAGCTGTTCGTAGGAGTTGCCGCTGACCGGAGCGCAGGGCTCCAGGCCCTGGGTCATGCCGTGATGAATGCCGGCGAGGATCGAGGCCATCATCAGATAGGGATTGGCATCGGCCCCGGCGACGCGGTGCTCGATGCGGATCGCCTCGCTACTGCCAGTGGGCACACGCACCGCCACGGTACGGTTGTCCAGGCCCCAGCTCGGGGCGTTGGGCACATAGAACTGGGCACCGAAGCGGCGGTAGGAATTGACGTTCGGACAGAGGAAGGCCATCGACGCCGGCAGGGTTTCCAGGATGCCGGCGATGGCATGGCGCAGCGGCGCATGGCGCTCGGGATCATAGGTGGCGAAAATATTCTGCCCGGTCTGCTTGTCCAGCAGCGAGATGTGTACGTGCAGACCGTTGCCGGCCTGGCCGGGATAGGGCTTGGCCATGAAGGTGGAATCCATCTCATGGTCGTAGGCGATGTTCTTGATCAGCCGCTTCAGCAGCACCGCATGGTCGCAGGCCTTGATGGCGTCTTCGACGTGATGCAGGTTGACCTCGAATTGCGCCGGCGCGGATTCCTTGACGATGGCATCGGCCGGCAGCCCCTGCTCCTTGGCGCCTTCGAGCATGTCCTGCAGGCAATCCACATACTCGTCCAGGTCATCGATCAGATAGACCTGGGTGGAGACCGGTCGTTTGCCGGAGATCGGCGAGCGCGGCGGCTGCGGCCGGCCGTTCACGTTCTCCTGGTCGATCAGGTAGAACTCCAGTTCGAAGGCGGCGCAGATGGTCAGGCCCAGGTCGTCGAACTTCTTCACCACCCGCCGCAGCACCTCGCGCGGATCGGCGAAGAACGGCGAGCCGTCCTGCTCGTGCATGGTCATCAGCAGTTGCGCGGTCGGGCGCTTCTGCCAGGGCTCGTAGCTCAGGGTGCCGGGGATGGGAAAGCAGGTGCGATCGGCATCGCCGATGTGCAGGCCCAGGCCGGTGCTTTCCACCGTGGAGCCGTTGATGTCCAGGGCGAACAGCGAGGCCGGCAGGTTGATGCCGCGCTCATAGACCTTGGACAGACTGGCCCGCTCGACGCGCTTGCCCCGGATGACGCCGTTCATGTCGGTGATCAACAGATCGACGTACTGGATTTCCGGGTGCTCCTTGAGAAAGCCGTTGGCTTCGGTGAGCTGGACGACGCGGGGGGATATCGAATTCATGGGAGGCATCCTTGACGCTGGCCCGCTTGGTTGTGCTTGCTCGTGCGGGTCTGGCAGCGTGGCTGTGGGCGGTGGTTGCTGCAGGCGCCGACCCTCTTTGCCAAGGTCCGCCCTTCCACCTGATTGCCCTCGACGGGCTGGGCCAGTATAAATTGGCATGAGCGCAACCCATATCGGCGAATCGGCAAAGGAAGAATGCACGGATGCAATATCAGATAGGCCATGCCGATCTCAAGCTGATCCTCGCCCTGGTGCGCGGCCGGACCCTGGCCAGGGCTGCCGAGCAGTTGCAGGTGGACGTCTCCACGGTCTTTCGCGCCATCCGCAAGCTCGAAGCCAATCTGCAGGTGGCGCTGTTCGACAAGACCCGCCGCGGCTACACCCCGACCCAGAGCGCCAAGGCCCTCGCCGAACAGGCCGAGCGCGCCGAACAGGCGCTGGAGGCAGCACGCATCGCCCTCACCCAGGGCGAGAACGTCATCAGCGGCACGGTCCGTCTGACCTGCACCGATGCCGTGCTGCGCAGCCTGCTCCTGCCGGGGCTCGCCGAGCTCATGCCGCGCTATCCGGCGGTCGCCCTGGAAGTCGCCACCTCCAACACCTTCGCCAGCCTGAGCCGGCGGGATGCGGACATCGCCCTGCGCCTGTCCAACGCCCCGCCGGAACACCTGATCGGCCGGCGGCTCGGTCGCAGTTCCTACTTCGTCTGCGGCCACGAGCGCTATCGCGCCGGTTACGGCCAGCTGGCCACCGAACTGCCCTGGATCGCCCCGGACGATTCCCTGGCCGATCACGTCTCGGTCACCTGGCTGCGCCAGGCCTACCCCAGCCTCACTCCGCGCTATCGCTGCAGCAGCATGTCCTCGGTCGGCAGCCTGGTCGGCGCCGGTCTCGGGGTGGCCGCCCTCCCCGACTTCATGATCAGCAGTCTGGACGGCGTCGAGCGCCTGGGTCCGGCGCTGCCCGGTTGCGACACCGATATCTGGCTGCTGACCCGCCCGGACAATCTGTCGCTGCGCTCGGTGCAGATCCTCTTCGATGAGCTGGCGAATCTGTTGAAAGCCCGGATAGCGGATGTTTGCCAGGCCTGACGCGAAGCGCTGGTTCGTCGATCGAAGAAGTCCTGCCCCTGAACCCTTCACCGTCTGGGTGCTATCAACGTCGAGCCTGGCTTGGGGTTTCGCCGAATCATTCACGATGGTTCCGCAGAACGGGTGACTAGCACCCACCACCTTGTTCGCTGGCTATCCGCGGTGCTGCGTCAACCCCTGGAAGCAGCATTCTGACGCACGTCGTCGGCGACGAACCACCTCAACAAACCCGCTTGCCAGACGATATCGAGGGTCATGGTGGTCAGTTAACACGGAGACAAGGATGAGCAACCGCCTCGCCATACCCGACAATCCCGACCGCGATTGCCTGTTGAACATTCACCGGTTGCTGACGCGGAGAATCGATCAGCTCCGCGAAGTGGATATGGGCAGCCCGGAATTGCAGGACATCCTCTTTCAATTTGAAGCCCTGACGGCAGAAACCATCCAGCTGGTCGAGGAAGTCGCCGTAAGACTGGCGACCGAGCCGCATTAGCGGGCAGCGGCCGCAGTGTTCCAGGGCGACGAACTGTCCGGCGCGATCCCGGACAACCCGAGCGACGATAGCCGGCTCTGCCGCGCCCGAGTGTCAGCGGCCGCGGCAGACCCCGGTACTCCCCCGCACCACCAGTTCGAAGGGCAGCACCACCTCCCGGGTGGTGGGCGCCGCGCCGCTGAGGATCTCCAGCAGCAGGGCGACGGCACGCTGGCCGAAGGCCTCCGCCGGTTGGGCGATGGTGGTCAGCGGGGGATCGCTGTACGCGGCGAAGGCGATGTCGTCGAAGCCCGCCAGCGACAGGTCCTCGGGCACTCGCAGGCCCGCGCCGCGAAGGCTTTGCAGGGCGCCGATCGCCATCTCGTCGCTGCAGCAGAACAGCGCGGTGGGCCGCTCCGGTAGCGCCAGCAGCGTCTTGGTCGCGGCGGCGCCGGCGGCCAGGGTGAAATCGCCCGGGTGCAGCAGATCCGGGTCCGGCGGGATGCCGGCCCGGGTGAGCGCCTCCTGGTAACCGGCCAGGCGCTCCAGGGTCAGCGGGCTGTCTTCCGGCCCCTTGATCAGGGCGATGCGTCTGTGACCGAGCGCCAGCAGGTGTTCGGTCAGGCTGCGGGCGGCGGCGCGATTGTCCAGCCGCACCTTGGGCCAGGTGTGCTCGGCGAGCACCTCGCAGGCATTCACCACCGGCGGTGCGTCAGGGTCACCGGCGAAGGGATCGAAGGCGCGCAACTGGATCACCCCATCCGCCTGCCGCGCATAGACCAGTTCGGCGTACTCGCGCTCGCGGGCCTCGTCCCCCGCGGTATCGCACAGCAGCACCCGGTACCCCGCCGCCTGGGCCGCCTGCTGGATCCCGGCGATAACGCGGGCGAAGAAGCTGTTGGCGATCAGCGGCACCAGCACCACCAGGTTGCCAGTGCGGCGCGAGCGAAACTGCACCGCCATCCCGTTGGGCCGGTAGTTGGCCGCGGTCACGGCGGCCTGCACCCGTTCGCGGGTCGCTGGCGCCACCACCTCGGGATTCTTCAGGGTGCGCGACACGGTAGCGACCGATACCCCGGCCAGTTCGGCGACCCGGCGGATGTTGGACATGCGGCCTCGGTGAGCGTGGGAAAGGTTGTCACTGTGCGCAAAGCCCTGCGTGCGGGCAAGCCGTACGTCCGCCGGGCGCTTGACTAACGACCGCCACGGGCTCCAAATAACCGCAGATGTAACCGGTTACACTCAACACAACAATAAACCGAGGGTAAGAGGATGCAGGCGGAAACCGGCGGCAAGGTCCGCTACGGCATGATCGGGGGCGGCCCGGGCGCCTTCATCGGCGCGGCCCACCGGCGCGCAGCCGCCCTGGATGGCGCGCTCGAACTGGTCTGCGGCACCTTCAGTCGTGATCCCGCCAACAACGGCGCGACTGGACGGGAACTCGGTCTGGCGCCCGCGCGGGTCCATGCCTCCTGGCAGACCCTGCTGGCCGATGAAGCCCGGCTACCCCCCGAGCAGCGGGTCGAGTTGCTGGTGATCGTCACGCCCAACGACCTCCATGTGCCCATCGCCCAGGCAGCCCTGACCGCCGGCTTCCACGTCTTCTCGGAAAAACCCGCAGGCATCTCGCTGGCCGAGGTACAGCGCCTGGCGGACACGCTGGCCGCCCTGCCCCTGCGCTACGCCCTGGCCCACAGCTACCTCGGCTATCCGCTGGTATGGGAGGCCCGCGAGCGGGTCGCCCGCGGAGAGCTGGGCGCCCTGCGCAAGATCCATGTGGAATACCCCCAGGGCTGGCTCGCCCAGGACCTGGCCGCCACCGGCAATCGGCAGGCGGCCTGGCGCGACGATCCGGCCGCCTCCGGCCCGGGCGGTTGCCTGGGCGACATCGGCACCCATGCCTTCAGCCTCGCCGAATTCATCGGCGGCCAGCCCATCACCCGTCTCAGTGCCCAGCTGCGCAGCCACCTGCCCGGTCGGCGGCTGGACGACGATGTCATGGTGCTGTTCGAAACCGCCGCGGGCGCCAGCGGCAGCCTGTTGGCCAGTCAGGTCTGCATCGGCGAGGAAAATGGCCTGCGCATCCGCCTCTACGGTGAGCGCGGCAGTCTGGAATGGCGGCAGCAGGAACCCAACAGCCTGCTACAGCGCAGCCTCGACCAACCGCCGCAGGACCTGCGCGCCGGCCTCGGTCTGCCCTGGCTGAGTGCCGGCACCCAGCAGCGCCTGCGCCTGCCCGCCGGGCACCCGGAGGGCTATCTCGAAGCCCTGGCCAATCTCTATCGCCAGCTGGCCGCGGCCATTCGCGATCCCGCCGATCCCGCGGCAGGCCTGCCTGGCATCCATACGGGCTGGCGCGGGCTGGCCTTTATCGAAACCGCCCTGGCCAGCCATCGGCGCCAGGGCGCCTGGACCCCCTTACCGACCCCAGGAGCCTGAACATGGCCGCCAACGCTCGTCCCGGCCTCAAGGGCCCGGCGATCTTTCTCGCCCAGTTTCTCGATGACCAGCCGCCTTTCGACACCCTGCCCAACCTGGCGCGCTGGGCGGCGGACCTCGGCTACCGGGGCATCCAGCTGCCGACGCTGGGCCGGCAGTGCCCGAATCTGGAGCGCGCCGCCGCCAGCCAGGACTACTGCGACGAACTGCTCGGGCAGTGCGCCGACGCCGGAGTGGCCATCAGCGACCTCTCCACCCACCTGCAGGGACAGCTGGTCGCCGTGCATCCGGCCTTCAGCGAGGCCTTCGACGCCTTTGCCCCGCCGGCACTGCGCGGCCGCCCGGAAGAGCGCCAGGCCTGGGCGGTCAAGCAGCTCAAGCTGGCCGCCAAGGCCAGCCGCCGCCTCGGTCTCAAGGCGGTGGCGAGCTTTTCCGGCGCCCTGCTCTGGCCCTATGTCTATCCCTGGCCGCAGCGGCCGGCGGGTCTGGTGGACGAAGGCTTCGCCGAGCTGGCTCGTCGCTGGCGCCCCATCCTCGACGTCTACGGCGAAGAAGGCATCGACCTCTGCTTCGAATTGCATCCTGGCGAGGACCTGCACGATGGCGCCACCTTCGAGCGCTTCCTGGCGGCGGTCGACGACCATCCCCGGGCGCGGATCCTCTATGACCCCAGCCATTTCGTCCTGCAGCAGCTGGACTACCTGGGCTTCATCGACCGCTATCACGCGCGCATCGGCATGTTCCACGTCAAGGACGCGGAATTCCGTCCCGATGCGCGCAGCGGCGTCTATGGCGGCTACCAGGACTGGGCCGAGCGGCCGGGGCGCTTCCGTTCCCTGGGCGACGGCCAGGTCGATTTCGGCGCCATCTTCAGCAAGCTCACCCAGTACGGCTTCGACGGCTGGGCGGTGCTGGAATGGGAGTGCTGCCTCAAGGACGCGTCCCAGGGCGCGGCCGAAGGAGCGCCCTTCATCCAGCGGCACCTGATCCAGCCGGCTACCCGCGCCTTCGACGACTTCGCCGGCAGCGAGGCCGATCCGGCGCGCAATCGGCGAATGCTCGGCCTGGAGTAAGGACCCCCTCGTTTTTTCGTCACATAACCCACAACAAGGAAACGACGATGAACGCACTTTCGCTACGCCTGAGCACCCTGATGTTCCTGCAGTTCTTTATCTGGGGCAGCTGGTTCGTCACCCTGGCGACCTTTCTCGGCAACACCCTGGGCGCCAATGGCGGCCAGATCGGCCAGGCCTTCGCCACCCAGTCCTGGGGCGCGATCCTGGCGCCCTTCGTGATCGGCCTGATCGCCGATCGCTACTTCAACGCCGAGCGCATCCTCGGCCTGCTGCACCTGGCCGGTGCGGTGCTGCTCTACCAACTTTATGCGGCGGCCGACTTCACCACCTTCTATCCGCTGGTGCTGGCCTACATGCTCTGCTACATGCCGACCCTGGCGCTGGCCAATTCCGTGGCCTTCCGCCACCTGGCCGATCCGGCCCGGCAGTTCGCCAGGATCCGCGTCTGGGGCACCCTGGGCTGGATCGCCGCGGGCCTCGCGATCAGCTTCGTCTTCGCCTGGGACAGCCGCAGCGGCATCGCCGCCGGCGCCCTGCGCAACACCTTCCTGCTCGGCGCCGCGGCCTCCCTCCTCCTCGGCCTCTACAGCTTCAGCCTGCCGCGCACCGCGCCGCTGCCGGCCACCCGCGGCGGACTGGGCGCGATGCTCGGCCTGGACGCCCTGCGCCTGCTCAAGGACCGCAGCTTCGCGGTGTTCTTTGCCGCCTCGGTGCTGATCTGCATTCCGCTGGCCTTCTACTACCAGAACGCCAACCTCTTTCTCGCCGAGCTGGGGGTGGCCAACCCCACCGGCATGATGACCCTCGGCCAGGTGTCCGAGGTGGGCTTCATGCTGCTCCTGCCGCTGTTCATCCGCCGCTTCGGCCTCAAGCGCACCCTGCTGGTGGGGATGCTGGCCTGGGCGGTGCGCTATGGCTGCTTCGCCCTGGGTGCCCAGGGTGACGCCCTCGCCTATCTGCTGCTCGGCATCGCCCTGCATGGGGTCTGCTACGACTTTTTCTTCGTGTCCGGGCAGATCTATACCGACGCCAAGGCCGGCGAAGCGAACAAGAGTGCGGCCCAGGGCCTGATCACCCTGGCCACCTATGGCGTGGGCATGCTGGTCGGCTTCCGGGTGGCCGGGATGGTCTCGGATCACTATGCCAGCGCCGCCGGCCACGACTGGCAGGGCATCTGGCTGTTCCCGGCGGTGTTCTCCCTGGGCGTGCTGCTGGCCTTTCTGGTCAGCTTCCGCGACGCCCGCCCGGCGCGTGCCGGCGCGGCTGCGCCCGTGCGCTAGGATGCCTCCTCGGCCTCCGGATCGTGGATGAAGTAGCGGCGCGCCTGATGCAGAAAGAGCGGCAAGGCGGGATTGCTGTTGTCTTCTCGCCAGGCCATCCAGACCTCCGCGTGGAGTTCGGCGTCCGTCAGCGGACGGAAGCAAACCTGATCGACGTGCAGATGCGCCGCCGATGCCGGCAACAACGCGACGCCAACCCCGGCGCGGACCAGGCCCAGGATGGAATGGGTCTGGCCCAAGTGCTGAACGAAGCGTGGCCGGACACCGGTACTGGCGAAGAGGCCGGCAATGCTGTCGTAGAAATAGCGACCTTCGCCGGGCGAATACATGACGAAGGGCTGATGTTCCAGCGCCCGCACCGACACCGCCCGCTGTGCCGCCAGCGGATGGCCAAGGGGCAAGGCGAGCAGCAGCGGCTCCCGCCAGACCCGCTCTCCCCGCAGCGGTCCGCGCGGCGCCAGCTGGCGTAGAAAACCCACGTCGATCATCTGCGCGGCCAGCGTCTCGGTCTGGTCGGTGGTGACCTGTTCCTGCAGCACGAGATCCACTTCCGGCAGGGCGCCCTGGAGGTGCCGCACGAGTTCGGGGATCAGGCGATAACCCGCGACGGCGGTGAAGCCCAGGCTGAGCCGGCCGCTGCTGCCCCGTGCCAGACTGCGGGCGGTCTCTCCCGCCCGCTCGGCGAACAGCAGGACGTGCCGGGCGTCGCGCAGGAAGCCGACGCCCGCCGCGGTGAGGCGTACCTGGCGGTTGGAGCGCTCCAGCAACTGGACACCGAGATCACGTTCCAGCAGCTGGATCTGCCGGCTCAACGGCGGCTGGGTCATGAACAGCCGCCGGGCGGCACGGCCGAAGTGCAACTCCTCGGCGACGGCGACGAAGCAGCGCAACTGATGTAATTCCACGATTCAATCCGCGCATCAATCCATCCAGCATCTATGTTAGACGTATATCGATGCAGTTCCTATGCTCGGCGGCAACATCCGGCAAAGGATCAGACTCCACCATGACTGCATTGCTGCTTACCCAGGCCGTACCCGCCCCCATCGATGCGAGACTCCGGGCAGCCTACGAGATTCACCGACTCGATCTCGCCGAAGATCCCGAGGCGCTGCTGGACGAGGTCGCCCCCCGTATTCGCGGGGTCGTGACCGGCGGCGCCAGGGGCTGCGCCAGGACGCTGATGGATCGCCTGCCCAGGCTGGAGATCGTGGCCGTCGCCGGCGTGGGGACCGACGCCGTCGATCTGGACGAAGCCGCGCGACGTGGCATCCGGGTCACCACGACACCCGGGGTCCTCACCGACGATGTCGCCGACATGGCGCTGGGGCTGCTGCTGATGACCCTGCGCGACCTCGGCCTGGGAGAGCGGCTGGTCCGGGCGGGCCAGTGGGGCCAGACGGCACAGGCGCTGGCGCGCAAGGTGACGGGCATCCGCCTGGGCATCATCGGTCTGGGGCAGGTGGGCCGGGCGATCGCCCGACGCGCCACGGCCTTCGACATGCGGATCGCCTATGCCGATCCCCAGGCGCAGCTCCAGCTCCCCTATCGCCACGAGCCGGATCTGCTTGCCCTGGCGCGGGACAGCGATGCGCTGATCCTCGCCGCCTCGGCCGATCAGGAACGGGTGCTGATCACCGCGGAGGTGCTGGAGGCGCTGGGACCCCAGGGCTATTTCATCAACGTCGCCCGCGGCAAGCTGGTGGATGAACCGGCCCTGGTACGGGCGCTGCAGGAACGCCGCATCGCCGGCGCCGGCCTGGACGTCTTCGCCGACGAGCCCCACGTCCCGCCGGCCCTGCTGGATCTCGACAACGTCGTGCTGCAACCACACCACGCCAGCGCGACCGAGCAGACCCGCCTGGCCATGGGCGAGATCGTCCTGCGCCACCTCGCCGAGTGCTTCGCCAGCGAAGCCGCCGTCGGCTAGGCAGCCGCCTGTCGCCCTGCACAATAACAACACGGAGGCGCCCCAGACATGCACAGCAAGCCCCTCACCTCGCCGCTCGCCACTACCGCTACCAACGCCCTCGGACGCCATCGCTACGCGGTGCTGGCGCTGATCTTCCTGGTCACCGTCATCAACTATGCCGACCGGGCGACCCTTTCCATCGCCGGTACCGGGGTGATCGCCGAGCTGGGCATCGACCCCATGGCCCTGGGCCTGATCTTCTCGGCCTTCGCCTGGGCCTATGCCCTCGGCCAGATCCCTGGCGGCTGGTTGCTGGATCGCTTCGGCGCACGGCGGGTCTATGGCTGCAGCCTGCTGCTGTGGTCAGTGTTCACCCTGCTCCAGGGCACGGTAGGCGGCCTGGGTTTCGCCGGCGCCTCGGCGGCGGTCGCGCTGTTCTGCCTGAGGTTCATGCTCGGCCTGGTGGAATCACCCGCCTTCCCGGCCAACAACCGCATCGTGTCCTGCTGGTTTCCCACCCGTGAGCGCGGCACGGCCTCGGCCCTGTTCAACTCGGCCCAGTACATGGCGGTGGTGGTGTTCACCCCGCTGATGGCCTGGCTGACCCACGCCCTCGGGTGGGAGAACGTCTTTCTCTGGATGGGCTCCCTGGGCCTGCTGCTGACCCTGGTGTGGTTCGCCTATTACCGCGAGCCGCTGAGCGATCCCCGCCTGACCGCCGCGGAACTGGCGACCATGAGCGACGGGGGCGCCCTGGTCGATCTGGAGCAGCAGCGCATCAGCCAGCGGGAAAGACCCAAGGGGCGGCAGATCATGCAACTGTTCACTCAGCGGACGCTGTGGGGCATCTACCTGGGTCAGTACTGCATCACCGCCCTCACCTACTTCTTCATCACCTGGTTTCCCATCTATCTGATCAAGGGCCGCGGCATGACCATCATGGAGGCCGGCTGGGTCGCGGCGCTGCCGGCCATCTGCGGCTTC
Organism: Pseudomonas flavocrustae; assembly: GCF_029872515.1. NCBI lineage: Bacteria > Pseudomonadati > Pseudomonadota > Gammaproteobacteria > Pseudomonadales > Pseudomonadaceae > Pseudomonas > Pseudomonas flavocrustae. The sequence continues at coordinate 890,536 of NZ_JAPDIQ010000001.1, read as the reverse complement.
AGCGGCGGCGTGCTGGGCGGGATGCTGTCTGACTACCTGATACGCCGCGGAACCCACCCCTCGCTGGCCCGCAAGATCCCCTTCGTGACCGGCATGGCACTCTCCACCACCCTGGTGCTCTGCAACTTCGCCGAGGCCAATGCCACGGTCATCGCGCTGATGGCGCTGGCCTTCTTTGGCAAGGGCCTGGCCGCCGTCGGCTGGGCGGTGCTGTCCGACACGGCGCCGAAGAGCATGGTGGGTCTGAGCGGTGGCGTCTTCAACGGCCTGGGCAATCTGGCGGGTATCGTCACCCCGGTGGTGATCGGGCTGGTGCTCGCCCGCACCGGCTCCTTCGACCTGGCGCTCTGGTTCGTTGCTGCCCATGGCGTGCTGGGGATCTTCGCCTACACCGTGCTCGCCCGCCGCTTCGAGCGCCTCGAACTCAAGCCCGACGCGGCTCCTGCCTGAGCAAGGCGTCAGTGCTGTCCGCTGGTCGCCTCGCCCAGAGCGGCAGGCGACGAGTCCGGCGGTCCCACCGGCGCCTCTGACCACGGCACTCGATCAAGACGGCCACAGCCTTGCCTGTGGCCGTTTTCATTTTCCCGCCTCGTACGCCTCGTCGCTGTTGCGAAAGCCTCCGCCTGAGTGAGGACTGCCCCCGCCGGGCCTGCGAGCAACGTGCGAATCCGGCCCCAATCTGGCAAGACCAATTCTAAAAAATCAAATTGGTCTTGCCAGATATCCGAACGGGGGTGTAGCTTTCCCTGCCATGGATCTCACATAGGGCAACGACCCTAGAACAACAAAAAGAGAGAGCACCATGCTGGATACCCCATCGCCCCGCGGCGAAGGTGGCGGCCCCGTACCGGCCGCGCCCGCGCCCTGTCTGACGCTCGAAAACATTTCCAAGCGCTTTCCCGGCGTCGTGGCCCTCGACGACGTCAGCCTCAGCCTCTACCCGGGTGAGGTCCACGCCATCTGCGGCGAGAACGGTGCCGGCAAGTCCACCCTGATGAAGATCGTCAGCGGCCAGCAGCCGCCGGACGAGGGGCGGATCCGCTACCTGGGCGAAGAGCGGCACTTCAAGTCCGTGTCGGAAGCCGAGCATGTCGGCATCGCCATCATTCACCAGGAACTCAACCTGGTGCCCCACCTCACGGTGGCGGAAAACATCTTCCTGGCCCGCGAGCCGGTGCGCTTCGGCCTGATCGACAGACGCAAGATGCAGGCGGACACCGAAGCCTGCCTGGCCCGCCTGGGCGTGGCCATCAGCCCCCGCGCCCCGGTGGCCAAGCTGTCGGTGGCCCAGCAGCAGATGGTGGAGATCGCCAAGGCGCTGTCGCTGGACGCCCGGGTGCTCATCCTCGACGAACCGACCTCCTCGCTGACCGAAAGCGAGACCCAGGCGCTGTTCAAGGTCATCCAGGACCTCAAGGCGCGCGGCGTCGGCATGCTCTACATCTCCCACCGGCTGGACGAGATGCGCCACATCGTCGACCGGGTGACCATCCTGCGCGACGGTCGCTACGTCTCCACCCAGCGCTTTGCCGACACCAGTGTCGACGCCATAGTGGCGGGCATGGTCGGGCGCTCCCTCGACGAGAAATTTCCGCCGCGCACCTCGGCGCCCACCGGCGAGGTGCTGCTGCGGGCGCAAGGCCTGAGCCGCAAGGGGGTCTTTCAGGACATCAGCTTCGAATTGCGCCGCGGTGAGATCCTCGGCTTCGCCGGCCTCATGGGCGCCGGGCGCACCGAGATCGCCCGGGCGATCTTTGGCGCCGATCGGCTGGATGCAGGCCAAGTGGAAATCAATGGCCGCGCGGTCACTATCCGCAGTCCGCGCGACGGCATCGACCAGGGCATCGCCTACCTGTCCGAAGACCGCAAGAAGGACGGCCTGGCGGTCAAGATGACCCTGGCGCACAACCTGACCCTGGCCAATCTGGATGCCCTCTGCGGGCCGCTGGGCTTCATCCGCTTCAAAGAGGAGGCGCGGGTCGCCCAGGACTACGTGCGGCGGCTGGACATCCGCACGCCCTCGATCGACAAGGTCACCCGCTACCTCTCGGGCGGCAACCAGCAAAAGATCATCATCGGCAAATGGCTGTTCCGGGACGCCCGGATCATGTTCTTCGACGAGCCCACCCGGGGCATCGACGTCGGCGCCAAGTACGCCATCTACGAAATGATGGACCAGCTGGCGGCCCAGGGCATCGGCGTCGTCCTGATCAGTTCGGAGCTGCCGGAATTGCTCGGCATGAGCGATCGGATCCTGGTCTTTCACGAAGGTCGCCTGACCGGTGACGTCGAGACCCGGGCCACCTCCCAGGACCAGATCATGCACTACGCCTCCGGCTGCACGTCGCACTGACGGCAGCTCGCCACGCGTGTCGAGCGAGACAGAGAAATGACCGAAAAACAAAAAGAATTTCTGCAGAAGTTTGGCGCCCTGGTCAGCCTGCTGGCCCTGATCGCGGTGTTCTCCTCCATGAGCAGTGCCTTCCTCACCATGGGCAACGGCATGAGCGTGGCTTTGCAGGTCACCTCCATCGCCTTTCTCGGCCTCGGTGCGACGGCGGTGATCATCACCGGCGGCATCGACCTCTCGGTGGGCTCGGTGCTGGCCCTGGCCGGCGTGGCCAACGCCATGGCGGTCAAGGCCGGAGCGTCCATCGAGGTGGGCATCCTGGTCGGCCTGATCGTCGGCGGGATCTGCGGTGCGATCAACGGCCTGTTCGTGACCCTGGTCAAGCTGCCGCCCTTCATCGCCACCCTGGGCATGATGCTGGTGGCCCGCGGCCTGGCGCTGCGACTGACCGATGCCCAGCCCATCTCCGGCCTCGGCGCGGCCTTTGGCGTGCTCGGCAACGGTACCCTGGGCCGCATCGAACGCATCGGCGACGACGGCTTTCCCAACGTGATCTTTCCGGGCATCCCCTACCCGGTAATCATCATGATCGTCCTGGCCATCGCCCTGTGGCTGGTGCTCAGCCGCACCCGCCTGGGCCGCCACATCTATGCCGTGGGCTCGAACGCCGAAGCGGCCCGGCTCTCCGGGGTCAAGGTGCGTGCGGTCACCCTCTTCACCTATGTACTGTCCGGCGTGCTGGCCGGCCTGACCGGCGCGGTGCTGATGTCGCGCCTGGTCACCGCCCAGCCGAACGAAGGGGTGATGTACGAACTGGATGCCATCGCCAGCGCGGTGATCGGCGGCACCTCGCTCTCCGGCGGCATCGGCAGCGTGTCGGGCACCCTGATCGGCGCCTTCACCATCGGCGTGCTGCGCAACGGCCTCAACATGCTCGGCGTCTCCAGCTTCACCCAGCAGATCATCATCGGCCTGGTGATCCTGCTGACCGTCTGTATCGACCAGCTCCGCAACCGCAAGAAGTGAACCCTCGATAACAACAACAAGGAACGACCGATGAAAAACTTCAAGAAAGTGGTCCTGGGTGTCGCCCTCTCCGCCGCGACCTCCCTGGCGCTGGCCGGTAACGGCGAGATCGCCGTCATCGTCAAGAGTGCCAACTCCAACTACTGGCAGAACGTGCAGAAGGGCGTGCAGGAGACGGCCAAGCAACACACCAGCTACAAGGTCACCTTCCAGGGACCGGCCTCGGAATCGGCGATCGCCGACGAGGTGAACATGGTGGTCAATGCCGTCAACCGCGGCGTCTCGGGCATCGTGCTGGCGCCGTCCGACCCGGACGCCCTGGTGCCGGCCATCAAGCAGGCCTGGGAAGCCCATATCCCGGTGGTGCTGATCGACTCCTCGGTCGCGGAAAGCGGCGCGCCCTACTACCAGTCCTTTCTCTCCACCGACAACAACAAGGCCGGCGAGCTGTCCGCCCAGCGCATGATCGAGAAGGTCGGCAAGACCGGCAAGATCGCCATCATGTCCTATGTGCCGGGCACCGGCTCGGAAACGGGCCGGGTCGGCGGCTTCCGCAAATACCTGGAGCAGCATTCGCAGCTGACCGTGGTGGGCCCCTTCTATTCCCAGTCGCAGATGGCCAACGCCCTCAACCAGACCACCGACGTCCTGGCCTCCAATCCTGACCTCAAGGGCATCTACGGCGCCAACGAACCCACCGCGGTCGGCATGGCGCGGGCCATCGCCCAGTCGGGCAAGGCCGGCAAGCTGCAGGCCATCGGCTTCGACGGCAACGAAGATCTGCAGAGCTTCGTGCGCGACGGCACCCTGGACGCCATCGTGGTGCAGAGTTCCTATCGCATGGGCCTGGAATCGGTCGCCACGGTGATCAAGGTCATCGAGAAGCAGAAGGTACCCAAGTTCATCGACACCGGCGTCCTGCTCATCGACAAGGCCAACCTGGACAGCCCTGACGCACGCAACGTGCTCTATTGAGCGGAGGCCTGGCGATGAATCTCTCCGAACGGCGTCCCCTGGCGAAAAGCCCGCTGGCCCTGCCGGTGCTCGGACTCGGCTGCTCCCAGCTGGGCGGACTGTACCGGGACATGCCCCTGCAGCAGGCCGTCGACACCCTGGCCGGCGCCTGGCGGCAGGGCATCCGCTATTTCGATACGGCGCCCTTCTATGGCTATGGCCGCTCGGAGCATCGCCTCGGGGCCTTTCTCGACGAATTGCCGCGGGATGAAGTCGTGCTCAGCAGCAAGGTGGGCCGGCTGCTCGCGCCCAACGGCAGCGAGCGCGCCAACGACGACGGCTGGGCCCGGCCACTGCCCTTCAAGCCGGTCTACGACTACAGCTACGACGCCATCCTCAGGTCCCATGAAGACAGCCTGCAGCGACTGGGGCTGACGCGGATCGACATCCTCTATGTGCACGACATCGGCCGCCGCACCCATGGCGAGCGGCATGACCGGCACTGGCAGGCGCTGACCCGCGGCGGCGGTTTCCGCGCGCTGGAGGAGTTGCGCAGCGGAGGCCAGATCCAGGCCATCGGCCTGGGCGTCAACGAATGGGAGGTCGTGGTCGACAGCCTCGACGAGTGCCCGCTGGACTGCACCCTGCTGGCCGGTCGCTACACCCTGCTGGAGCAGGAGAGCCTGAGACCCCTGCTCGATCGCTGCCTGGCCCAGGGCCACGCCATCGTCGCCGGCGGGGTGTTCAACTCCGGGATCCTCGCCGGTGGCCAGCACTTCGACTATGGCGCCGCGCCGTCAGCGGTGGTGGCCAAGGTGCGGGCCCTGCAGGCTGTCTGCGCCGATTTCGCGATCCCGCTGGCCGCCGCGGCCCTGCAATTTCCCCTGGCGCATCCGGCGGTCGCCTCGGCGGTCATCGGCGCGCGCAGCGCCGAGCAGGTGGCCAGCAACCTGGCCTGGCTGCAGACGCCCATTCCGGCGGAATTCTGGAGCACCCTCAAGCAGCGCGGCCTGCTGGACGCCGACGCCCCCGTGGCAGGAGCCCCGGCATGAGATTGCACAGCCCTTGCCGCCCCGCTCCCGGGCGCCGGACGCTGACTGCCATTCCCGGCGCGCGCCGCGCCATGAATCCAATGTGCATCCCGAGCGATGCGGAGTCTTCCTATGCTGACCGTCATCTGTGAAAAACCCGGCCTGCTGGTCTCCCGCGATACCCCCAAGCCCGCCCGTGGCGCAGGCGAAACCCTGATCCGCATTCGCCGGGTCGGCGTCTGCGGGACCGACCTGCACATCTACGAAGGCAACCAGCCCTATCTGGAATACCCACGGGTGATGGGCCACGAGATTTCCGGCGTCGTCGAGGAAACCGACGACAGCGGGCGCCTGCAGGCGGGGGACATCGTCTATGTGGTGCCCTACCTGTCCTGCGGCCAGTGCATCGCCTGCCGCCAGGGCAAGACCAACTGCTGCACCAGGATCGCGGTCCTGGGCGTGCACCGCGACGGCGCCCTGACCGAGTACCTCAGTCTGCCCGACCGCTTCGTCTTCAAGGCCGAGGGCCTCACCCTCGACCAGGCGGCCATGGTGGAATTTCTCGCCATCGGCGCCCATGCCGTGCGCCGTTCGGGGCTGGGCCAGGCCCAGCGCGTGCTGGTGGTGGGCGCCGGCCCCATCGGCATGGCGGCGGCGATCTTCGCCGGCATCGCCGGGGCGCAGGTCACCGTCCTCGACACCCGCGCCGATCGCCTGGAATTCTGTCGCCAGCACCTGCAGGTCGCGGCCACGGTCACCGTCGGTGAAGGCGACAAGGACGAACTGGCGCGGCTGACCGACAGCGACTTCTTCGACGTGGTGTTCGACGCCACCGGCAACGCCCGCGCCATCGAGCGGGGTTTCGAATTCGTCGCCCATGCCGGCAGCTATGTGCTGATCTCGGTGGTCAAGGATCACATCCGCTTCGCCGATCCCGAGTTCCACAAGCGCGAGACCACCCTGCTGGGCAGTCGCAACGCCACCGCCGAGGATTTCCAGCATGTCGAGCGCTGCCTGCGCGAGGGCCTGATCCCGGACGCGGCACTCAATACCCACCGCCTGCAACTGGCCGAACTCCCCACCCGCTTCGCGGAGCTACTGGACCCGGCCCGCGGCGTCGTCAAAGCCATCGTCGAAATCTGAACGGGTCTGATCGGCCAGCACCGGCCGAGGAGCGAGAACATGACACGCTACTGTCTGCTGCTGGACCTGCGGGACGACCCCGCGCTCATCGCCGAATACGAACGCCAGCACGCGGCGGTCTGGCCCGAGGTCATCGCCCATCTGCGCGAAGCCGGCGTCGCCAACATGACCATCTGGCGCCTCGGCTGTCGGCTGACCATGCTGCTCGAAGCCGGGCCGGGCTTCTCCTTCGACCGCCTGCACGAGCTGGAACAGCGCAATCCCAGGATCCAGGAATGGGAAACCCTGATGGCGCGCTATCAGCTGTCCTCGCCCGAGGCGGGATCGGAGAAATGGCAGCTGGCGACCCCGCTATTCGAGCTGGCCGCCCTGCCCTGAGCCGCTGGCGCCGAACCGGGTAGCCCATGAGATACTGAAGCCCTTGAAGATGCAGGTTTCATCGATGACGCTGCCCACTGCCACCACCGAAAGAAAGCTCTACCAGAAGATCGCGGATCGCCTGCGCCAGCATATCCGCGAGGGCGCCATCGAAGCCGGTACCCGCCTGCCGCCGGAGCGCGACCTGGCGCTGTTGCTGGGCGTCTCCCGGCCGTCGCTGCGCGAAGCCCTGATCGCCCTGGAAATCGAAGGCAGCATCGAGGTCCGCCAGGGCTCCGGGATCTATGTGAACGCCGCGCTGCTGAACAATGGCGCCCGGACCTCCACCCTTGGCGAAAGTCCTTCGGAGTTGATGCACGCCCGGGCCATGATCGAGGGCGCGACCATCGTGCTGGCCTGTTCCCTGGGTGGCAAGGCCGATTACCGCTACCTGGCGAAGTGCATCCGGAACATGAGCGACAAGATCGCCCAGGGGCTTTCGCCCATGGAGGACGATCGCAAGTTCCACTGCCGCCTGGCCCGGATGAGTGGCAACTCCACGCTGGTGCGCATCATCACCTCGCTGTTCGACGAGCGTCACAGCCCCCTCTCCACCCACGTCGCCGAGCAGACCGAAAGCCAGAAGACCTGGGGCGTCGCCGTGGCCGAACACGAAGCCATCCTGCGCGCGGTGGAAGCCCGCGACCTGATCGGTGCCCAGACAGCCATGCGCCACCACCTGCTCTGTTCGGAAGCGCGCTGGCTCGAGGGCTTCGCCTCCAGCGAGGATTGAGGACGCCGCGTCCGCGGGCCTGGCTCAATACCTGCCGCACCGCCAGCGTCGGCGGCTACCCGGGAGCACTACGCTCGGCAACGCCTTTGCCGCTAGACTGCAGCCTCCCTTCGCAGACCAGAGCCGCTCGATGCTGCCATCCGACCAGACTCGGCTACCGCCACCCACCTCCCTGGAGAGTCGGATCAAGGCACGCTACGAACAGATGTCGGTCGTGGAGCAGAAGCTGTCCGACGTGATCCTGGCCGCGCCTGGCCAGCTCGCCATGCAGACCGCCACCGAGCTAGCCACCCGTGCCGGCGTCTCCAAGGCCACCGCCACACGCTTCTTCCGTACGCTGGGCTATGCCTCCTACGAAGAAGCCCGGCGCCAGGCCCGGACGCTGCGTGGAGAGGGCTCACCGCTCTATCTGCAGGACCGTGGCGCCGCCGAGCGCACGGTCGATGACCTCCTGCAGCATCATCTGGAGCAGGAACTGGCCAACGTCCGGCAGACCTATCAGTCGCTGAATCAGGACGAACTCTTCGCCGCCGTGCACGCCATCGTCGGTGCCCGGCGGGTGGTCATCATCGGCTTTCGGCATAGCCAGACCATCGCCCACATGGTCCGCAGCCATCTGATCCAGGTCCGCGGCGACATCCTGCTGCTGCCCTCACCCGGCGACAGCCTGGCCGAATATCTCGCCAGCCTGGGGCCGGACGATGTCGCCATCTGCATCGGGCTGCGGCGAAGGATGCCGCAACTCGAGAAGACCATGGCCGTGATGGGCCAGCTGGGGGTCCGCATGCTCTACCTGGCCGATGTCCTGGCCGGTAGCCCCGCTCAGCTGGCGAACTGGGTGATCCGCTGCCACACCGAAAGCACCCTGATGTTCGACAGCAACAGCAGCGTCTCGGCCATCACCAATCTGCTGTGCTCCCTGGTCGGCAAGGAACTGACTGGCCGCAAGATCTCCCACCTGGAGACCGCCGAGCGTCTGCACCAGCAACTGGAAGAGCTGGACAACCCCCGCTGACGCACCATTTCAATTCGTCATGCACCGGATAAAGGCAGCGGAGCGAATCCGTCCCGAAACATAAGAAACAAAAGTTTCCATTACATTTAAAAAGAAACATTAGTTTCTTCAAGGGGTTACGGCGCTCGCTACGGCAGCCGCCCGAGATGGCATGCTTTCTGCGATGAGGCCTGGGTCACCCCTCCGACCTAGGCGCTCCCATGACCTCTCTTGCTTACCGCTGTGCCATGACGCTTTCCGCCCTGGCCTTCGGGCTCGGCCTGCTGGGCGCTGCCAGCGCCGATACCCTCGATGACGTGAAAGCCCGCGGCAAGCTGGTGGTGGCCATAGATCCCACCTTCGCGCCCTACGAGTACACGGACGCCAGCGGCACCATCGTTGGCTATACAACGGAAATCATGCAGCGGGTGGCCGCCAGCCTGGGCGTCGCGCTCGAATACCAGAAGATGGCCTTCAGCGGCATCATCCCGGCGCTGATCGCCGGCTCCGTCGACGCCGAAGGCTCCTCGCTCAACGTTACCGCCGAGCGCGCCGCCAAGGTTCTCTTCACCGTGCCCTTCGGCAAGAGCGTCAACGCGGTCCTGGTGCGGGCCGACGAGACCCGGGTGACGGCCACCCCGCTGACCGTCGAAGCCCTTTCCGGCCTGACCGCTGCGGTCAAGGCCACCACCGCGCCTGAACAGCTGCTCAAGCAGTTCAACGGTCAACTGAAGGCGCGGCAGCTCCCGCCGATCAAGATCATCAGTGTCGACAGCGTCGACCAGACCCTGGCCGCGCTCATGACCCGCCGCGCCGATTTCGTCTTCGACGATCTCACCGTGCTGGGCGGTCTGACCAAGCAGCTGCCCGGCAAGGTCAAGCAGGTCGGCGAACTGGGTGACAGCCAGTGGATCAGCTGGGCCACCCGCAAGGGCGACGCGCGCCTGAACAAGGTGATCAGCGATGAAATCATCGCCCTCGAGCAATCCGGCGAACTGAAAACGCTGCAACAGCGCTACCTCGGGGTCAGCTTCGACCTGCCCACCGCCGACTTCATCCCCCGCCAGTGAGTCTTCCCATGCCTTGCCCAACCCATCACGTGCACGTCCCGGCCGGGCACGGCCGGACTTTCGAGATCCGTGCCGGCCAGTACCTCACCATCATCGACACCGACGGTCAGCAGGCGGCGGACTTCGTCGCCGTCGTGCGGGGCCGCCTGGAGGAGCAGCTGTCCCCGGTGCACACCCGCCGCCGGCTCAATTCGCTGTTCTTCGCGGTCGGCGACTGCCTCTACTCCACCGCCGACGAGCCGCTGCTGGAAGTGATCGCCGACACCATTGGCGTCCACGATGCCAACGTGCCCGCCTGCGATCCGACCCGCTTCAGCGTCGATTTCGGTGTGGATGGCCACCGTAACTGCCTGGACAACCTGCACGAAGGCCTGGCCGGTTACGGCCTGCTGGCGGTCAACGTGCCGGAGCCCTTCAACCTGTTCCAGAACGGACCGGTAACCGCCGACGGCCGCATGCAGGTCACCGACCCCAGGAGCAAGGCAGGCGATCACGTGGTGTTCCGGGCACTCAAGGACCTGGTCTGCGCCGTGTCCTCCTGTCCGCAGGACATCATTCCGGGCAATGGCCTGCACGTGACGCCCATTGATATCCGCATCGCCGACACCGCCCCCACTCCCGCCTGAGGACCGCCCCATGCTGTTGATGAAAGAACACCTCGACGAACGCGCGCCGCTGCCCGTGCAGCGGGTCGAGATCCGCGCCGGAAGCGCCGGTTCGATCGCCGTGAAGCGGGGTCAGTTGCTGCGCATCGAAGCCCTGGACGCCGGTGTGGTGGCCAGCCTGTTCGGCTTCAGCGAGGAGGATCCCCTGGTGCATCTCTCGGTCCATCACACACGGGTTTTCAGCAACTCCTATGTCCTCGGCTCGGGCATGCGGCTGGTGAACAATCGGCGGCGCCCGGTGATGGTCCTGGGCCAGGACAGCCTGGGCACCCACGACCTGCTGCTGCCCGCCTCCACCAGCGCCTTCCTGCGCAGCCGCGGCTATGCGCAGACCGGCTGCGTCGAAGCGGTACAGGCCGAGCTCGCGCGGCTGGGGCGGCGCCAGCCCAAGCTTCCGGACCCCGTCAACCTGTTCATGCATGTCGTGCTGGAACGCGATGGCAGCCTGCATCCCCAGCCGAACCGGACCAAGGCGGGCGACCGGATCACCTGCCGCGTGGTGCAGGACATGCTCTTCGTCGTCTCGACCTGCTGCACGGGCAATCCCGGCAACGACCAGGTCGGCGCCGTGGCGCTCGCGGTCGCGGAAAGCCTGAGCGACTTCCCGGAGTAAGCCGTGCTGGAACAGATGCTCAAGATCCTGCCGGAGCTGAGGCCCGGATTGCTGGTCACGCTCGAGCTGACGCTGGCCGCGGCGCTGCTCAGCTTCAGCGTCGGTCACCTCATCTGGTGGCTGCGACAACACCAGGCCTGGCTGCCCAGCCGGCTGGGCAGCCTGTACATCAGCCTGATGCGCGGAACGCCTTCCATCGTCCAGCTGTTCCTGGTGTTCTTCTCGATGCCGCTGCTCGGCCTGGGCGGCAAACCGCTGCTGGCCGCCGTGCTCGCGCTCGGCCTGAACAGCGCCGCCTATACCGCGGAGATCCTGCGGGGAAGCTATCGCAACCTGGCCAGTGGCCAGACCGAGGCGTCCCTGGCCCTGGGACTCTCCCACCTGCAGTGCTGGCGTCACGTCCTGGCACCCCAGGCGCTGCGCAGCAGCCTGCCGGCGCTGGTCAACGAATTCACGCTGATCGTCAAGACCACGCCCCTGGCGTCCGTGATCGCCGTGACCGAGCTGACCTACGCCGGACAGCTGATCATCGCCCGCACCTACGAGGCCGGACCGGTGATGCTGCCGGTCGTCGCCGGCTACCTGCTGGTGTGCTGGCCGATCCTGCTGCTCGCTCGGCGCCTGGAAGGGCGTTTCGCCACCGCGAGGAACGCCTGATGGATCTGGGCATCATCCTGGCCTACGCCCCGTCGCTGCTCGCCGGCCTGGTCTACACCCTGCAACTCTCCCTGATCACGGCGCTGCCCGCCCTGCTCCTGGCCGCCCTGCTGGCCTGGATCCGGCTGCGCGGCCGCCAGCCACTGCTCCAGCTGCTGGCGCGCGGCTACACCGACCTCATCCTGGGCCTGCCGCTGCTGGTGCTGATCTATGTGCTCTTCTTCATCCTGCCGGAATACGGCCTCACCCTGTCCTCGCCCCTGGTGGGGGTCACGGCCCTGACCCTGTACTACGGTCCCTATCTGGCCCAGGTGCTGCGCGCCGCCTTCGCGGCCATTCCGCCAGGGCAATTCGAGGCCTGCAGCGCCCTGGGCATGTCCCGCTGGCAGAGCTTCCGCCATGTCGCCCTGGCCCAGGCGCTCCCCGTGGCCCTGCCGCCGGCGACCGGCCTGTTCATCGGCCTGCTGAAGGATTCGGCGCTGCTGTCGGTGGTCTCGGTCGAGGAGTTCATGTACGCGGCCAAGCAGGCCATTTCGGAAAGCTACGCCCCCCTGGAAATCTATCTGGCGGTCGCCCTGAGCTACTGGCTGGTCACACTCGCCATCGATGCGGCCGCCGCCGCCTGGGAGCGCCGCCTCACCCGCCATCGCATCCACTAGTCACCCACGAGGTTCATCCATGTCACATCCCCTCGCTTCCATCGTCGTACCCGCCGGTCACGGCAAGGCCGTCCGCCTACGCGCCGGCCAAAGCGTGCAGGTCATCAATACCCACGGTACCCAGGTCGTCGACTGCTGGGCCTGGAATGCCTATGACCTCAACGAATACATGTGCATGGAGGCCACCCGGGTCTATACCCAGCACCTCAATCCCGTGGTCGGCGACAGCTTCGTCACCAGCGAGCGCCACCCGATCCTGACCGTGGTCGAAGACACCTCCCCGGGGGTCCACGATACCTTCATGGCGGCCTGCGACCGCCGTCGCTACGAATTGCTCGGGTGCAGCCACTACCACCGGAACTGCACCGACAACCTGGTCGAGGGCATGCTGGAACTGGGCGTCACGCCGCCCCGGCGCAGCCTCGCCTCCTTCAATATCTTCATGAACATCCGGGTACAGCCGGACAATATCCACCTGGACACCCTGCCCACGGTGACCCGCCCAGGCGACTTCATCACCCTGCGCGCGGAAATGGACTGCTTCGTCGCCTTCTCGGCCTGCCCCCAGGATATCGTCAGCATCCAGGGGGAAGGCGACAACACGCCCAAGGACGCCGAGCTGCGCATCCTCGACGACGCCTATCCCCATATTCCGCTCCGGGGTCCCTGGGTGCCCGCCCATTTGGCGGCACGCTCGGGCTGAGCCGCGCTGGCCTGGCGTCACCTCGGGAGACGCCAGGCCCCGCCAGCATCCCGGTGGGCTACGTCCAGTAGGCAATCAATCAGGCTGATCGAGAACTAGGCGCGCTGACCATATCCTTAAAGTATCAAGCACCGACTTTTCATATATTTTTAATCTTTCAGCAAAGTCCTTAAGGTTCCCGTCGTGAGCGGCCACCGCCTCACGACGAAACGCGCCCAATAACAATAACGCGTCAAGGAATCTCACCATGCGCATGCCACCGCTAGCCCTCGGGGTCGGTACCGCCGCCCTCGCCTCCTTTCTACCCTCCGATGCCTTCGCCGAGTTCTTTGCCGACAGCAAGGCCGACCTGGAACTGCGCAACTTCTACTTCAACGGCGACTATCGCCAGTCGGGCGCCCGGCAATCCAAGCGGGAGGAATGGGCCCAGGGCTTCATTCTCGATTACGAATCCGGCTTCACCGAGGGGCCGGTGGGCTTCGGCCTCGACGCCCTGGGCATGCTCGGCCTCAAGCTGGATTCGGGGCCGGACCGGCAGAACACCGGTCTGTTGCCGGTGGGCGACCGGCGAGCGCCCGACGACTACAGCAAGCTCGGGCTGACCGGCAAGGTGCGGGTGTCCAGGAGCACCCTGCAGGTCGGCACCCTGATCCCCCGGCTGCAGACCATCCGCAGCAGCAACTCCCGCCTGTTGCCGCAGACCTTCCAGGGCGCCCAGCTGGTGTCGAAGGAACTGGACAACCTGACCTTCAACGCCGGGCGGCTGACCCAGAACCGCGTTCGCAACGACAGCGCCAACGAGGACATGACCGTAGGCGGCAGCGGTATCAGCGGCGGCCGCGCGTCCGACCAGTTCGATTTCGCCGGCCTGAGCTACAAATGGAGCCAGCAGCTCACTACCGTCTACGACTACGGTCACCTCGACCAGAACTACGAACAGCATATGTTCAACGTGCTGCACGTCCTGCCGCTCGGCAAGGGCCAGTCGCTGGAGACGGATCTGCGCTATGCCCGCTCGCGCAAGGACGGCGGCAGCAACGTCGACAACGATGCCTATGGCGCCAAGTTCACCTACAACCTGGGTCACCATGCCTTCGGCGCCGCCTACCAGCAGATGCACGGCGAAACCGGCTTCCCCCATCTCAACGGCACCGATTCGTACCTGGTCAACTACGTGATGCTGTCGCCGGATTTCGCCAATCCGGGCGAGCGCTCCTGGCAGGTGCGCTACGACTACGACTTCGCCGCCTGGGGCCTCCCGGGCCTCGCCTTCATGACGCGCTATCTCAGGGGCGACCATTTCGACGGGCCCGGCGGTTTCGCCAGTCAGGAGTGGGAACGCGATACCGAGCTGGAATACACCTTCCAGACCGGCGCGCTGAAGAACTTCAAGGTGCGTTGGCGCAATGGCAGCTACCGCAGCCATAACGACACCGAGCTCGACCAGAACCGCCTGATCCTCAGCTACACCCTGCCCCTGCTCTGACCCCACCGCCGGCTGCGGACCGCGCCGGCCTCGATCCCATCCCGACAGGACTTTCCTCCATGCCCGTTACCCCGCGTTTGCTGCCGCTCGCCCTGCTCGTCGCCCTGGCCGCCGGTACCCCGGCACTGGCCGCCAATACCGCTGACGCCCCTTGCAAGACCACCGCCGAGTGCAAGGCCGAGGTCGCCAGGATCGGCGGCACCGTGACCCACAGTGGCACCCGCGCTGGCGGCGTCGAAGACCAGTTCGACGGGCTGAACCGCATCAACAAAGCCTCCATCGTGATGCTGACAGAGGAAGGCATCGTTACCCCGGAAATGGGGCGCAAGATCGCCAGCGGGGTCGAATTCGCCATCGACCAGAGAGGGCAGCCGGACGGCAAGCGACCCACCGACATCCTCCAGCTGGAAAAGATCATGACCGACAAGATCGGGCCGGAAGCCTCGCTGATCCACTCGGGCCGCAGTCGCCAGGACATCTATGCCACCTACCGCCTGGCGTCCCTGCGTGGCCAGGTGCTGGCCTACAGCGACGCCGTGAACGCGACCCGTCAGCGCCTGCTGACCCTGGCCGCCGCCAACGTCGATACCCTGGTGCCGGCCTATACCAACGGCGTCCAGGCGATGCCGATCTCCTACGCCCACTATCTGCTCGCCTACGCCGATTCCTTCGCCCGCGACGCCCAGCGCATCGCCCAGCTCTATCAGCGCCTCAACCTCAGCCCGATGGGCACCGCCGTGCTGGCCAATTCCGCCTATCCGCTGAACCGCGAGCGTCTCGCCGCCCTGCTCGGCTTCGATGGGGTGCGGCAGAATTCGCTGGATTCCAGCCAGGTCTCCACCTATGACATCCCCATCGAGGCGGCCGACATCGCCGCCTCCTCGGCGATCCGGCTGGGGGCGATGATCGGCGACATCCATACCCAGTACCACCAGATCCGCCCCTGGCTGCTGCTGGAGGAAGGCTCCACCTACACCAGCAGCGCCATGCCGCAGAAGCGCAATCCCGGACTGCTGATGCGCACCCGGGAAGCCGCCTCGGACACCATCGGCCTGGCGCAGACCATCACCCTGCGCGCGCACAACGTGACCACCGGCATGACGGACTACAAGTTCGCCTTCGACGACCTGAATTTCTATGACTCGGCCATCGGCATGTTCACCAGCATGGACCGCGTGCTCGAGGCCCTGAAGGTCAATCCGCAGCGCGCCCTGAAAGAGCTGGAGAACGAATGGACCACCTCGATGGAGCTGGCCGACACCCTGGAACGAGCGCACAAGGTGCCCTTCCGCATCGGTCACAGCTTCGCCTCGCTGATCGTCACCGAGGCCCGCAACGAAGGCTACACGCCCAAGACCTTCCCCTTCGCCAAGGCCCGGCAGCTCTACACCCAGGCCGCTGAGAAGTACCAGTGGAAGGAAACCAGCCTGCCGCTGCAGGAGGCCGAATTCCGCAATGCCCTCTCGCCGACCAGCATGGTCAAGACCCGGGTCGGCACCGGCGGTCCGCAACCGGCCGAGGTGCAGCGCATGCTCGGCGAGGCGAAGCGGGCCCTGCAGACCGATGTCGACTGGACCAAGGCCCGGCGTCAGCGGCTCGCCGAGGCCGACACCGCGCTCGATCAGGCCTTTGCCAAGCTGCTGAAGCCGTGATCGCCTAGTGCCGTCCACGGGCGAGGGCCGCCGCCAGCTGCGGCCGGTCCAGCGTCCCCTGCCAGCACGCCAGCGCCAGGCAGGCGACGCAGTTACCCAGCACATTGGTGAGCGAGCGGCACTTCATCAGCCGCTCGACGCCCAGCAGCAGGCCGACCGCCTCCACTGGCACGAAGTGCAGGATCGACAGGGTCGCCGCCAGGGTCAGGAAGGCCGAGCCGGCAACACTCGTCGAACCCAGGGTGGTGATCAGGCCGACGAGCAGGAAGCTCGCCAATTGCGCGGCCGACAGCTCGATCCCGGCGAACTGGGTGAGGAACAGCAGCGCCACGGCGATATAGAGATTCGAGCCTGCCAGGTTGAAGGTGTAGCCGGTGGTCAATGACAACCGCACCAGCTCCGTCGGGCAACCGGCGCGTTCGAGGCGGCCGATCAGCAGGGGCAAGGCCGCGACCGAGGAACCGGTCACCGCCACCAGCAGCAACTCGTGCTTCAGCCAGAGGATCAGGCGCAACAGGGAAAAGCCACAGAGCCGCGCCACCAGCCCCAGCACGCCGCAGACGAAACACAGGGCGGCCAGATAGACCGCGAGCAGAAACTTCAACAGCGGCCACAGGGAGGCGCCGCCATAACGGGAAACGGTAAAGGCCATGGCCGCAAAGGCGGCGAGGGGCGCCAGGCGGAGGAACAGGCGCAGCAGCCGCAGCATGAACCCCAGGGTCCGCTCGATCCCGGCGAGCCAGGGTGCGCCACGCTCACCCAGGGTACGCAGGATGAGTCCCAGGGCGATGGCCAGGCACAGCAGCGGCAATATGGCGCTCTGGGTAAAGGCGCCTAGCAGGGTACCTGGCAGACTGTCGAGCAGGCCTGGCATCGACGAGGGAGCAGCCGGCAACAGGAGGTCCGCCGGTTCGGCACTGCCCCAGTTGATCGATATCGGGCCAGGCGCGACGGCGCTGCCGGGATGGATCACCAGACCGACGATCAGACCGACCAGCAGGGACAGCAGGGACAGCAGGGACAGCAGGGACATCACCTGAAAGTACAGCACCATGCGCGCCGCCATGGCGCCGACGCCCCGACCCAGGCGGGCAATGGCCGACACTATCAGCGCGAACATCAGCAGCGGGATGGCCAGGCCAAGGGTGCGCAGGAACAGATCGCTCAAGGGCTTCATGGCCGCGGCCAGCTCGGGACGCCAGAGACCGAGCAGCACGAGGGCCACGCCTAGCTGCACACTGCCGTTGCGAGCGATCCGCGCGATCATCCGGATTCCTGTCGTTATTATTGTGCGAGGCGCCAGACACCTTGCGCCCCATCCTAACCGATCGGTCATCCAGACCGGCGTCAGCGAGGTCAGCGAGCGAATGGAATTGCGGCATCTGCGTTACTTCGTCACGGTGGCCGAAGAGCAGCACTTCACCCGCGCCGCCGCGCGCCTGCACATGCAGCAGCCGCCGCTCAGCCAGCAGATCCGGGCCCTGGAAGACGAACTCGGCTTCGCCCTCTTCCTGCGTCACCCTAAGGGTGTCGTGCTGACCGCTGGCGGCGCGGCCTTCCTGCAGGAGGCCCGTGACATCCTGGCCCGGGTCGGCCAGGGCGCGCATCGCGCGGCGAGGGTCGCCAAGGGCATCGACGGCACCCTGACGCTGGGTTTCACCAGTTCGGCGGCCGCCCATGCGATGATCCCCCGCGTCATCCGCGCCTACCGGGAGCGCTACCCGGACGTGGAAATCGTCATCGCCGAGGACAACGCCCAAGGCCTCACCCAGCGGGTGGCGGAAGGCCGCCTGGACCTCGGCATCCTGCGCGCCCCGGTCAGCGCGCCGGACGGCGTCTCCTATCACCGCCTGCTCAACGAGGCGATGCTGCTCGCCTTGCCGAGTAATCATCGACTCATCGCGGGGATCGGCGCAGCGGCGCTGGACAGCCTGGCGCAACGCGGACTGCCGCTGGCCGCCCTGGCTGATGAAGCCTTCATCCTGGTGCGCAAGCCGGGCGCGCCGGGCATGTATGCCAAGCTGCTGGGCGCCTGTCGCCATGCCGGCTTCGAACCCAAAGTCGCCTTCGAAGTCGATCGCATGCTCACCAACCTGAGCCTGGTGGCGGCCGGCGCCGGCATCTCCGCGGTACCGGCGTCCATGACCGAACTGCACAGGTCCAGCATCTGCTACTGCCCCATCCTGGACGCCCGCCCCCGGCTGGCCGCCCCGATCACCCTGGCCTGTCGCGCCTTCAATCCCTCGCCCGCCCTGCAGAACTTCATCGTCCTGGCCCGGCACCTGGCGGGCAGACCACAGCGGCGGGCGCGGGGCTGAACGCCGCGCAGTAGCCCATCTCATCCTTGTGAACCTGGGAGCCTGCCCGGTTATTCCGATCCGGGCTTGGGCGGTTCGATGTGCCAGCCAACGACCGAGCGGGAGCCGCCAGACACCCTCACCCCAGCAACAGCCGAATGGCCCGCTCGATCCGCTCCGCCGCCTGAGCCCGCAGTGCCCTGGGATCATCGCCCAGCAGCGCCCGCAACTGATGCGGCGCGAAGACCAGATCGATGAATCCCTCGAGCAGCCGCTCGACATCGTCCGGTTGATCCGGACCCGCCTCGATGGCCTGTCGCACCCGCAGGCGACCCGCCTCCCAGCCGATCCGGGTCGCCTCGGCCGCTACTGCCGGAAAGCGATCGGCCGTGGCGATCACCAGGCGCATCATCGCCAGGGTTTCCGGCCGCGAGGCGTGCTCCAGCATGTCCTGACCGGCCAGCCGCAGACGCTCCGCGAGCGGCAGGCCGGAGGGCACGGGTTCGAGCTGCGGCAGGGTTGCCGAATGACGGCGGATCACCGCCTCGAACAGCTGATCCTTGTTGGCGAAGCGCGCATAGAGGCTGGCCTTGCCCGCACCGGCCAGTCGCGCCACCGCCTCGCAGGAGGTCCCGGCAAAGCCCTGGGCGAGGAAGAGTTCGAAGGCAGCATCCAGCAGGCGGCGATCGACAGCGCCGGCCTCTTCGCGCCGGGGTCGCCCGCCGCGTGGTTTGGTCATTTCGGTCATGGGCGAACCTTAAGCGGATTGACAGCCCCTGTAAACTGAACGATAACGTTCAGTTATCTGATTGCGCCCTTCCTTGCGAGGCTCTCCATGACCGATCTCATCCAGCCCTTACCCATCCGCGTACCTCAAGCCCAGCTCGATGAGCTGGCAGCAAGACTCAGGCTTACACGCTGGCCCGACCGCGAGACCGTCCACGATGGCAGTCAGGGGCCGCAACGGGAGCGCCTGCAGGCCCTGGTGGAGCGCTGGAGCGGCGGGTACGACTGGCGGGCGGCCGAGACCCTGCTGAACGGCTGGGGCAGCAGCCGCACCGAGATCGACGGCCTCGGCATCCACTTTCTGCATGTGCGCTCTCCCGAACCGACGGCTACCCCCCTGCTGCTCACCCACGGTTGGCCAGGCTCTGTGCTGGAGTTTCGCGACGTGATAGGGCCGCTTAGCGATCCGGTCGCCCATGGCGGTGAAGCCGCGGACGCCTTTCACCTGGTCATTCCCGCGCTACCCGGCTTCGGCTTCTCGGATCAGCCCAGCGAGCCCGGCTGGGGAGTGAGCCGCACCGCCCTGGCCTGGATCGAACTCATGCGCCGACTCGGCTACGGCGATCACTGGCTGGCCCAGGGCGGCGACTGGGGCGCCGCGGTGACCACCGCCCTGGCCCATAAGCGCCCGGCGGGCCTGGCCGGCGTGCACCTGAACATGGTGATGTTCCAGCCCACTGCCGAGGAGGTCGCGGCGGCCACGCCGGACGAGCAGCGGATGCTCGCCGACGCCGCCCGCTACGAGCGCGAATACTCGGGCTACATGAAGGTGCAGACCACCCGCCCGCAATCGGTGGGCTTCGCCCTGGCCGACTCGCCGGTAGGCCTGGCGGCCTGGATCTACGCCCTGTTCCAGGACGTCTCGGACAGCGCGGGCGAACCCGAGCGCGTCCTGCCGCTGGATCATCTGCTCGATGACATCATGCTCTACTGGCTGCCCAATGCCGGCGCCAGTTCGGCGCGTTTCTACTGGGAGGCCAGACGCGAGATGGCGAACGGCATGGCCAGCGCGCCGCTGCCCCTGCCCGCGGGCGTCAGCATGTTCCCCGGCGAGCAACTGCGGCTGTCGCGCCGCTGGGCCGAGCGGCGCTTCGCCGATCTGCGGTTCTTCGCGGAAGCCGATCGGGGTGGGCACTTCGCGGCGATGGAGAATCCGCGAGAATTCGTCGGTCACCTGCGGGAGGCCTTCCGGACGATGCGCTGAGGGCGCGCTCCAAGGCTGTGCCGTAGTAGTTTCACGCAAAGGCCCCGGGTCGCGCTTTAACACTTGTTTACAAGCGTTCAGGAAGTTTTACACGCGGCCCTTTATCGATCGATACCCTTGACTCCCGGCGATCATTCGCTGAATGCCGTTTTCGCGGAGAGGGTTGTTAAGGTGAGGCAGGTCGTGAAGCGTATCGGCGCTATCGCCATGCTACTGGGCGTGGCGACCGTCCTGCTGGGGTGGCTGGTCGATCCCTCCCTGCCTCTGCAACACGGCATGAAGCTCGTTTACATAAAGCGCGAGTTCCTGCAGACGGACCTCTTCCTCTGGGGCGCCCTGCTGTTCGCTGCCGGGTTCAATGGCTATGCACTGCATGCCGACCTTTGAGCGCCACGCAGGACCCCAAGCCAGGGGTAGCCAGAATCGCCGACGGTTGCCTTTCTGTCCGTCTCCCGGCACGGTGACCCGCCCACCTTGATCGGGACGCTCACCTTGACCCCAATCCTGCACATCGCCGCCGCCATCCTCCTGAACGACCGCCAGCAGGTGCTGCTGGTGCGCAAGCGGGGCACCACCGCCTTCATGCAACCGGGCGGCAAGGTGGATCCGGGGGAGCAACCCCTGGAGGCGCTGATCCGCGAGCTGGAGGAAGAGCTTGGCCTGGTCATCACGACAGAGGCTGCGACCTTTCTCGGCAACTACCAGGCGCCGGCCGCCAATGAACCCGGTTTTAGGGTCGATTGCGCGCTGTATCAGGTAGCCATGGGTGCGGGAGACCAGGCGGTGCCTGCCGCCGAAATCGAAGAGGCGGTGTGGGTAGCCGTAGACGAACCCGGCGATCTGCCGCTGGCGCCCCTGACCCGCGACGTGATTCTTCCACTGCTGGGGCGGCGACTGCTGCACCCTTAGCGAGCAGCCCTGCGCCTTGGCCCCGAATTTCAGCTTTGCCTGGCCTGGCCTGGCCTGGCCAGCGTCAGACCTTGGGCAAGGGCCGCCATCCCCCGGCCGTACGCACCTCGAGGCAAGCCGGCAGGCCATCCAGACGCAGCAGGTGCAACCAGCCGTTGCGCACCAGATCGCGCACTACGGACTGGTTGGCGATCACCTGATCGATCATCGCGCGCGGCGCCTCGATCACCACGTGCAGGCGTAGCGGACGATGCATCCACCGCTGGCCGTCGTGCAGCGACTGGCGCGCCAGACCGATGCGCAGGTCGCCGCCGTTGCCTTCGAACACGCCGATATGGCCGCCCACCACGTTGTGCAGCAACTTGTTGCCGCTGCCAAAGCGCAGGTTGTCGGTGGTCGAGGTGAAGTACTGCAGGTTGATCCAGTGCGCCACCACCATGGGCGCCGTCATGATCAGCTCCAGCACCCTGCCCTCCTGGTCTTGCCGCCAGTCGTAGTCGTGCAGGAAGACGCGGCCCTCCAGGTCCACCGCGCGGGTGCACGCCCGCGGCGCGGCAATGAAGGCGGCATTGCCGGCGAGGCCCCATTCCGGCCGGGTCTGCGCCCAGTCCCGAGCGCGCCGGCGCAGCTGGCCGAGCAGTCTGTCCGGCTGTTCCGGCAGCGGTGCCAGGCCCAGTTTGCCAGCCCGCTGCCGCCGCACCTCGGCGCTGGCGCTGTCCAGCGCCAGCCGCAGGCGCTGCCAGCTGGGCTGGAGCTCTGCGGGAAGCCCCTCGTACCCGAAGACCTGCACCTCATCCGTCGTGGTGTTGTGCAGCCCGGCCAGCACCTGGCAGTGCGGCGGCAGGTCGAGGCCGCGCACCCGCAGCCCGTCACGCACCTCGGGTTCGTTGAGCAGGCCGGCCAGTAGCCGCGCATTGATCTCGCCGCTCTGGCCACAGCAGGCACCGCAGTCCAGACCCGCTGCCTGAGGATTATTGGCGCTCTGGCTGCCGTGGCCGAGCAGCACCAACAGGGACGGCACAGGCCCGTTGAGCCCCATGGCCTTGAGAATGCGCTCGGCCAGGTCGACCTGCTGCAGCCGGGACATCGCCGGTAGCTGTGGTTGCAGCTGTTGCCGTTCCTGACGACGCCAGGCGCTGAGTTCGGGCGAAGGCGCACCACCGGCCAGGCCATAGGTCCGTCCCAGCAGCGCCCCGGCGTAGCCCAGCCCGACGCTTTCCACCAGGGTGAAGGTCGAGGCCGGCAGCCGCTCGAACAGCCGCCAGCGGCCCTGCCGTGCCAGGCGCCCCTGACGCAGCTGTGCCAGCTGGCGATCCCGCGTGGTATCGCCACTGCCCTCGCTGACCTGCAGTTGCGGCGCGAGCAGGCCCGGCAACTGCGGGCGCGTGGCACCGGTACCCAGCGGCGTATAGGCGATGGGCAGCCCGAAGAAGCCGGCGAAACCGCCGGTTTCCAGTGCCGGACAGGTCAGCTCCAGGGCACGCCTGAGGGGCTCGGAACGCACGTCGATGCAGAAGAACAGCTTGGCCAGCGGCACCGGGGGCAAGGCTGCCGGGATGCTCAGGCACAGCGTCTGCTGCAGATGCTCCTGCCAGGCCAGCTCGTCGGCGCGCTGCCAGAGCTGCAGGGCCTGCCAGTTGGCCGAAGGCATCCGCTGCGAGCCCTCCTCCCAGGCCGCGCGCCAACTGTGCCAGCGGCTCTCGGCATCGCGCCGGCGATCATCCACCAGCCATTCCCAGGCCGCGCGGATGGCCAGCAGCTCCAGCACCGTCTGGTCGTCCTCGCCCTGCAGCCGGGCCTGCCAGCGCCGATAGGCGCACCAGGAGGCCCAGCCCAGGTTGCGCAGCAGCAGGCAGTCGAACCAGGCCGCCCAGTCTGGGGCTGGCAGTCCCAGGTGTTCGACCGCCGCCTCCAGGGCCGCTTCGGGTTGCGCCGGCAACGCTGCGATCCGCTGGTGCAGATCCCGGCAGCCACTGAGGACGCTCAGGCCCTGGTCGGCCAGCAGGCTGGCGCGCCAGGTCTGATAGAGCCCGCCACCCTCTGCCGGACGCCAATCCGCCTGCTCGTGATCGAACCAGGCCGCGCAGCTCTGACCGATCTGGTGGGTGATCAGCGCCGGCCAGCCCGGAAGCGGGATCCCCGGCTCTGCCAAGTCTTCCAGCAGCGGCAGACCGTGGCCGACCTCCACGGGGGCGTCCAGTACCTCCAGCAGCCTTACCGGCTTGCAGGATTCCCCCTGCTCGGCCAGCGCCTGCTGCAGATGGCGCTCGGCGATGCGGCCGTCCTGCCAGGCCTGGCGATAGTCGGCGGCGTCCAGGGTCAGGCGGCTGCCGGCGCGCTGCCACAGCTGCGCGGCCACGCTCTGCCAGGCCTGATCGCGCCGCTCCCACAGCGGGTTGACGGCGATCATGCGATCCAGCGGCCAGGTCGGCGCGATGCGCGCACAGGCCAGGCGGGCCGCCTCGTGCAGCGCCTGGTGCTTGGGGCTGGAAAGCGTTTCGAAGGCAGTCATGCGCGGTCTCCAAGGGTTACGCTCAGGGGCTGGGGCACACGCGCCGGCCACAGGCGAAAGGTCAGGCGGGTGAAGTGCTCATCCAGGTAGAAGCCGGCAAAGGCCAGCGGGTAGAGACGTTGCGCCAGGGCGCCGCGCGGCCGGGCCAGCAGCAGGCCCTGCAGCAGGTAGAGCCCGACCAGCATGACCATCGCCACCAGGGCCAGCGGCAGCGGCGCCGCAGCGAGGTGCTGGCCGAGGATCCAGCCGGCCGCCTGATGCCACAGCAGGTAAGCGCCGAGCAGCAGGCCGAACATGAGCAAGCCATGGGCTGGCTGGTCGCGGCGCAGGATCCAGGGCGCCAGGCCGATCGCCAGTAGCGTCAGGGCCACCAGGGGCAGCGCATGACCGGGCAGCAGCCAGGCGCAAAGCCCTTGCAGCAGCGCCAGCATCAGCGCGGCCACCAGCAGTGCGCGCAACAGCCCGTTCAAGTCGAGCGCCGCGGCCTGCGGCTGCAGGGCATGCTGGCGGGCGTGGGCGACCGTTTCACCTGCGGCCAGGAAGGCATGGGCCTTGTAGAGCGAGTGGGCCAGCAGGTGCACCAGCGCCAGTTCGTACAACCCCAGCCCGCATTCCAGCAGCATCAGGCCCATCTGCGCGCAGGTCGACCAGGCCAGGCGGACCTTGATGCTGATCCGGGTCATCATCACCAGGGCCGCGAGGACCGCGGTCAGGCCGCCGACCAGCACCAGCAGGCTCTGCGCCGGAACCGCGGCGGAAAACAGCGGGGCGAAGCGCAGCAGCACGAAGCCGCCCAGGTTGACCACCCCGGCATGCAGCAGGGCCGAGACCGGCGTGGGAGCCTCCATCACCTGGATCAGCCAGCCATGCACCGGCAACTGGGCCGATTTCAGGATCACTGTCAACGCCAGCAGCAGCGCCGCGCCCTGCAGCTCCCAACCGAGCGCACCCCCCGCCTGCACCTGGGCATTCACCGCGGCAAGGATCAGCGCGAGCTGGCTGCTACCGCCGGCCTGCACCAGCAACAGGGTCGCCAGCAGCAGGCTGACATCGGCGAGGCGGCTGGCGAGGAATTTCTTGTGGGCCGCGACGACGGCCTGCGGGCGCTCGCGGTAGAAGGTCAGCAGCTGGTGCAGGCACAGGCTGGACAGGATCCAGGCCCCGGTAATCAACAGCAGGTTGCCGCTGGTGACCACCGTCGCCACCGCCGCCAGGGTGGCCAGCAGGGCGAGCACGTAGCGCCGCTGCCCTGCTTCCCCCTCCAGATAGCGCCGGGAATACTCGATGATCACCAGCGCCAGCAGGCTGATGAGTCCGACCATCGCCAGGCCGAGGCGATCAGGATCCTGGGTGCCGACGAGCGCCTGTAGCCAGGCCGCCAGCACCAGCAAGACACCCAGATAACCCGCGACCCGCGCAGGTATCCACAGTTGGCTCGGTGAAGCGAGGAAGAGCGCGGGCAACAGCGCCAGGGCATAAACCCAGGGCAACAGTGGGGCGAGGGAAAACAGCAGGCCAGACATCGTGCACACTCCATGAACACCAGATAGCGACAGTGTCCGGATGTGTACGAATTATTTAAAATAGATTGATCAGAACCTAGCGTTCACTTTTTAAGAACGAAGCATGCGCCGACTCAATTTCCATCACCTGCACTACTTCTGGGCCGTCGCCAAGGAAGGCAATCTCACCCGTGCCGCCGAGGCGCTGCATGTCTCCCAGTCCGCCCTCTCTACCCAGATCCGCGTGCTGGAAGACCAGCTCGGCCACCCCCTGTTCATTCGCTCCGGACGGAGCCTGCGGCTGACCGAAGCCGGGCAGTTGGTGCTGGACTACGCCGACACGATCTTCGCCCTGGGCAGCGAGTTGCAGGACACCCTGCAGAACACTCAGGAAGCCAACCAGACACTGCGCATCGGCTCCGTGGCGACCCTCTCGCGCAACTTCCAGGAAAACCTGCTGCGCCCCTTCCTCGGTCGTGAAGACCTGGTGCTGACCCTCGAATCCGGCAGCGTTGACGAATTGCTGGAGCGCCTGGCCCTGCACAAGCTGGACGTGGTGCTGACCAACCAGGCGGTGAGCGCCGACAGCCAGCGCACCTGGCAATGCCGCCTGCTCCATCGCCAGCCGGTGTGCCTGATCGGCCCGCCGCGCCAGGACAGTCGCCCCTTCGATCTCCACCGCGACCTGCAACAGGCCCGCCTGATCGTGCCCGGGCGCAGCAGCGATGTGCGCAGCCAGTTCGACGTCTATTGCAGCGGCCAGGGGCTGACGCCGCGCATCTGCGCCGAGGTCGACGACATGGCCCTGCTGCGTCTGCTGGCCCGCGACTCCGGCGACCTGGCCCTGCTGCCCGCCGTGGTGGTGCAGGACGAACTGCGCAGCGGCGCCCTGCAGCTCTACGCCGAAGTCCCCGAGATCGCCGAACGCTTCTATGCGGTAACGCTGCAGCGGCAATTTCGCCTGAGTATTCTGAAGGAGTTGCTGGGGCGGGCGGCGGTGCCGGATGCGATCTCTGGGCCAGAGGCGCCTTGACCCCAGGTACTGAAATCGCCGAGCGGTCATAGCCGCTCGGTGCTTAATCAAGTACCCGCTACCTCACCACGCCATTGGCCTTGAACAGCCAGGCAAAGGCCTGGTCGAGAGTCGGCGATGCCGTGTCGACAGGCTCGTGTGCGAGCTGAGCGGCTGTCCGTGCAAACACTTCCCTGACCCCGGGCAGCACCGCCACCGGCAGCTCGGCAGCCCGCAGTTGGCGTTCGGCCTCTTCCACTTCCTTGAGACGGCGCGGAGCATGGACCACATGCGTCCTGATCAGGGTGCCGAGAAAGTCCCTGAGCGAAGCCTGGTCGATATCGCTCAGAGCATCGTGGAGCTGTTCCGTGACGCCCTGCTTCTCGGCCGCCATGAAGCACTCGATGGTCAGGGCTTCCAGGCCCTTGGTGAACACGCTGCGCAGGATTTTCAGGGCGGCCGCATCGCCCGCGGCGCCTCCCTCGACCGGCTTGAGCGGTGCGCCGGCTTCCGCAAAGAGGACGACCGCGCGGTCCAGGCCAATGCCGGCGCCCAGCAGATTGGTTTTCGCGTGCGTCAACGCAATGGCCCCCAGGATGGCCACGTCCACATAGGGGATCGAGCGCTCGGCCGCGATGGCCGCGGCTCGCCTGATCTGCTCCGGATCTGCGGTGGTCATGTCGATGAACAGCGCACCCGCCTGCATAAGGGCAAGCGCCTGCTCGGCGACCGGGAGCGAGACGGTGCCGAAAACGCAGGAGACGACGACGTCACAAGCGGCCACCGCGTCCTCTATCGAGGTGAAGAGTGCCAGATCATGTTCTTTCGCGAAGGCCTGGGCTCTGGGTGAGGGCCTGAGGTCACACAAGAGGATCTCGTGGCCCGCGGCCACCCAGGGGTGCGCATAGGTAAGACCCACTTCGCCTGCGCCGATAATCGCTAGCCTCATTTGCTTCTTCCATAATCAATGGGCCGCGTAGGCGCCCCGGTAGGTTCCAGCTGCAATCTGCGCGAGCATCTCCGCTTCCTTGCGCTCGGTCGCCAGACAACGGTCGAGCAACTCCGCCGCCTGGGCGATGGGAAAGGCGACAATGCCGTCATGGTCACCCACGACGAGGTCTCCTGGTGACACGATCATGTCGCCAATGCTCACCGGCACGTTAATCTCGCCCGGGCCGTTCTTGTAGGGACCCCGGTGATAGCCCCCACGCGCAAAGATGGGAAAGCTGCCCTTGCTGATCGTCGCCAGGTCGCGGATCGCCCCATCGACGACGACCCCCGCGGCACCGCGCTTTTCCGCGATAGCCGCCATGATGTCGCCCATCAGGGCGCGACTCAGGTCGCCGCCGCCATCGACCACCAGCACCTGGCCAGAGACGAGGAGCTCCAGCGCCTGGTGGATCGCCCGATTGTCGCCGGCCGGTACTTTGACGGTGAGCGCAAGGCCCGCCATGGTGCCTTCGATCCGGTGGAAGGGTCGCAGCCGAGCGCCTGGAAGCCGGTCGAGACAGTCGCTGATGATGGAGGTGGAGGTGCGGGCGAAGGCTTCGACCAGCGCGGTCGGACGGGAAGCGATGACGTTCATGGGGGCTCCTCTTGTTGGATGACGTCGAGGATAGGCCGGTGGCCAAATAGAAAAAGCGATATTAAGGTATGACCACTCATGCCCTGAAGGAATGCCAATGGTCACGCTACGGCAATTGCTGGCGCTGCACTGGATCGAACGTCTGGGTACCTTCGAAAGGGCTGCGGAACACCTCAACACCACCCAGTCGGCCATCTCGAAACGGGTGCAGGAGCTGGAGTCCTCCACCGGCCTGCAATTGTTCGATCGCTCGCAGCGGGGTGCCCGCTTCACCGCCGAGGGCGAGGAGCTGCTGGTCATCGCGCGGGAGATGCTCGATCTGAACGAACGCATCACCTCGCTCAAGGATGGCAAGCACGTCACCACCCGCCGCCTGCGACTGGGCGTTACCGAACTCACCGCCTGGACCTGGCTACCGCGCCTGGTCACGCGACTGGTCGCGGACTTCCCCGGGCTGACCGTGGAACCCGAGGTCGACATGAGTCGCAACCTGCACGAGCGGCTGATGGACGACCTGGTCGACCTCATCGTGATCCCGGACACCTTCACGGCACCTGAGGTCACCAGCGTGCCCCTGGCGACCGTGGAGAATGCCTGGATGGCTGCGCCGGGACTGGTGCGGAGTTCAGGCGTGGTGAGCCTGGCCGAGCTGGCCAAGTATCCTATGCTGATGCAGGGCAAGAAGTCAGGGTCCGGCCTGTTCGTGAACCGCTGGCTGCATGCACGCGGCATAGAGCTACCGAGGATCCTCTCCTCCGACAGCCTTACCGCCATGCTCGGCCTGGCCTCGGCGGGCCTGGGCGTCACCTATCTGCCGCGCGAGTGTTTCCGCCCGCTGGTGGACGAAGGCAAGCTCGTCATCGTCGAGACCGATCCCGAGCTGCCACCGGTTCCCTACATGGCGATGTACCGCAACGACCGGCCCTCGACCTTCGTCGCCGAGATTGCCACGCTGGCGACGCAACTCTGCGACTTCACGAAACAGTTGCAGCGTTAGTCAGGGACCGCTGCATCGCCCCGCGCGTAACTTTCGCGGGGCAATGGTCAAGACCTTGCCGGGCTACTCGACCCGCTAGGCACCCGACTCGCCGACAGGCGCGGTAGCCGGCTCGGAAATGGTCAGCACGAAGGCCAGCGCGGCCAGGGAGCAGACGCCGAGGAAGATGAACACTGCCGTCCAGCTGTAGCTGTCCAGCAGGAAGCCGGTGATCAGCGGCGCCATGGCACCCCCTGCCTGACCCGCGCTGTTGACCACGGATGCAGCCACCGGATAGGTCGTTCTGGTCGTCAGTCCCATCGAATAGACCGAGAACGACGAGTAGCCGATATTGAGCAGAAAGCCGGTACCGAACAGCAACAGACCGACCGCGAGCAGCCCATTGGGCGCGTAAACCAGCGCGACCATCATCACGCAGGTCGCTACCGCGCTGATCATCATGGTCGGTTTGCGACGGCGATCCAGAATACGATCCGACAGCCAGCCGCCGACGATGTTGCCAAGCACCCCGCCAACGAAGGGCAAGGACGCCACGAAGCCGACCTGCATCAGTTCGAAGTGCTTCACCTCACCCAGGTACTTGGGGAGCCAGGCCAGGAGCACGTTCACCACACCGGTCATGAGCAGGTAGCCCAGACCACACCCCCAGATATTCCAGGATCTGAACACGGAGCGGGACGTATCCAGGACGGGGGTGCGCTCATAGCGCAGCGCGCGGTCGAGCCTGCCGAAATCCCGGTGCTTACGGACCGACTCGCTGTGCGCAGTCGTCTGGTCTTCGATGTGCTCGGCTTCGGCGTCACTGACCTGCTTGCAGGCCCGCGGGTCATTGGGGACGAGCCACCACCAGAGCAAGGCCAGCAGCACGCCTGGCAGGGCGAAGGCGATGAACATGGTGCGCCAGCCATCGAGCAGAATCAGCGCCGCCCCCAGTGGCGGTGCGATCACCGCACCCATCTTCGCGGCGGACAGGAACGCCCCGGTAGCCGTGCCCTTTTCCCGCGGCGGAAACCAGCGGTTGATGGTGCTCAGCATCGACAGCGGCAAGGCAGCTTCTGCCACGCCCAGGGCCGAGCGATAGAGCCTGAGCATGCCGATGCTGTGGGAGGTGCCGATCAGCAGCGTCACCAGCGACGTCAGCCCAATCGCTGCGGGAGCGACCACGCGTACGCTGACCTTGCTCAGCAGAAAGCCTGCCGGTATCTGACCCAGCGAGTAGAACAGGAAGAAGGCACTGACCAGCAGACCCACCTCGGCATTGGTCGCGCCGAACTCCTTTTGGATATAGGGCAAGGCGATGCCGATATTGGCCCGGTCGGCTGCAGCGAGCATGTACACGACCACGATGACCGCCAGTACCACCCAGCGATAGCGGGTCCTGGACCGCGTCTGTAGCGCTGACCGCTCCGCTACTGCCGGCGCCGGCTTTGAAGCCAGGGATTCGGTCATGAGTCCTCCGATTTTTATGTTTATTAAAGGTGACGGAGGTTTTACGACGACCCATTAATGGAAAAAAGCGATAAAGAGGAACAGGCATTCATTCTCCTTTGGAATGCGCTTACGCCATATCCGGTGGAATGTCGGTGCTTGAGCCCTTGGCAGCCGCAACTCCGTCTGCCCCGCTGCGCTCCCCCCACCGGGATGCCGGCCGGAAACACGGATAACCCTTAATCGGCAGACGAGTCTGTAGATCCTCTTTCCAGTTGATGGACTGCCGTCAACCACCCAGCACCCCGGGCGTGCCCTCCTCCCCCTCGCCCGCTACAATGCGCGCCTTGCCGTGCCGCGCCTGATCGAGAAGAACTGCCATGTCCCTGCCCAAGCACCATCTGGAATTGCTCAGCCCGGCCCGCGATGTCGGTATCGCGCGAGAGGCCATCCTGCATGGGGCCGATGCCATCTACATTGGCGGGCCGAGCTTCGGGGCGCGGCACAATGCCTGCAACGAGGTCAGCGAGATCGCCGAGCTGGTGACATTCGCCCGGCGCTATCACGCGCGCGTGTTCACCACCATCAACACCATCCTGCATGACGACGAGCTGGAGCCGGCGCGCAAGCTGATCCACCAGCTGTACGAGGCCGGCGTGGATGCGCTGATCGTGCAGGATTTGGGCGTGCTGGAACTGGACATCCCGCCGATCGAGCTGCATGCCAGCACCCAGACCGACATCCGCACTCTGGCGCGGGCCAAGTTTCTCGATCAGGCCGGCTTTTCCCAGCTGGTGCTGGCGCGCGAGCTGAATCTGCAGGAGATCGCGGCCATCGCCGCCGAGACCGACGCGGCCGTCGAATTCTTCATCCATGGCGCCCTGTGCGTGGCCTTCTCCGGCCAGTGCAACATCTCCCATGCCCAGACCGGCCGCAGCGCCAACCGGGGCGACTGCTCCCAGGCCTGCCGCCTGCCCTACACCCTGAAGGACGACCAGGGTCGGGTGGTGGCCTTCGAGAAGCACCTGCTGTCGATGAAGGACAACAACCAGAGCGCCAACCTGCGTGCCCTGGTCGAGGCCGGCGTGCGCTCCTTCAAGATCGAGGGGCGCTACAAGGACATGGGCTACGTGAAGAACATCACCGCCTACTACCGCCAGTTGCTCGACGAGATCCTCGAAGACCGCACCGACCTGGCGCGCGCCTCCAGCGGCCGCACGGCGCACTTCTTCGTGCCCGATCCGGACAAGACCTTCCACCGCGGCAGCACCGACTACTTCGTCACCGACCGCAAGGTGGACATCGGCGCCTTCGACTCGCCGACTTTTACCGGGCTGCCGGTGGGGCAGGTGGAAAAGGTCAGCAAGCGCGACTTCATCGCCGTGACCGAAGAGCCGCTGTCCAACGGCGACGGGCTTAACGTGCTGGTCAAGCGCGAGGTGGTGGGCTTCCGCGCCAACGTTGCCGAACTGAAAGGTGAATTCGAAGAAGACGGGGCGAAGCGC
Organism: Pseudomonas flavocrustae; assembly: GCF_029872515.1. Lineage (NCBI taxonomy): Bacteria > Pseudomonadati > Pseudomonadota > Gammaproteobacteria > Pseudomonadales > Pseudomonadaceae > Pseudomonas > Pseudomonas flavocrustae. The sequence continues at coordinate 858,646 of NZ_JAPDIQ010000001.1, read as the reverse complement.
TATCGCTATCGCGTCGAACCCAACGAGATGCCCGAGGGGCTGTTCCGCCTGCGACCGAATCATCCGCTGTCGCGCAACCTTGACCACAACTGGCAGCAGGCCCTGCTCAAGACCAGCGCCGAGCGCCGCATCGGCGTGCGCTGGCAGGCCGAGCTGCGCGAGCAGCGATTGCAGCTGACCGCCATCAGCGAGGAAGGCGTGAGCGTCACCGTTGCCCTGGACGGTCCCTTCGGCATGGCCAACAAGCCGGAGCAGGCGCTGGAGGGTCTGCGCGATCTGCTGACCCAGCTGGGCACCACCGAGTACCACGCGCTGAACGTGACCCTGGATGCCCCCCAGGCCTTCTTCGTACCCAATTCGCAACTCAAGGCGTTGCGCCGCGAGGCCATCGAGCAGCTGACCGCGGCGCGCATCGCCGCCTACCCGCGCGGCCGCCGCAAGGCCGAGACCAGTCCGCCGCCGGTGTATCCCGAGTCGCACCTGTCGTTTCTCTACAACGTCTACAACCAGAAGGCCCGCGACTTCTACCACCGCCATGGCGTGCAACTGATCGACGCCGCCTACGAGGCCCACGAGGAGCCTGGCGAGGTGCCGGTGATGATCACCAAGCACTGCCTGCGCTTCTCCTTCAACCTCTGCCCCAAGCAGGCCAAGGGCGTCACCGGCGTGCGCACCAAGGTCGCGCCCATGCAACTGGTCCACGGCGACGAGGTGCTGACCCTGAAGTTCGACTGCAAGCCTTGCGAGATGCATGTGGTGGGCAAGATGAAGGGCCATATCCTCGACCTGCCGCTGCCGGGCAGCCAGGCCGCGGCCAAGGCACTGGCCAGCATCAGCCCGGAAGACCTGCTCAAGACCATCCGCAACAAGCCGACCGGATACAGTCACTGAGCCCGGCAAGGCGCTCGGGACTGATCTGCACCGAGGTCTCGCACACCAGGTAATCACCCCCGGGGGCCCAGCCGGCCGGAACGCTGTCGGTCACCCGGTCGGGCCGCCACTTGCTGCTTCCCTGAGCGCGACCGGCGCTCGATCCTCCCGCCTGTCCCTCTCCTTTACCACCTGCCGTCGAGAGTGGGTGAGTCTACTTTTTGTCACCTTGGCACCGGCCGCCGCAACCACCGGGCCAGAGGCGCTCGCGCTTGATAGCCGATTGATCGGCACGCGCCGAACGGTCCCGGACCCGGAAAAAAAGTGCACGGCACCGCCGCAATGGACTCCAACCTGGCTGATGCCTGCCGCGGTTTCCTGGCTGAATGGCCGAGCCGGCGGACGGCGTCCTGTGTTCCAGTTGACCAGGAGCGCGCTGGGATAAAACGAGTCGCGACCGCGCCTGCGCGGCCGAGTCGTGGCGATTTCTGAACCGGCTAGAAGACCCCCTGCTTTATGGATCTCGGATTTTTCAACACCCTGCTATCGACCAGTCTGCTCGGCATCTCGCTGGCCAACTGGCTCGCCATGCTGTGCATCATCCTGCTCAGCTTCACCCTCGCCCGCACCATCATCGGCTTCGTCCTGAGAAATCTGCGGACCCGCGCCGAGAAACCGGGTGCCCATGTCAGCCATATCGCCATCCAGGTGCTCTCCAGCACCAGCAATACCCTGCTATTGCTGGCCGCCATCCTGATCGGCGTGGGGATACTGGATCTCCCCGAGCGCTGGCTGACGCGGGTCAGCAGCCTCTGGTTCGTGGTGGCGGCCTTGCAGGCCGGGCTGTGGGCCAACCGGGCGGTGGCCCTGGCGGTGCACCACTACTTCGTCAAGCACAGCCAGGCCGACGTCTACCAGGGCAGCGCCCTGGCCACCCTGTCACTCTGGGGCGCCAAGGTGCTGCTCTGGGCCGTGGTCGGCCTGGCGATGCTGTCCAATCTCGGCGTCAACATCACCGCCTTTGTCGCCAGCCTCGGCGTGGGCGGCATCGCCATCGCCCTGGCAGTGCAGAACATCCTGGGTGATGTGTTTGCCTCCCTCTCCATCGCGGTGGACAAGCCCTTCGAGGTGGGCGACTTCATCGTCGTCGGCTCGCTGGCGGGCACCGTCGAGCACGTGGGCCTGAAGACCACCCGGATCAGAAGTCTGGGCGGCGAACAGATCGTCATGGCGAACGCCGAGATGATCGGCAGCACCATCCAGAACTACAAGAAGCTGCAGGAGCGTCGCATCGTCTTCAAGTTCGGCCTGACCTATGCCAGCCAGCCGAAGCAGATCAGACAGGTTACTGCCGCCCTGAAAGACATCATTCAGCGGCAGGACAAGACGCGCTTCGACCGGGCCCATCTGCTGGCCTTCGGCGACAGCTCGCTGGACTTCGAGGTCGTCTACATCGTCCTGGATGCCAGCTACAACCTGTACATGGACATCCAGCAGGCGATCAATCTGGAGATGATGGAAGCCTTCGCCAAGATCGGCGTGCGCTTTGCCCTCTCCAGCAGAAGCCTGTACGTCGAATCCCTGCCCGGGGACTTCATGGCCGAGCGGGATCGGCAGGAAGAGAATGAGTCGGTTGGCCAGCACCGGCCAGTGATCCAGTAGCATTCCGCCAGGAACCCAGGGGTGCCGGCGCTGCCGTCGGGGCGTTCGTTATGGTGGACGCCTCGACGGCTGGCCCGGGCGAGCCGCCGGCTCAGGCGCGGCGGCGAACTACCGTTCGGCTGCCGCGGGTGTGTGGCGCGCAACGCCAGCGTAGGCGTCGAGCATCCGCTCGCACCAGGCGGTGATGGGATCGTCCTGAGCCAGCAACGCCTGGGCACTGACGATCCGCGCCCACTGAAAGGCGCCGAAGACGATGTGATCGGCATAGGCCGGGGCTTCGCCGGCCAGGTAATCCTGCACCGCCAGGGTGCTGCGCAGGGGTTTCAGGACGTCGCGGAAGGTTTGCAGCGAGGTTTCGCGTTGCCCAGCCAGGGCCTCCAGCGACACGCCGAATGCCGCCTCGCGCGTCCGCTTGAAGTAGTCCTGGTCGGCTTCAGCCAGCACCCCATGGACGTCGGGCAGGATCAACCGTGCCAGCGCCGGATGGACACTGTCCGCGACCCATTGGTTGATGAAGCGCGTCGTTGCCTTGAGCGCGGCATCGCCCAACAGGGCAGGCCGCTCAGGGTACTGGCGATCCAGATACTCGGCGATGGTCCAGCTGTCACTGACGCACTGGTCGCCGTCGACCAGCACCGGCACCTTGCCCTGGCCGGAAAAGGCGATGGCCTCCTTCTCGTGGAAGCGCCAGGCCACGGTCTCCACCGGCAACCCCTTGTGCGCCAGTGCCAGCCGTATGCGCCAGCAATAGGGGCTGAAGCGGCAGCTGTCGTCGGCGCCGGTCAGTTCGTACAGGCGTAAGGGTTGGGTCATCAGGAGGTTCCTCTTAGTCAGCCAATGGGGGGGTTCGTGGGCGACTGTTGGAACAGGTACAGGCGCCGATCAGGTCTTCTGGGACAGCGGCAAACCGCTATAAGTACCCAGCCGCTTGCGCTTTCTTTGGGTCGCTATGGCGAAGACCCCTAGCCAAGCGACGCTCGCGGGAACCTGCCCACCGACCGGGCTCTGCTCCACCGTATCGGCTACAGTTCAGCCAACCCTTCGCCTGTCGCGAACGTTTGGCACCGGAAGAGCCACGCGTGAGAAGGCGCGCAGAGCACCTCAAACCAGGAGTCTTACATGGAGCAGGACAACCAGGAACAGGACTACATCACCTCGCTGGAATCGCTGGAAAGTCTCTACGGCGAGGTCGCGGCACCCTCGATCCTCAAGGAAACAGACCACATTCACCCTGCCTACCAGCCCTTCATCGAGGCGGCGTCCTTCGTGGTATTGGCCTCCTCAGGGCCCCAGGGACTGGATGCCTCGCCGCGCGGCGATGCGCCCGGCTTCGTGCAGGTCGAGGACGCCAGGACGCTCTACCTGCCGGATCGCCGGGGCAACAACCGCCTGGATACGCTGCGCAACATCCTCCAGGATCCCCAGGTAGCGCTGCTGTTCCTGATTCCCGGCATTGGCGAGACGCTACGGATCAATGGCACCGCCCGTATAGCCGTCGACCCGGCGCTGCTGGCGCGCTTCGAGGTCAAGGGCCAGCGCCCACGGACGGTACTGGAGATCAAAGTCAGCAGTGTCTACTTCCAGTGCAGCCGTGCAGTGATCAGGGCCGGCTTGTGGGATGCCACCAGGCACCTGCCGCGCAGTGCCCTGCCCTCTCCCGGGTCGATCCTCAAGCAGCTATGTCCGACCCAGATAGACGGCGATGCCTACGACCGGGCCCTGCCGCAGCGCATCGCCAACACCCTCTACTAGACCGACCCACCCTGCTTCAGACCCAGCAAGGAACTGCCATGACCCTCACGGACATCCTCGTTCCCACCTACAGGAATCTGCTTGGCGCCCTGTCGGCCTGGCTCGGCAAGGCCGAGGCCCAACGGCCGGATGGCACGGCCGAGACGCTGCTGACCGCCCGCCTGGCGCCCGACATGTCTCCCCTCGCCACCCAGATCCGCTTCGCCTGCGTCCAGGCCCAGGAAGGAATGTTGAGACTGCACGACCAGGTCTTTCCGCCCGAACTGACCGACTTGCTCAACGAAGGCCGCAACGCCGGCGAACAACCGGGCACCCTCGCCCAGGCTCAGACCCGCATCCGCGAAACCCTGGACAGGATAGAGGCGATCGCAGGCACAGGCCGTCCCATCCAGGAAGGCGCACCGGTCGCCCACGAACTGCCCCAGGGCCTGGTATTCGACTTCACGACCGAACAGTACGTCCGCGACTGGGCCCTGCCGCAGTTCTACTTCCACGTGATGACCGCCTACGCCATCCTGCGCGCCCAGGGTGTCGAGCTGGGCAAGGCCGACTATATCGCCCAGGTGCTGCCCTACCTGCGCCCTGGGGCGTCGTCCTAGCCGCCAGGCGGCGAACGCCCAAGGCAGCCCTGGCGATCAGCTGACCGCCAGGCGCGGCATGAGCCTCAGGGCCGCGTACTGCAGCAGCATGATGGTCTTGCCGTCGCGCAGGATCCCGGCATCGATCATCGCCAGCGCCTCCTCCAGCTCGACTTCGAGCACGGCGATGTCCTCGCCCTCCGCGACATTGCCACCCCCGGCCGACTTGCGATCGCCCGAGGCGTATTCGCCGACGAAGAAATGCAGCCGCTCGGTCACCGAACCGGGGCTCATGAAGGCATCGAACACCTGCCGCACTTCCCGCACCTGAAAGCCCGTCTCCTCCTCGACCTCGGCGCGGATGCGCACCTCGGGTTCGGCGGCGTCGAGCAGGCCGGCGGGTGCCTCGATCAGCAGGTCGTCGTGCCCGTTGACGAAAGCCGGATAGCGCAGCTGGCGCGTCAGCACCACGGTGCGCCGCTGGGGATCGTAGAGCAGGATGGTCGCGCCATTGCCGCGATCGTAGGTCTCTCGCGATTGCCGCTGCCAGGTGCCGTCACTGCGCAGGAAGGCGAAGGTGGTTTTCTTCAGCACGAACCAGTCGTCAGATAAAACCTCGACCTCTTCGACACGAATACGCGGGGCGATGCTCATGGGCAGTCCTCTGGGTTGGCGAGCGGTGTTTACCGCCTTGGGGCTTCGCGGTAGAATTCGTGCAGTTTCGTGCAACGTCAAGAATTTTCGTGCAGGAGCCCCGAATGCTCACCCGTGAACGCAAGGCGCTTATCCAGCAGGTACTGCGCCAGGAAGGACGGCTGGTCGCCAAGACCTTCAGCCAGCAGCTGGGGGTCTCGGAAGACACCATTCGCCGCGATCTGCGGGAGCTGGCGGCTGACGGTGTGCTGCAACGCGTGCATGGCGGTGCCTTGCCGGCTTCGGCGGCGGTCGCGGACTACGCCAAGCGCGAAGAGGCTTCCACGGCCAGCAAGGTGGCCCTCGGCCGGGCGGGTGCGCGCTTGATCCAGCCAGGGCAGATTGTCTTTCTCGATGGCGGCACGACCAATGTCCAACTCGTCCGCCAGCTGCCCAAGGATCTTGCGATTACCGTGGTAACCCATAGCCCGAACATCGCGGTGGAGCTGGTCGAGCATCCGCTGATCGAGGTCGAGCTCGTGGGCGGCCGCCTGTTCAAGCATTCCATCGTCACCCTGGGGGCGGCCTGCGCGGAGGCCATCGCCCGGGTGCGCGTGGATAGCTACTTCATGGGCGTGACCGGCCTGCATCCGGAAACGGGCGCCACTACGGGCAATGGCGAAGAAGCCGCGATCAAGCGGATCATCAGCCGCCAGGCGGCGGAGACCTTCGTTCTGGCGACGCGGGAAAAGCTCGGCGCGGCCTCGCCCTACGGCATCATCCCGCTGGCCGACGTCAGTACGCTGATAACGGATGCGGCGCCTGACGCTGAGGTGCTCGGCGCGCTGAGCGCTGCAATGTCCGTGATTCATGCCTGATGCCCGACTACTGGGAGTGGCGACTCGCCCCTCCATCGCCGTACCCCACTGCACCCAATACCGGAGTCGCTTATGGCCAAGGCCGTGACCACCCTTCCGTCTGAAGGCGTGTTGGTGCCGCAACGCATCGTGCCCTTTCCCACCTCGATCAGCGCGCCGGCGAGGGCTGCGCTGCAACGCCTGGTCACTGCCCAGGGTCTTCCGGTCAATGCGCTTCAGCCGCTACCGCCGTTAGCGGACAAGGCAGCCTGGCAAGCGCTCAAGGACCAGGTGAACGACCACTATGCGTTGGCGGTGAAAGGCATGGCGAGCCACCCCCGCGCCAGTGTCGACACCCTGATCCTCGGTGATACCGAAATCCATGTCGCCACGCCCGAAGGATCGGCACACCCCCAGCGAGCCTGTATCGACCTGCACGGTGGTGCCCTGTTGTTCGGCGGTGGCGAGGCCTGCCGCGTCGGCGCGCAGCAACAGGCCGACCGCTACGGCGTTCGGTGCTTCGGCGTGGATTATCGCCTGCCGCCTGACTTTCCCTATCCTGCCGCGCTGGATGACTGCCTTGCGGCCTATCGGCATGTGCTGAGCAAGTACTCGCCTGCCGATATCGTTCTCATCGGACGCTCGGCAGGTGGCAACCTGGCGCTGGCGATGCTCTTGCGCGGTCGCGACGAAGGTCTGCCAATGCCCGCCGGGCTGGTGCTGCTGTCACCCGAGGTCGACCTGACCGAGTCCGGCGACAGTTTCCACACCAACCGCCATGTGGATGTGATGCTGCCCCTCCCCCTGATGCCCATCAATCAACTCTATGCAGGCGACGCCGATCTCGCCCACCCCTATCTTTCGCCCTTGTTCGGTCAGCTTGAGGGATTGCCGCCCACCTTCCTGCAAACGGGTACCCGCGACCTGTTCCTGTCCAACGCGGCGCGCTTGCATCGTGGGCTGCGCCGCGCCCGGGTGCCTGTCGAGTTCTACCTCGGCGAAGGCATGCCCCACGGCGGTTTCATGGGCGGAACAGCAGAGGATGACGACCTGGCCCAAGAGATTCGCGGCTTCATCGAGGCCCTGTGGCAACACCAGGCATAAAGCCAGGTGCTGCCATCGCCGTCTGGCGCACGTGCCAAGGCTCACCGGCCAAGGCGGTCATGGACGAGGCGCGAGTGAGCCGTTTGGGTGCGAAGACGAATGATCAGGCCAGCTGGTCGATGAGTTCTCAGATCGCCGTCGCTACATTTACCGCCTCCGGAAAAGCTATTGCAACAACGTTTATTGGCCAAACTTCAGGAAAGTTCGGCGAATTGGCTGCCATTTGTAAAGGCGGCAAAAAGCCACCATAAACTTCCAGATATTCGCACCGAAAGCCTGACTATTGACGTCACTATCCCGTCGTCGCTTGCAGCTAGCTGTGACCGCTAGTCCTTCTCCGAGGAGCTTTCAGATGTTCAAGAATTTCCGGATTGGCACCCGCCTCATCGTGTCCTTCATCGCCGTGGCGTCCATCAGCCTGGTGGTGGGATTGGCGGGCCTCAGCAACAGCAGTCAGATCAACGATCTCGCGACTCAGCTTTATCAGAACGAATTGCTCGGGCTTTCCTACATCAAGGAGGCCAACATGAATCTGGTCTTCATCGGCCGCGCGCGCAGCAACTACCTGCTGGCAACCTCCGAAGAGGATCGCACTCGTGCCCAGGCGGAGGTCAAGCTGGGGCTGGCCAATGTGCGGGACAATCTCGCCAAGGCCCGCCCTCTCTTTAGCAGCGAGGCATCGGCCGCCAATTTCCGGCAGATCGACGAGTTGCTCGGCAGCTATACCTCTCAGCTGGACCAGGCCATGGCGATCGCCGGCAAGCGGACGCTGCGTGATGCCGATCCTGAGCTGGATAGTCAGCTGGTCAGTGTTCGCCGTTTTGGCGACCAGGTAGGTGTGCTGATGACCGAACTGTCCAAGCGCAAGGAGCAGAACGCCAGCGACGCCAACGACCTCACCGACCAGATCTATGCCCGCAGCCGGGTCATGCTGATCGGCATCATCGCGGTGGGCGTGGCCTTTGGCATCCTGCTCGGCTTCCTGATGAGTCGCAGCATCACCCGCCCCTTGCGCGCGGCCGTCGCGATCGCCGATCGCCTGGCGGCAGGCGACCTCACCCAGCGCATCGACGCCGAAGGCCGGGACGAGACCGCCGCGCTGCTGCGCGCCATGGACGGCATGAATCAGCGCCTGTCGCAGATCATCAGCGACGTCCGCAGCGCCTCCGATGGCCTGGCCAGCGCCTCGGAGGAGATCTCCGCCACCGCCCAGAGCATCAGCCAGGCGAGCACCGAACAGGCCGCCTCGGTCGAAGAAACCAGCGCCAGCGTCGAGCAGATGTCGGCGTCCATCGCCCAGAACACCGAGAACGCCAAGGTCACCGACGGCATGGCCGGCAAGGCCAACCGCGAGGCGAACGAAGGCGGCCAGGCCGTCAGGGACACCCTGGTGGCCATGAAGACCATCGCCGCCAAGATCAGCATCATCGACGACATCGCCTACCAGACCAACCTCCTGGCCCTCAACGCCGCCATCGAGGCGGCGCGCGCCGGCGAGCATGGCAAGGGCTTCGCCGTGGTGGCTTCCGAGGTGCGCAAGCTGGCGGAGCGCAGCCAGGTCGCCGCCCAGGAGATCAGCAACGTCGCCCAGGGCAGCGTGGCCCTGGCCGAGCGTGCCGGCGTGCTGCTGGACGAGATGGTGCCCTCCATCAGCAAGACCTCCGACCTGGTGCAGGAGATCACCGCCGCCTCGGAAGAGCAGACCTCCGGCGTCGAGCAGATCAACGGCGCCATGCTGCAGCTCAGTCAGGTCACCCAGCAGAACGCCTCGGCGTCCGAGGAACTGGCCGCCACTGCCGAAGAGATGAGCAGCCAGGCCGAGTTGCTCCAGCAGCTGATGGAGTTCTTCACCCTGAACAGCGCCCTGGGCGGGCAGGACCTGACGCGCCCCGCTCCCAAACGCTCGGGACCGGGGCTGGCCAAGCGCGCCGCTGCGCGGGTCGACAGCTCGCGGCATGCCACCCAAGGCGGCATACCCGTGGGCTATGCCCGTTTCGAAGAGCCGGCCTGAGATCGGGCCGGCAATACGTTGCCCTTTGACGAGGGTGTTCACCCCGGGTGGGCACCTTCGCTGCCAAGGCGGCCGGCGGACGCATTCAGGATCCCTGGCCGCGCTATCTGCCTGAAAGTCTCAGCTGCGTACGCCAAGAAAGGCTTTCAGCTGAAGCACGATAGGCGTGACTTCTTCTTTAGTGGTGAAGCCGATCCGCGGCCAGTCATAGCGACTGTCGCGTTCGGTGGCGTGACCACTGTCGACCTTCAACTGCCTGAAGAACTGGCGGGTTTCGACGATCCCTCGGCCCGCGCGCCTGGCGTGGGATTCGACCTCGAAGGCAATCTCGCCCAGATTGCCCTCGGCCAGTCCGGCGACCGGCCGATACAGGAAGATCTGGCCGCGCTCGGCCTTTACTCACCTGAAGCCATGCCCGCTTTCCAGCTCGTACAGCGATCCGTAGACCTCCGTCAGCAATCTTCTGGCGGTCTCGAATACATAGCTATCCATCTCTTCCGCCCCCAGTTTTCGGCACAGGCTCACCGCAACCCCAGCTTGAGCGCAGATGAATAGGAAACCCTAGCAGTCGCCCAGGAATTAACTCCCGCCGGAAACATCGCTTCACAGTTGTGTGACCTGGACCAAGAGGAGGGGCCGTCGGTCCTGGCCCTGACTATGGGGTTTTCAGCATCTTCTGAGAGGGGAATAGGTTTTCGCCGGACGCGCCGATGCGCTGCGCGCTGATCCAGCATCCGGCGCAGACCCTCAGTGAGTAGCGGCAGGTATTAATACGGAGCGGACGATCAGCCCGGCGGGCCAGCGAACAGGCCCGCGCCGGCAGCAAGGGCTAGAGCTGGCCCTTGAAACCCTTGCCCACCAGATAGACCTCGCGCGAGCGGGGACGCGAGGCTTCGGGCTTGCGGATCGACACCTTCTCGAAGGAGGTGCGTACGTCTTTCAGGAAGACATCGGAGCCTTCGCCCTGGAACACCTTGACCACGTAGTTGCCGCCGGGCTTGAGCACCTGGCGCACCATGTCGAGGGTCAACTCCACCAGGTACATGGCCGCCGCCTGGTCAGCCGCCGCGACCCCGCTGATGTTGGGGGCGATGTCGGAGACGATCAGGTCGGGCTGGCGCCCTTCGAGCATGCCGAGGATCTTCTGGAAGACGGCATCGTCGGTGAAGTCGCCCTGGACGAAGTCGACGTTGTCGAGGGCCCCCATCGGCAGGATGTCGGTGGCCACCACGCGGCCCTTCTCGCCGACGATGCCACCCGCCACCTGCGACCAGCCGCCCGGGGCCGAGCCCAGGTCCATGACCAGCATGCCGGGACGGATCAGCTTGTCCTTCTCGTTGAGCTCGATCAGCTTGTAGCTGGAGCGCGAGCGCAGGCCGTCTTTCTGAGCGCGTTTGACGTAGGGATCGTTGACGTGTTCATCCAGCCAGCGACGGCTGCTTTTGGATCTTTTCATGTTGGAACTACCACGGGAAAGCGGGTGAGAAGCGGCCGTTCGCCAGGTCTGGCCGGCCGCGAAGTGGCGGCGATTATAAGCCGATAACGCGGCTGGACGAATCGGCGATCGCCCGAGCGTCCGTCAGACCGCCCAAAGGAGCGCCCATCGTCCCGGCCTGACAGCGCCGGGGCCGCCGGGTACAATCGCCGCCCTACCCCTCCTCGTCCCTTCCTTTGCCGGAGTCACCGGCCAGGATTATTGCCATGATTCGCCTCAACGAACTGCAGCTGCCGCTTGACCACACCCCCGCCGAATTGCGCCAGGCCATCCTCCAGCGCCTGAAGCTGAGCGACGCCGACCTGCTCGATTTCACCGTGTTCAAGCGCAGCTACGATGCGCGCAAGAAGAACAGCGTCATCCTGTTCATCTACATCATCGACCTGGAGGTGCGCGACGAGGCGGCGGTGCTGGCGCGCCTGGCCAATGACCTGCACGTGCGCCCGGCACCGGACACCGGCTACTACCCGGTCGGCCAGGCCCCGGCGAATCTGGCCGAGCGCCCGCTGGTGGTGGGCTTCGGTCCCTGTGGCCTGTTCGCCGCCCTGCTGCTCGCCCAGATGGGCTTCAAGCCCATCGTGCTGGAGCGCGGCAAGGAGGTGCGCAGCCGCACCAAGGACACCTGGGCGCTGTGGCGCAAGAAGGTGCTGAGCCCCGAATCCAACGTGCAATTCGGCGAAGGCGGAGCGGGCCTGTTTTCCGATGGCAAGCTCTACAGCCAGATCAAGGATCCGAAGTTCTACGCCCGCAAGGTGATGCACGAATTCGTCCGCGCCGGCGCGCCGGAAGAGATCCTCTACGTCAGCAAGCCGCACATCGGCACCTTCCGCCTGACCGGCGTGGTGGCGGCCGTGCGCGAGGAAATCATCGCCCTCGGCGGCGAAGTCCGCTTCGAAACCAAGGTGACGGATCTGCTGATCAACGACGGTCAGCTCGAAGGCGTGGTGCTGGCCAATGGCGAGACCCTGCACAGCCGCCACGTGGTGCTCGCCCTGGGCCACAGCTCGCGCGACACCTTCCGCATGCTGCATCGCCAGGGCGTGTACATCGAAGCCAAGCCCTTCGCCGTTGGCTTCCGCATCGAACACCCCCAGGGCATGATCGACCAGGCCCGCCTGGGCAAGTACGCCGGTCACCCAGAACTGGGCGCCGCCGACTACAAGTTGGTGCATCACGCCAAGAACGGCCGCGCGGTCTACAGCTTCTGCATGTGCCCGGGCGGCACCGTGGTGGCGGCCACCTCCGAGCCGGGCCGCGTGGTCACCAACGGCATGAGCCAGTACTCGCGCAACGAACGCAATGCCAATTCCGGCATCGTGGTGGGCATCAATCCCGAGCAGGACTTCCCCGGTGATCCGCTGGCCGGCGTCGAACTCCAGGAGCGCCTGGAATCGCGCGCCTACGAATTGGGCGGCAGCGACTATTCGGCGCCTGGCCAACTGGTCGGCGACTTCATTCGCGGCGTGTCCTCCACCGCCTTCGGTGAAGTCGAGCCCTCCTACAAGCCCGGCGTGCGCCTGGGCGACCTGGCGCCGTCGCTGCCCGACTACGCCATCGAGGCCATCCGCGAAGCCCTGCCCGCCTTCGGCAGGCAGATCCGCGGCTTCGACCGCCATGACGCCATCCTGACCGGGATCGAGACCCGCACCTCCTCGCCGGTGCGCATCACCCGCGACAACGACAGCCTACAGAGTCTGAATCTGCGCGGCCTGTATCCGGCCGGGGAAGGCGCTGGCTACGCAGGCGGTATCCTGTCCGCCGGCGTGGACGGCATCAAGGTGGCCGAAGCCCTGGCCAAGGCGATGCTCGCGGAAGGCGACGCGCAGGCCGCACCGCTGGTTCGGGCCGCTGGCTGATGAAGCTCGACGACATCAGGAAGCTCCACCAGAAGAAGTACCGTGCCGAGTTCGGTCACTTCCTGGTGGAGGGCGAGCACCTGGCGCTGGAACTGCAAAAGGCTGCGCTGGGGAATCCCCAGCTGCAGCGGGCCGAACTCTATGTGACGGGCGCCTACGAGCACTGGCAGAGTCCGTTCCGGACGCACCCGATCAGCGACCGGCAGATGGCGCAGCTTGCCGATACCAAGACCCCACAGGGTATCCTTGCGGTGGTGCCCATGCCCCGGGAGCCTGTGGCAGCAGCGGTCGAGGGCGAGCGCGCCGTCTATCTGCACGAGATCCAGGACCCGGGCAATCTGGGCACCATCCTGCGCACCCTGGCCTGGTTCGGGCGCTTCCGCTGCCTGCTCAGCCCGGGCAGCGTCGACCCCTACAATCCCAAGGTGGTCCGCGCCAGCATGGGCGCCATCTTCCACACCCCGCTGGAGCTGGACGTCGACCTCGACGGCCTGCAGGAGCGCTTCCCCCGCCTCGCCTGCCTCGACATGCAGGGCATGCCGGTGCAGTCCGCCGCTTTCGCAGCCTTCGACTGCTACCTGTTCGGCAACGAAGCCCGCGGCGTTCCCCGTGAGCACCTCGCGGCCCTGAACGCCCAGCCCTTCACCATCGCCGGCTCGGGCGCCATCGAGTCCCTGAATCTGGCGGCCACGGTGAACATGTGCGCCTATGAGTTGAGTCGGTAGCGATCAGCCACGAGTACCGGGCGCATTGGCGCCTAGACGGCAGAGGACGAGCCGCCAGTCCCCTCGCTGAGGTGAACGCGGCCGGATGGCCATCCCGTCGGCAGTACCGACCTCTCGACTCGGCGCCACCTGGTGCACGCGGCAACAGGCCTCCGCTCAGACCGATGTCCCGACTACCAGGAAACCGGCTTTCAGACAGGCACTTTCCGGGTAGCCGCGCAGGACTGGTCTTGCGCCCTCCAGCCAGGCACAATCGCATAGTCATACGATGACAGACAAGACTGTGTGATCTGTGGCTCTCGCCACCTGGCATTTCCGACAACTACAACAAAAGGATCCGAGCATGAAAAAGTTGAAACTAGCGGTAGGCTTCCTCTGCCTGTTCAGTGGCTATGTCGCAGCAGCAACAAGTGATGAAAAGGACGTCGCCTCCGCCGTCGACCAGCTGACCCAGGCCATGTGGCACAAGGATATTGCGCAGCTCAAGGCGCTGACCGCAGACAGCCTGACCTATGGACATTCGAGCGGCAACATCCAGGACAAGCAGGCGTTCATCGCCGACATCGAGACGGGCAAAAGCGCATTCAACGAGCTGAAGATGCTCAACCAGAAGATCACCCTATCCGGGGACGTCGCGCTGGTGCGCAACCACTTTTCAGCTCAGGCCGTAAACAGTGGCAAGGTAGTGCCGACCGAGATCGAGAACTTTCAGATCTGGCAGAAACAGAAAGGCCACTGGCTGTTGATCGGGCGCCAGGCATTCCGCTTCTGATCGACCCAGGCGTCAGTCGTTGTAGCGCCAACGTTGACTGAACGTCGCCAGGCCTCGGCGGCGTTCCTGCAACGTCACGCACGAGCCGCGAATGTCTGCGGACCCGGTAATCTGAACAGGCCCGCACACACCCGGTCCGTATTGGTATGACTACCGGGAGAATCGACCATGACGACAGCCAGCAATCTCTTGTGGGGCGCCTTGGCCATTGGTGTGGTGACAGGCATGCGCAGCATGCTGGCGCCGACCCTGGTCAGCGCGGCGCTGGCGGGGCGTGAGGATATCGCGAGCGCTGACGAACCCGCACCTACCCTCGCGTCGTCTCGAGTACGGCAGTACGGGATACCCCTGGCTGCGGCGGAGCTCCTGGGCGACAAACTGCCCTTCGCGCCGGACCGCACCATTGCGCCCTCAATGCTGGTCCGTGCCCTGTCCGGTGGCATCAGTGCCGCGGCACTCGCCGGTGCGCAGCGGCAACCGCGACTGCTGCCTGCACTGATCGGGGCAACCGCTGCCTGTGTCGCCGCCAAGGTAGCGATCGATCTGCGCAAGGGCTACGCCCGCAACGCCTGGCTCAATGCCGGCCTCGGCCTGGCCGAAGACTGCCTGGCTTTCTCGCTGGCCAGGGCCGGGTTGCGTCGAGCACTGCGGGATAGCTAGGCGAGGACCAAAGCATCGCGCACAAGCCACGGGACGCAACAGGGTGCTTGGAGCCGGGCGGTAGCCGCCGCAGGCCTGTCGGAGTTCGCGCCGTTCGAGAGCATCAGCGGAGAGCGCTTCGACCGGACCTTCGCGCTCAACGTGCGCGCTCTGCTCTTCGCCACCCAGGCAGCGACGGCGAGCATGCCCAATGGCGGCGCCATCGTATTGATCGACTCCATCGCCGCGGCGATCGGCACCCACGGCTATGGCGTCTATGGCGCAAGCAAGGCCGCAGTGCGCTCCTTCGTGCACCTGGGCCAATGAACTGGCACCCCGCAACATCCGCATCAACGTCGTTGCGCCGCGACCTCGGCGGAAGTATGGGAGCAGCTGAACAGGCTGATCCCGCTCGGCCGTATGGCACGTGTCGACGGTGGCAAGGCGTAGGTCTGAAAGGCATTGCCCCTGCATCCCAGGCAAAGGATCAATGCGTTGCTCCTGCACATCCGGGTAAAGGGTAGGTGCTCGGAAACAGGCATGGCATCAGGAGGGAGATCCAAGCCGCTTCACTGGCTTCCTGACCGCTCGTCTAGACAGGACCAAGCCAGCGGATCAATTATTGCGATATTCAAACGGACGAATCATAGTGGCCTTATGACCTCTGCCTGATCGAAGCCCGACGCCCTATGCACCCTGATCCCCAGAGCCACGCCCGCGAGGCGCTGCTTGGCCTGCATCGCCAGCTACAGGAAAACGCCAGGCGGCTGGGCACGGTGGACTGCGACGATCCGGACGTCCGCGCTGTCCTGCAGGCCGTGCAGGATCTCAATGAGCGGGTTGCCGACATGGTGGCCGAGACGGCCCTGCTGGCGCCGCTGCCGCTGGACCCGGTCGCAGGAAGCAGCGCTCACGACGCCACCGATCAGCGCTGATCCGCCGGACCTTTCTGCCTGAACGCGCCGCCGCCCTGCCCGGTGTTCGAGACACCATGCGGTGCGGCGCAGGGCAATCGACAGAGAGTGTCGGCAGACCAGGACGGCTGGCTGCCGAAACCGGGCCAGCGCGCAGACGCCTAGCGGCCGGCGTCCTTACCCGGCAGACGCTGGAAGGCACGGGCCCATTCGAGCAGGGAATTTTCCTCGTCGGTACGATCGTCCACCCCACACTCTTCCAGCACGGTCACCACGCGATTCATGAAGTCTCGATCAACGCGCGCCTGCTCCATGATCCGGTCCAGATTCAGCTGACCGAGTTGCTGGAGGGTGGTCTGAAATTCCTTGTCTTCCATGCCCATGACGTCTGTCCCTGTAAGCACGGCTGCCGATCGCCGGCTGGCCTAGTGCTATCATCTTTCGCGCGGGCGTTATTCACATAACGGTTATCGCATGAAGTGTCGATAATGATGACTGAGCGGCAGTTGGCAGCGCTCCGAGCTCGTCGACTCAGGGCTTCCGGTCGGCCCGCTCCTGGCGGCACTGGCGCTCAACCGAGCACCAGCGGCAGCACCAGAGCGGTAACGATCCCGAGCAGGATCATGCCCAGCGCCGAGAACGCCGCCGTCTCCTGGCTTTCCCGCAAGGCATGGGCGGTGCCTATGGCATGGCCGTTCATGCCGAGGGTCAGACCGCGGGCCGCGGGATCCTCGACCTTGAAGACCTTGAGCAGTGGCAGCGCCAGCGTGGTGCTGATGACGCCGGTCAGCATCACGATCACCGCGGTCAGCGGCGCGACGCCACCGAAATGATCCGCCAGGGGCAAGGCGATCGGCATGGTCACCGACTTCGGCAGCAGACTCATCAGCAGTGTCTCCGGCAGGCCGAACAGCCAGCCCAGGGCCAGGGTCAGGGAAGCACCTACCACGCCGCCAACCGTGAGGGTTATCAGCAGCGGCGTGCAGAGTGCCGTCACGCGCTGGACGTTCTTGTAGAGCGGAACGGCCAGGCCCACGGTGGTGGGTCCGAGCAGCATCGAGAGCAAGCCGCTGGCGCTTCGATACCTGTCGTAGGGAATCCCGCCGATCAAGAGCACGGTCGCGACGATGGCGGTGGTGATCAGCACCGGTTGCAGCATGACCAGGCGCAGGCGCTGTTGCAGCACGAGCGCCAGTTGATAGGCCGCGAGCGTCAGGGACAGGGCCAGCAGGGAAGCGAGGGCCGGGTCAGACATGGTCTTTGTTTCTACCGATCAGGTACTGCAGCAGCCAGCCACACAGGGGCACGGTGACCAGCAGGGACAGGGCGATGACCAGCACCAGGCGCAACCACACCGAGGTCTCGAGGCCGCTGAAATCGACGATGCCGACCGCCGGCACCACGAGCATCAGGGGAAGATAACCAAGCAGATTGCCCGCCATCTTCTCCACCCCTTCGGGCACCCTGCGCAGCAGGATCAGCAGGGCGAAAAGCACGATGATCCCTATGACACTGGCCGGAATGCCGCCGATGAAATTCGTCATATAGGTGCCAAGCAGGTAGCAACCCACCAGTGTCAGGAAGCCCGTTACGTTCATAACCACCCCGAATGCCTTGTTATTCCAAACAGTCCGCACTATGCGCCCGCGCAGCCATGCCAGGCCCGCGCCAGCCGGACCGGTCCGTTGGCTGTCGCCCCTTCCGCAAGAGCGGTGATCTCTGCCGGTCAGGCTGTCTGACGTTCCCCTGCTACGCGCGGCCTCACTATAGGCGCATCTGAAAATGGCTGGGCAAATCCATGCCGAGCTCAGCGAAAGATACCCATCCTGTTCGGCTCACTGCTGGGTTGGCGCCGCGATCCGCTTCGCCTTCTCCCTGACCTCGCAATCGGCTCGCCGGCTATCCCGCCACGTTCCCTGAGCGAGACCTGTCGAGACGCCAGCCGGTCCGGGAAGACAACCAAGGCTGATGCAGCCACTAGCGCCTCACGCCGGTACCGCGCGCATGCCTTCGAAGATCAGGCGCGTGGTGTTGCGCACGGTGGCCGCGTGACCTTCGCGATCCATCTCGTCACTGGCCGTCAGGCGCAGCAATTGCAGATGCGAGTAGTCGTTGAGCAGGAAGGCCGCCAGCTCCACGTCCAGATCGGCGCGCAGCTTGCCGGCGGTCTGCAGCTCGCGCAGCACCTTGGCGATCTCTTCCTGCAGGCCGCGGTTCATCTGCCGGTAGGCCTGGGGCAGACCGCTGTCGCCCCCCACCAGCACCAGCGGCAGCAATTCGCGCCAGAGGGCAGCGGGCAGGACGTCCAGTGCGTAGCTGACGAGCAGGTGTTCCAGGTGGCAGAGCGCATCGACGGGATCCGCGACGTCGCGAAGGTGCCGGCGCACGTCGATCAGCGCCCGGCGATCGGACTCCTTGATCATCTCCAGGATGATCTCGTGCTTGCTGCCGAAATACTTGAACACCGTGGGCGCCGAGACGCCGGCCTCGCGGGCGATCTGCTCGACGGTGGTCTCGCGAAAGCCCTGACGCTGGAACAGCTTGACCGCCGCGGCCGAGATGGCGGTGCGGCGTAATTCCTTCTGACGTTCGCGTAGGCCGCTCACCGTCGCTCCTGATTCCCTTGGGGTGCGATGGAGAATAGCTGGCGGGGCTTGGGTATGAAAATTATTTTATTGACTAAATAAATTAACAGGGTTAATTATTTTCCCGTACCTGCTCTACGCAGGGCCACTGCCAGGATGAGTCTGATGAACCAGAGCCTCGACCGCTCCCTGGTTTCCCGGAATCGGGGAGTCAGCGAGATGTACGACCAACAAGAACAAGAGCCCGTACTGATGCAGGGTTTTCCGGCCGAGCCGGACCAGCGCGTGACCTGGGCCAACTGGATGTCACCGCCGTTCAATCGCTGGGGCTTTCGCAACCTGGCGCGCCTGCGCCCCACCATCGAGGTGGCTGCCGGGCCGCGATCGGACAGGGTGCTGGCCCATGCGCCCGTGGCCCTCGAAGCGCTGAGATTCCAGAGCAGCTGCGGCCGCAGCGTCAGCGCCCTCGACCATCTGCAGGCCAGCAAGACCGACGGCTTTCTGGTGCTGCACCAGGGCCGCGTGGTGTACGAGCGCTACTTCAACGGCCAGGTCGCCACCGACCGTCACATCATGTTCTCGGTCACCAAGTCGCTGATCGGAGTGCTCGGCGAGCAACTCATCCACGACGGCGTGCTCGATGCCCAGGCGCCGACCCAGCATTACGTGCCGGAACTGGCCGGCAGCGCCTTCGGCGACGCCAGTGTCCGCCAGTTGCTCGACATGGCCGTGGGCGTCCACTACACCGAGCTCTACGACGATCCCACCTCGGCAAGCTCGCAATATGGCTATGCCTGTGGCTTCAAACCGGCCCTGCCCGACTACGCCCAGTACGAATCCCTGTACCAGTACCTGCCGTCATTGCGCAAAAGATGCGAGCACGGCGGCCTCTTCCATTACGTGACCGCCACCACCGAGGTCCTGGCCTGGGTGATGGAGCGCGCCAGCGGCCTGGGCTGCGCCGAACAGCTGCAGCGGATCTGGCAGCAACTCGGCTGCGAGCGCGACGCCTACTTCATGGCCGATCCCTGGGGTCGCAGCGTCGCCGGTGCCGGCTTCAACGCCACCTTGCGCGACATGGGCCGCTTCGGCCTGATGCTGGCCAACGGCGGGCGGGTCGACGGCCAGCAGGTCATCGAACAGGCGGTAGTCGAGGCCATCGCGGCGGGCGGGGATCCGGCCCTCTATGGCGTGCACCAGGACTTCGCCGACTGGACCCCGGGCGCCTCTTACCGCAGCCAGTGGTATGTCTTCAACGACGAAAGTCCGGCCATCATGGCCAGCGGTATCCACGGCCAGTACCTGTTCGTCGACCGCGCCGCCGAGGTGGTGATCGTCAAGCAATCCTCGCTACCCGAAGCGGTCACCGAACTGGACATCGATACCGTACGGCTGCTGCGCGCCATTGCCGCCCGACTGCGCGGCTGATCCATCCCTAACGAGATCGACGAGCGCCGGCCCGCCAGCGCTCCCACCTGCTGCGCCAGGTATTTGGTGGTCGCCTTGGCCACCCTTCACTGCCCTGTAATACAAGAAAAATAGTCAGGAGCTCTCTATGTGCACAACCAAGCGCCTTCCCGGCGTGCTGCTGGCGCTCGGCCTGCCGCTGGCCGGCCAGCCGGCCCTGGCGGGCTATCCATTCGAAAACGAACACCTCAAAGGCGAGTTCAACCTGACGGCGGGCGCCGGTTCCATCACCACCCGGGGCGTCAATTTCGGCGCCGGTCGCGTGAATGCCCGCAGCGGCAGGAACGACGGCAGCCGCATTGCCTGGCAGGAGTTCTACGTCAAACCTGGCGTCACCCTCGACTATTCGCTCAGCGACAGGCTCCACCTGCTCGCCGGCGGCTCGGTGGTCGGCGCTGCCACCCTTGGCGACGGCGATGCCGGTGGCTTCACCCGCAGCTCCGACGGCCGCTTCGCCCCGGAAGAAGGCTACGCCGGGGTACAGGCGGGTGACTGGAAATTCACCGCTGGCCGCCAGAACTTCATGGTCGGCACCGGCTTCATCGTCATGGACGGCAATCTCGATCTGTTCGGCGATGGCGCCTACTGGCTCGGTCCGCGCACCGCCTTCCGCGACTCGGCGATCCTGGCGTGGGGGCATGGCCCGGCCCAGGCACAGGCCTTCACCCTGCGCACCGACGATCACTATGGCGATTTCCGCCTGAGCGGCGCCAACCTGGATTACGACCTCGACGGCCAGGTGACCCTCGGCGCCCTGGCCATGACGGTCGATACCCTGGCCAGCAACAACAGCGCCGCAGCGCGCCGCGACGGCATGCGGGTGTACAACCTGCGAGCCCTGCGCGGTCACCTGCCGGGCCTGCCGAATCTCACCTTGAATGGCGAATACGCGGTACAACGTGGTGGTGACGGCGCCCTCAGCTACGACGCCAGGGCCTGGTACGCCCAGGCCGACTACCAGTTCCAGGACCTGCCCCTCACGCCCACCCTCGGCTATCGCTACGCCGTCTTTTCCGGCGACGACAACCCGACCGACAACCGCCAGAAGGCCTGGGACCCGCTGAGCAAGGGTTTCACCGACTGGAGTACCTGGCTGATCGGCGACGTGGTGGGCAACTACCTGCTGTTCAACAGCAACGAGCGCGTCCAGCAGTTCTCGCTGAAGAACCGGCTCAGCGACGCCCTCACCCTGGGCGTCATCCACTACCAGTTCTGGCTCGACCAGGCCAACTTCCGCGGCGCCGCGGTCAGCGATAGGCGCTTCGCCGACGAGACCGCGGTGTACCTCGACTGGACGCCCAACCGGCAGTTCTATGGCTCGCTCTCGTACAACTGGGTGCAGGCCAGGTCGGCCGCCCGCCAGGCGTTCGGCGACAACGATCGCTTCAGCGCCCTCGAGCTGTATTTCACCTATCGCTACTGACCACCAGTCACCACAGCCCCCGTGGGGCACAGGAGAGCGTGATGAATACCAAGACACCAACCGGGATCGCCGTGCCGACGCTGGAATGGGTGCTGAGCCTGCAGGTGCTCATCGATCCGGCCGATGGCCTGGGCGCCTGCACCGATGGCCAGCGCAGCAACTATCGAATCACCGGCGGGCATTTCGAGGGCGTGAACGTACGCGGCGAAGTGATCGCCGGCGGCGCGGACTTCTATCTGCTGCGCAGCGACGGGGTGGGCGAGCTGGACGCGCGCTACAGCCTGCGCAGCGACCAGGGCGAGTGGATCAACATCCACAACACCGGCCTCATCACCCTCAGCGACAGGGGACAGGCGCAGGTCGCCCAGGGCCTCTGGCCGATCGCCGAGGAGGACTATCACTGCAGTTGCACACCGCGCTTCCAGGTGGCGAGCGGCAGACTCGACTGGCTGACCCGCAGCGTGATGATCGGCAAGGTGGGCTATCCCGCCGCCGACCAGGTGGCCATCCACTGCTATCGCCTCACCTGACCGGCCACCCCTCTTACAGCCAGGCTTTCTACTGAAGCGGCAGGCCACGTGGTGGCCGAGCCGGCAGGTAAACGACCATGACCATCGCCAAGCAAACCCTGGTGCGCACCGCGTGCATCGCCATCGCCGCCGCCTCGATTCTCGTCATCGGCGTGCAGCCGATCTTCATCGGACTGCTGACCGAACGCCTCGACCTGACCCTGGCGCAGCAGAGCTGGACCCTGTCCGTCGAGATGTGCGGCTCCATCGTCGGGACGCTGCTGTACCTGCCGATGATCCGCTTCCTGGGGCCGCGCACCCTGGCCCTCAGCACGGCCCTGCTGCTGCTGTTCGCCAACGCCGCGACCGCCAGCGTCACCGCCCTCGATCCGCTACTGGCCTTGCGCGGCCTCTCGGGAATCTGCTCGGGGGTGCTCTACTCCTATGCCATCTACTGGCTGGGCAGCATGCCGGGCCAGGACAGGTCCTTCGGCATCCTGCTGTTCGTGCAGACCGCCCTGTTCGCCAGCAGCGCGGTGCTCATGCCGATGATCGCCGAGTGGCAGGGTTTCGCGGGGGCGATCTACTACCTGGCCGCCTGGTTCGCCCTGGTCTGTCTGCTGAGTCTCTGCCTGCCGGCCAGGCAGAGCCCGGAAGAGCGACAGGTCTCCCCCGCACCGCTGCGGTCCGGGCTGACGGTGATCGGCGTCTGCTCGCTGCTCGGCATGCTGTTCCTGCAGCTGTCGATCTACTCGCTGTGGGGCTTCGTCGAAGGCATCGCCCGCGACGCCGGGGTGGCACCGGTGGACATCGGCTGGGCGATCAGCATCGGCCTGCTCGGCGGCTTGCCCGGTGCGGCCCTGCCCAGCGTGGCCGGGCGCCATCTGGGCCGCGTGCCGATGATCCTCACCGGCTCCCTGGCCGTGCTCGGCGCCATCTATCTGCTGGCCACGCGCATCCACACGGCGGCGGATCTCATGCTCGCGGTGTTCCTGATGAACTTCGGCTGGAACCTGGCGTTGTCCTACTACATGTCCTCGGTCGTGACCCATGATCCGAGCGGGCGCCTGACCAAGCTGGTCGGCGTGGTGCAGGTCGCCTCGGCCGCCGCGGCGCCGACCCTGCTGAGTCTGCTCATCGAAGGCAACGACCGGCGCAGTCTCTTCGTGCTGTCGGCGGGCGCCATCCTGATCGGCTGCGTCCTGGTGCTCGTCATGCTGTCCTGGGGACGCCGCCAGGTGCCGGGCAAGGCGCTGGACTGCTCTGTGTGAGCGGTGCGCGCACGCAGGGGCCGCGCGAATATCACGGCCGGCCGTGCGGCCAGGCGACAACCTCCATGACCGATTTGTCATCACCCGGTCAGCCTGGCGTCCCCCCTGTCCTCCTAAAGTGGCCCGGTCAGCGACTCGCTACCCACCCCTTCAAGAGGACTCTCCATGAAAGCGCTCCTGCTCGGTCTTTTCGGTCTGCTCGCCACCGGCTCCGCCCTGGCCGCTCCCGACCATCCCGCCCTGATCCATGACCAGCCCGGTTTCTTCGTCCCGCTCGACGTCGCCAAGGTCGTCAGCCAGACCGACCTGGACGCCCAGTGCGGGATCGTGCCGGCCCGCCTCGACTATCTGGATCACGCCGGCCTAGAGCATGAGCTGGACTATCTGGTGTCTGGCAATGGCTGCTACAACCAGAATTGAGGCGTTGTTCGACCCGGTACCGAAGCGCGGCGGCCACCGTCGCGCTAGCCGAGAGGCCTTCTGCATCGTCCTCTTCTGCCCCCGGAACCCAAGGATATCGGGCGGGTAGAGAACGCAACGGATCGGCGGGCGGACCGCTAGAAGAACCGATAGGCCTTGGCCAGTGCCCGCTCCAGCACGGCGATGCAGGCGTGGTCGTCCGCATAGGACAGGAACTGGCGCTGAACATCGGCCTGGGCCTCGGCCAGCCGCGTCTTGCGCTCGGCCAGCTCATCTTCCAGCACCAAGGTGCTCATACCGCCCAGATCACAGCAGGGGGTGGGGCCATTCATAGAAAACTCCGGACAGAAGTGCAGACTGCGTCATCAGACAAGTTTTTGAGATTTGGTTCACAATTCTTAGCGGATCTCATTGTTGCTGAAAGGTGAGTTTCGACCTGAGGTTGTCCAGCCCCCGAGCTAGAGCGTCTGCCCCGAGACTTCCGCACCCTGCACCCGCTATCAGCGAGGCAAAAGCTATACAATTCGGCGCCCTAATCGAGCTGTGAAGATACATGCGCCTTTTGCTTTCGCTCCTCCTGGCCACACTGGTGGCCTCCTCCGCGCTCGCCGCAGCGCCCGATACCTTTGTCGAGGCCAAGGTAATCGCCAGACAAAAAGTCTATTTCGATCAGAACACCAGCGCCCAGGGCGACCTCTATTGCGGCTGCAAGTGGGAGTGGGTCGGCAAGTCCGGGGGACGGCTCGATGCCGCCTCCTGCGGCTTCCAGGCGCGCAAGCAGGAAAACCGCGGCGAACGCACCGAGTGGGAGCACATCGTGCCGGCCTGGACCTTCGGTCATCAGCGCCAGTGCTGGCAGAACGGCGGACGGGAACACTGCGTGGCGGATGACCCGGTGTTCCGCGCCATGGAGGCCGACCTCTTCAACCTCTACCCCGCCGTGGGCGAGGTGAATGGTGACCGGGCCAATTTCAACTACGGCATGGCCCAGGGCGTGCAGCCGCAATACGGCCGGTGCACGACCAAGGTCGACTTCCAGGAACGCGCCGCCGAACCGCGCGACGAGGTCAAGGGCCTGGTCGCCCGGGTCACCTTCTATATGTTCGATCGCTACGGCCTGAACATGTCGCGCCAGCAGCAACAACTGCTGATGGCCTGGGACAAGCAGCAACCTGTCACCGCCTGGGAGCGCGAACGGGACAGCCGCATCGCCGCGGTGATGGGCCACGGCAACCCCTTCGTGTCCGGCGAGCGGCACTGGACGCTGGGCTACCAGCCGGTTGGCGACGGCATCGTCAGCCCCCTGCCGGTAGCCAAGCCAGCGCCGTCAGCGCCCTCAGCACCGGCCAAGACCGATAGCCCCGCCGCGGCCGGCCAGGGCGCGATCATCGGCAACCGCAACAGTCACGTCTATCACCTGCCGCAAGGCTGCCCGAGCTACGCCCAGGTGGCGCCGAAGAACCAGGTCAAGTTCGCCTCCGAAGCCGAGGCGAAGGCGGCGGGCTTCACCAAGGCGGGCAACTGCGCGCCCTGATCGCAAGCCCCGGGCGCTGACCGGCAGCACCCAGGGGTCCTGAGCCGCTTCGGCAGTTACTGCCCCTTGGACAGCTCCACCAGCATCCGCGTGAGCAGATAGATGCGCGGCGTCACGCTGTCCAGTTCCACGTATTCCTCGGGCGTGTGCAGCTTGCCGCCGACGATGCCGAAGCCGTCCAGGGTGGGCACGCCGGCACCAGCGGCGATGCTGGCATCCGCGGCGCCACCGCTGCCTTCGACGGTCAGGGTGCGGCCCAGCTCGCCATAGATGCCCTGGGCCATGGCCAGCAGCCGATCGCTCGCCGCGGTCTGCGGCATCGGCGGCAGGCCACGCTCCAGCCGCGTGGTCACCTCGGTGTCGGGGATCTGCTTGTTGGCAGAGATCCGCGCCAGGTCCTTTTCCACCCGGTCGAATTCCTCGGGCAACGCGGCGCGGACGTCGGCCTTGGCGACGGCGTGATCGGGGATCACGTTGATGCGCTCGCCCGCCTCGATCACGGTGAAGTTGACCGAGGTCTTCTTCTCCGCATCGCCCAGGTCGCTCAGCTGCAGCACCTGGTGCGCGACTTCGGTGGCGGCGTTGCGCCCCAGCTCCGGAGACACGCCGGCATGGGACGCCTTGCCCTTGACCTCCACCACGGCGGTGGCGCTGCCCTTGCGCCACACCACCAGGCCATCGGCCGGCCGGCCCGGCTCCAGATTCAGCGTCACATCATGCTGCTTGGCGGTGCTGGCGATCAGCTCGGTGGCGGCCTGGGAGCCGGTTTCCTCGCTGGCGTCCAGCAACAGGGTGATCTGCCCGTAGTCCTTGAAGTCGAGCTTCTTGAGAATCTCCAGCGCCGCCAGGGCGACCACGATGCCGCCCTTGTCGTCGGACACGCCCGGACCATAGGCGCGCTTTTCATCGGTGCGATACGGCCGGGCCTTGGCCGTGCCCTCCTTGAACACCGTGTCCATGTGCGCCAGCAGGAGAACCTTCGCCTTGCCGCTGCCCTTGAGCGTGGCGACCAGGTGCCGGCTCTGGTCCGGTGCGGTGTTGGGCACCTCTTGCACCGTGGCGCCGAGTTTCTGCAATTCCGCGCTGACGAGCTTGCCCACTTCGGTCAGGCCGGGCGCGTAGCCGGACCCCGAGTCGATGTTCACCAGTTGCTCCAGCAACGTGAGCGTCGGCGCCTTGGCCTGTTCCGCGGCGGTCTGGATGCGCGCGTCGAGCGCGGCGCTGGCGGGCAGGGCGATACAGCAGGTGAGAACGGCAGCGAGGGTGGTGCGCAAGAACGGAGCGGACATCGGACTTTCCTTGTTGGCCTTGTTGGATTAGTCAGACAACTGTAGTCGCAACAAGGACATAGGGGAAACCCGCGCATTTTCCCGGCCGTCCCGGGTAGACGATCCAGCCGTTGTCGCGGAAGGACCTGGCCGCTCCCGGGCTTCGTCAGCTACCTGGTGGCCCTGCGGACCAGCGGGTTGCGCCTTCTATCCGCCGCCGCAAAGCCCAGCCGCCGGACGGCATGCCCAGCGCCCCGGCGCGGCCCTGAGCCGAAGGCCCCGTGCCTCATTTTCAGGCACGGACTGCCGCGCGGGCCCAAGGCGTCTGGCGCCAACCTTTCCCCGGCGTCCCCGCTCAGCAGCCCCGTCCGCAACCCTGCCAAGGCGGCTTCCGCGGCAATTCTCCGCACGATTTTGGAGCAAAAAATCCAATAAAATTTACCATTGAATAAAATAATTCACTGCCTTACTCTCGATTCGACGTTGTAAGGAAAAGCCACTGACAGCACCGGAAAATAGGGAGTGAAGATGAAAGCGAAGATAGCGTTGGGCTTGCTCATGACCGCCGCAGTAGCCCTGCCCGCCTGGTCAGCCGACTGGACGGTGGGGGCCAACGTCGGCAACGTGCCCTGGGAGTTTCAGGACGCCAAGGGTGACTTCGTCGGCTTCGAAGTCGATGTGGTGAAGGAAGTGGCGAAGCGGGCCGGCAAGAGCGTGGATTTCGTCAACATCCCCTTCAACGGGCTGTTCAGCGCGGTGCAGTCGAAACGCGTCGACATCGCGATCTCGTCCATCACCATCACGCCCAAGCGCCTGGAATCGGTCGCCTTCGCTCAACCCTACTTCGACAGCGACCAGTCGCTTACCGCCCTGACCAAATCCAAGGTGAAGAGCCTCGAGGACATGAAGGGCAAGGTCGTCGGTGTCGATACCGGCTCCACCGGCGACATGTGGATCGGCCAGCACCAGAACGAGTACAGGTTCGCCGACGTCTCGCGCTACGAGGGGCTGTCACCGGCCATGCTGGACCTGGGCTCCGGGCGCATCGATGGCTACCTGAGCGATATCCCCGCCGTCCTCTACTACATCAAGGACAAGCCGCAATTCACCATCGTCGCCCGCATTCCCACGGGTGAACGCTATTCGCTGATGCACGCCAAGGGCTGGCCCATGAGCGACCAGGTCAACGACATCATCAGCAAGATGAAGGAAGACGGCACCCTGGGCGCCATCCACAAACAGTGGTTCGGTACCGAGGCCGCCAAGGAGTCGAGCACCCTGAAGGTCTCCGCCGCGCCCAAGTAAGCCCTGCCGCTGCTGCAGGCCCGGGGCGAGGTTCGTTCGCCCTGGGCCGTGACCGAGGTATCCCATGGATCTTCTGCAAACCTTCTTCAACTGGAACGTGCTGGTCGAATCGCTGCCCCTGATGATCCGGGGCCTGGGCGTGACCGTTCTGCTGGGCCTCGTGAGTATCGTCCTGGGTCTGGTCGGCGGGCTGTTGCTGGCCCTGCTGCGTCTGTATTCCTACGCGCCGGTGCGGCTGCTGGCGCGGATCTACATCGACATCATGAGGTCCATCCCGCTGCTGGTCCTGCTGGTCCTGATCTATTACGCGCTGCCCTTCGTCGGGATCCGCCTGTCTTCCTTCGCGGCAGCGGCCAGCGCGCTTTCCCTCGTGTCCTGCGCCTACAGCGCCGAGATCTTTCGCTCGGGCATCGAAGCCATTCCCCGCGGTCAGTTCGAGGCGTCGGCCGCCCAGGGCATGAGCTTCTTCAACACCATGCGCGACGTCGTGTTGCCCCAGGCGATCCGCATCGTGCTGCCGCCCATGACCAGCAACTGCATCAACGTCATGAAGGACACCGCCCTCGCCTCGGTGGTGGCGATGCCCGACCTGCTCAAGCAGGCGACCCAGGCCCAGGCCCTGGCGGCCAACCCGACCCCGCTGGTGGGCGCCGCCCTGCTCTATCTGCTGCTGCTGTTGCCCATGGTGCAACTGGTCAGCTGGGTCGAAAGACGCAATGGCGTGGGAGGCAAGACCGCATGAGCACCCTGATCGACATCGAACACCTCGACAAGTACTACGGCAATTTCCAGGCGCTGAGCGACATCAACCTGCAGGTCGAGGAAGGCGAGGTGGTGGTCATCCTCGGCCCGTCCGGCTCCGGCAAGTCGACGCTGATCCGCTGCATCAACCTGCTGGAAAACTACCAGCAGGGCCATATCCGCGTGGCGGGCGAACGGGTCGAGAACGGACCCCGCCTCGCCGGTATCCGCAGCGAAGTGGGCATGGTCTTCCAGAGCTTCAACCTCTATCCGCACCTGAGCGTCCTCGACAACGTGTCGCTGGCGCCGATCCGGGTGCGCGGCCTGCACCGGCGCGAGGTCCATGCCCGCGCGCGGGATCTGCTGGTCAAGGTCGGCATGGGCGATCACGCCCACAAGTACCCGAGCCAGTTGTCCGGTGGCCAGCAGCAACGGGTCGCCATCGCCCGCACCATGGCCATGGAGCCCCGCGCCATCCTCTTCGACGAGCCCACCTCGGCGCTGGACCCGGAGATGGTCGGCGAGGTGCTCGACGTCATGCAGAACCTGGCCCGCTCCGGCGTCACCATGGTCGTGGTGACCCATGAGATGGGCTTCGCCCGGCGCGTCGCCGATCGGGTGATCTTCATGGAAAGCGGTCGCATCGTCGAACAGAACACCCCGGAACCCTTCTTTACCGCCCCTCAGGAACCCCGCACCCGGGCCTTCCTGCAGGCCATCCTGCACCACTGATCCTGGCTGGAGAGAGTCGCGTGAATTCCCTCGATATCGCATACGTTCGCAAGCAGTTTCCCGGTCTGGCCGACGACTACGTCTTCATGGACAACGCCGGCGGTTCCCTGGTGTTGCAAGGGGTCGCCGAGCGGGTGGCCGACTATCTGCTCAACAGCAGCGTCCAGCTGGGCGCCTCCTACCCGCCCTCGGTCGCGGCCGGCGAGCGCGTGATGCAGGCGCGTCGTTCGGTCATGCAGCTGATCAACGCGGCCCATCCCGACGAAGTCATCATGGGCGGCTCGACCACCCACCTGCTGCAGATACTCTGCCGCGCCATCGCACCCTCGATCGCGCCCGGTGATGAAATCATCGTCACCAACTGCGACCACGAAGCCAACATCGGCCCCTGGGTCCGGCTCTGCGAAGACCGCGGCGCCACCCTGCGCGTCTGGCAGGTCGATCCCGACAGCCTCGAACTGGAACTGGACGACCTGCAGGCGCTGCTCGGCGACAAGACCCGCTATGTGGCCGTGACCCACGCCTCCAACATCCTCGGCTCGATCAATCCCGTCGCCGAGATCGCCCGTCGCGTCCATGCGGTGGGCGCGCAGCTGTGCGTGGACGCGGTGGCCTATGCGCCGCACCGGCTGGTCGATGTGCAGGCCAGCGGCGCCGACTTCTATGTCTACAGCTTCTACAAGACCTTCGGCCCCCACTTCGCCGTGCTCTGGGGCCGTCGCGACCTGCTGCTGGAATTTCCCAGCCTCAACCACTTCTTCATCGGCCAGGACGTGGTGCCCTACAAACTGCAGCCCGGCAACGTCAACTACGAGCTGTCCTTCGGCTGCATCGGCATCTCCGATTATCTGCTCGACATCGGCGACCGACTGGGCGTCCAGGGTAGCGAGCGCGAGCGGATGCAGGCAGCATTCGACGCCTTCGAGATCCAGGAAGATGCCCTGGCCGAGCGACTGCTGGGCTTTCTGCGCCAGCGCCCCAGGGTTCGGGTCATCGGCAAGACCGGCGTCCAGGCGCGCGTACCCACCATCAGCTTCGTGGTGGAAGGGGTGCGCTCGGAAGCCGTGGTGCTCAAGGTCGACGAGCAGCGCATCGGCATCCGCTTCGGCGACTTCTATGCGCGGCGCCTGATCGAGGCCCTTGGCCTGGCGCCCCTGGGTGGGGTGGTGCGGGTGTCCCTGGCGCACTACAACACGCTCGAAGAGATCGATCGCCTCATCACCGCGCTGGATCAGGCAATCACCGAATTGCGCTGACCGGCGCCTCTCCCTTCCCTCTGCCGAGCGTTTTTCATGGCCTTACCGGAAACCCTTGCGGAGCTGCGCGACTGCCTAGCCGCCCAGCACGAGCACCTGTCGGAGCGGCTGCGCGACGCGGCCCGCTTCCTCATCGACAATCCGCACGAGATCGCCCTCAGCACGGTCGCCGAGCTGGGCCGGCGCTCCAACATCGCCCCGACGGCTTACATCCGCCTGGCCCAGGCGCTGGGCTTCGCCGGCTTCAAAGATCTGCAGCGGCTGTTTCGCGCGCCGCTGCAACAGGCCGCCGATACCCACAGCGAGCGCATCCGGCATTACGGCGGGGAAAAGCTGCTGGACGATCCCAGCGACGTCGGCGCCATCCTGCGGGAATTCAGCCAGGCCAATATCGTGTCCCTGGAACACCTGGCGGAAGGCGACCAGCAGGCCAACATCGAAGCCGCCATCGCCCACCTGCAGGTCGCGCGCACCACCTTCGTCATCGGCCTGCGCCGGGCCTTCCCGGTGGCCGCCTACCTGAGCTACGCCCTGAGCCGGGTGGGCCGCCGCGCCGTACAGATCAGCGGCGGTGGCGGCACCCTGCCGGAACAGGTCAGCGCCATCGCCCATGACGATCTGCTGATCGCCGTGAGTTTTCCGCCCTACGCCAGGGATACCGTCGAGGCCTGCCGGCAGGCGCGCGAGGCGGGTGTGACGCTGGTGGCCATCACCGACACCGTGCTGAGCCCGATCGGCAAAATGGCGGAGACGGTCATAGAGGTCAACGATGCGGAGCTGCTCGGCTTTCGCTCCCTCACCGCCTCCTTCTGCATCGCCCAGACCCTGGCCATGGGGCTCGCCTTCAGCCAGGGCGATACCGATGGCACCTTCGATCATGAACGACTGAAGGACATCGACTGCTGAGCCCCTGCGCTCACCTTGTAGTTCACAACTAGCACTTCAGGAGTAGACCCCGATGCTGTCACCTGCACGCGATTTAGTGGGTTATGGAAGACAACGCCCGCAAGGTACCTGGCCCAACGGCGCCCGTCTGGCCATCAGCCTGGTGATCAACTACGAGGAAGGCTCCGAGCGCTCGCTCGCCATGGGCGATCCGGACCAGGAGTCGATGACCGAATGGGGCAGCTACGCCATCCCCGCCGGCACCCGCAATCTGGCGATGGAATCCATGTATGAATACGGCTCCCGCGTCGGCATCTGGCGGATCCTCGATATCCTCGACGAACAGGCGGTGCGCGCGACCTTCCATGCCTGTGCGGTGGCCTTCGAACAGAATCCCGAGGTCGCCAAGGCGGCCGTCGCCGGTGGCCACGAGATCTGCAGCCATGGTTATCGCTGGGAAGAAGTCTTTCGCCTGAGCGAAGAAGAAGAGCGCGAGCACATCCGCCTCGCCGTCGAATCCTTCGAACGCACCTGTGGCAAGCGGCCGGTCGGCTGGTATTGCCGCTATGGCGCCAGCATCCACACCCGCCGGCTGGTGGCCGAGGAAGGCGGCTTCCTCTACGACTCCGACGCCTACAACGACGACGTTCCCTATTTCATCGAGGTCGAGGGCAGGCGCCATCTCGTCGTGCCCTACACCGCCGACGTCAACGACTTCCGCTACTGGAACTCGCCCGGCCTGTCCCAGGCCTCGGACTTCTTCGAATACATGAAGGAAAGCTTCGAGGTCCTCTACGAGGACTCCGCGACCGGACCACGCATGATGTCGATCGGCCTGCACCCGCGCATGGTCGGCCGCCCCGGCCGGGTCCGGGCGATCAAGAGATTCATCGAATACGCCAGGCAGTCCGAGGGGGTGTGGTTCGCGACCCGCGAAGAGATCGCCCGCGCCTGGCTGGAAAGGGCTGACGGCTAGGCTGATCCCAGCGCGTCTGGAGGCGCCTTGGCGGTCTCCGCGCTGTCGTCACCGTCCGGACGCGATGACGACAGCCGTCCCGGGGACAAGGGGACCGCCGCGTGCCGGCGACTAGCGGGGTGCCGCTTCAGAACCGCGCGATCAGGACGACCCCGGCAATCATCAGGAGCGCGCCCAGCAGCCGCCAGCCATTGACCGCATGCTGTTCCATGGAAAACAGGCCGAAGTGATCGATGGCCAGGCTGGCGATGAGGTTGGCGGTGATGGTGACGCCGTTCACCGGCGCCGCGCCGAGGCGCTGGATGAACAGCAGACCGGCGAATACCGCCACCGCGCCGGCGATGCCACCCAGGGGCGCCCACCAGGGCATGTCGCCGAGCTGGCTCACCGAGGGCAGCGGCCTGGGCATGCAGATGAACAGCCCGATCGCGACGAAGGTGACCATCACGAAGGACACCGAGGTCGCCAGCCAGGGATTGACCAGCGCCTTGTTGAGCGAGCCGTTCATGGCCGCACCGGCAGCCTGCAGGAATCCGGCAACGACGATAAGGATATAAGCCCAGTTCGCAGTATTCATCAGGAGTCGTCTCGGAGCGGAGCATGGAGGAGGCGCGGGGCCGATTCAGTGGCCGGGCGAGGCCTGAGTTACGACTAGACACATCTTGTAAAAGTGCCGTCTCGCTCGTACCCGAACGCTCTACACCGGGATATTGGCCGCTTTTTCGACCAGCGGGCCTGACCCGCCGCCTGGATCGATGCCGGTCCCGTCAGGCGCTTCGCGCGAGTCCCGATACGGTCCCGCGCCCTCCTCCGCCAGGGCCGATGGCCGCGTCAGGCCTATTTCACGATGGCCTTGACCGCCTCCAACACATCCCGGGTGGCCTGGCGGGTCGCCTCCGCATCAGGCCCGACCCTGGGACCCAGCACGACGCAGCTGTCCCGGTAGGAAAAGACCTTGCCGGTCTGCTGGTTGATCAACTCGCCCCTGGCGTTCTCGGCGATCCGGCAGTCACGCACGGTCTGGCTGCCCTTCGCGACCACCACCGGACTCCAGGCATAGGGGCTGTCGAAGCCATGCTCGGCATGGGGATAGGTATGCACCCCGAGGTCGGCCCCCTGCTGCTTGAGCGTCGCGAAATAGCCCTCGCAGCGGGAATAGGGATCGTAGTTGTCGGCCAGGCCGTGGTAGACCCGCAGCGGCTTGGCGACGACCTGGTCCTGCTCGCGAAAGGTGATCGAGCAGTCGGGGTAGAACGACAGGTAGCCGGCGAACTGGAAATCCTGGCTTTTCCAGCGCTTGTCGAAGCGCTCCAGGGCGGCGTAGAGCGAAGCCTGTCCGCCGCGGGAAAAGCCCATGAGCAGGATCTTGCCCGGATCGATCCGCGCGTGCCGCGCGAGCAGGGCGCCGGCGCGATAGTCATCCAGGACGAAATTGAGCCGTCCCAGCTGGGCCTGATCGGTGGCGGTGCTGGTGATGCCCCGGCCCGAGAAGCCATCCACGGCGAAGGTAGCGATGCCGACCTGATTGAACTGCCGCTGCCAGTAGGTGATGTTGGCACCCACCCCGCCCGAGCCATGCTGGAGAATGACCACCGGCACTTTGCCCGCGCCTGGCGGCAGCGACAGCACGCCACCGAGCAGCACCTCGGTGCCGCCCTTGTCCCCCGTCAGGAATTGCTGATCGCTCAGCGTCAGCGAGGTGAAGGTCAGCACCTCTTGCCGAGCGGGGATATCGGTTGCCGGCGAGGTGGCGGCGAAGGCCGTGGCACGGGAGAGGCACACCAAGGCGACAAGCAAACCTGAGGCGGAGCGAAGACGAGACTTGTTGACCAGGTAACGCATCGGGTTCAGTCCTTTTTCGTGGGCGATAGGAGTCACCGCTGCTCTCGCATGGCGGGGCACACTTCAAGGTAGGCGACAGCACTGAAAAGCGCCTGCAAGACACCCGGGACGTAACGCTATGGGCTGACGGCTTGGCTGAGTAACCAGATCCGCTCTGAGCCTCGCAGGTCAGGTGGTAAACGACCCGAGGCCGTGCGACAGGTGCGCGAGGTCCGGTGGCAACGAGATGGCACCTCCAACAGCAGTGCCCAGGTGTCTTGGCAGGACAACCCAGGCACCGCTGGAGACTAGCGGGTCGACTCGCCGCCTGGAGCGACACGGTTTGATGCCAGCAGCGGTCGATAGTGCTGCGGCAACCGCATTCGCACCAGATCCTTGGCGCGTACGGTACTGGTGGGGTAATCGCTGGCCAGATTGGCCGTGCTTACTGGTGCCACCACTACGCCCTCCTCGTCGGTCAGCAGCCTTTCCTGGCGAGGAAAGGCGAAGGTGTCAGGGCCGAACACTCCGCTAGGCAGGCCATTCCCATCGTTGGCAAAAGCCAGGTAGAGGTTGTTCTCGCCAGCTCGCACGCGCGCCAGGTGCCAATGATAGAGATCTGCGCCTGTGGGAATGGCACCTGGATGGCGTACGTCGGTGCCAAGGTGGCTGCCGGCAGAGGGACTTGCCAGCAGCGCTGGGCAACCGATCAGATCACAGCCCTGCAAGGCCAACACCCGGGCAGCTTCTGGCACCAGGCAATCTTCCCCTATCAGCAGCCCAAGGCGACCGAATGGAAGATCGAAACAGGCCCAGCTGTCGCCCGCACGGGCCCAGGTCCGGTCGGTACTGCTCAGATGCTGCTTGCGATACACCCCCACCAAACCTTCGGGTCCGAGCAACAGGGCGCTGTTGTAGCAACCTTCCTGAGCCTGCTCGGCGAAGCCCACGACCAGGTGCAGTCGCAGCTGAGCGGCAAGCCGCATAAGCGCCTTGACTGGTGCGCTGGCCAAACTCAGGGCCCTGGCTACGCCTGGGCCTGTGAGAGCCAACTCCGGGCACACCAGCAACTCGGCACCCTCCTCCCGCGCCTGACGGGCAAGGACTTCCAGCGCCACCAGATTACCGTTCACGTCGTTGCCCACTTTCAGCCGGCAGATTGCGATTAGCGAAGCCTTGCCCGGCGGCAGGCTCTGTAAGCCGTACAGGCCAAAGAATGCCAGGGGATTCCACGCATAGCTGTGCATGGCGAGGATCTTGTATTGCTCCGGACGGCGCAGGGCCAGGCGTTCAGCCTGCGTCTGACGGGCAAGCTGTAGATCAAGATCGGCCAGCAGGATACCGTCGCCGCTGTCCAGCATTGCCTGGACATTCCCTTCCGGATCAATCACACAACTCCCGCCGCTGAACTGCACCCCTCGCTCCAGCCCCCAGCGATTGCTTTCGATCAGGTAACACCCGTTTTCATAAGCCCTATTGATCCAGTAAGGCGCTGGCGTACGTTCGGCCAACCAGTTGCTTAGATGGCAGATCACTTCCGCGCCGGCGACCCCGGCAAGGCGCGCGGTTTCGATGAAGTGGATGTCCATGCAAATCAAAAGCGCGATGCGGCCGATGGGCGTATCGAAAACGCTATGCCCATCCCCTGCCGCCGCCCAGCGCGGCTCTGAGATGTAGGGGTGGCTTTTACGGTGAACGCCGATCAAACCGTCCGGGCCGATGAGGACGGCTGAGTTGTAGTAGAGCTCATCGAGCGGATCGACCTCAGGCATCCCGATGACTACGTAGCACTGGTGCTCGCGTGCCATCTCGGCGAATCGCTCTACGGTCGGACCCGGCACAGGCTCGACATAGGGAGACACCTCTTCGCGGCTGGCCCAGCAATAGCCGGTGGTAGCCATTTCCGGAGTGACGATCAGGCGTGCGCCGGCAAAGGCAGCTTCGCGGACCAGAGATTCGAGTCGCTGCAGGTTGCCGTGGTGGTCGAACTGAGTGGGCTCGAATTGGATGGTAGCGATCTTCAGGGTCGTCATGGTTCAGACTCCGGGCGCACGGATTGCAGGACGCGGGCCTTCGTAGCGTGCCGCGGGGCGCCAGGAAGTAGGGGTATCGGCGGGAAAGTCCGAGAAGTAATAGCGACCACGACTCGCCAGGCTGAACGCCACATGCAGTACCGGACCGACAAGCATGGCGATGAACGAGGCGTAATACATGGGGTACAGGCCCAGGATGCCCGCTGCCCCTATGGCCACCGCGATCAACAAGCTGCCTACACCGCACGGATTCCATCGGCGAAGGTGCTCCCGGCGAAATTCGACGAAATCGCTCGGCGCCAATTTGAACACTCGGCGGCAAATGAAGTAATCGGCGAGGATGATGAACACCCAGGTATTGGTGAGGATGCCGGTGATGGCTAGAAAGGTGCCGGTGTACTGAAGAATGTTGCACAGATAGAACAATACCCCCAGGGCCCAGACCGTGAGCATCCACCACTGCCGACCGGGTCGATAGTCGAGCGCCATATCCATGGTGTTGGACAGCGCGATCGAACCCGAATAGAGATTCATCACATTGATCCGGATCTGGGTTATCACGGTGAAGAGCACGCCAATGGCAGCGATCACGGTGGGAAAGACAAAGCCCGGATCCATGGCCAGGGCGAATGCATCCCCCTTGGCTATGTGCGGCATGAGGGTATAGGCCAGCAAGGCACCGCACAGCATGACCGCAACGATGGGTACCAGCATGCCAAGCATGATGGTTGCAGTCCCCCTATGACTGATATCGGGTTTGGCGAAGCGTCCGTAGTCAGTTCCCAGCAACCCCTGGAAGACGATCTGCCCATTGGCCATGTTCATCACCACCCACAGGGCACTGGCGCTGCCCGCCTCGCGAGGCAACCATCCGCTCGGCCCCACCACCTCATAATTTTGGTGGAGCTGATACAGGCAAAAGGCGAACAGCCCGATGAAGATCGGCACGCCCCAGGTCTGCAGGAACTGCATCGACGACATACCCTTCCAGGCAAACCAGATGGTTACCGCACCGATACCAGCAAAGATCGCCACCCCGCTCAGGGATCCCACCTCGATGCCGGCGTAATGGGCAATTGCGTGGGAAACGATGGTGCCTTCAAACAGGAAATAGAAGATGAAGTTCACCGCGTAGATGAGCGAGGTGAACGCCGAACCCATGTAGCCAAAACCCAGCCCTCGTGTGAGCAGACTCAGCGACAAACCTTCCTTGGCGGCGATCTTCATCACGCAGGCACCGATCACCGTAGCCAGAACCACCATATAGAGAATGGGCCAGAGCATGCCCGGCCAGCCCACCTGGAAACTCATGTCAGCGCCCAAACTGAACCAGAACATTGCGGTGGAATTGCCCAGCAGCACCAGGATGATGGCCGGGATCGGCCAGCGGTAGCGGCTGGGTACCCGCCCTACCGCGTAATCCTCGATAGCCTCGGCTTCAGAAATGTCTTGCGGTCCTTGGAACCATTTTTTCAACAGGCTCATAGCGAACGTCTCCTTTTGCGGGGCATGCAGAGGCCCCTAACGGCAACAATGCCGTGACCTGAACGGGTTAGCGTTAAGTGGAACGACAGGGTGTGCGGTCAGGGGGGGCCGCGTGGGACGGGTTCATGCTCGATGATGGCGCGCGCCACGACTTCCACCG
The DNA here is from genome assembly GCF_029872515.1 of Pseudomonas flavocrustae. NCBI lineage: Bacteria > Pseudomonadati > Pseudomonadota > Gammaproteobacteria > Pseudomonadales > Pseudomonadaceae > Pseudomonas > Pseudomonas flavocrustae. The sequence continues at coordinate 820,907 of NZ_JAPDIQ010000001.1, read as the reverse complement.
AGCTGCGCTGCGCCATGGCTTGCCGCTGGATGCGTTTGTGCGCTTCGTCCTCGCTGATGCCATGGCGGGCGATCAGCAGCATCTTTGCCATGGCTACCCGGCCGACCGCCGACTGTCGGACCTCGAGTTTGCGCAGCTGCTTAAGCAGCTCCATACGGCGCCGCCAGGTGGCACGGGCCATGATCAATTGAGTGAGCAGGCCGAAGGGTTTCAGCGGACGCTCGATCACGGCCGCCGGCTGGGCGCTAAGCACCAGTTCGAGCATGCTCGGGCTTTCATAACCGACAATGGCAATCACCGGCGGCGCCTGCTCGTCAAGGCCAGCAACCAGCACATCGATAGCGGCGCGCTGATCCAGCTCGATCGACAACAAGACCACATCAGTCTCACCAGGAAGCGCCGTCGGCACTGGCCAAACCTGTTGGACCTTGCAACCTATGCGCTGCAACTGCCCGACCACCAGCCGCGCCTCGGCATCCTGCGGGTGCAGTACCAGCACCCGCAGATCCTTGAGTTCACTCAGAAGCGAAGCGGCTGTCATAAGCAGCCCTGCAAGTCATAGTCGAGCAGATAGGGACAAGGACGCAGCGCTCGGGCCGTCCCCTCGACGATGACGAAACGACCTTGGCTATCAAGTTTTGCTACCCGGGGCCATAGCCAGCAGTGCTGGGTTTCACCGTCGAGGTGTACCTGCCCTTGAGGCGCCTCTATCCGTACCTGGGTCAGGGCCTCGCGCAGGGCACCCGGTTCGCTGCTACCGGCGACCTCTACCGCCTTGGCATAGAGGTGCACCTGGAAGTACGCCGCTTCAGCCGCAGCGGTGATAGGCGCGTTGGCACCATGGCGCGCCCGATAGGCACCCACGAACGCCAGACTGGCAGGGGTTTGCACCGTATCGAACCAGGGTGCGGCACAGAGGTGCCCAGCAGCGTGGGCGGGCGGCATCTGCGCGACCTCCGCCTCGTTGGTCGACAGGCTGATGATGGGCATCCGCGCTGGATCCAGTCCCGCCTGGTAGTAGGCGCCGTAAAGCGTGGGGATGTCTGCACCCACCACCGTGGAATAGATAGCGTCCGGTGCGAGCGCGACGACTCGGTCCATGACCTGCTGATAGCGCTCGACGGAGGCACCGAACGGCAGATAGATTTCGTCGAGCACCTCACCGCCGGCCTGCTGAAACAATTCGCGCATCACCCGGTTCGATTCCACCGGATAGATGTAGGGCACTCCAACGAACAGTACGCGCTTGCCGTACTGGGCCATCACATAGCGGGCAAGGGCAAAGGCGTTCTGATTCGGTGTCGCTCCGGTATACCAGCACAGTGGCGAAAACTCGAAGCCCTCATAGAGCGTGGGATAGAACAACGGAACCCGGCGGCTTTCGATGACCGGCAGCACCGCCTTACGGGTGCTCGACATGTGAGTGCCGAACAGCGCTTGTACGGAATGGTCGTCACAGAGCCGCAAAGCTGCCAGACGGTAATGGTCGGGACTTGCCCCGATGTCGGGCAGCAGAGCCGAGATAGGCTGTCCCAGAATCCCGCCCTGTTGATTGATCTCGTCAATGGCAAGAGCGCTGGCCTGGGCCTGCGTCGTCTCGACGGCAGCGGTCATGCTGTGACGTGAGAACAAAAGGCCAACGTTATGGCCGTGCGTCTGGGTAACAATGGGCATAACTGTGCTCCGGATACCGCAATCGTCCGCCTCTAAGGCAGCGTAAGGGGTACAGGACAGAACGTCGCTGGGGCGAGGTCCGAGCCGGCAGCACTGGCGGCGGAAACGATAAGGCGGTGTCGGCGGAATCGCTTGCATCTTTGGAAGCGAGGCCGGCGCAGAGGCGTTACACCTGCCAGGAGCAAAGCAAATTGTACGCCAGCATTTGCCGGCCTGGTTTTGCGAGGGTCGCTGCGACGACTTCGCGCCAACCTGGTGCAAACATCGGAGGTAGTTGCACTTTATACGTTCGCTCAAGCCACTATCGGACCCTTTGGCAGCCTGGCTTTGCTCGCGCACCCAGGAAAAGCGCGATAGCCAGCTGGCGGATCGACCACCAGCCCGTCCCAAGGACTCTCCCATAGCGGGGATAGAACGGCGGTCTGCCAATAGCCAAATTTGGCACCTTTGTCGCGTAAACCGGCCTTGAGGTACGAAACTTGTAGCTCCCGCGCCAACGGCCCTTTGCGACCCAAAAGGTTTCCCAAATGCACCAAGACGGCTCCCTCGCGTTACCGCCGCGCGTCCGGCATCGGTATACCGGTGACATCGACGAGCATGCGCTATGCGTCGAGGGCTGGCACATGCAATACGATCAGCTGTCGTCGGGTCGCTTCCACGGCGAACTCAGCGATCTCTGGCTGGACGGCCTCAGCCTGCTGCGGGATCGCTCCAACCAGGCCATGCTCAAGAGCGGCGAGGCCCAGGGGAACACCCTGACCTTCAGCCTGCCCATGCGTGACGCCGGCGCCCTGCACTGCGGCGGCCATACCTTGCACGAGGCCCAGCTACTGGTGGCGCGTGGCGACAATCTGCCGGAGCTGCGTACCCCGGCCAATCTCGATCTGCTCTGCATCAATCTGCAGGAAGCCGAGATGGCGCGCCTGCTGGCCTGCCAGCACAGCGCTCTCGACGTGCGCGACCTGTCCGGCTGCTATCGCCTCCCTACCGGCTGTGCCCATGGGCAGCTGGCCGCCCTGGCCCATCAACTCTTCGCCCCGGAAGCGGAAATCCAGACCTGGCTGGACCATCCGCGCACCCGCGCGACCCTGCGCGACACCGTGCTGCTGCACCTGCTCGATCTGCTCGACACCAGCGAACCCCATGAGCTGGCACCTAGCGCGCGGCTGCGCATGGTGCGGCGGGCGCGGGAATACGCCCTGGCCCATCCGGACCAGCCGCCCAGTATCCTGGAGCTGTGCAATCGCGTCGGTGCCAGCCGCCGCAAGCTGCAGTACTGCTTCCAGGAGACGCTGGGCATCAATCCGGTCGCCTACCTGCGCACCCTGCGTCTTAATGCGGCCCATCGCGCGCTGCGCCGGGGAGCAGGCGAATCGGTGCAGGACGTCGCCGCCCGGTGGGGTTTCTGTCACCTCAGCCGCTTCGCTCGCGACTACCGGAGGCTGTTCGGCCAGTTGCCCTCCACCACCCTCAAGACCGCCACGCAGAAGTGCTGAATCTGGCTAACGGCGGATAACGGCTTTCCCTCAGGCTCGAGTGGCCAATAAGAAGAGGGAACTCCATGAACGTTACCCGTCCGCTCCACGCCCTTGCCGTCGGCCTCGCCGTCCTGGGGCTGACCGCCGCGACCCACGCCACCGAAAGCGGCTCGCCCACCACCGCCTTCGGCGTCTACGATTTCGGCGCCGGCTTCACCCCGCCGCCGACGCCCCACGGCACCCTGGGTCTGCGCAGCAACTTCTATCGCGCCACCTCCATCCGCGACAGCCACGGTCGCGACAACGGCAATGACTTTTCCATCGACGTCCTCTCCCTGGGCCTGGCCTACCTGAAGATGACCGATACCCGCGTCCTGGGCGCTCGCTATGGTTTCGGTGGGGTCCAGCCCTTCTTCAGGATGGACGCGGACCTCACCGTCAAGGCCAACGGCGTTCCGGTGTTTGCCGACAGCGCCACGCTCTTCCGCCAGGCCGACATCCAGGTCATTCCGCTGATCCTGCAGTGGGAGCCCTCGCGCAATCTGGGGGTGAACTTCTGGTTTCAGGTGCAGGCGCCCACCGGGGATTACGAAAAGAATCGACTGGTAAATCCGGGCACCAACCACTGGACCGTCTCGCCGATGCTCAACCTGAGCTACATCAGCGATTCGGGATTCGAGGTGTCGTCCAGCTTCCAGACCGACTTCAACAGCCGTAACCCCGCCACCGACTACCGCAGCGGCACGGAATACCGCCACGAATTCGCCGTGGGTCAGCACTTCGGCCCCTGGACCGCGGGCCTGGGCGGCTACTACTACCGCCAGCTCACCGACGACGACGCCCCCGGCCTCACCCGCGGCAATCGCGCCCGGGTACTGGCGCTGGGACCGGCGCTGAGCTTCTTCCAACCTGGCCTGCCAGCGGTCTGGGTGCACCTCTACAAGGAGGTCGACGCCCGCAACCGCGCCGAAGGCTACGCCTTCGCCGTGCGGCTCTCCCACAGCTTCTGAGGATCCGTCCATGACCGCCACCGCCTCCCCCCGCCCCACCCCCGGCCGGCGCCAGGGTGCCGTGCTCCTGCTCGGCAGCAGCCTGACCATCATGGGTTCGGTAATGGTCGCCCCGATCATCCCCAAGCTGGGCGCCGAATTCGGTCCCGTCGAACCCCGCGCCGATCTGCTGATCCCCCTGGCGATGACCGGGCCGGCCCTGGCCATCGCCCTCTTCGCGCCCCTGGCCGGCTGGCTGGCCGACCGCCTGGGTCGCAAGCGGCTGCTGATCATCGCCACCTTCTGCTACGCCCTGCTCGGCATGCTGCCGGCGCTGCTGCAATCATTGCCGGCCATCACCCTCACCCGCCTGGTCTTCGGTTTGGCCGAGGCCGCGGTGATGACCTGTTGCGTGACCCTGATCGCCGACTACTGGCAGGGCAGCCGGCGGCTGGCCTACGTCAATGGCCAGGTCATCGCCATCAGCCTGGTGGGCTCGCTGTTCTATGTGGTTGGCGGCGCCCTGGGCGAGCACTCCTGGCGCACGCCCTTCTACCTCTATCTGCTACCGCTGCTGCTGGTGCCCTTCATGCTGCGGCTGCTGTGGGAACCAATCCGCGCCCAGGTCACCAGCGGCGCCGACGAAGGCCCCCAGCACAGTGCGCCGCTGCCCCTGATCGTCAACTACCTGCTGGTCTTCGCCGGCATGGTGCTCAGCGTGGTAGTGCCCATCCAGAGTCCGCTGCTGCTGGTGCAACTGGGCATCACCTCCAGCACCCTGATCGGCGCCTCGGCGGGCCTTGGCCTGCTGGCGACCCTGGGCGGCCCGCTGCTCTGGCCGCTGCTGCGCCGCCGGTGGGGCCTGGCCGGCTGCAACGCCGTGCTGCTGGCCTGCATGGGCAGCGGCCTCTGGCTGCTGGTGAACGCCCGCAGCTACGAAGCCGTGCTGGTGGCGGTGACCGTCCACGGCCTGGGCGTCGGCATGCTGGTGCCCAACACCATGGCACCGGTGATGGGCGCCCTGAGCGCCCGGGCCCGGGGCCGCGGCATGGGCGGCTACACCGGCTGCCTCTACCTGGGTCAGTTCGCCAGTCCCCTGGTGGTGGCAGTGCTCCTGCCCTTCACCGGCGATCTGCACCTGGCCATCCGTACCCTCGCCAGCGCCGCTTTGGTCGCCGCACTGGTCTGGGCGGCCGTCGCCCTGCTGCGGCGCAAGGCCGCCCTGCCCGCTCCGTCGCGCTCTTCCTGAATTCTGATCGAGGATTTTTCCATGCACAGCCTGCAATCCCTGCTGGACACCCAGGACGGCCACGGCCTGGCGACGCTGCTGCGGCAGCGCGAGATCACGGCGAGCGAATTGCTCGAAGCGGTCATCGAGCGCCTGGACACCGTTGAGCCCGGTCTCAACGCCGTGAGCGAACGACTCTATGACCAGGCCCGCGCCGCGGCCCGGGCGCCGCTCGATGTCGAGGCCCCCTTCGCCGGAGTCCCGACCCTGGTCAAGGACCTCTTCACCCCCCTGGCCGGCGCCCGCATGACCAATGGCTCCCTGGCCCTGGGCGAAGCCCGCCCGGATTTCGACTGTGAATTGGTCAGCCGCCTGCGCCAGGCCGGCTGCCTGTTCGTCGGCACCACCACCTCGCCGGAATTCGGTACCTCCTACAGCACCGAATCGCGGCGCTTCGGCGCCACCGCCAATCCCTGGAATCCGGCCCACAGCGCCGGTGGCTCCAGTGGCGGCGCGGCTGCCCTGGTCGCCGCGCGGGTGGTGCCCTTCGCCCATGGCAACGATGGCGGCGGCTCGCTGCGGGTGCCGGCGTCCTGCTGCGGGATCTTCGGTCTCAAGCCCAGCCGCGGACGGATGCCTTCCGGGCCCATGGTCGGTGAAGGCTGGGCCGGCATGGGCACGCCCCACGCCATGAGCCTGTCGGTGCGCGACAGCGCCCTGCTGCTGGATGCCACCGCTGGCGCCGACCTGGGCGCGCCCTATGCGGCACCGGCCCACGACGTACCCTTCGCCAGCCTGCTGGAGCGCGATCCCCGCCCGCTGCGCATCGCCCTGGTCGAGCACCTGGCACCCTGGCCGAGCGGACCCGAGGCCCTGGCCGCGGTGCGCCACACCGCCCGACTGTGCGAAAGCCTTGGCCACCACGTCGAGCCGGCGACCCTGCCGGTGGACCTGCCCCGCTTTCTCGACCAGGTGTTCGACATCATCGGTCCCAGCACCCGTCACTACCTGCAGGTGCTCGGCGCGATGCGCGGTGCCCCGGTCAGCGACGAGGAGCTGGACGCCCGTACCCGGGTGATCCTGCGCGAACGGGGCGACATCCCCGCCCATCGCTACGCTGCCGCGGTGGAAGGCCTGCATGCCCTGGGCCGGACCCTGGCACGCTTTCTCACCGACCATGACGTCATCCTCACCCCCACCCTGACCCGCGAACCGCCGCGGCTGGGCGAGCTGGATGGCGACCACCAGGAACGCTCGCTGGCCGAGGCCATCGCCGCCTTCCACAGCTATTCGCCCTTCACCGCCCTGTTCAACGCCAGTGGCCAGCCAGCCATGTCGGTGCCGCTCTGGTGGACCGCCAATGGCCTGCCACTGGGCAGCCACTTCGCCGCGCGCTTTGGCGAGGAAGGCACCCTGCTGGCGCTGGCCGCCCAGCTGGAGCGCGCGCAACCCTGGGCGGGACGGCGGCCGCCGCTGGCGGGCAGTCGCTGAGGCCCGGGGCGCACGGCAAGGCCCGCCACGGTCTCAGGTGAGAGACGGAGATGCCCATCGCAAACTGGCGGGCATCCCGTCACCCGCTTCGCTTGGATGCTCGCTATACTGGCCGCGCACGGCCTGTGACGAATCCCTCTGGCATCCGTGCCGGAGGCTTCAGACTGTCGCTCGCCATCTTCCCCGTTGCCCGGGCAGGGCACCGTACGAGCGACCCGATGAGCATCCTCACCTCGACTCCAGTCCCCTCGTATGGCCTGACCCAGGACATCGATCTCATCGCCGAGATCGCCGCGGTACCCAAGATCCTGGATGTGGTCTGCCGGATGACCGGCATGGGCTTCGCCGCCGTCGCCCGGGTGACCGATGATCGCTGGATCGCCTGCAGCACCCTCGACCTGATCGGCTTCGGCCTCGAGTCCGGTGGCGAGCTGGAGCTCAAGTCGACCATCTGCGACGAGATCCGCGATCATCGCCAGCCCGTGGTGATCGACGACGTGGCGCAGGACGACTGCTATCGCGACCATCACACGCCGCTGCGCTACGGCCTGCGCAGCTATATCTCGGTCCCCATCGTGCTGGACGATGGCAGTTTCTTCGGCACCCTCTGCGCCATCGACCCCAAGCCGGCCAAACCCAGTAGCCCCGAGATCCTGTCCGCCTTCGAACTCTTCGCTGGCATGATTGCGCTGGAGATCGGCGCCCAGCGCCGCTTTGTTGCCGCCCGCAACGTCCTGCACAGCGAGGGCTTTTCCCGCAGCCTGCTCCAGGCCAGCCTGGACTGCGTCAAGGTCCTCTCCGCCGGGGGTCATATCGAATTCATGAACGCCCAGGGCCTGGAGCTCAACCAGCTGCAGTCCGTCGATCAGGTGATGGGCCGCGAGTACGCCGCGCTCTGGCCCGACGCGGAGGTCGCGAAGATCCGCCACGCCGTCGCGCGTGCCGCTACCGGCCAGACCACCCGGGTCGAAGGTTTCTGCCCCACCGCCCGCGGCGAGCCGCGCTGGTGGGAGGTCTCCTGCTCACCCTTCGTGGTGGCCGGCACCGGCGAGGTGAAGATCGTCTGCATCTCCCGCGACATCAGCAGTCGCATCCTCGCCCAGCAGGCCCAGCAGGCCAGGGTCGAAGCCATCGCGGCGCTCAACGACGAGCTGGAGCGACGCATCTCGGAGCGCACCGCCGAACGTGATCAGATCTGGAACCGCTCCACCGATCCGCTGTGCGTGGCTGACCTCGAGGGCTTCTTCGTCAACCTCAACCCGGCCTGGACGGCGACCCTGGGCTGGTCGCTCGAAGCGCTCAAGGCCCGCCCCTTCCTGACCTTCGTCCACGATGACGATCTCGTCGCCACGCGCCAGGCGTTCCGGGATATCAAGCAGGGCATCGCGCTGGCCAACTTCGAAAATCGCTATCGCCACCGCGACGGGTCCTACCGCTGGTTTTCCTGGAATGCCACGCGCAATGGCGACCTGATCTACGCCACCGTGCGCGACGTGACCCAGCAACGCCAGCAGACGCTGGATCTCGCGGCCGCCGAGGATGCCCTGCGCCAGGCGCAGAAGATGGAAGCCATCGGCCAGCTCACCGGTGGCGTGGCCCATGACTTCAACAACCTGCTCACCGTCGCCCGCACCTCCTGCGACCTGCTCAAGCGCCCCAACCTCAGCGACGCCCGCCGCGAACGCTATCTGGAGGCGATCTCCACCACAGTGGATCGCGCCGCCAGATTGACCGGGCAACTCCTGGCCTTCGCTCGCCGCCAGACGCTGGCTCCCGAAGTGTTTTCCGCCCGGGACAATGTCCTGGCCATGAGCGACATGCTGGAAACCCTGCTCGGCTCGCAGGTCGGCATCGCACTCGAGGTCAGCGACGACCCCTGCCTGGTCTATGCCGACCCCAGCCAGTTCGATACCGCCCTGGTGAACATCGCGGTGAACGCCCGGGACGCCATGAGCGATGCGGGGCGCCTGACCATCAGCGTCGGCACCGTCGCCAGCATTCCGGCCACTGCCACCCAGCCGGCCCTGGCCCTCCCGGCCGTAGTCGTCGCCCTGACGGATAATGGCAGCGGTATCGTCCGGGAGCACCTGGAACAGATCTTCGAACCCTTCTTCACCACCAAGAGAGTCGGCCAGGGCACCGGTCTCGGCCTGAGCCAGGTGTTCGGCTTCATCAAGCAGTCCGGTGGCGAGGTGCGGGTCACCAGCGAGGTCGGTCGCGGCACGACCTTCCACCTCTATCTGCCGATAGCGCCGGCAACCGGACAGCCACCGCCCCTGGATGATGCCGTGGCAACCGCCGATGGCGGCGGGGTCACCGTCCTGGTGGTCGAAGACAATCTCGAGGTCGGCAGCTTCGCCGTCGACCTGCTGAGCGATCTCGGCTATCACGCGGTGCTGGCCGCCAATGCCGAGCGCGCCCTCGCCCTGCTCGCCGACCAGCCTGGCCGGTTCGATGTGGTCTTCTCGGATGTCGTCATGCCCGGCATGAGCGGGCTGGAACTGGCCATCGAGATCAGACGCCTCTATCGCAGCCTGCCGATCCTGCTGACCTCGGGCTACAGCCACGTGCTGGCGACCCATGGCGCCCAGGGCTTCGAGCTGATCCACAAGCCCTACTCGGCGGACGCCCTGTCTCGCCGGCTGCAGGAGATCCTCGCCGAGCGCGAGACGCACCTGACCACCTAGCGCGCGGCTGGCTGGCCGCTACGCCCCGGGGGGGTCGGGCGCGACGGCGTACCGGAACGCGCCGACAGCGGCCCCCCACCCCGCCCTGGCGATCGGGTAACATGCGCCGCCGCGGGCCAGTGGCCCTCTTTCTATCGGTAAGGAGTCGCAGTGTTCGATACCCAGGTCATCATCATCGGTGCCGGCGCGGCCGGTTTGATGTGCGCCCTGAGCGCCGCCGCGCGCGGGCGCCGGGTCCTGGTGCTCGACCACGCCAACAAGGCCGGCAAGAAGATCCTCATGTCCGGCGGCGGCCGCTGCAACTTCACCAACCTCTATTGCGAGCCCGCCAACTTCCTCTCGCAGAACGCGCATTTCTGCAAGTCGGCCCTGGCCCGCTATACCCAGTGGGACTTCATCGCCCTGGTGGCCAAGCACGGCGTGCCCTATCACGAGAAGAAGCTCGGCCAGCTGTTCTGCGACAACAAGGCCAGCGACATCCTCGCCCTGCTGCTGGACGAATGCGAGCGCGGCGGCGTCGACATCCGCCTGGAGACCTCGGTGCAGGAGATCACCCGCCTCGACCCGGGCGGCTATCAGCTGCAGACCAGCCTGGGCCCGGTGCGCGGCGAATCCCTGGTGATCGCCACCGGTGGCCTGTCGATCCCGACCCTGGGCGCCACCGGCTTCGGTTATCAGGTCGCCCGCCAGTTCGGCCATCAGCTGCTGCCGACCCGTGCCGGCCTGGTGCCCTTCACCATCACCGATCCGCAGCTCAAGGAATTCTGCAGCGCCCTGTCCGGCACGGCGGTGGAAGATTGCCGGATCAGCTGCAACGGCCAGAGCTTCGTCGAGAATCTGCTGTTCACCCACCGCGGCCTCAGCGGTCCGGCGATCCTGCAGATCTCCTCCTACTGGCAACCCGGCGACAGCCTCAGCATCGACCTGCTGCCGCACCTCGACCTGGCCCTATGGCTCGCCGAACAGCGCCAGGCGCGCCCCAACAGCGAACTCAAGACGCTGCTCGGCGAGCTGTTCACCAAGAAGATGGCCACCCTGCTCGCCGACAGCTGGTTCCAGTCCAAGCCCCTGAAGCAGTACACCCCCGACGAACTCAAGGCCATCGCCGCACGGCTGCACGACTGGCAACTGGTCCCGGCGGGCACCGAGGGCTATCGCACCGCCGAGGTCACCCTGGGCGGCGTCGACACTCGCGAGGTCTCGTCCAAGACCCTGGAGTCGCTCAAGTCGCCCGGCCTGTACTTCATCGGCGAGGTGCTGGACGTCACCGGCCACCTGGGCGGTTTCAACTTCCAGTGGGCCTGGGCTTCGGGTTATGCGGCGGCGCAGTACGTCTAGGCCAGGGAAAGCGCCTTGCGACTGGATTCAGGTAGCCGAAGACGGCCAGGTCTGGCTCGCGATGCGCAGGAAATTCCCGCCCAGGATGGCGTCGATGTCAGCGGAGGTGTAGCCCCGACCCGTCAGTTGGCTGACCAGTTCAGGCAGCGCCTCGGGTTGCAGCTGGGTATGACCGTGCGGCTGTCCATAGTGGCGTGCCGGCCACCAGTCTTCAGCGTCGACACCAGCGGGAAGGTCATGGTCGGCCGGGCACAGCTCGGTATCCAGTCCGATGCCGATATGCCGGGTCCCGACCCGCTCCGCCAGGTAGTCGATCTGGCGGACATAGCTGGCCACCGAGGCCGAGGGATCGCCCAGAAAGATGCCTAGCCCGGTCAGGCCGATCACCCCATCCTGGTCGGCACAGGCGCGGATCTGCCGATCACTGATCGTCCGGGGATGGTCGTGGAGAGCCTTGATGTTGGTGTGGGAAAAGACCACTGGCCGCGTCGAGACCGCCATGATCTCCAGGCTGGCGCGCTCGCTGGCGTGGGCGCAGTCGAGGGTGATGCCCGCCGCATTGCCGGCCGCCACCACCGCGCGACCCAGCGCCGTCAGACCGCCGCCTGCGCCGTGGCAACCCCCGGCGCAGGCGTTATCGCGGTTGTAGGCGAGCAGCATCTGGCGCACCCCCAGGGAGGCATAGAGCCCGACCATCGCCGGGTCGTCGAGCAGCATGGTCGAGCCTTCGAGATCGAAGGAAACCGCCAGCTTGCCTTGCTCGCGCGCACGCTGCAGGTCGGCCACCGTGCCGACGGGACAGAAGTGCGCGTCGTGCCGGGCCAGCCAGGCGCGAAAGCCGGCGAGGGTGCGCAGCACCGTCGCGAAAGGCGTCATGTCCATGCCGACGTTGAGCGACACGTGATGGAAGCCGGCCTCGTGGTAGCGACTCAAGCCGGACATATCCTGCCCCGGCACCAGTGGCAGGCAGGCATGCGCCTCCCAGCGTAGCGGCTTGAGTCCCGCTTCCCCGGCTGCGACCGTCTGCATCTTCGTCTCCTCTCCACCCGTCTCGAGGGATTCAACATAGCATGCAGACTGGGCCGCTAGCCGAAGGTCACGCCCTGCAACAGCGCCGGATCGACCGCCCGCGCCTGATAGCGCACCGCGGCCTGGCCATAGGCCTGGGGATCGAGCACCTGATCCCAGCGCGCCGGTGCCTGCTGCTGAACCGCCACGACTTCGGCTTGCGCCGGCTTGGGCTGCAGCGCGGCCTGGGCGCGTCTTTCGTTGATCTCGGCAGCCATGGCGGTGTAGCTGGCGGTGCTGAGCAGGGCGAGTGCGGCCATCTTGTTGAAGACGTTCATGGTGGATTCTCCTGTCTTGAACACGGGGGCTGGCGTCGCCGCGGCAGGCGGTCCGGCGTCAGTCACGGTTCCACCTTGCGCCCAGGCGTCTTAACGCTGTCTTAACCCCTCTGAACCCGACCTGAACGGCTGCGACAACCTGCCCCAGGCGCTGGCCACTGGCCAATTGATCTGGATCAGTTTTGCCCAGGGCCAGCAGGCGCATCCTGCAGGCAGTCGCCACTCCGCCCCGGAGCGGCGCCACGGCTCACGAGGTCGCCATGAACGGACGCCTGGTCAAAGAACTCTTGGTCATCCTGCTGATCAAGCTGGCGCTGCTGATGGTGATCAGGAGCCTCTGGTTCAGCGCCCCCACGGTCCCGCCCGACGCCACCCAGGCGGTCAGCGCCCACCTGCTGGACTAGCACCCCTTCCTTTAGCTTGAGGAGATTGCCGGGATGATCTCGGAATCCGTCGTGGACCTGTCACGCCTGCAATTCGGCATGACCGCGCTGTATCACTTCATCTTCGTGCCCCTGACCCTGGGGCTGGTGGTGATCCTGGGGATCATGGAGTCGGTCTATGTGATGACCGGCAGACAGGTCTACAAGGACATGACCCAGTTCTGGGGCAAGCTGTTCGGCATCAACTTCGCCCTGGGCGTCACCACCGGCCTGACCATGGAGTTCCAGTTCGGCACCAACTGGGCCTACTACTCCCACTACGTCGGCGACATCTTCGGCGCGCCCCTGGCGATCGAGGGCCTGATGGCCTTCTTTCTGGAATCCACCCTGATCGGGCTGTTCTTCTTTGGCTGGGATCGCCTGTCCAAGGGTCAGCACTTGCTGGTCACCTGGCTGGTGGCCCTGGGCTCGAATCTGTCCGCCCTGTGGATCCTGGTGGCCAACGGCTGGATGCAGAATCCGGTCGGCGCCGAATTCAACTACGTGACCATGCGCATGGAGCTGGTCGACTTCGGCGCCCTGCTGCTCAACCCCGTGGCCCAGGTGAAGTTCGTCCACACCGTGGCCTCGGGCTACGTCACCGGCGCCATCTTCGTGCTGGCGATCTCCAGCTACTACCTGCTCAAGGGTCGCGACATCGGCTTTGCCCGGCGCTCCTTTGCCGTGGCCGCCGCCTTCGGTACTGCCGCGGTCATCTCGGTGATCGTGCTGGGCGACGAATCCGGCTATCGCGTGGGCGAGGTGCAGAAGGTCAAGCTGGCCGCCATCGAAGCCGAGTGGAACACCGAGGCAGCCCCGGCCTCCTTCACCCTGTTCGGCATCCCCAATCAACAGGAGATGCGCACCGACTATGCGGTGAAGATCCCCTATCTGATGGGCCTGATCGCCACCCGCTCCACCACCGAACAGGTCACCGGCATCAAGGACCTGGTCACTCAATACGAGGCCCGCGTCCGCAATGGCGCCCAGGCCTACGCCCTGCTGGAGCGACTGCGCGCCGGCGATGACTCCGCCGCCACCCGCGCCGCCTTCGACGCGCGCAGGCACGACCTGGGCTATGGCCTGCTGTTGAAGAAATACGTCAACGATCCCGTCACCGCCACCCCCGACCAGGTCCGCCAGGCCGCGCGGGACACCATTCCCGGCGTCGCCAGCCTGTTCTGGACCTTTCGCCTCATGGTCGCCAGCGGCGTGCTGATGCTGGCGCTGTTCATCTGCGCCTTCTGGGCCTCGACCCGGCGCAACGAGCTGAAGAAGCCCTGGCTGCTGAAGTGGGCCCTGTTCAGCCTGCCGCTGCCCTGGATCGCCACCCAGACCGGCTGGTGGGTCGCCGAGCATGGCCGCCAGCCCTGGACCATCAGCGAGGTGCTGCCTACCCATCTGTCGGCCTCGACCCTGGCCGCGGGCGATCTGCTCGGTTCCATCGGCGCCCTGGTGATCTTCTACACCCTGCTGCTGATCGTGGAGATGTACCTGATGATCCGCTTCGCCCGCCTCGGCCCGAGCAGCCTGCACAGTGGTCGCTACTACCACGAACGCGCTGCCCAGGTCGGCGACGCCCTGCGCCAGGCCGCCGTGGGCAGGCCCGCCGCTCCGGCCAACGTCTGAGGAGACCGCCATGTTCGACTATGAAGTGCTCAAGCTCACCTGGTGGGTGCTGATCGGCGTGCTGCTGATCGGCTTCGCCCTCACCGACGGTTTCGACATGGGTGCCATGATCCTGATGCCCCTGATCGGCAAGACCGACAAGGAGCGCCGCGCCGCCATCAACAGCATCGCGCCGCACTGGGACGGCAACCAGGTCTGGTTCATCACCGCCGGTGGCGCCCTCTTCGCCGCCTGGCCGCTGGTCTATGCCACGGCCTTCTCCGGCCTCTACTGGGCGCTGCTGCTGGTGCTCTTCGCGCTGTTCCTGCGCCCGGTGGGCTTCGACTACCGCAGCAAGCTGGACAACACCCGCTGGCGCAGCGCCTGGGACTGGGGCCTGTTCACCGGCAGCCTGGTCCCGGCACTGGTGTTCGGCGTGGCCTTCGGCAACCTCTTCCAGGGTGTACCCTTCCAGCTCGACGACACCCTGAGATCCACCTACAGCGGCAGCTTCTTCGCCCTGCTCAACCCCTTCGCCCTGCTCAGCGGCCTGGTCAGCCTGGCCATGCTCTGCGCCCATGGCGGCAGTTGGCTGATGCTGCGCACCCACCAGGCGCTGGGCGAGCGCGCCCGTCGCGCCACCGGCCTGAGCGCCCTGCTCCACCTCGTCACCTTCGGTCTGGCCGGTGTCTGGCTGGCCTATGGCTTCGACGGCTACGTGCTGGTCAGCCAGGGTGATCCGGGCAGCGCCCTGAATCCCCTGCACAAGGTGGTGACCGCCGGCAATCCGGGCTGGCTGGCCAACTACCATACCCAGCCGCTGACCCTGCTCGCCCCGGTGCTGGCGGCGCTCGGCAGCGTCCTGGCCCTGCTCGGCAGCAGCTGGCGCCAGGCCGGCCTGGCCTTCACCGGCACGTCCCTGGCCATCGTCGGTACCCTCGCCACCGCCGGCTGCGCGCTGTTTCCCTTCGTGCTGCCGTCGAGCCTGGACCCGGCCTCCAGCCTGACGGTCTGGGACGCCGTCTCCAGCCACAAGACCTTGGGCATCATGTTCGTCGCCGCGGCCATTTTCGTGCCGCTCATCCTGGCCTACACCCTGTGGAGCTACGTGCGCATGTGGGGCAAGGTCGATGACCGCTTCATCGACGCCAACCCCCACGGCCTCTACTGATCACCGATCTCAAGGAGACTCCTTCATGTGGTACTTCACCTGGATCCTCGGTGTCCTGCTCGCCGCGAGCTTCGGCATCATCAACGCCCTCTGGCTGGAAAGCACCCGGGAGCTCGATGTCCATGACGATGCCGAGTGCTGAGGCCCTGCCCCGCGTCCACCCACTAGGACGGACGCTGTCCCTGCTGCTGGCGGCGCCCCTGGCGCTGCTGCTGATGATTCACCCGGGCTTGATGCTCGACGCCAGCGGCCACTACAGCCATCCACTGCTGATGGGGGTCATGCTGGGTGTCTCCGCCGGCCTGGTCCATGGCGTCGGTTTCGTGCCGCGGCTCTGGCTGTGGCGCCTGGTGTTCGGGCCGGTGCTGGGCTGGCCGCTGCTGATGCTCGGCTACGTTCTGCTCTTCCAGGCGCAACTGGGCTGATTGACGTCTGACGATAGCGCCCGGCCTTCCCGGGCGCCTTCTTCATCAGCCGCCGTACCGCCTGGCCGCGCTACTCGCGCCGCCTCACTCCCGTGGATGAATAATCTGACTATCAAGGTTCGTCTGCGGGTGCCGACATAACCGGAATCGATCTTGCCCGTGCCGGCTCCTCGCTTGCCGCCGGCGTACCCGCTGAACGCCTCAGAGAATGCCACGATGCTCAGGAATGCCCCCTTAAGTACCAAGCTGCTGCTGATCCTGCTCCTGCCGCTGGCTGGATTCCTGGTGATCTCTGGACTCTACACCGCCGACCGCTACGAAACCTTCAAGGATATGGAGCACACCGTTACCGCCAGCGCCACGGCGCAGCGCATCAGCGCCGTGGTCACCAGCCTGCAGCGTGAGCGGGGCGCCAGCGGCGTCTTCCTGGGCAGCGGCGGCAAGTCGATGCAGGACAAGCTCAAGGCCTTCCGCCAGGACAGCGACCAGGCCCATGGCGCGCTCAAGGCGGTGGCCAGCGGTAGCGATGCCGCTATCCAGAGCCTGCTGCGCGCCCTGGATGGTCTGGCCGATCTGCGCACCAGGGTCGACGCCCTGGCGCTCAACAGCACCCAGTCCGGTGCGGCCTATACCGATCTGATCAAGACACTGATCGGCTACACCCATTCGCTGGAAGCCGGTGTCGACGATCCGGCCATCCTGCGCGCCCTGGGCGCCCTCAACCTGTTCGTCGAGATGAAGGAACGCGCCGGCCGCGAGCGCGTGCTGCTGGGCCTGGCCTTCAACCAGAATCGCTTCGACGCCGGTCTGCTGTCGCGCTTCGCCCGCAACCTGGGCGAATTCTCCGCCTATGCCGACGCCTTCGAGCGCAAGGCCACGCCCGATTTCATCCGCCAGCTCGACGACACCTTCAAGCAACCCAGCGCCCAGGAAGTCAGCCGCCTCCAGCAACTGGCCTTCACCGTCCCCCTGGGCGACGCCCTGGGCGTCAAGCCGGAAGACTGGTTCAACCTGGCCACCCAGCGCATCGATCTGATGGGCAAGGTCGAGGCGGACCTCGGCGCCAGCGTCGGCGCCCAGGCCGAGCAGGCCCGCGCCAAGGCCAGTCGCGACCTCTGGATCACCCTCGGCCTGGTGCTGCTGGTGCTGGTGGCCGTCTCGGCCCTGGCCTGGGTGATCATCCGCAACATCAAGCAGGCGGTCGAGCAGGTCAACGCGACCCTCACCCGCCTCGCCACCCGCGACCTCACCGCCCGCTGCGCCTATCAGGGCCGGGACGAGTTCGGCACCATCACTGGCAACCTCAACCTGATGAGCCAGGAGCTGGGCCAGGTGATCCAGGAGATCGGCGCGGCTACCGTGCAGATCGCCACCGCCGCGGAAGAGGCCTCGGCGGTCGCCCTCCAGACCAGCCAGAACGTCGCCCAGCAGCGTCTGGGCACCGACCAGGTGGCCACTGCCATCGCCGAGATGAGCGCAACGGTCAAGGACGTCGCCCGCAGCACCACCGAAGCCGCCGAAGGCTCGCGCCAGGTAGAGGGCAACACCAGCCAGGGTCGCCGCGAATTGCAGGCCACCATCGGCCTGGTGCAGGGGCTGTCGGTGCAGGCCGAGCGGACCTCGGAGATCATCGGCGAACTCAAGCACGAGAGCGACGCCATCTCCTCGGTGCTGGACGTGATCCGCGGCATTGCCGAGCAGACCAACCTGCTGGCCCTCAACGCCGCCATCGAAGCCGCCCGCGCCGGTGAAGCCGGTCGAGGCTTCGCCGTGGTGGCCGACGAGGTGCGCTCCCTGGCGCAGAAGACCCAGCAATCCACCGGCAGCATCCAGCAGATGATCAGCAATCTGCAGAGCGGCTCCGACCGCGCCACCCAGGCCATGCAGGAGACCCTCGGCCAGGTACAGACCGGTGCCAGCAACGTGGTCCGCGCCGGCGAGCTGCTGGGTGAGATCGCCGAGGGCGTGACCCTGATCAACGACCGCAACATCCAGGTCGCCTCGGCCGCCGAGCAGCAGAGCCAGGTCGCCGAAGAGATCAGCCGCAACGTCAACGACATCAATGACCTGGTGATCCAGGTCAGCGCCGGTGCCGAGCAGACCGCCGTCACCAGTCGCGAACTGGCGCGTCTCGCCGAACAGCAGCAGGCGCTGGTCGGCCGCTTCCGGGTGGCCTGAACCCCCTCCCGGCGCTCGACCGCCAGAGCGGAGGACCGATCCAGGTCCTCCCCGCCATCCCTGCGCTGCAGCCGGCCGTTCCCGTTCTGCGACATCCTCTCCGCGCAGCCCAGTCGCCTGCCGCTGGGCGTCCGCTGCCTTCCTGCCCGTCACTGCCCCGCCTCGCTCACCGCGACCCATCCGGACGTCAGTCGTCTGCGGCGGCCCAGCAGCCGTTCGCGCCGGCACCCGAAGCCTTCTACCGCTCTAGCACGCTACTTGCAGGCGTTTTGAGTGGACCTCCGCAGGCCGCTGCGACCCGGGTATTTCTGCCGTCGATAGCCCACCTTGATCACCTGATCCTTTCGGCCGGCGATGCCTGCGTGGTGACCGCTTCTGGAACTGAACCGTCGCGTCCCAGCAGGCGCGATGGTCCTCTCTCAAAGGACTGACCGATGCTGAAGAACGCCGCCCTGAGTACCAAGCTGCTGCTGATCCTGCTCCTGCCCCTGACGGGTTTCCTGCTGATCTGCGGTCTCTTCCTAACGGAGCGCTACCAGATACTGGAGAACCTGGATCACACCGTGACCGCCAGCGCCACGGCGCAAGGCGTCAGCGCCCTGATCACCCGCCTGCAGCGTGAACGGGGCGCCAGCGGCATCTTTCTCAGCAGTGGCGGCACGGCCCTGCGCGACGACCTGCGGACCTATCGCCAGGACAGCGACCAGGCCCAAGGCGCCTTGCGCGCACTCGCGGCCGGCGACGATGCCGCCCTGCAACCCGTGCTGAAGCTCCTCGACGGCCTGCCCGGTGTGCGCACCACCGTGGACGGCCTGACGATCAGCGGGACCCAGTCCAGTGCCGCCTATACCGAGATGATCCAGGCATTGATCGGCTACAACAGCAAGCTCGAAGCCGAGGTGGCGGATCCGGCGATCAAGCGCGCCCTGAATGCCCTGAATCTGTTCGTCGAGATGAAGGAACGGGCTGGCCGCGAGCGCGCGCTGCTGGGCATAGCCTTCAGCAGGAATCGGCTGGATTTGCCGATACTGGTGCAGATCGCGCGCACGCTCGGCGAATTCACCGCCTATGCCGACGCCTTCAGGCAGAGGTCCGCACCCGAGGTCGTCCAGCGGTTCGACAACATCCTCCAGCAGCCCGCTGCCCTGGAGCTGGCGCAATTGCAGCGGCGTGCGCTCTACACGACGCCGGGCAGACCGCTGAATGTGCAGCCGGACAGCTGGTTCGACCTGGCCACCCGGCGCATCGATCAGTTGGGCACGCTGGAAACGCAACTGGGCGCAGACATCATCGCCACCACCGAGCTGACACGCGCCGGCGCCAGCCGCGATCTCCGCACCACCCTCGGCCTGATGCTGGTATTGCTGCTGGCCGTCTCGGTGCTGGCGTGGTTGGTCATCCGCACCATCAGGCAGGCGGTCGAACAGGTCAACGGCACCCTCACCCGCCTGGCGACCCGCGACCTCAGCGCCCGTTGCGGCTACCAGGGCCGGGACGAATTCGGCACCATCACCGGCAACCTCAATCTGATGAGCCAGGAACTCGGCCAGCTCATCCAGGAGATCGGGGCGGCAACCCTGCAGGTTGCCACCGCCGCCGAAGAGGCCTCGACCGTGGCCATCCAGACCAGCCAGAACGTCGCCCAGCAGCGCCTGGGCACCGATCAGGTGGTCACCGCCATCGCCGAGATGAGCGCCACGGTCAAGGACGTCGCCCGCAGTACCAGCGAAGCCGCCGAGGGCTCGCGCCAGGTCGAGGCCAACGCCCGTCAGGGTCGCCGCGAATTGCAGGCCACCATCGGCCTGGTGCAGGGACTGTCGAGCCAGGCCGAGCGCACCGCGCAGATCATCGTCCAACTCAAGCAGGAGAGCGACGCCATTTCCCTGGTGCTGGACGTGATCAATGGCATCGCCGGGCAGACCAATCTGCTCGCTTTGAACGCGGCCATCGAGGCGGCGCGCGCCGGTGAGACCGGTCGCGGCTTTGCCGTGGTGGCCGACGAGGTGCGCTCCCTGGCGCAAAAGACCCAGCAATCCACCGGCAGCATCCAGCAGATGATCAGCCACCTGCAGAGCGGCGCCGACCGCGCCGCCGAGGCCATGCAGGAGACCCTGGGCCTGGTGCAGACCGGCGCCGGCAACATGCTCCGCGCCGGTGAGTTGCTGAGCGAGATCGCCGAGGGCGTGACCCTGATCAACGACCGCACCATCCAGGTCGCCTCGGCCACCGAGCAGCAGAGCCAGGTCGCCGAAGACATCAGCCGCAACGTCAGCGACATCCATGAACGGGTCATCCAGGTCAGCGCCGGCGCCGAGCAGACCGCCGTCACCAGCCGCGAACTGGCCCGCCTGGCCGAACAGCAGCAAGCACTGGTGGGTCGCTTTCACGTGACCTGATGCAGCCAGCGAGCGGCAGGCCGGGACGCGCTCGCCAGAACCTGGCTCGCTGCGGTCGGCCGCTGCCGGACTTCAGCGTCCTGGCCGGAAATCCGCCGGATTCAAGGCGTAGCGGCGCAGCTTCACATAAAGCCCGGCGCGCGAGATCCCGAGCCGGGTCGCGGTTTGACGAAGGTTGCCGCGGGTCTGCTGCAAGGTGGCACGGATCAGGTCCCGCTGCCCCGTTTCAAGGGGGGTGAGGCGCTCGCCCTCGGTATCCGTGGACAGCGTGTTGGCGACCAACGAAGGAGGCAGGTCTCCCGGCTGTATGAGCGGCCCCTGGGCCAGATTGACCGCCCGCTCGATGACGTTCTCCAGCTCCCGCACGTTGCCGGGCCAGCTATGGGCCAGCAGCAACGTCAGCGCTTCGTCTGCGATGGCCGGCGGCGGCCGTTCCAGATGACGGCTCAGCGCCTTGAGCAGAGTAGCCACCAGCAGCGGAATGTCTTCGCGGCGCTCCCGCAATGGCGGTACCTGCAAGGGAAGCACATTGAGGCGGTAGAAGACATCCCCACGGAAGCTCCCGCCGGTCACGGCCTGGGCCAGGTCGCGATGGGTCGCGGCGATGACGCGGACGTCCACCGCCTGGGCCTTCTTGGCACCGATCCGGGTCACCTCGCCCTCCTGCAGCACCCGGAGCAGGCTCGCCTGGGCCTCAAGGGGCATATCGCCGATCTCGTCGAGAAACAGCGTGCCGCCATCGGCCAGCTCGAACTTTCCCGCCGCACCGCCACGAGCAGCCCCGGTGAAGGCCCCCTCGACATGGCCGAACAGCTCGCTCTGCACCAGGTCGCGTGGAATGGCGCCACAGTTCACCGCAACGAAGGGGCCATGGCGACGGACACTGGCGTTGTGGATCGCCTGGGCGAATAGCTCCTTGCCTACCCCGCTTTCTCCCAGTACCAGCACCGTGGCTTCGCTGTGGCTGGCTGCCTGAGCCACGCGCAAGGCGTTCTGCAAGGCTGGCGAGCGACCCTGGATATCGTTGAAGCTGTAACGCGCCCGGGTGCCCAGCAGTTGGCGGGTGATCTCGCGGATGCGGCGGTTCTCTCGCAGCGACAGCACCCAGCCGCCCTGGGCGATGGGCGCGGCGGAGGCCAGGCACGGCAAACCGCTGCCGTCTGGTAGCAACAGGGTGAGGTCGCGGTCCTGGCGTTCCCAGCGACGATCCAGCCAGAGGTCGAGGTCAGTGTCCTGGGTGATGAGGCTGGCGAAGGGGCGCCCCCGCTGTGGATCGTCGAGCTGCAGCAGGCGCCGCGCATAGCCGTTCAGGCTACGGATGCAGCGGTCGTCGTCGAGCAGGATGACGCCTTCGTTGAGGACCTCCAGCACCCGCTGCTGCTCGTCCAGCAGCGCGGTGAGCGCCAGCTGGCGGGAGATCGCATCGGCCGCGGCCTGGACCGTGCCCAGGGTATGGCAGTGGAAGTTGCCCACCGCCGCGGTGAGGGTCAGGGCGCCGAGCAGCCGTCCCTGGGTGTCGCGGACCGGTGCCGAGGCGCAGTGCATCCGCCGTTCGCGCAGCCCGCGCTTGAAATTCTCGCCCGCCAGGACGAACACCAGCCGCTGCTCGCGCAGGGCCAGGCCGGTGCAGTTGGTGCCCTGCACCGACTCCAGCAGACGACTGCCCAGCGGGGTGAGATCCAGCCCGCAGGCGGCCAGGGTCACGCCCTCGGCATCTGCCAGGTTGAGGTGCCCGTCCGGGTTGTAGCGCAACAGCTCGGCCATGACCGGCGCGGCGATGTCCAGCAGCTCGCGCTGCCGCTGCAGCCGGCGGGCCAGTTCCTGCGACTCGACGAATTCGTAGTGGAATTCCTCCGCGACGATGCCCGCCGCGCGGCTGCGCAGCCAGGACGCCCGGATCACCGGCCGCACCGGGACCAGTTCCGTGGCCCCCGCCAGGCAGTCGGTCCAGGCGGCATCCAGCTCGCGCTGGACACCTTCGGCGACCGACGACCGCTGCAGCTCGCTGACGAACTGCAATTCCCGCGTCAGCTCGCTCGGGGCGACCTTCTCCTGCATCTTCGGCTCCTCGTCCAATCTTTGGACATGTCCAGCTGGACATGTCTTTTTTATAGACATAAAGGCGGACTGGCAAGTCCCGTAGGCCGCGACCTGGCTGCCTTTTCTGCCCTGGCATGGCGGTTGCTCCCTCCGCGTCGGGTACATCGCCCACGCCTATAACAACCACAAGAGAACGCCTCATGCCCCAGACGAACACCCCCCTCGCCCTCGGCCTCATCGGTACCGGTCGCATGGGTACCTTCCATGCCACCGCCCTCGCCCGGCACCTGCATGGCGCGCGGCTGGTCGCCCTGGCCGATCCGGCGCCCGGCGCCGCTGCCCGGCTTGGCGAGACCCTGGACGTCGCCCATATCCACACCGACCCCCAGGCGTTGATCGAAGACCCCGCCGTCGAGGCCGTGGTCATCGTCGCCCCGGCCCGCAGCCATGCCGAGCTGGTGGTGGCCGCCGCCCGCGCCGGCAAGCCGGTGTTCTGCGAAAAACCCATGGCCGTGACCCTGGAAGAGGCCGACCGGGCCATCGCCGCCTGCGCGGAGGCCGGCGTGGCCCTGCAGGTAGGCTTCAACCGGCGTTTCGCCACCAGCTTCCGCAGCGCTCGGGAGCTGATCGTCCAGGGGCGGATCGGCACACCGCAACTGCTGCGCTCCCTCACCCGCGATCCGGCGCTGCACGATCCGGCGGCGGTGAAACCCTGGACCATCTTCCTCGAGACCCTGATCCACGACTTCGACACCCTCAACTTCTTCAATCCGGGTGCCCGCGCCGTGCAGGTCTACGCGGTGGCCGACGCCCTGGTGCGCCCCGATTTCCGTGACCGCGGTCTACTGGACACCGCCGTGGTGACCATTCGCTACGACAACGGCGCCATCGCCACCGCCGAGGCCAACTTCCAGGCGGTGTACGGCTACGACGTGCGCGGCGAGGTGTTCGGCAGCGCGGGGATGCTGACCGCCGGGGACGCCCGGACCAGCGAGCTGGTCTGCTACGGCGCCGAAGGCATCAGCCAGACCACCCAGCGCTCCGACGCCGAGTTGCTGCGCGACGCCTACCTGGCCGAGCTGCGCGCCTTCGTCGATGCCGTGCGCGAGAGCACCCCGGTGCCGGTGGGCGGCCACGATGCCCGGGCGGCGCTGGCCATCGCCCTGGCCGCCATCGAATCGGTGCAGACCGGTCAGCCGGTCGCCGTCGCGGAGTGAAGCCCATGACCTCATCGCCCTTCATCCTGGCCGTCAGCGCCGAAATGGTCTTTCTCGACCTGCCCTTCGTCGAGCGGGTCCGCCGCCTGCACGCCCTGGGCTTCGCCGTGGAGATCTGGGACTGGACGCGCCACGACATTGACGCCCTGGCCGCCACCGGCGCGCGCTTCACCTCCATGACCGGCTATGTCTCAGGCGACCTGGTGAGTGCCGAAGGCCGTGCCGCCCTGCTCGCCAGTGCCCGGGAATCCCTGGCCGTGGCCGAGCGCCTGGCCTGCCCTTCGCTCAACCTGCACGGCACCGGCCTGGACCCACGCGGCCTGCCGGTCAAGCCGCTGGCCGAGGTGAGCGGCCATCACTGGCTGGCGGCGCGTGACACCCTCGCCGAGATCGCCCGCCTGGGCGAGTCCGCCGGCCGGGTCTTCCTGCTGGAGAACCTCAATACCGCGGTGGACCATCCCGGCGTGCCCTTCGCCCGCGCCGAAGACACCCTGGCCCTGATCGAGGCGGTGGCCAGTCCCTACCTGCGGCTCAACCTGGACCTCTACCATGCCCAGATCGGCGAAGGGAACCTGATCGAGCTGATCCGTCGGGCCGGGTCGGCCATTGGCGAGATCCAGGTAGCCGATGTCCCGGGGCGCTGCGAGCCGGGGACCGGCGAGATTCACTACCCGGCCATTGCCCGGGCCCTCGCCAGGCTCGGCTATCGCGGTGTGGTCGGCCTCGAAGGCTGGGCTACCGAAGGTGATACCGAGCGTGCGTTGGAGCGCTTCAGAACGGCCTTCACCCTGTAGTCCCGCTAGATGTTTCCGCTCGCATAACAACAAGAGGAACTGAACATGCTGCTTCGCAACCTGCTGTGCGCCGCCTTCGCCTTCGCCCTGACGCCCCTGGCCCTCGCCGACTACCGTATCGGGGTCAGCATCGCCAAGGTCGACGACAACTTCATGACCTATGTCCGCCGCAATCTGGAAGAGGCGGGCAAGGCGGAAAAGATCAGCCTGCAATTCGAGGATGCCCAGGGCGACGTCGTTCGCCAGCTGAACCAGGTGCAGAGCTTCCTGGCGCAGAACGTGGACGCCGTGATCGTGCTGCCGGTGGACACCGCCGCCACCATCAACATTACCCGCGCCGCCACCTCGGCCAAGGTTCCGCTGGTGTACGTCAACCGGCGCCCGGACGATCCCAAGCTGCCCGCCGGCGTGGTCGCCGTGGCCTCGGACGACCTGCAGGCCGGGCAGTTGCAGGGGCAGTTCATCGCCAAGCAGCTGAACGGCAAGGGCAGCATCGCCCTGATCATGGGCGAGTTGACCCAGAATGCCACCCGCGGCCGCTCCGAAGGTCTCAAGGAAGCGCTCAAGGCCTATCCCGACATCAAGGTGATCGCCCAGCAGAACGCGGACTGGGACCGCAGCAAGGGCATGGACCTGACCAGCAACTGGCTGACCGCCGGGACCCATTTCGACGCCATTGTCGCCAACAACGACGAGATGGCCATCGGCGCCGCCATGGCGCTGCAACAGGCCGGAATGGGCAAGGGTCAGGTTCCGGTGGTGGGGGTGGATGGTCTGCCCGATGGTCAGGCGGCCATCAAGCGCGGACTGCTGGCCGCCTCGGTGTTCCAGGACCCACGAGGCCAGGCCGTGCAGGCGGTGCAATCCGCGCTCAGGATGATCCGCAAGGAACCGGTCCAGGCGGATGTCTGGGTGCCGTACGAGCTGATCACGCCCGGCAACCTGGCGGATTACACCGCTCGTTTCAAGTAGCGGCCGGGAGCGCGCCGACCTGAACGGGGTAGCGTCCCCTCGAAGGCTGAAAACCAACGCCCGGGACAGCTTAGTACCCCGCCCAGCGGGAGCAAGGCGTCAGTGCCGGTCCCTTGCTCCGCTGGCGCGCCGCTCGTCCACCGTCAGGGCCAGTCTTTCACAAGCGACCTGAAGTAGAGGGTGAAGATCAGCCGTACATCCATGAGCGGCGCGAAGATGTCCTGGTCTCGAAGGATGCCAGCCAGCGTGCCACAAAACAGGCTATGCAGCTGTAGGCTGGCACTTCTCGGCGTCACCGCGACCTGCAGGCGCTGCCGTTGGCCATCGAAGAGGCGCTCGACGAGCGCCACGAATTCGCGGGTCAGGGCATTTTCCCGCTGTTCGACTTCCTGCAGTTCCTGAGTGAACTCGCAACGGTGCATCAGGATGGTCATGACACGGCGCTCCCGTCCCGGCTGAACGAATTTCTCCATGCACTCGACGCACAGTTCGTACAGCCTCATCAGGCAATCGCCCTCCCCATCCATACTCAGCTGCTGGGTGACTTCGTCAAGCGGAATGCGGATGCGATTGAGCATCTCGTAGACCAGCTGCGCCTTGTCCCTGAAGTGCCAATACACCGCTCCTCGCGTGAGCCCGCACTCTCTGGCGATCATTTCGAGGCTGGTGCGTGAAACACCATTGGTGAGAAACAACGCCTCGGCTGCATCCAGAATGGTCTGGCGTGTCTGCTCAGCGTCTTCTTTAGTACGGCGCATGGCTATCTCGTTTCAAAGGCGTCTGTTTTGACAGTCTAACGTTTAGCCTGTCTTTTACAAACATTCTTGCATGTATGCTTACCTAGCGCATCTCTTCGGCACTTACATTGATGCGCACTCGTCATTCCAGGGAACTACGTGGGTGCCGGCTGCCCAGTCAGGTTTTGGACAGCGGCTGGAGAAAAACAGGAAGAGAGCCTTCTCTTCCTGGTGGACTCAAGTCCTATCTGAAAACGACGCAGGGAAACGCCGCTCCTACCGCCACGCGAGTCCAAAAAAATCACCTGCAACGCCACGAGCGTGGCCAGCCGGGCCACGCCTGCGTGCGCGCTCGGCAACTGTCAGCTCCCCATCCAACGCCTGAACAGCACGCTGGCATTCACCCCGCCGAAACCGAAGCCATTGGACAGGGCGTAGTCGATCGACAGCGGCCGAGCCTGCAGGGCGACAAGGTTCAGGCCTTCCGCGGCCGGATCGGGGTGGTGCAGGTTCAAGGTCGGCGGCACGATCTGGTCGCGCAGCGCGAGCACGGTGAAGATGGCTTCCAAGCCCCCCGCAGCGCCCAGCAGGTGTCCGGTGCTGGACTTGGTCGAGGTGATGGCCACCGGGGACGCATCGCCAAATACCGCGCGGATGGCCGCCAGCTCGCCCTTGTCGCCCACCTGGGTGGAGGTGGCGTGGGCATTGATGTGCTGGACCTGGGCAGCATCGATGCCGGCCTGGCGCAGCGCCTGCGCCATGGCGCGACGGGCACCGCTGCCGTCCTCCGGGCCGGCGGTGAGATGGTAGGCATCGGCGCTGGTACCGTAGCCCACCAGTTCGGCCAGGGGTGTGGCGCCCCGTGCCAGGGCATGCTCCAGGGTCTCGATCACCAGCAGCCCGGCGCCTTCGGCCATGACGAAGCCGTCACGCTCCCGGTCGAAGGGGCGCGAGGCCTCCTGCGGACGCTCGTTGGATCCCGTGGACAGCGCCCGGGCGACGGCGAAGCTACCCAGGCTGACGCGGTTGATGGCCGCCTCGGCCCCGCCGCAGAGGGCGATGTCGGCCTCGCCGCTGCGGATCAGCCGGGCGGCATCGCCGATGGCCTGGACACCGGCGGCGCAGGCGGTGATAGGCGCACCCAGCGGACCGCGGAAGCCGTATTGGATGGAGACGTTGCCCGCCGCCATGTTGGCCAGGAACGACGGTGCGGTAAAGGGCGAGAGCCGCCGCGGGCCGCGGGCGTCGGTGGTCCGCACCGCCTCGGCGATGGCGCCGAAGCCGCCCACCCCGGAGGCGATGATGGTCGCCGTACGCTCGCGCTGCGCCTCGCTGGTCGGCTGCCAGCCGGCCTGGCCGAGGGCTTCCTGGGCCGCCACCAGAGCGAACTCGATAAAGCGATCCATCTTCTTCAGATCCTTGGCGGCGATGGCCACCAGGGGGTCGTATCCCGCCTCCGGATCGTCGGCGCGGCTCGGCACCTGACCGGCGATGAGACTGCCCACCCCGTCGCTGACCGCGGGCGGCAGCGGACTTATGCCCGAGCGCCCCGCCAGCAGCCGAGACCAGACCTGGTCGGTGCCACAGCCCAGCGGACTGACCGTGCCCAGGCCGGTCACCACGATGCGTGTTCTGTCGTTGCCTTGCATTGCCTTACCTCTTCTCTCGATGGACGAGGCGCCCGCGGGCGACCTCGCTTCTTGTCCGCGCCCGATCAAGGCGCAATTGGCAGATCGGAGGACAGGGAATCACCGCGGACGGGTGGCCTGATCCTGAACCAGATGGCATACATGGCCGGCAGGAATACGAGGGTGAGCACGGTGCCCGCGAGGGTGCCGCCGATAAGGGTGTAGGCCAGGGTGCCCCAGAACACCGAATGGGTAAGGGGGATGAAGGCCAGCACCGCCGCCAGCGCCGTGAGGATCACCGGTCTTGCACGCTGCACGGTCGCCTCGACCACCGCCTGGAAGGGGGGCAGGCCGTCCTGCTCGTTCTGGTGGATCTGCCCGATCAGGATCAGGGTGTTGCGCATCAGGATGCCCGACAGCGCGATCAACCCGACCAGGGCATTGATGCCGAAGGGTTGCTGAAACAGGATCAGGGTCGGTACCACCCCGATCAGCCCCAGGGGACTGGTCAGGAAGACCATGATCATCGCGGCCATGGAACGCACCTGCAGGATGATGATAAGCAGCGTCAAGGCGATCATCAGCGGGAAGATCGGCAGCATCGCCGCCATCGCCTTGCCCGACTCCTCGATGGCGCCCGCCTGTACGATCCGATAGCCCGCCGGCAAGCGCTGGATCATCGGCTGCAGCTGCTGGAGCACGGCGGTGGAAACGTCCGGCGGTTGCAGCTCTTCGGCGATATCGCCGCGCACGGTGATCGTTGGCACCCGATCGCGCCGCCGCATGAGGGGCTCTTCCAGCTGCACCTCCAGGTCGCCGATCTGCGACAGCGGAATGCGTTGGCCCTGGGCGCCGACCAGGGTGAGATCGCCCAACCGCGCCGGATCGAGGCGAACGTCGCCCGCCGCGCGCGCCACCACCTGGACGGTGCGAATGTCTTCGCGGACCGCCGTAACCGGCACGCCGCTGAGCAGGAATTGCAGCTGCTGCGCGACGGCGCTGGAGCTCAGGCCCATGGCCTGCAGGCGATCCTGCTGCAACCTGAAGCGCAGCACCGGCGTCCGCGTGCCCCAATCGCTGTTGACGGTACGCATCAGCGGACTGGCACGCATCACCTGCTCCACCTCCGCGGCCACCCGCCGCAGCACCTGCGGATCAGGACCGCTCACGCGAAAGGCGACCGGGAACGGCGAATAGGGCCCGAACACCAGTTGGGTGACCCGCAGCCGTGCCTCCGGCGCGAGTCCGGCGGCAATGGCGTCACGCAGCCGCATCTTGAGCGCTTCACGGGCCTCGGGGTTGTCGGTGCGGACGATGATCTTGGCGAACGACGGATCCGGCAGCTCCGGACTCATGGCGAGAAAGAAGCGCGGCGCACCCTGCCCGATGTACGAGGTCACGATCCGGGCATCATCCTGCTGGGCAAGCCAGGCCTCGACCTTGGCGGTCGCCCGTTCGGTCTCGCTGATCGAGGTGCCATAGGGCATCTGCACCTCCACCATCACCTCGGGGCGATCGGAGATGGGAAAGAACTGCTTCTTGACGACAGCCATGCCCAGGATGGCGGCCACGAATAGGCCGATCACCAGCAGCGCGACCAGCCACTTGCGCGCGATCACCTGGCCGAGAACGCGGCGGAAGCGGTGGTAGCGCGGCGTGTCGTAAAGCGCGGTGTGCCCTCCTTCGACGGTCTTGGTCTCTGGCAGCAGCTTGACGCCCAGGTAGGGCGTGAACACCACTGCCACGACCCAGGAGGTGATCAGCGCGATGCCGACGATCCAGAACATGTTGCTGGTGTATTCACCCGCCGCGGACTGGGCAAAGCCATTCGGCATGAAGCCCACGGCGGTCACCAGGGTACCGGCCAGCATGGGAGCGGCGGTGTGGCTCCAGGCATAGGCGGAGGCTTTGCCGCGGCTATAGCCCTCCTCCATCTTCACCACCATCATCTCGATGGCGATGATGGCATCGTCCACCAGCAGCCCCAGGGCCAGGATCAGCGAGCCCAGGGTAATGCGATCGAAATTCTTGCCGATGGCGGCCATGACGAGAAACACCGCCGCCAGCGTCAGGGGGACCGCGGCCGCCACGACGATGCCCACCCGCCAGCCCATGCTGACGAAGCAAACCACCATCACCACCAGCAGGGCGACAAAGAACTTGATCATGAATTCGTCGACCGACGAGGCGATGTTGACCGCCTGGTCGGTCACCTTGGTCAGACTCATGCCCAGGGGCATCTCAGCGTTTATGTTGCCGACTTCGCCTTCAAGTGACTTGCCGAGATCCAGGCCATTCCAGCCGTCGCGCATGACGATGCCCAGCAGCAGCGCCGGCTCGCCACCGCTGCGGATGACGAAGGTGGCCGGGTCTTCATAGCCACGCGTCACCGTCGCGACGTCGGCCAGTTTGAAGGTGCGGCCCTTGACGATCACCGGGGTGTCGCGGATGGCATCGAGCTGTTCGAAGGCGCCATCCAGACGGACGAAGACCTCGGGGCCGCGGGTTTCGATGGAGCCCGCGGGCGTCAGGGCATTCTGGGCATTGAGCGCGGCGAAGATGTCTTGCGGTGCCACGCCCAGGGTCGCCAGGCGATCGTGGGAAAACTCCACATAGATGCGCTCGGTCTGCTCACCCAGGATATTGACCTTCTTGACCCCCGGCACATGCAGCAGACGCTGGCGCAGCGTTTCCGCCTCGCGTGCCAGCAGCCGTTGCGGCTCGCCCCGGGCCTTGAGCGCGAAGAGCGCGAAGGTGACGTCGGCGTATTCATCATTGACCATTGGCCCGCTCACCCCGGCGGGCAGGACCTTGGCTTCGTCACTGATCTTCTTGCGCGCCTGGTAGAACTCCTCGGGCACCTCGGCCGGCGGTGTGCTGTCGAGCAGCGTCAGGGTGGTAAAGGCCAGGCCCGGACGGGTATAGGTTTCCGAGCGCTCGTACCAGCGCAATTCCTGCAGGCGCTTTTCCAGCTTCTCGGCGACCTGATCCTGCATCTCCTGCGCCGTGGCCCCCGGCCAGGCAGTGATGATGGTCATGACCTTGACCGTGAAGGCCGGATCTTCCGCCCGGCCCAGCTTGAAGAACGACAGTACCCCGCCGACCGAGATCAGCAGGATCAGAAACAGGGTGATGGAGCGCTCGCGGACGGCCAGCGCCGACAGATTGAATCGGCTGTCGCTCACGGCTGCTTCCCTTCCAGGGCACTGTTGGCAGTGGTGGCCAGGCGGATCGCCTGGCCCTCGTGAAGGAGATGAACGCCGAGGGCCACGACCCTGTCACCC
This sequence comes from Pseudomonas flavocrustae, assembly GCF_029872515.1. Lineage (NCBI taxonomy): Bacteria > Pseudomonadati > Pseudomonadota > Gammaproteobacteria > Pseudomonadales > Pseudomonadaceae > Pseudomonas > Pseudomonas flavocrustae. The sequence continues at coordinate 789,804 of NZ_JAPDIQ010000001.1, read as the reverse complement.
GGCAGGAGGGGGCCGTCCACCAGGGCGGTGTCATCCGACACCTGACGAATCTGCACGGGTACCCAGGCGACCTGCCCGGGCGAGCCCTGGATACGCCAGACCCCCGCGCCTTTGCCCGCGTCGTACAGGGCGCCCAGCGGCACCTGCAAGGCATTCGCCCGATGCCCGGACTCTTCCGGAATGCGCAGTCTCACGGTGGTACCCAGGGGCGCACTGGCCAGCGTCCCTTCGAGCACATAGCGCGCCTCGAAGGTACGCGTCTCGCGGTCGGTGCTGTCCGATAACTGCCGCAACCGAGCCGATCCCGGCTGTTCCGCAGCGCCCAGACGGCTGGCTTGGGCCAGGGAGCCAAGCGTCGGACGCAAGGTCTCCGGCAGCTGGACGACGACCTCCCGGGCGCCTGCACGAGCCAGGCGCACCACGCTCTGTCCAGCGGCTACGACCTGCCCGGGCTCGGCCAGGGTATCGACCACGGTGCCATCCGCATCGGCCACCAGGACGGTATAACGGCTGGCGTTGAAGGCGACTTCCGCCTGGGCTTCGGCAGCCTTGAGCTGGGCCCTGGCCGTATCCGCAGCAGCCTTGATCTGATCGTAGCCGGAGACCGAGATCGCCCCCGTGCCCCGTAGATCCCGGTAGCGCGCCTCATCGTCCGCCGCCTGGCGGGCTCGCGCCTGGGCAGCGGCCACGGCCTCGCGCTGCGCCTGCAGGGCCAGTTGCAGATCGATGGGATCAAGCTTCAGCAGCGGCTGCCCGCGCTTGACGGTTTCACCGATGTCCACCAGCCGTTCGGCGACCTTGCCTGTCACGCGGAAGCCCAGATCGCTCTGGATTCGCGCGGCGACGATACCGGTAAAGGTACGACCAGCGCGCTCGGCGGGCTCCGCCACCGCAGCTCGCACCAAAGGCGCCTGCGTGCGGGGATCGCCCTGGGAAGGGGCGTTGCAACCGCCAAGGGACAGCGAAAGGACGGTAGCACCCACAGCGGTGGAAAGCAGACGGCGCGCGAACATGGAAGCTCCGAGAGGATGCCAGCAGAGCGCGCAATTTGATACTAGTGACCATTTTAGTCAATAGTCACAAGACAATTTAGGGCGAGAGGCTACGCAGCACCAGGTTGGACAGCTGGGTAAGAGCGACATCGAAATGCTCGAAGCTGTGCTGGAGCATCAGCGGATTCAGATAGGGTCGCAACACGAGATAGGTCGCCATCGTCACGTCGTCGATCGGCGTCTTGCGCTCGAACTGTCCTTCCCCGCGGCCCTGCACCAGGATCTCCTTGAGCAGCTCCTGCATCCGCGCTTCGTAGCTGATCGTGGCCGGCCAGCGGCCCGACGCCGCAGAAATGGCGATTTCGTAAAGCTTTCGATCGTCTGAAAACAGCCGCAGGGTTGCCGCCGGAAGGCTCTGAAACAGCCTTCTTAGCTTTTCGGGGGCTTGGGTAGCTGAGGCCACTGCGGCCCTGGCCTCGGCCTCGATTCCGCTCAGGCAATCCGCACAGATGGCCTCGCCAATCGCCTGCTTCGAATCGAAGAACTTGTAAATGTAGGCCTTGGAAAACCCGATGCTCCGGGCGAGTTCGGACACCGTGGTTTTCTCGTAGCCGTAGTGGCTGAAGTGTTCTTTCGCTGCCACCATGATCTGGTGGCGAACGTCGTGCTCGGCCGGTCCACGAGCCTGGCCAGGGGAAACGGATTCGGTAGTCATGGGGCTGGGTGTTCCGGCAGTTGCAAAATGATGCGGAAGGTGACCAATATACACTTTAGTCACTAAAACCGTTCAGGCGTTGCTCAGGATAAAAGCCCATGCGCTCCAGACTCCAGATTATTCTGCTCACCAGCGCCACCCTGGCGAGCGGCTGCACAGTCGGGCCTGACTACCGCGCCCCTGAAGGTGCGTTACCGGCAACCTTCCAGCAGCAGCCGGTGGCAGCGACCCTGGCCGATCGGGCGCTCGCGGGTTGGTGGGACCGTTTCAACGATCCACTCCTGAGCCGCCTGGTAGAACAGGCGCTTGCGCAAAATCTCGATCTGGTCCAGGCCGACGCACGCATTACCCAGGCTCGCGCCGGCCTTAGGGCGGCCGACGCCGCGCTATTGCCGGCAGGCGATCTCGGTGGCCAAGCCGGTCGTGCCTATCAGTCGCTGGAAACACCGCTTGGACGGGTGCTCGATTCAGCGCCCGGCTACGCCAGGAGCGGTTCTTCCTATGAGGCCAATCTTGACTCAAGCTGGGAGCTGGATGTGTTTGGCGGTCTGCGCCGAGGTCGTGAAGCCGCCCGGGCCGACTACCAGGCCAGCGTGGCGGGTGCCCGTGCCGTGCGCCTTGCCGTGGCTGCCCAGACCGCCGACCTCTATGTCGACATCCGCGGTCTGCAGACACGCCTGGCGATCGCTCGCCATCAGGTGGACACCCAGCAGGGCTTGCTGTCGATGGTCAGGCTACTGAACGGCAAGGACCTGGCGACCGACCGGGAGCTACGCCAGGCCGAAGGGGGCTTGGCCGAGGTCCAGGCCTCGATACCCGGCCTGGAGTTCTCGCTGGAGCGGGCCATGAATGCACTGGACGTGATGCTGGCGGCGCCGCCTGGCACCTGGCGTACCCAACTGGCTGGCGCCGCGTCCATTCCCGACGCGCCCCGCATCGAAACGGCAGGCACGCCCGCCGATCTGCTCCGTCGACGTCCGGACCTGATCGCGGCCGAGCGCCGCCTGGCCGCCGCCAATGCCCGGATCGGCGCCGCAATGGCCGAGTACTATCCCAAGATCTCCCTGAGCGCTCTGCTCGGCAGCGCCACCACGATTTCCAGTGGCAATCTCTTCAGCCACGACGCCAATCAGGCGCTCGGTGCCCTGGGCGTACGCTGGCGGCTGTTCGACTTCGGCCGGATCGATGCGCAGATCCAGGCGGCCAAGGGACAGCGCGCAGAATCGCTGGCGGCCTATCGGCTGGCGGCATTACGCGCCACCGAAGACGTGGAAGATGCCCTGACCGGCCAGTTGAAGCGCGAAGAGCAGGTCACTCTACTGACGGCGGGCGAGGCTTCGCTCAGCCAAGCCCGCCAGGCCGCCGCCCTCGCCTACCAGAAGGGTGTGCTGCCCCTGGTCGACGTTCTGCAGGCCGATGAGCGCCTGCTCCGCACGGCCGATGCGCGTGCCCAGGCGCAAACGGCAGCCGCACAGGCGGCAATAAGCACCTTCAAGGCGCTGGGTGGAGGCTGGCAACCCGCTCCCCCCGCCGCCCTGAGCCTGAGATAGAAAAAGACGGCACCTGCTGCACCGGGCCAGCCCGAGCGGCTGTCCGGTACAAAAGCCGAGATTCTGCATCGCGGCCCCTGCAACCCGGCCGTCCATACTGGGTACCCATGGCCGGCACCGGTCAGCTTCCCAGGTAGACAGCCACTCCGGTCGTCCCATGCCAGCAGGTTCAGACACGTCAATGCAACACTTCGCCCTCTACCTCCTGCTGTGCGGCCTCACCATCGCCAGCCCCGGCCCGGGCGTACTGCTCACGATCACCAATGCGCTGCAGCTGCGGCTGCGCGGCGCCCTGCCGGGCATCCTCGGGGTGGTGCTGGGCATACTGCTGGTCGCCATCCTGGCCAGCACCGCGCTCGGCGCCTTGGTGAGCAGCTCGCCACGGACCCTGCAGGGATTGCAGCTGGTCGGCGCGCTCTACCTGGGTTGGCTGGGGCTGCGGCGTCTGCGCAGTCCCGCGGCCCAAGGCCGGCAGCCTGCCGCCACTCGGCCTTCGGTCAGCGGTGGCAGACACCTCCTGCAGGGCTTGCTGGTGTCCCTCACCAACCCCAAGCTGATCCTCTTCTTTCTGGCGCTGTTTCCTCCCTTCATCCAGGTGGATCGCCCGGTGTTGCCGCAGCTGGTGCTGCTGGTGGCGACCTTCAGCCTGATGAGTTTCATCATCCATTGCAGCTACGCCGGGGCGGCGACAGTCCTGAGTGCCCGCCTGACCTCGGATACCGCCCTCGCCCGGCTGCAGCGGGCGGCTGGCGCGCTCTTCCTGGTGTTCGCCACGCTGTTGCTGGGGGCGGCCCTGGGGTCCCCAGGCGGCTAGTGCGCGACCAGGGTCCGGCTGGCGTCGCTCGACGCTTCCCGCGGCTGAGACTGCTCCTGCCGCAAGGCCGCAAAACGCGCCGGGGACAGCGGTCGCTGCAGATGGAAGCCCTGCGCCTGGTCGCATTTGAGGTCGGCGATGCGCGCCAGCTGGCCGGCGGTCTCGATGCCCTCGGCCACCACCGTCAACGACAGGGCCCGCCCCATGCTGACAATCGCCTCGACAATGGCGGCATTGCTCTCGCTCACCTCGATGTTGGAGACGAAGCTGCGATCGATCTTCAGGCAGTCGAAGGGATAGGTGCGCAGATAGCTCAGGGAGGAATAGCCGGTGCCGAAGTCGTCCATGGACAGCCGCACGCCCAGGGCCTTGAGCTTCTTCATCAATTCCAGGGCACCGGCGGCGTCGTCCAGCAGGACGTTCTCGGTCAGCTCCAGCTCGACCCGCGCCGGGTCGATACCGGTGCGCAGGAGGACCTTGCTGATCCGCGCGATCAGGTCATCGCGCTGGAACTCCAGCGGTGACAGGTTGATGGACACGATCAACTCCGGCGCCCACTCCAGCGCCTGACTGCAGGCTTCCTGCAGCACCCAGTCGCTCAGCCCCAGGATCAGCCCGGTTTCCTCCGCCACCCCGATGAATTCGGCGGGCGCCAGCCGACCACGGACAGGATGATTCCAGCGCACCAGCGCCTCGGCGCCCAGCAAGCGCTGGCCATTGGCGGCGAAGCGCGGCTGGAAATCCAGCTCGAATTCCAGTCGCTGCAACCCCAGGCGCAACTCGGTCTCCAGTTGGCGCCGCTCGAGGATGCGCTGATTCATGGTGGGCTCATAGAACCTCAGGGTGTTACGCCCCGCCGCCTTGGCTTCGTACAGGGCGATGTCGGCATAGCGCAGCAGATCCTCGGCACCATGGCCATCCTGGGGCGCCCGGGCGATGCCGATACTCGCCCCGATGTTGATGTCGTGCTCGTCGATGCGCATGGTCCGGCCGATGCCCTCCAGCATCCGGTTGCACAGCACGCTCACCTGCTCGGCGCTCAGGCAGCCATTCACCGCGATGACGAATTCATCACCGCCGATGCGCGTGACCAGATCGCCTTCGCGCACGCTGGCGCGCAACTCCCGGGCGACCTGACAGAGCACCTGGTCGCCGGCGCCATGGCCGAGGGCGTCGTTGACCGGCTTGAAGCGGTCCAGGTCGAGGGCCAGCAGATGCAGCGGCTGACTGGCGTTGACGCCCTCGGCGAAGCGCTGCGCCAGGTAGCGGTGCAGTTGATGACGGTTGGCCAGTCCGGTCAGGGCATCGTGCTGGCTGATGTGTTCGATGCGCGCCTTGGCCTCGATCTCCTCGGTCACGTCGCACACGGTGCCGCGAAAGCCGGCCAGCAGGCCACCGCTGATGATGGGTTGCGCCGTCAACTGGCAGTACCTGAGCTTGGCCTGGGCGTCGCGCATCTCGCAGCGCAGGGGGCGCCGGGTCCGGCCGGCCGCCAGCGGCGTCCTCGCCACCTCTTCCACCTGGCTCGGCGGATAGCCGAGCAGTTCGTGCAGCGGGCGGCCCAGCCAGTCCTCGCGACTGAAGCCGGTCACCGCCACGAAGCGCTCCGAAAGATAGACCAGCCGCTGCTCAGCGTCGCTCTCCCAGATCCAGTCGGACGAGGCCTCGGAAACGGTGCGGAAGCGCTGCTCGCTGTGCCTCAGGGCATCTTCGGCCACATCCGTCTGCCGTGCCGCCAGGCCGATCCGGCGGCGCAGGTACCAGACCAGCAGCAGCGCCAGACCACACATCGCCGCCAGCAACGGCAGGAACTGCGCCAGCAGACCTTGCCCCATGCCATGCACCCGCCAGTGCAAGGTCACGGCGATACCCGGATCGGACTTCACCACCAGGGTCGGCCGCTCCACCACGGCGGGCAGCTCCCCTGGCTCCGCGGTCAGCCCGGGCAATTCGAAGGTCTGGCCGAGCTGGGCAAGCTTGTCCGGCGTGAGGATGTCGACGAAGACCATGTAGGACAGCCGCTTGAAGTCCTGGTAGGTGGCGTCCGGGCGGATGACCGCGGCCAGCACGCTGGCCGGCTTGCCCTCGATCAGGAAATAGCCCTGGGCATAGCCATCCTTGAGCGAGCGCTCCCGGGCCTGAGCCAGCAACGGCGCCTGGTCGTCGCCCAGCCAGGTATCCAGTTGCAGCTTGCTGCGACCGCCGCCGACCACGGCGTAGCGCGTGACACCAGAGGGCGCCAGGATGAAGGCTCCATTCACGCCATAGCCGCTGTAGAGGGATGGCCCGACGTTATCTTCTTCGTAGGCCCAGTTGACGTCGACCTTCTTGCCGGTCCGCGCATAGGCCTCGATCCAGAAGGAGTAATCGGTCAGCACCCGGCCCAGCTTGTCCAGCCGCGTCTCCAGCGCCCGCTGGGCATCCGCCTCGCTGTGATGGCGTTGCTGCTCGTCAATGCGCGCGCACAGGTCGAACAGCATCCATCCGGCCAGAGTGAAGATGAGGGTGACCAGTGCGAAGAAACCCAGGGAGGCCTGACGAGCGACGCGATTGAGTTGAGTAGGCACGATAGCGACCTGTGGCAACGGTTGTACGAGGGTGCTGACGGCAGGCGGCCAGGCCGTAATCGTCTGCCTTTATATCGGCACTGCTGTGATGGCCTTGAAGCGCCGGCATAAATATTCCGCAGAAACGCAGCTTAGAGCGCTTGTTTTGCACCATTGGCGTGCAACACGGCACTGGGCGCGCCAGGACGGCGCGGCCTTGGCCAGGCCGCTTGCCCAAAAACGACAGCAGCGCTCCACTCGACCGGGCAATTGTTGACCTATCGGTCAGCTTTACCCACCATCGAGACATTCGAGACCAGGTGGAGAGCGGCCGTGATCAGGTTTCTGCTGGACCAGGAGCTGCGCAGCGAAGAGCAGCTCGACCCCAACCTCACCGTGCTGCAGTACCTGCGCGAGCGCTGTGGCAAGACCGGCACCAAGGAAGGCTGCGCCTCGGGCGACTGCGGCGCCTGCACCGTGGTGCTGGCCGAGCCCGATGGCGACCGGTTGCGCTATCGCACCGTCAACAGTTGCCTGACCTTTGTGGCGGCGCTGGACGGCCGGCAGCTGATCAGTGTGGAGGACCTCAAGCACCGGGGCCGTCTGCATCAGGTGCAGCAATCGATGGTCGACTGCCATGGCTCCCAGTGCGGCTACTGCACCCCGGGCTTCGTCATGTCGCTGTTCGCCCTGCAGAAGAACGTGGCCGCGCCGGATGACGCCGCGACCCACGAAGCCCTGGCCGGCAATCTCTGTCGCTGCACCGGCTACCGGCCGATCCTAGCCGCGGCCGAACAGGCCTGCGCCGGGCGGCAGCCGGATCAGTTCGATGCCCGCGAGCAGCAGACCCTGGAGCGTCTCCAGGCCCTGGCGCCTACACCCGCTACGCGCCTGGAAGGAAACGGTCGACGCTGCCACAGCCCCACCAGCCTGAGCGAACTGGCCAGTCTCTACCTTGCCCATCCCGAGGCGCGCCTGCTGGCCGGCGGCACCGACCTGGCCCTGGAGGTCACCCAGCAGCATCGCCGCCTGGAGACCCTGATCTACCTGGGCAACCTGCCCGAATTGCGCGGCGTTACCCTGAGCGACGAGGTCATCGAGATCGGCGCCGCCACCCCGCTGGCCGATTGCGCCGCCGCCCTGGCCGCCGACTACCCGGACTTCGGCGCCCTGCTGCAGCGCTTCGCCTCCCTGCAGATCCGCAACCAGGGGACCCTGGGCGGCAATATCGGCAATGCCTCACCCATCGGCGACAGTCCGCCCCTGCTCCTGGCGCTGGGCGCCAGCGTGCTGCTGCGCCAGGGCGAACGGCTGCGCGAACTGGCCCTCGACGACTTCTTCCTCGACTATCGCCAGACCGCCCTGGAGCCGGGCGAATTCATCCAGGCGGTACGGGTGCCGCGGTCACGTGATGGCCTGGTGTTCCGCGCCTTCAAGGTGTCCAAGCGACTGGATGACGACATCTCCGCGGTCTGCGCCGCCTTCGCCCTGGAGCTGGAGCAGGGCCGCGTCGCCAGCGTGCGCATCGCCTATGGCGGCATGGCGGCCACGCCCAGGCGGGCAGCGCGCTGCGAACAGGCGCTGCTCGGCCAGCCCTGGAACGCCGCGTCCATCGAGCGCGCCGTCCAGGCCCTGGCCGAGGATTTCGCCCCGCTGTCGGATTTCCGCGCCAGTCGCGAATACCGTCTGCTGACGGCGCAGAACCTGCTGCGCAAATGTCACCTGGAAACCACTCAGCCCGCGCTCGCCACGAGGGTCACCGCCCATGCCTAGCACCCTGCCCGCCCGTACCCCCGAGGAAATGGCCGCGGCCTTCGCCGCCGGCCTGGCCACCGGCGTCGGCAAGCCGCTCAAGCACGAGAGCGCCGACAAGCATGTCAGCGGCGAGGCCCTGTACATCGACGACCGCCTGGAGTTTCCCAACCAGCTGCACGTCTATGCGCGGATGAGCGAGCACGCCCATGCGCGGATCAAACACATCGATCTCGCGCCCTGCTACCAGATCCCCGGTGTGGCCCTGGCCATCACCGCCGCCGACGTACCCGGCCAACTCGACATCGGCGCCGTCTTGCCCGGCGATCCGCTGCTGGCCCATGGCGAGGTGCAGTACCTGGGCCAGCCGGTGCTGGCGGTGGCCGCGACCAGCCTCGACGCCGCCCGCCGCGCCGCCCAGGCCGCCCTCGTCGAATACGAGCCGCTGGAGGCCATCCTTGACGTCAAGGAAGCGCTGCGCCGCGAACACTTCATCTCGCCCAGCCACAGCCATCAAATCGGTGACGCGGCCGCCGCCCTGGCCGCCGCGCCCCATCGCCTGCAGGGCGAACTGGTCATTGGCGGCCAGGAGCACTTCTACCTGGAAACACAGGTAGCCTCGGTGATGCCCACCGAAGACGGCGGCATGCTGGTCTATTCCTCCACCCAGAATCCCACCGAGGTGCAGAAGCAGGTGGCCGAGGTGCTGGGGGTGTCGATGAACAGGGTCACCGTCGACATGAGACGCATGGGTGGCGGCTTCGGCGGCAAGGAAAGCCAGGCCGGCATGCCGGCGGCGCTCTGCGCGGTGTTCGCCCATCTCACCGGGCGCCCGGTGAAGATGCGCCTGCCGCGATTCGAAGACATGCACATGACCGGCAAGCGCCATCCCTTCCACGTCGACTACGACGTCGGCTTCGACGACGATGGCCGACTGCTGGGCATCCGCTTCGAACTGGCGGGCAACTGCGGCTATTCGCCCGACCTGTCCAACGCCATCATCGATCGCGCCATGTTCCATGCCGACAATGCCTATTTCCTCGGCAACGCCCAGATCACCGGCCACCGCTGCAAGACCCACCTGGCGTCCAACACCGCCTACCGCGGCTTCGGCGGCCCCCAGGGCATGCTGGCCATCGAGAACGTCATGGACGCCATCGCCCGCCATCGCGGCCTCGACCCGCTGGAGGTACGGCGGCGCAACTACTATGGCAAGGAGACGCGCAACCTCACCCACTATCACCAGGTGGTGGAAGACAACCTGCTCGACGAGATGACCACGGACCTGGCGGCCAGCAGTGACTACCAGGCGCGGCGCGAGGTCATCCGCGACTTCAACCGGAACAGTCCGGTACTGAAGAAGGGCCTGGCGCTGACTCCGGTGAAATTCGGCATCTCCTTCACCTCCTCCTTCCTCAACCAGGGCGGCGCCCTGGTCAACGTCTACACCGATGGCAGCATCCACCTGAACCATGGCGGCACCGAGATGGGCCAGGGGCTCAACACCAAGGTCGCCCAGGTGGTGGCCGAGGTCTTCCAGGTCGACATAGCCCGCATCCAGATCACCGCCACCAACACTGACAAGGTGCCCAACACCTCGCCCACCGCGGCCTCCAGCGGCACCGACCTCAACGGCAAGGCCGCGCAGAACGCCGCCCAGACCATCAAGGACCGCCTGATCGACTTCGCCAGCCGCCACTTCCACGTCGGGCCTGAAGAGGTCGACTTCCGCAACGGCCACGTCAGGGTGCGCGACCGGCTGCTGAGCTTCGAGGAGCTGATCCAGCTGGCCTATGTCGGCCAGGTGTCGCTATCCAGCACCGGCTACTACCGCACACCGAAGATCCACTACGACCGCGACCAGGCCCGCGGGCGGCCCTTCTACTACTACGCCTTCGGCGCCGCCTGCTCCGAGGTGCTGATCGATACCCTCACCGGCGAATACCGCCTGCTGCGCACCGACATCCTCCATGACGTCGGCGCCTCCCTGAATCCGGCCATCGACATCGGCCAGGTCGAAGGCGGCTTCGTCCAGGGTCTGGGTTGGCTGACCATGGAAGAACTGGTGTGGAACGATGCCGGCAAGCTGCTCACCGCGGGCCCCTCCACCTACAAGATCCCGGCGGTGAGTGACGTACCTCCGGACCTGCGGGTGCGGCTGGTGGAGAATCGGCAGAATCCCGAGGCCACGGTGTTCCATTCCAAGGCCGTGGGCGAACCGCCCTTCATGCTTGGCATCTCGGTGTGGTGCGCCCTGCAGGACGCCGTGGCCAGCGTGGCGGATTACCGCTTCCACCCGGCGCTGGACGCGCCGGCCACCCCGGAACGGGTGCTCTGGGGCGTGGAGCGCATGCGCCGCCTGGCCACCGAGCTGCAGACCGCCCCGGTCCCCACCACGGAGGAGCCCGCATGAACAGCAGACGTGGCTGGCTGGCCCTGCTGGCCGACTTCGAGGCGCGCGGCGAACCCTGCGTGCTGATCACCGTGGCCGACGAGCAGGGCTCCACGCCCCGCGAGGCCGGCACCAAGATGCTGGTGGGCCGGGAAGCGCAGCACCTGACCATCGGCGGCGGCCACCTGGAATACCGCGCGGTGGACATCGCCCGGGAAATGCTCGCCGCCGGTACGCGCCAGCCGCGCCTGGAGCGTTTCTCCCTGGCCGCCAGCCTCGGCCAGTGCTGCGGGGGCGTCACCACCCTGCTCTTCGAACCCCAGCTGGCACAGGACGTCCCGGTGATCGTCTTTGGCGCCGGCCATGTCGCCCGCGCCCTGGTGCCGCTGCTGGCCGGGCTGCCTTGCGCGGTGCGCTGGGTGGATTCGCGCGCCCAGGAATTTCCCGCCGTCCTGCCCGCCGGCGTGGAAAAGCGCTTGACCGACGAGCCGGTAGACGAGATCGCCCGGATGCCGGCGGGTGCCTACTACATCGTCATGACCCATAATCACCCCCTGGACCTGGAGTTGACCGACGCCATCCTCGCCCGTGGCGACCATGGCTATTTCGGTCTGATCGGCTCCCGGACCAAGTGGGCCAAGTTCCGCCACCGCCTCGCGGCGCGCGGCCACGGCGCCGACCGCCTGGCCACGGTGCGCTGCCCGCTGGGCCTGCCCGAGGTCCAGGGCAAGCTGCCGCTGGAGATCGCCATCGCCGTGGCCGGCGAGGTCATCGCCCACTACGGTCGCCAGGCCGAGCAGGCGGATCTGCCCCTGCGCCTGGTCACTGCCACCCCCAATTAGCTCTAGCCCTATTTGAGATCGTTATGACCGCCATCGCCCATCGCGCCGCCCTGCTCCACAGCCTCGCCGACCCGGCCGAGGTGGGGCTGGACGCCTCCTACGAATACCATGCCGACGGCCTGCTGCTGGTCGCGGACGGCCGCATCCAGGCCATGGGCCCGGCCGCCGAGCTGCTGCCCACCCTGCCCGCCGGCACCCAGGTCATCGAGCACCCCGACGCCCTGATCACCCCCGGCTTCATCGACACTCATATCCACTATCCGCAGACCGGCATGATCGCCAGCTACGCCGAGCAACTGCTGGACTGGCTGGACACCTACACCTTTCCCACCGAGGGCGCCTTCGTCGATCCGGCCAAGGCCGCCGAGGTGGCCGAGGTCTTCGTCGGTGAACTGCTGCGCAACGGCACCACCACCGCCCTGGTGTTCGGCAGTGTCCATCCGCAGTCGGTGGATGCCTTTTTCGAGGTCGCCGAACGTTTCGACCTGCGCATGATCGCCGGCAAGGTGCTGATGGATCGCAATGCCCCGGACTATCTGCAGGACACCGCCGAATCCGCCTATGCCGACAGCAAGGCGCTGATCCAGCGCTGGCACGGCAAGGGCCGCCTGCACTATGCCGTCACCCCGCGCTTCGCCCCCACCAGCACCCCGGAGCAACTGGAAGCCGCCGGCCGCCTGCTGGCCGAATACCCGGACGTCTACCTGCACACCCACCTCTCCGAGAATCTCAAGGAGATCGACTGGGTGAAGGCGCTGTTCCCGGAGCGCAGCCACTACCTGGACGTCTATGACCACTTCCAGCTGCTCGGCCCGCGCTCAGTGTTCGCCCACGGCATCCACCTCTGCGACGCCGAGTGCCAGCGCCTGCACGACACCGGATCAGCGGTGGCGCACTGCCCCACCTCCAACCTCTTCCTCGGTAGCGGACTGTTCGATCTCGAACGGATGGAAGCCTTCAAGGTCAACGTCGGCCTGGGTACTGACGTTGGCGCCGGCACCAGTTTCTCGCTGCTGCAGACCCTCGGCGAAGCCTACAAGGTGCAGCAACTGCGCGGCCATCGCCTGCATCCCTTCAAGTCGCTGTACCTGGCCACCCTGGGCGGCGCCCGCGCCCTGCGCCTGGACGAACGCATCGGCAGCCTGGCCCCCGGCCACGACGCCGACTTCGTGGTGCTCGACCTCAAGGCCACCCCGCTGCTCGACTACCGCCTGCAACAGTCCAGGAGCCTGGAAGAAACCCTCTTCGTCCTCACCACCCTGGGCGACGACCGGGTGGTACGGGAAACCCATGCCGCCGGTCGCCGGGTACACAGTCGCGACGCCTGATACCCTCACCCCGTAGCGTGGAAAACCGCGCAGCGTTTTCCACGGGTGGAGCAAAACGGCACTGTTGGGCTTCGGCGATGGAGCCGCCTCAACCCAACCTACCCATTACCGTAGGTTGGGCTGAGCGCAGCGAAGCCCAACAAAACCCACCCCCATCCCATACGCACAAAAAACCGCCCCGAGGGGCGGTTTTCATGTTCAGCCTAGGCCGACTCAACTGGTGCGATAGCGCTCCAGCCAGTGGGCGTAGGGCGCCGGCAGCACCCAGGACGGCTGGTCGACGCCCAGAGCCTTGGCCGCATAGTAGGGCCAGTGCGGATCGGCCAGGTGAGCGCGACCTACCATCACCAGATCCAGTTGCCCATCGGCCACCACCTGGTTGGCCAGCGCCGGGGTGTCGATGTTCCAGGCCGAGGCCACCTTGAGGCCGGTCGCCTTGCGTACCTGTTCGGTGACGGGTGCCAGCAGACCCGGTCCCCAGGGGATGTTGGCGGTCGGGGTGGAGAAGCCGATGCTGACACTCAGCAGGTCGAGGCCTTCGCGCTTGAAGCCCTGGGCCAGCTCTATGGATTCGGCCAGGGTCTCTTCGTCGCGACCGTCGTATTCGATCACGCCGAAACGCGCGGTCAGCGGCAGGTGCTCCGGCCAGACCTGGCGCACCGCGGCCAGGGTTTCCAGCAGGAAGCGGCTGCGGCCGGCGAGGTCGCCACCGTACTGGTCGTCGCGCTGGTTGGAATGCACCGAGAAGAAGCTCTGCGCCAGGTAGCCGTGGGCGAAGTGCAGCTCCAGCCACTCGAAGCCGGCCTCATAGGCACGCTTGGCGGCATCGACGAAGTCCTGGCGGACCCGGGCGATGTCGTCCAGGGTCATGGCCTTGGGCACCTTGGGCAGATTGGCGCCAAAGGCCACCGCGGACGGGGCGATGGTGTCCCAGCCACGGGCGTCGTCGGCGGCGATGTGGTCATCGCCTTCCCAGGGACGGTTGGCGCTGGCCTTGCGACCGGCGTGGGCGATCTGGATGCCCGGTACCGAACCGGCGGCCTTGATCGCCTGGACCACCGGCACGAAGGCCTGGGCGTGCGCGTCCGACCAGATGCCGGTGCAACCGGGGGTGATCCGGCCTTCCGGCGAGACCGCCGTGGCCTCGACGACCACCAGGCCCGCACCACCGCGGGCCAGGCCGGCATAGTGCACCTGGTGCCAGTCATTGATCACGCCATCGACGGCGCTGTACTGGCACATGGGCGGGATGGCGATGCGGTTGCGCAACGTCACGTCCTTCAGGGTAAAGGGTTGGAACAATGCGGACATCTGAGCGGTCTCCAATAAGGCGGATGTTGTTTCGTTATTTCGATATTAATCGAACATAACATAATCGCCAACCCCCGGTGTATGATTAGCGCATGCGCCCTTTCAAACATCCCAGTCCCGACGAATTCTCCCTTGAGCGCCTGTTCCATGCGCTCAGCGATCCCGTACGTCTGGACATCGTCCGCTACCTGGCGCGGGTCGCCGAGGCCACCTGTGGCGAACTTGACGGGGGCCGTCCGAAATCCAGCATGTCGCACCACTTCCGCGTCCTGCGCGACGCCGGCCTGGTACACACCCGCAACGCTGGTACCACGCACATGAACCAGTTGCGGCGCGACGACCTGGATCAGCGTTTCCCCGGGCTGATGGCAGCCATCCTGGCGCAGTCTTCCGATCCCGTGATCAAGCCGGACTAGCTCGCTCGTGGTGCAGCCTTAGCTGCGAAACCTCGGACTTGCCCATCGCTCTTGCCATCCCGTGCTGGTCGTCGGCTGCCGCTTCGCCTGGTCCGGGCGCCGGGAACTCCGACCTTGCTTTTCCGCTCTTCCCGGTATGAAGGTTGCAAAAGATAAAAGCAGCACCGACGCTGGACGCTGCCGGGAGGTAGACGATGGGCAAGCACTGGGGATTGGCGACCGCACTCGCAGGTGTCGCCACGTTGCTCGCCCTCGTACCCAGCCCTGAGCCCATCGCCGAGGCGCGGGGCATCCAGAGGGTCATCGCCTTTGGCGACAGCCTGATGGACTGCGGCACCTTCGGCCACATCTACGCAACCAACCCGGGGCGCACCTATCCCCAGGAAATTGCCGACGCCTACGGTATCGAACTGGGCCCCAATCGTCAGGTGGAAGGCTATGGTCACGAGGGTCCGAGCGATCCCGACGGCCTCTGCTACGCCGAGGGCGGCGCCGTAACCGGCAGCTTCACCGAGCCAGGCTTCGACCACAACGAGGCGCCGCTGGCGTTTTCCCAGCAGATCCGCAATTTCGAGATGCAGCATGGCCGCTTCCGCCAGCAGGACCTGGTGCTGGTGCAGATCGGCGGCAATGACATCATCGGCCCCTTCTACGACAAGACGCTCAAGGCCGCGCTGATGGCTGATGCCCCGCTGACTCCGGAGGTACGCACGCAGGTCGAGGCCCGGATCCGCCATACGGCCCTGAACGAGGTCAAGCTGCTGCGCTACCTGCTGAGCCTGGGTGCCCAGCGGCTGGTCGTGCTCAACAACACCGACTACGGCAAGGCGCCCTATCTCGAGCCCTGGACCGAGCAGGTGGCGCAGCGCAATCATGATCTGGTGAAGCTCTACAACGACACCCTGCAGGCCAACCTGCCGGCCGGAGACCGCCTGCTGCTGGTGGATGCATACCGGGTGATGGAAGAGGTCTTCGCCCACTACGGCAACTATGGATTCACCCATGCCGAAGGCGATGCCTGCCTGCCCGGTCGCGAATTCTGCGATCCGGACAGCTACGTCGAACCGGGCGCTGACCAGGCCTATATCTTCGGCGCCCGGGGTCATTTCGCCAGCCGTACCCACAGCATGCTAGCCCAGGTGGTGCTGGAACGTATCGCCCAGACCTGGCCAGACAGTGCCGTGCCGGACCGACCGCTGCTGGCCAGCGCCCGGTTGGCCAGCGAGCCGACCTTCCACTAGCCTGAGCGGATCCACGCCCCAGGCTGGTGCCGGCTCCCCCCCTGCGCGCACCGCCGCAGAGCAGTCGTCCCTAACTGCCGCGATAGGTTGAATAGCTGTAGGGCGAAACCAGTAGCGGCACATGGTAGTGCGCCGCCTCATCGGCGATGCCAAAGCGCAGGACCACGGTGTCAAGAAATGCCGGTTCCTCCAGCGTCGTCCCCCGTCGCCGATAGTAGTCACCCACCGCGAATTCCAGCTCGTAAGTACCCGCCGTAAAGGCTTCGCCCTGCAACAGCGGTGCATCGCCGCGGCCATCGGCATTGGTCCGCACTTCGCCCAGCGCCTGCCGCGACACCCCATCCAGGCGGTACAGGCGGACGGCGATGTCCGCGCCGGGGCAGCCGCCGGTAGTGTCCAGCACATGGGTCGTCAGGTAACCGCCAGGGGATGAAACGGACATGGGAGAACTCCTGCAAGGGGGATGATCCAGCCTAGCAGTTTTCTACCCGCCGATTGTATACAGCTCCTTGCCCCGCCCTAACCTAGGGATCATCGTCCTCTAGCGCACCAAAGTCTTCAGACCGGTCAGACCAGTTGGGCAGGATTCTTGCTGGGACTCGGCAAAGGCCGCCAAACATTGTATACAAAACATCTCGACTGCCAGGATGCCCTTCCCATGACCTATCCCCGCGATCTCATCGGCTACGGTGCCCAGCCGCCCCACCCGCGCTGGCCGGGTGACGCCCGCATCGCCCTGTCCTTCGTGCTCAACTACGAAGAGGGTGGCGAACGCAACATCCTGCACGGCGACAAGGAATCCGAGGCCTTTCTTTCCGAGATGGTCGCCGCCCAGCCGCTGCAGGGCGTACGCAACATGTCCATGGAGTCGCTCTACGAATACGGCAGTCGCGCCGGCGTCTGGCGCATCCTGGAATTGTTCGCCAAGCAACAGGTACCCCTGACCATCTTTGCCGTGGCCATGGCCGCCGAGCGCCACCCCGAGGTCATCCGCGCCATGGTCCAGGCCGGCCACGAAATCTGCAGCCACGGCTATCGCTGGATCGACTACCAGTACCTGGACGAAGCCGAAGAGCGCGCCCATCTGCAGCGCGCCATCGAGATCCTTACCCGGTTGACCGGCAAGCGTCCGCTGGGCTGGTACACCGGCCGGACCGGGCCCAACACCCGGCGCCTGGTCATGGAGGAAGGCGGCTTTCTCTACGACAGCGACACCTACGACGACGACCTGCCCTATTGGGAGCCCGATACGCCCACCGGCAAGCCGCACCTGGTGATCCCCTACACCCTGGATACCAACGACATGAGATTCACCCAGGTCCAGGGCTTCCATACCGCCGAGCAATTCTTCCAGTACCTCAAGGACGCCTTCGACACCCTCTACGCGGAAGGTGCCAGCGCGCCCAAGATGCTCTCCATCGGCCTGCACTGCCGGCTGATCGGTCGCCCCGGTCGCCTGGTGGGTCTCAAGCGCTTCCTCGAATACGCCCAGAGCCATGAGCGCGTCTGGTTCGCCCGCCGGGTGGACATCGCCCGTCACTGGCACAGGGAGCATCCGCCGGCATGAGCGCCTTCCACACCGTCACGCCCAGCCAGCTGGATCGCGCCGCCTTCGTCGCGGCCTTCGGCGGCATCTACGAGCACTCCGCCTGGGTCGCCGAGCGCGCCTTCGACGAGGGCCAGCCGCTGCCGGACAGCGTCGACGCCCTGCATCAGCGCCTCGCCGCTCAGGTCGCCCGGGCCAGTCACGCCGAGCAACTGGCGCTGATCCAGGCACATCCGGATCTTGCCGGTCGCGCGGCCCTGGCCGGCGAGCTGACCGCCGCCAGCAGTGGCGAACAGGCCGGTGCCGGCCTCGATCAATGCACCCCGGACGAGCTCGAGCGCTTCACCCGCCACAACGACGCCTACCGCGCCAAATTCGGCTTCCCCTTCATCATGGCGGTGAAGGGCAGCAACCGGCATCTGATCCTGGCGGCCTTCGAAGAGCGCCTGCCCAACAGCCCGGAGCAGGAATTCCAGCGCGCCCTGGCCGAGATCGATCGCATCGCCCTCTTCCGCCTGCAGACCCTCTGACCCTTCCCCGACAAGAGCACTCCATGAAACGCACCTATGCCGCGCCCTTCGAGAAGTACCTCAACCTCGCCGACGCCCGTCTCGGCACCCGCGTCATCAGCGTCACCGACGACTGGTTCGCCGCCGCCGACCGCATGCTCCAGCCCCACGAGCCGGAGTGGAAGGAAGGCGTCTACGACGACAACGGCAAATGGATGGACGGCTGGGAATCGCGACGCAAGCGTTTCGAAGGCTACGACCACGCGGTGATCCGCCTGGGCGTGCCCGGCTCGATCAAGGGCGTCGACATCGACACCCGCTGGTTCACCGGCAACTATCCGCCCTCAGCCTCCCTGGAAGCCTGCTTCTGCGCCGAGGGCGATCCGGCCGAAGACGCTGCCTGGACCGAGGTGCTGCCGGCCATCGAGATGCAGGGCAATAGCCACCACTACCATGCCATCGCCGATGACCGCCCCTGGACCCACCTGCGGCTAAACATCTTTCCGGACGGCGGTGTGGCGCGCCTGCGCGTCTATGGCATTCCCCATCGCGACTGGTCGGCCCAGGCCGAAGACGAGGTACTGGACCTGGCTGCCGCGCTCAATGGCGGGCGCGCCCTGGCCTGCAATGACGAGCACTACGGCCGCATGAGCAACATCCTCAACCCCGGTCGCGCCGACAGCATGGCCGATGGCTGGGAAACCGCGCGCCGTCGCACCCCCGGCAATGACTGGGTGATCATCGCCCTGGGCCATGCCGGCACCGTCGAGGAGATCCTGGTGGACACCCTGCACTTCAAGGGCAACTACCCGGACAGCTGCCAGATCCAGGGCGCCTTTGTCCGCGGCGGTACCGATGGCCAGATCGAGACCCAGAGTCTGTTCTGGAAGGAGCTGCTGCCGCCGCAAAAGCTGCAGATGCACCAGGAGCACAGCTTCCGGGAGCAGGTCCGCGACCTTGGCCCCATCACTCACGTGCGCCTGAACATCTTTCCGGACGGCGGTGTCAGCCGGCTGCGACTGTTCGGCAAGGTGGCACGGGGCCAGGCATGAGTCGGCCACTGCGCATCGAGCCGCTGACTGCCGAGGGCTTCGCGCCCTTCGGCGAGGTCATCGAGACGGCGGGCCGGGACTGGTATCCGATCAACAACGGCTCGACCCGGAGATACCACGCTCTGGCCCGGGTCGCGACGGGACCGGCGGACGGCGCGGCGATCATCAGCATCTTTCGCGCCCGGCGCCTGGACTATCCGCTGACCATCGCCATGCTCGAACGCCATCCCCACGGCAGCCAGGCCTTCGTGCCGCTGCGCGGCGAACCCTTTCTGGTAGTGGTGGCGCCACCCACAACGGAGCCGGATGCCCGCGCCATCCGCGTCTTTCGCGCCGATGGCCAGCAGGGCATCAACTACCACGCCGGGGTCTGGCACCATCCGGTGCTGGCCCTGCGCGACGAAGATGAATTCCTCATCGTTGATCGCGCCGGCAGCCTGCCCAACTGCGACGAGTTCTTTTTCGCCGCGCAGGAATGCCCGATCCTGGCGCTCTAGGGCGCCACCGGCGCGCGCCTGAGCTGCTTGCGCAGCAGGCGCGCACTGTCCAGGCAGACCCAGGCCACCGCCAACCAGATGGGACCATAGGTCCAGATCGCACCCTCCGGCAGTTGCTCACCAAGCACATAGAGGGCGACGAACACCAGCAGCGCCGGCTCCACATAGCTGAGGATGCCGAACAGACTCAGCGGCAGCATGCGACTGGACGCCAGCATGGCGGCGAAGGCGATGGCACTGAGCAGGCCCAGGCCCGGCAGGAGCGCCCACAGCCAGGGCGTCTGCTGCAGGATGGCGCCGGGCGAGAACCAGTGCAGGGCGAGCAGCGCGAAGGGTAGCAGGCAGCACATCTCAAGTACGAAGCCCGACAGCGCATCCACCGCCATCCAGCGGCGCAGGACGAAATACGGCGGATAACCCACCACCGGCAGCAGGCTGACCCAGGACAGCGCTCCGGTCACCCAGACCTCGTTGACCACCCCCAGCAGCGCGCACACCACCGCTACCTGCTGCAGCGGCCGCAGGCGCTCGCCATAGACCAGGCGTCCGGTCAGCACGATCGCCAGGGGCAGCAGGAAGTAGCCCAGCGACATGGCCATGGCCTCGCCATTCATGGTCGCCCAGACGAACACCCACCACTGGATGCCCATCAGCAGCGCCGCCGCCGGGATGGCCAGGCACAGGCGGGGCTCGCGCACCAGCCGTTTGAGCGTGGCCCACAGGGCCCTGCCCTCCCGCAGCACCACCACCAGCAGCAGCACCATCGGCAACGACCAGACCACCCGCAGGGCCACGACCTGCAGGCCATCCAGCGGCGCCAGCCAGGCGAAGTACACCGGCATCAGCGCGAACAGTACCGATGACAGCACCGAAAGGCCCAGGCCCTTGCCGGACAGCACATTCATGACGGGCGCCCCAGACGATTGATGAACAGTGACAGCAGGATGATCCCGCCGCCCAGCAACAGCCTAGGCAGATCGGCCGGGTGCTGCCAGATCAGCAGGCTGACCAGCAGACCGGCCGGCACATGGGCCTCGTTCATGATCGCCAGGGTGCCGCCGTTGACCCGCAACGAACCCAGCGTCCACCAGTACAGGCCGAGCGCCGTGGCAAACACGCCCATCCACACCAGCACGCCCCATTGCAGGCCCGTGCTGGGCAGCCGCGCCGGATTGCCGAACAGCAGAAAGGACAGCGCCGCCACCAGCAGGGCACCGAGAAAGAACAGGCCGAAGTAGCGATGCAGGGCGCCCTGTCCGGCATAGGCATGGCCCAGGTGCTTGCACAGCACCTGGCCGGCGGCAAAGGTCAGGTTGGCCACCTGCAGCAGCAGAAAACCCAGCAGGTAGTCACCGGTCAGTGGCTGGAAACGGATCAGCGCCGCGCCGCCCACCGCCACCACCGCCGCCAGCAGCGACCAGAGGCGCAAGCGCCGCTGCCAGGCATCGTCCAGCAGGGTCACGTAGATCGGCGTGAGCACGGTGAACAGCAGCACCTCGGGCACCGTCAATACCGCGAAGCTGCGGTACAGGCACAGATAGGTGATGCCGAACTGCAGCGCGCCCGCCGCCATCAGCCCCAGGGCGAAGCGTCCCGGCACCCCGCGCCAGCGGGTGAACGGCAGGAACAGCACGAAGGCGATGGCCACGCGGACCAGCACGGCGAAGTCGCTGTCGACCCGACCGGCGAGGTACTCGCCGATCAGGCTGAAGGAAAACGCCCAGATGAGGGTGACGAGCAGGAGATAAGGCATGGCGGCGACGCACGAAAAAGGTGCGCGACCTTAACGTGCCCGTCGCCGGAGGGAAACCCCCGGCTCGTCGCCGGCTAGCGGGTGGCGTTGAGGCCCGAGGGCTCGCCGCCGCTGAGCGCCGCTACCGACTGATTGGCCTGCAGCACATTGTCGCTGCCCGAGACCAGGGTCTTGGGTTCGGCCACGCCCGCGGCGCGCGACCAGTAGACCTGCTGATTGGAACCGCCCACGGCGATGTCGGCCTGGCTGAGCAGGGTCAGGCGCGCCTTGGCGCCGTAGCCATAGGCATCGACCTTGGCCAGGCCGTCGCTGCCGCGCACGTTGGCCTGCACCTGCTGGTAGCCACCGCCGATGCTCAGGCTGGCCACCGCGCCCTTGACCGTGGTGACGCTGCCCAGGCCATGGATGGTCAGCGCCTGGGCGCCGTCGAGCACCAGCCGATGATGACTGCCGTAGACGGCCACCGTGCCGCACTGACCTTTCAACGTCAGGGTATTGCCTTCGCCGGACAGGGACACGTCCCGGCCTTCGCAGTCGAGGGTGCGACTGATGTTCATGCCGTCGATATCGATCGGCTCGGCCGCCACCGCGCGGGATTCCTCGGCCTGGACCAGCAGCGGCGCGATGACCAGACAGCAACCCAGCAATGCCTTGAATGACGACATGGAGACTCCTTGTCTTGCCTAGAGTGGGAAACTCATCGGCTGGCTTGGAGGGTGGCGCCGACGAGACATTTGCTCCTGCGGGCGGAATTTTTTCGTGCCGTGATGGACGCCGCGTTTTGCCATTGCCACCCTAGGCACTAACATGCGCCCTTTCGTGGCTCCAGAGCGCTCGATGAAGACTCCTCGCGTTTCCCTCGATCAGTGGCGAACCCTGCAGGCGGTGGTGGACCACGGTGGCTACGCCCAGGCCGCCGAGGTGCTGCATCGCTCCCAGTCGTCGGTCAGCTATACCGTCGCCCGCATGCAGGAGCAGCTCGGCGTGCCGCTGTTGCGCCTGGAAGGTCGCCGCGCCGTGCTGACCGATGCCGGCGCCGTGCTCCTGCGCCGTTCACGGCGCCTGGTGCAGCAGGCCAGCCAGCTGGAGGAACTGGCCTACCACATGGAACAGGGCTGGGAATCCGAGGTGCGCCTGGTGGTGGACGCCGCCTACCCGACCCGTCCGCTGCTGCTCTGCCTGCGCGAATTCATGCCCCAGAGTCGTGGTTGCCGCATACGCCTGCGCGAAGAGGTCCTGTCCGGGGTGGAGGAGGCCCTGCTCGACGGCTCGGCGGACCTGGCGATCACCGGCCTGGTGATCGCCGCCCATCTGGGCGCCTCCCTGGGCAACGTGGAATTCGTCGCCGTCGCCCATCCCGAGCATCCGTTGCACCTGCTGCAGCGCACCCTGGTGACCGCCGATCTGGAAGAGCAGCTGCAGATCGTCATCCGCGACAGCGGCCGCGCCCAGCCCCGGGATGCCGGCTGGCTGGCCGCCGAACAACGCTGGACGGTGGGCAGCATCAGCACCGCCGCCACCTTCCTGCGCGACGGCCTGGGCTTCGCCTGGCTGCCGCGGGACGCCATCCAGACCGATCTCGACGCCGGCCTGCTCAAGCCGCTGCCGCTGGAACAGGGCGCCCAGCGCTTCCATCCCTTCCAGCTCTACAAGACCCGCCAGCACGAACTGGGCCCGGCGTCGCAGATCCTCATGAACCTGCTGCGCAAGCATGCCCTGCCACGCTGACCGTGGCGGGGTGCCAGCCGGGTTGCTATCGTTCGCCAGTCGTCTCTGCCACTCAAGGATCCATCATGTTCAAAGCCCTGCTTGCCGCCTGCGCCCTGTTCGTCGCCTCCACCACCTGGGCCGCGGACAATCCGCACGTGCTCATCAGCACCAACAAGGGTGACATCGAGGTCGAGCTGGATGCGGCCAAGGCACCGGTCAGCACCGAGAACTTCCTGGGCTACGTCGACAGCGGCTTCTACAAGGGCACACTGTTCCATCGCGTCATCCCCGGCTTCATGATCCAGGGCGGTGGCTACACCCGCGACATGCAGGAAAAACGCACCAAGGCGCCGATCAAGAACGAAGCCGACAACGGCCTGAAGAATCTGCGCGGCACCCTGGCCATGGCGCGGACCTCGGACGTCAACTCCGCCACCAGTCAGTTCTTCATCAACGTCGAGAACAATGCCTTCCTGGACCACGGCTCGCGCGACTTCGGCTACGCGGTATTCGGCAAGGTCGTGCGCGGCATGGAAGTCGTCGACCAGATCGCCGGGGTGCAGACCACCCGCCAGGGCATGCTGCGCGACATTCCCCGTGAACCGGTGATGATTCTCGCTGCCAAACGGCTGTAGCCGACCCGTCCTGCCGGACGATCCGCTGGCGGTCGTCCGGTTAACCAGGCGAGGCCCCAGTGCGAGACGCCGTCTCCCCCCACAAGGACCCCGCATGATCTTTCGCCGCTTCGAACGCATCATCGATGCGTTTCGGGAAGCCCCCGATGAAATGCCGCCCACTGGGATCGGCGCCTTCTATCTCCACTTTCTCAAGCAAGCCTGGCCGGCCTTCGCCCTGCTACTGGCAGTGGGTCTCATCGGCGCCCTCGTCGAAGTCGCCCTGTTCAACTTCATCGGCCAGATCGTCGACCTCGCGGGCAGTGCGCCCAACAGCACGGTGTTCTTCCAGGAGCACGGTGGCACCCTGATCTGGATGGCGGTGGTCACCCTGGTCATCCGGCCCCTGTTCATCAGCCTGCACGACCTGCTGGTGCACCAGACCATCACCCCCAGCCTCACCACCCTGATCCGCTGGCAGAACCATCGCTATGTGCTCAAGCAGAGCCTGGGCTTCTTCCACAGCGACTTCGCCGGGCGCATTTCCAGCCGCATCATGCAGACCGGTGTCTCCCTGCGCGATTCGGCGGTGCAGGCGGTGGATGCCATCTGGCACGTGCTGATCTTCGCCGTCACCTCGCTGATCCTGTTCGCCCAGGCCGACGTCTGGCTGATGGTCCCGCTGATCCTCTGGATCATCGGCTATGTCATCGCCCTCTGGTATTTCGTGCCCCAGACCAAGGAGCGTTCGGCCATTGCCTCCGAAGCCCGCTCGCAGCTCTCCGGGCGCATCGTCGACGGCTACACCAACATCTCCACGCTCAAGCTGTTCTCCCACTCGGCCCAGGAGGAGCAATATGCCCGCCAGGCCATGGAAGAGCAGACCGAAAAGGCCGAGCGCGCCGCTCGCCTGATCACCGCCATGGGCGTGACCATCGCCATCCTCAGCGGCTTCCTCATCGCCGGCACCACGGGCCTGGCCCTCTGGCTCTGGCACCAGGGCGTCATCTCCGTCGGGGCCATCGCCCTGGCCACCGGCCTGGTGATCCGCATCAACAGCATGTCCGGCTGGATCATGTGGGTGGTCAACGGCATCTTCGAGAACATCGGCATGGTGCAGGACGGCATGAGCACCATCGCCAAGCCGCGCCAGGTTGGTGACGCCCCGGACGCCAAGCCGTTGCAGGTGACCCGCGGCGCGGTGCTGTTCGAGGACATCGCCTTCCACTACGGCAAGGGCGCCGGCATCATCGAAGGCCTGACCCTCGATGTCGCTCCGGGCGAGAAGATCGGCCTGGTCGGCCCTTCGGGCGCCGGCAAGTCGACGCTGATCAACGTGCTCCTGCGCCTCTATGACCTGGAAGGCGGTCGCATCCTGGTCGACGGCCAGGACATCGCCCATGTCACCCAGGAAAGCCTGAGATGCCAGATCGGCGTGGTCACCCAGGACACTTCCCTGCTGCATCGCTCGATCCGCGAGAATCTGCTCTACGGCCGTCCCGAGGCCACTGATGAAGAGCTGCATGCCGCTCTGCGCAAGGCCAAGGCGGACGACTTCATTGCCCGCATCACCGACGCCCATGGCCGTACCGGGCTGGATGCCCAGGTGGGTGAACGCGGGGTCAAGCTCTCCGGCGGTCAGCGCCAGCGCATCGCCATCGCCCGTACCCTGCTCAAGGACGCGCCGATCCTGCTGCTGGACGAAGCCACCTCCGCCCTCGACTCCGAGGTGGAAGCGGCGATCCAGGAAAGCCTGGAAACCCTGATGGAAGGCAAGACGGTGATCGCCATCGCCCACCGGCTGTCGACCATCTCGCGCATGGATCGCCTGGTGGTCATGGAGCGCGGCCAGATCGTCGAGATGGGCTCCCACGACGAGCTGATCGCCTACAACGGCCTCTATGCCCGTCTATGGCGCCACCAGACCGGCGGCTTCGTCGGTCATGGCGTGCCGGGCAGGCAGCGGGTGCGCAGCAGCTCCAGCTGATGCTGCTGGTCCAGGCCCGGATAGAAGCCTTCGATCTTCTGCAGCCCACCCAGCCAGCTGCGCTTCTCCACCACGCACTCGAACACCGGGCAGGCGGCCTGCCCGGTCTTGCCGCAGTCCTGATAGTAGCCGAGGCGCTGGCTCTTCTGCGCCGTACCCTGGAACGGACCCTGGCGTTCCTGCAGCACATAGAAGTCGATATCCGCGGCGCTGCGATGATTCTCCCATTGGAACGCCAGGGTGCTGGGATAGAAGAGCACCAGCAGGCCCGCCAGCAGCACCCAGAGGATGCCGGCCGTCACCGGCAGCGGCAGCCGTGAACGGAAGCGGCGGCCACCGCGGATGATCAGCGCGGTCACCACCGTGACCAGCGCCAGGGCGATGCACAGCGACGGCAGGCCGGTGATGACCTGCCCCGCCACGCCAATGTCCAGGCCGCTGGGCGACGGTACCGTCCGATAGCCGATCTCCACGCGCTCCCAGCCGACCTGATTGCCGATCAGACCAACGAGACCGAAGACCGCGGCCAGGCCAAGGAGCACCCAGAAGGTACGGGGATTGCTGCTGCGCATAGGGATTCTCGTCCGGACAAAGACCGGGAGACTGCCTAAGCCCGCCGGCGAAGGCAAATCGGAATTCCGCCGGTTCCGGCGCCCGCGGCCGCAGGTTCGGCAAGCCGCTGTCGAGCTGATAGACTGCCGTCCCGCAGCCGTCACATACCGTGGCCCAACGCGAGTGGTTATCGTGGAAATTTTCAAAGAATTCGTTTTCGAAGCCGCACACTTCCTGCCCAATGTTCCGGCCGGGCACAAGTGCGGTCGTCTCCATGGGCATTCCTTCAAGGTAGGCCTGCACGTCGAGGGTCCCATCGATCCCCATACCGGCTGGGTGCGGGATTTCGCCGACATCAGGGCCGTCTTCAAACCCCTGTACGAGCGTCTCGACCATCATTATCTGAACGACATCCCGGGCCTCGAGAATCCCACCAGCGAAGTGCTCGCGCGCTGGATCTGGCAACAGCTCAAGCCTCTGCTACCCGAGCTCAGCCAGGTTCGCGTCCACGAGACCTGCACCTGCGGCTGCATCTACCGCGGCGACTAAATCGCCCCTCCCATTCAAGGTGGCGATGGCGGCAGTCATTTTTCTGCCATAATTCGCGCCTGCCAACTGTCGACGTATCCCCATGTTCGAACTTTTCAGCGGACTCCATGCCTGGGTCGCCATCAGCCTCGTCTTGGCCCTGGCCTTTGTGCTGGCCTTTGAATTCATCAACGGCTTTCACGACACCGCCAACGCCGTCGCCACGGTGATCTACACCAAGGCGATGCCACCGCACCTCGCGGTGTTCTTCTCCGGCATCTTCAATTTCCTCGGTGTGCTGCTCGGTGGTGTCGGCGTCGCCTACGCCATCGTCCACCTGCTGCCGGTCGAACTGCTGATCAACGTCAACACCGGCCATGGTCTGGCCATGGTGTTTTCGCTGCTCGCCGCGGCCATTACCTGGAACCTGGGCACCTGGTACTTCGGTATCCCCGCCTCCAGCTCCCATACACTGATCGGCTCCATCCTCGGTGTCGGCGTGACCAACGCCCTGCTGACCGGCCTGCCGGTGAGCGAAGGCGTGAACTGGCAGAAGGCGATCGACATCGGCCTGTCGCTGATCTTCTCGCCGCTGGCCGGCTTCGCCGTCGCCGGCCTGCTGCTGCTCGCCCTCAAGCGCTGGCGGCCGCTGTCGAAGATGCACAAGACCCCGGAACAGCGCCGCGAAGTGGATGCCAAGAAGCACCCGCCCTTCTGGAATCGCCTGATGCTGGTCCTCTCGGCCATGGGCATGAGCTTCGTGCACGGCTCCAACGACGGCCAGAAAGGCATCGGCCTGATCATGCTGGTGCTGATCGGCATCGTCCCGGCCAAGTTCGTGCTGGACCTTGACAGCACCACCTACCAGATCGAGCGCACCCGCGATGCGGCCATCCACCTGGGCCAGTTCTACGAGCGCCAGGGCGACAACCTCAAGGACTTCCTCGCCGAAGTGCCCGGCAATCGCGACCTGCCCCAGGAATTCCGCTGCGCCCCGCACATGACCGTGCCGACCCTGCAGGCACTGCTGGCCGATCTGGAAGGCATCACCGACTACCGCGCCATGAGCGACGACCATCGCCAGCAGGTGCGCCGCTACCTGCTGTGCCTGGACGACACCGCCAAGAAGGTGAGCAAGCTGCCGGTGCTGACCGCGCGCGATCGCGACGACCTCAGCCGCCTGCGCAAGGACCTCACCAGCACCACCGAATACGCGCCCTTCTGGGTCATCATCGCGGTCGCCCTGGCGCTGGGCATCGGCACCATGGTCGGCTGGCGCCGCGTGGTGCTCACCGTGGGCGAGAAGATCGGTCGCCAGGGCATGACCTATGCGCAGGGCGTTAGCGCCCAGGTGACGGCCGTGGCCGCCATCGGCATGGCCAACGTCTTCGCCCTGCCCGTCTCCACCACCCACGTGCTGTCCTCGGGCGTCGCCGGCACCATGGTCGCTAACCGCAGCGGCCTGCAGGGCAGCACGGTGCGCAATATCCTCATGGCCTGGGTCCTGACCCTGCCAGCCTCCATGGCTCTCTCCGCCGGTCTGTTCTGGCTGGCCCACCTGTTCCTGTGACCCGTACCGACCGGGCGCCGCGCGAGCGGCGCCCGGTCGGACCCCTCGTCGGGAAAGCCCGAACAGGATAGCTATTGACGAGTCTACTGAAATGTGTCCCAGCAGAGACACCTTTCCGAGACAGCCGTACGGTGAACGTCAATGACTCCTGCGACCTACATCCTTCTCCTGGTACTTGGCTGGCTAGCCCTGGCGCTGGCCATACTCTGGGCCATGCTGCGTCTGGCACGCCGCGCCAGACCCGTGGCGACGTCCGCGCCCAGGGCGCTGCCCACGGCCATTCCCACCTCCCCCGTGAGTCCAGGCAAACACCTGGTCTGCTAGCACTGCGGACGTGACGAGGCCACCTCGACACCTGGGCAGTGCGTGGGGAAAAAGGAAGATTCTTATTGTTTGAAAGGAAGGGATTCGAACCGACGCGAATCAGGTGAGCAGGGTATTTTCCTGAGCGCTGCGGCTCATCTGCTCGAGGATCTGGTCTTGCTGCTGCGGGGTCAGGGTATCCCAGCAGTGATGCTTGACGAACAGCCCGGCGCCAAAGGCGACGTACAGCGACAGGGCGACGATGACGAGCGTTTCCAGCCCGACGATGGCCCAGGAACGACTCTTGGACGTGTTGTCCTTGGTTTTCATAACGACCTCATCAAATTAAGAGGGGCAATAGTTTAGTCCCTTAAGCAACTGCCGTGCAGCGCCAGCCGTCGAATGGTCAAGCCTCTTGACCTGAATCCCCAATGCGGCCGTGCGCTTCTGTCGGATCGATCGCGCCGGCAACATTTCCCCATGGCCCAGCCACGGCGGTGCGAATGCACGCCAGGCGCCGCGCTGGTATACTCCGCCGACTGACGGGTCGCTGCAGGCCCTGCCGGTTCCGCTGGCTGTATCGGCCGATCCCGCAATTTCCGCAGCGACGCTTTGTCGCATCGCACGTCCATCGCCGCCGCGCCTGTCGCGCGGCCCGATAACGCCTTCTTGGGGCGTCTATCGACTCAAGGGTCGATCCTCGCTCGCCCGGCTTCGCGCCACAGCTGTGATAAAGAGGAGTTAAAGCAAGACATGTCCACCACGTCGAAGATCATCTACACCCTGACCGACGAAGCGCCCGCCCTCGCGACCTATTCGCTGCTACCCATCGTCGAGGCCATCACCGCCTCCTCCGGCGTCGCCCTCGAAACCCGTGACATCTCCCTTGCCGGCCGCATCATCGCCCTCTTCCCCGAGTACCTGAAGGAAGAGCAGCGCATCTCCGACCACCTCGCCGAACTCGGCGAACTGGCCACCACTCCCGAAGCCAACATCATCAAGCTGCCCAACATCAGCGCCTCGGTACCGCAGCTCAAGGCCGCGATCAAGGAACTGCAGGGCCAGGGTTACGCCCTGCCGGACTATCCGGACGAGCCCAAGGACGACCAGGAAAAGGACGTCAAGGCGCGCTACGACAAGGTCAAGGGCAGCGCCGTGAACCCGGTCCTGCGCGAAGGCAACTCCGACCGCCGCGCACCGTTGTCGGTCAAGAACTACGCCCGCAAGCACCCCCATCGCATGGGTGCCTGGAGCGCCGACTCCAAGTCCCACGTCGCCCACATGGACGCCCATGACTTCTATGGCAGCGAGCGCTCGGCCACGATCGAGAATGCCGGCAGCCTGAAGATCGAACTGATCGGCAAGGACGGCAGCAGCAAGGTCCTGAAAGAGAAGACCGCGGTCAAGGCCGGCGAGATCGTCGATGCCTCGACCATGAGCCGCAAGGCCCTGCAGAGCTTCATCGCCGCCCAGATCGAAGACGCCAAGGCCAAGGGCGTGCTGTTCTCCGTGCACCTGAAGGCCACCATGATGAAGGTCTCCGACCCCATCATGTTCGGCATCATCGTCGGCGAGTTCTACAAGGACGTGCTGGCCAAGCACGAAGCCGCCCTGAAAGAAGCCGGCTTCGATCGCAACAACGGCATCGGCGACCTCTACGCCCGCCTGTCCAGCCTGCCGGAAGCCACCCAGGCCGCCATCAAGGCCGATTTCGACGCCCAGTACGCCCAGCGTCCGGCGCTGGCCATGGTCAACTCCGACAAGGGCATCACCAACCTGCACGTACCGAGCGACGTCATCGTCGACGCCTCCATGCCGGCCATGATTCGTGACTCCGGCAAGATGTGGAACACCGAAGGCAACCTGCAGGACACCAAGGCCATCATCCCCGACCGCTGCTATGCCGGCGTCTACCAGGTGGTGATCGAGGACTGCAAGCAGCACGGCGCCTTCAATCCCAGCACCATGGGCAGCGTACCCAACGTCGGTCTGATGGCGCAGAAGGCCGAGGAATACGGTTCCCACGACAAGACCTTCCAGATCCCCACCGACGGCACCGTGCGCGTGACCGACGACCAGGGCAAGGTGGTCTTCGAGCATCCGGTCGAGGCCGGTGACATCTGGCGCATGTGCCAGACCAAGGACGCGCCGATCCAGGACTGGGTCAAGCTCGCCGTCAACCGTGCCCGCGCCAGCGGCACCCCGGCGATCTTCTGGCTGGACCAGAACCGCGCCCATGATGCTCAGGTCATCGCCAAGGTCGAGCGCTACCTCAAGGACCATGACACCAACGGCCTGGACATCCGCGTCCTGTCGCCCGAGGAAGCCACCCGCGTGTCCCTGGAGCGCATCCGCAAGGGCGAGGACACCATCTCGGTGACCGGCAACGTCCTGCGCGACTACCTGACCGACCTCTTCCCCATCATGGAACTGGGTACCAGCGCCAAGATGCTGTCCATCGTCCCGCTGATGAACGGCGGCGGCCTGTTCGAGACCGGTGCCGGCGGCTCCGCGCCCAAGCACGTCCAGCAGTTGGTGCAGGAAAACCACCTGCGCTGGGATTCCCTGGGCGAATTCCTGGCCCTGGCCGAATCCCTGAACCACCTGGGCGAAACCACCGGTAACGCCAAGGCCAAGATCCTCGCCAAGACTCTGGACCAGGCCAACGGCCAGTTCCTCGACAGCAACAAGTCGCCGTCGCGCAAGACCGGTGAACTGGACAACCGCGGCAGCCACTTCTACCTGGCGCTGTACTGGATCCAGGCCCTGGCCGAGCAGAGCGAAGACGCCGAGCTCAAGGCCCAGTTCGCGCCAGTGGCCAAGTCGCTGACCGCCGACGAAGCCAAGGTGGTCGCCGAGCTGAACGGCGTCCAGGGCCAGGCTGTGGACATCGGTGGCTACTACCACCCCGACCAGACCAAGACCAGCCAGGCCATGCGTCCGAGCGCCACGCTCAACGCCGCCCTGGCCCAGCTCAAGGGCTGAACCTGAGGGCTGCGCCCGCAGCCTGAATGGGTGATCACAGCGAACCCCGGCCCTGGCCGGGGTTCGCTGCATTTGGGACAGGCAAAGCTTAAGGCGTATACTGCGCGATTACCGATAGCGGAGTCCGAGATGGATTGGCACGCCCACGTCACCGTGGCCACCGTGGTGGAAGACGCCGGTCGCTTCCTGCTGGTGGAAGAAGAGAAGCAGGGTCGCCTGGTGCTCAACCAGCCGGCCGGGCACCTGGAGCCGGGCGAGAGCCTGATCGAGGCGGCGCACCGCGAGACCCTGGAAGAAACCGCCTGGCAGGTGGAGATCCAGGGCGTGATCGGCATCGGCCTCTATGTGGCGCCAGCCAATGGCGTCACCTACTACCGCACGGCCTTCCATGCCCGCCCCCTGGCCCACGAACCCGGGCGCGCCCTGGACGCCGACATCACCCGCGCGGTGTGGCTGACGCTCGACGAGATCCGCGCCGAACAGGCACGGCTGCGCAGCCCCCTGGTCCTGGACGCCATCGAGAAATATCTGGACGGCCACCGCTATCCCCTGTCGATGATCGTAGATATGAGAGGTTTTTGAAGTGAACGGCACCCGCGTCATCGTCGGCATGTCCGGCGGAGTGGATTCCTCGGTCTCGGCCCTCTTGCTCAAGGAGCAGGGCTATCAGGTCGAGGGCCTGTTCATGAAGAACTGGGACGAGGATGACGGCACCGAGTACTGCACCGCCAAGGAAGACCTGGCCGACGCCCAGGCGGTCTGCGACCGCATCGGCATCAAGTTGCACACGGCCAACTTCGCCGCCGAGTACTGGGACCACGTCTTCGAGCACTTCCTCGCCGAATACAAGGCTGGCCGGACGCCGAATCCGGACATCCTCTGCAACCGCGAGATCAAGTTCAAGGCCTTCCTCGACTACGCCCTGGCCCTGGGCGCCGACCTGATCGCCACCGGCCACTATGTGCGTCGTCGCGATGTCGACGGCCAGACCCTGCTGCTCAAGGGCCTGGATGCCAACAAGGACCAGAGCTATTTCCTCCACGCCGTGGGCGGCGAGCAGCTGGCGCGCACCCTCTTCCCGGTGGGCGAACTGGAAAAGCCCGAGGTCCGCGCCATCGCCGAGCTGCATGGCCTGGCCACCGCGCGCAAGAAGGACTCCACCGGCATCTGCTTCATCGGCGAGCGCCGCTTCAGCGACTTCCTCAAGCAGTACCTGCCGGCTCAGCCGGGCGACATCGAGACCACCACCGGCGAGGTCATCGGCCGCCACCACGGCCTGATGTACCACACCATCGGCCAGCGCCAGGGCCTGGGCATCGGCGGCATGAAGGACGCCGGCGACGATCCCTGGTACGTACTGAGCAAGGACCTGACCCGCAACGTGCTGATCGTTGGCCAGGGCAATGCCCACCCCTGGCTGTTCGCCGAGTCCCTGACCGTCGGCGAGATGTTCTGGGTCAATGACCTGGAGCTCGCCCAGCCGCGCCGCCTCACCGCCAAGGTTCGCTATCGCCAGCAGGACCAGCCCTGCCGGATCGAGCGCCAGGGCGCCGGCTACCGGGTGGTCTTCGACGAACCCCAGCGCGCCGTGACCCCCGGCCAGTCGGTGGTCTTCTACGACGGCGACGTCTGCCTGGGCGGCGGCGTGATCGAACACTACCAACCCGCTTGCGCCGAGGCGCCCGCCGCATGAATCGTACCCAGGAACAACTCATCGCCCTGGGCGGCGTCTTCCAGGCCGCCCTGCTGGTGGACCAGCTGGCGCGCACCGGCCAGGTCGCGGAAGAACCCCTGGCCTGCCTGCTTGGCAGCCTGCTGGTACGGGATCCGGGTAGTACGCTGGACGTCTATGGCGGCAGCGTCGCACCCCTGCGCGAGGGCCTGGGTGCCCTCTCCAGCACCCTGGAGCGCAATCCCAACAGCCTGCAGCGCGAGCCCCTGCGCTATGCCCTGGCGATGACCGCCCTGGAACGCAAGCTGGAGAAGCGCGGCGACCTGCTCGACCTCATCGGCCGGCGCCTCACCCAGATCCAGTCCCAGGTCGAACACTTCGGCGTGGCGCACGAGAACGTCATCGCCGCCTGCGGTGGCCTCTACGAGGACACCCTGAGCACCTTCAAGCAGCGCATCCAGGTGCACGGCGAAATGCGCTACCTGCAGCAGTCCGCCACCGCCTCGCGGGTACGCGCCCTGCTGCTGGCCGGCATCCGTTCCGCCCGCCTGTGGCGCCAGCTCGGCGGCCATCGCTGGCAGTTGGTGCTCAATCGCCGCAAGCTGCTCGACAACCTCTATCCCCTGCGCAACGGCTGATCCCGGACTGGCCGGCGGCGGTACTAAAGCGCCGGCCTTTGCGTGTAGAATTCCGCCCCTTTCTCCCCCGCTACCAAGAGAATGCCCATGCAGCTCTCCTCGCTCACCGCCGTATCGCCCATCGACGGCCGTTACGCCGGCAAGACCGCCGCCCTGCGCCCCATCTTCAGCGAATTCGGCCTGATCCGTTTCCGCGCCCAGGTCGAGGTCCGCTGGTTGCAGCGCCTGGCCGCCCAGGCCGGCATTCCCGAGGTCGCTCCCTTCTCCGCCGAGGCCAATGCCCTGCTGGACAAGCTGGCCACCGAGTTCAGCGTCGAGCAGGCGCAGCGGGTCAAGGACATCGAGCGCACCACCAACCACGACGTCAAGGCCATCGAGTACCTGCTCAAGGAAGAGGTCGCCGACCTGCCGGAACTGGCTGCGGTGAGTGAATTCATCCACTTCGCCTGCACCTCCGAGGACATCAACAACCTGTCCCATGCGCTGATGCTGCGCGAAGGTCGTGACCAGGTGCTGCTGCCGCTGATGCGCCAGATCGCCGGCGAGATCCGTGCGCTGGCCCACCGCTTCGCCGACGTGCCCATGCTTTCGCGCACCCATGGCCAGCCCGCCTCCCCCACCAGCCTGGGCAAGGAACTGGCCAACGTGGTCTATCGCCTGGAGCGCCAGATCGAGCAGATCGCCGCCGTCCGCCCGCTGGGCAAGATCAACGGCGCCGTGGGCAACTACAACGCCCACCTGTCCGCCTACCCGGACGTCGACTGGGAGGCCAATGCGCGCACCTTTATCGAAGGCGATCTCGGCCTGACCCTGAATCCCTACACCACCCAGATCGAGCCGCACGACTACATCGCCGAGCTGTTCGACGCCATCGCCCGTTTCAACACCATCCTGATCGACTTCGACAGGGACATCTGGGGCTACATCTCCCTCGGCTACTTCAAGCAGAAGACCGTGGCCGGCGAGATCGGCTCCTCGACCATGCCGCACAAGGTCAATCCCATCGACTTCGAGAACTCCGAAGGCAACCTGGGTATCGCCAACGCCATCCTCCAGCACCTGGCCAGCAAGCTGCCGATCTCCCGCTGGCAGCGCGACCTGACCGACTCCACCGTGCTGCGCAACCTCGGCACCGGCCTGGCCCACGGCGTGATCGCCTACGAAGCCACTCTCAAGGGCATCAGCAAGCTGGAACTCAACGCCGCCCGCATCGCCGAAGACCTGGACGCCTGCTGGGAAGTCCTGGCCGAGCCGGTGCAAACCGTGATGCGCCGCTATGGCGTGGCCAACCCCTACGAGAAGCTCAAGGAGCTGACCCGTGGCAAGGGCATCAGCGCCAGCGCCCTGCAGGATTTCATCGACGGCCTGGAGATCCCCGAGGCCGCCAAGGCCGAACTGCGCCAGCTGACCCCGGCCGGCTATATCGGCAACGCTGCCGAACAGGCCCGTCGGGTCTGAAGATCATCCTTTTTCTACGCCCGGCCTCGCCGGGCGTTTTTCATTGCGCGAGGTGTGCATGAACCCGGATCAACCCCTGCAACTGCTCGGCGGCCTGACCGCCCGAGAATTCCTCCGCGACTACTGGCAGCAGAAACCCCTGCTGATCCGCCAGGCCCTCCCGGACTTCCAGAATCCCCTGGAGCCCGACGAACTGGCCGGCCTGTCGCTGGAAGAGGAAATCGAATCCCGCCTGATCATCGGCCAGGACCAGACCTGGGAGCTGCGCCGCGGCCCGCTGCCGGAAGACACCTTCGCCGGCCTGCCCGAGCGGGACTGGACCCTGCTGGTGCAATCGGTCGACCAGTTCGTGCCCGAGGTGGCGGAGGTGCTGGAATCCTTCCGCTTCCTGCCAAACTGGCGCGTCGACGACATCATGGTCAGCTATGCCGCCCCCGGTGGCGGTGTCGGCCCCCACTACGATCACTATGACGTCTTCCTGCTGCAGGGCCATGGCCGCCGCCGCTGGCGCATCGGCCAGCAATGCACCGCCGACAGCCCGCTGATCGACGGCCTGGAGCTGAAGATCCTCGCCGATTTCCAGCAGACCGACGAATGGGTCCTGGAACCGGGTGACATGCTCTACCTGCCGCCGGGCCTGGCCCATGATGGCATCGCCGAAGACGAGTGCATGACCTACTCCATTGGCTTCCGCGCGCCCAGTGCCGGCGAAGTGCTTACCCACTTCACCGACTTCCTCGCCCAGTTCATCCCCGAGGACGAGCGCTACAGCGACGCCGGTTGCGCGCCGGCCAGCGAGCATCCGGCGGAGATCCCGCCCGAGGCCATCAAGCGCCTGCGCGGCCTGATGGAACGCCACCTGAGCGATGATCGCCTGCTGCTGGCCTGGTTCGGCCAGCACATGACCGAGCCGCGGTACCCGGAGCGGGTCGCCGGGGAAAACCTCAGCGCCAAGCAGCTGCGCAAGGAACTCGACGAAGGCGCACTGCTGATGCGCAACCCCAGTGGCCGCATCGCCTGGAGCCGCCTGGAAGACGAGGTGATGGTCTTTGCCAGCGGTCAGAGCCGCCTGCTGCCCATGCGACTGCAACCGCTGCTCGACCTGCTATGCTCGGCGGAGGTCCTGCACGAGGCCAATCTCGCGCCCTGGCTGCAGGACGACGATGCCATGCGCCTGATCCGCGAACTGCTCCAGCAGGGCAGTCTGATCTTCGCCGGAGAAGACGACGACGAGTGAGAGGGAGCCGCCGTGGACGAGTCCTTTGCCGATCTGACCCTGGGCGCCCTGCCCGAACCCCAGCTCGGCCAGGACCTCGCCCTGCGCCTCGAAGGCCTGGACGCCCTGCGTGAGCACAGCGTCCGTCTCATCGCGCAAGCCAGTCGCCAGCTGTGCCTCCAGACGCCCGATCTGGAAGCGCCCCTCTACGACAACCTCGACGTCGAGGCGGCGATCAAGCACTTGCTGCTGGGCCATCCGCGGCATCAGGTACGCATCCTGATCAACGACAGCGCCAGTGCCCTGCGCCAGGGGCATCGACTCATCGCCCTGGCGCAGCGCCTGACCAGCAATCTGCTGATCCGGCGACCATCGGCCGATCGGCAACCAGAAGGCAGCTGCCTGATCGTCGACGACCAGGCCCTGCTGCGTCGCACGGGCAGCGCCCCCACTGGCTTCGTCCGCTATGGTGACCGTGCCGCCGTCAAGGTCCAGCAACGGGTCTTCGATCGTCTCTGGGCCATCAGCCAGCCGGATCAGGAATTGCGGAGGATGGTGCTGTGAAGGGCTTGCTGGCGCTCTTGCTGCTGTTGACGGCCACCGCCTGGGCCACGCCTCGTACCGAGGTCATTCCCCTGCAGTACCGCACCGCCGACGATCTCCTGCCCACCCTGCAAGCCGTCCTCGGCGGCGAAGGCAAGGTCAATGTCTATGGCAACCAGCTGATCGTCAACGCCGAGCCGGCCAAGCTCGCCGAGCTCAAGAATCTGCTGGCCCAGCTGGATATCCAGCCGCGGCGCCTGCTCATCACCCTGGCTACCCGCGCCGGCAGTTCGGGTGCCAGTCAGGGATACTCGGTAAACGGCAACGGACGCTCGCCCCAGGTGCGCATCATCGAGGACAGCACCGACCAGCGAGAGGATGGCGCCCAGCGCGTCCAGGTCACCGAGGGCTATCCTGCCTTCATTCGCTTCGGCGAAGACGTCCCGGTCACCACCTACCAGACCTCCCCCTATGGGCAGAGCTCCGCTCAGACCGATTACCGCCGTCTCGAACGGGGGTTTCAGGTCACCGCCCGTCTGAGCGGCAACCTGGTGCATCTGGACATCAGCAGCGTCGATGATCGCGCCGCGGCCATGCGCCCGGGCGCGGTGCAGACCCAGAGCGCTGCCACCCGCATCAGCGGTCCCCTCGGGCAATGGCTGGATCTAGGGGGCTTCCGGCAGCAGGTCGAGGGCGACCAGAACGGCCCTACCCGCTACTACTCGACCGAGGGTCATGATGACCGCCAGTTGAGCATTCGCGCCGACCTCATCGACTAACCAACCGGCGAACGGGAGAACTCTCGCGGCGCCTGGCAATCTAGGCTTCAGCAGAACATAAAGGTTTATTTGAGAATAATTCCTATATTCATTCTCAAATGAATCTGAAGTTCTGTTTAGTTTGATTCAAAGCAGTCCAATAGAATCTTTTTGGACCAATAAATTTACAGAATGAATCGATAGAGCATAAAATCTGTCTGTCTTGCGACACCGTGTCGCACTGATAGCGCCTGATACCCAATAATTAAGGATTCAAAGCATGTCTGAGTCGATCAGCCTACTGACCCACAACTGGAGCTTCGCGGTATTTCTCCTGGGCGTGGTTGGTCTGATCGCCTTCATGCTCGGAGTCTCGAGCCTGCTCGGCAGCAAAGCCGTGGGCCGTAGCAAGAACGATCCCTTCGAGTCCGGCATCGTCCCCACCGGGGGTGCCCGTCTCCGTCTCTCTGCCAAGTTCTACCTGGTCGCGATGCTCTTCGTGATCTTCGACGTCGAAGCCCTCTTTCTCTTCGCCTGGTCGGTGTCCATCCGTGAATCGGGATGGGCCGGCTTCGTGGAAGCCTCCATTTTCATAGCAATTCTGTTGGCGGGTCTTGTCTACCTGTGGCGAATCGGAGCGCTCGATTGGGCGCCTGCGAGCCGTCGCGAGCGGCAGGCGAAGTCGAAACAATGAGGCTTTGGCAATGCAATACAATCTCACCCGGATCGATCCCGATGCGGCAGTAGACCGCTATCCGGCCGGCCAACGGGAAACCGTTGCCGACCCTATGGAAAGTCAGGTCAACCGCAGCATCTTCATGGGCAAACTTGAGGATGTCCTGCGGGGCGCGGTCAATTGGGGGCGCAAGAATTCCCTCTGGCCCTACAACTTCGGCCTGTCCTGCTGCTATGTGGAAATGACCACCGCCTTCACGGCGCCCCACGACATCGCCCGCTTCGGCGCCGAAGTCATCCGGGCATCGCCGCGTCAGGCCGACTTCATGGTCATCGCCGGCACACCCTTCATGAAGATGGCCCCGGTCATCCAGCGCCTGTACGAGCAGATGCTGGAACCCAAGTGGGTGATCTCCATGGGCGCCTGCGCCAACTCCGGCGGTATGTACGACATCTACTCGGTCGTTCAGGGCGTGGACAAGTTCCTGCCCGTCGACGTCTATGTGCCCGGCTGCCCGCCTCGCCCCGAAGCCTTCCTGCAGGGCCTGATGCTTCTGCAGGACTCCATCGGTGAAGAGCGCCGCCCCCTTTCCTGGGTGGTGGGCGACCAGGGTATCTATCGCGCCGAGATGCCTTCGCAGCGCGAGCAGAACCGCGAGCGCCGCATCCAGGTCACCAACCTGCGCAGCCCAGACGAAGTGTAAGTCCCCTTCGGGACCTGCACGCTGACGACGATCGATTAGCGACGGAACATCATGACCGCAGACACCGCTCTGTCCGCCTCTGCGCTCGCCCCTGCCGGCGATGCGTCGGTGGTTGGCGAACTCCAGGGCCAATTCGGCGCCGACGCCCTGACCCTGCAAGACACCCGTACCGGCATGCCGGTGATCTGGGTGGCGCGCGAAAGAAT
This sequence comes from Pseudomonas flavocrustae, assembly GCF_029872515.1. Lineage (NCBI taxonomy): Bacteria > Pseudomonadati > Pseudomonadota > Gammaproteobacteria > Pseudomonadales > Pseudomonadaceae > Pseudomonas > Pseudomonas flavocrustae. The sequence goes on along the minus strand of NZ_JAPDIQ010000001.1, from coordinate 750,429 downwards.
CATCGAAGTACTGCGCTTCCTGCGCAACCTGCCCCGCCCCTACGTCATGCTCTATGACCTGCATGGCGTGGACGAGCGCCTGCGGACTCACCGCCGCGGCCTGCCCAACGCGGACTTCACCGTCTTCTACCACCTGCTGTCCATCGACCGAAACAGCGATGTGATGCTCAAGGTGGCCCTGTCCGCCAATGACCTGCGCCTGCCCACCGCCACCGGCATCTACCCCAATGCCAACTGGTACGAACGGGAAGTGCTGGACATGTACGGCATCCATTTCGACGGCCACCCGCTGCCCAAGCGCATGCTGATGGCCGACAACTGGCAGGGGCATCCGCTGCGCAAGGACTATCCGGCGCGGGCTACCGAATTCGATCCCTATGCGCTGAACGCCGCCAAGCAGGATCTCGAGCAGGAGACCCTGAGATTCAAGCCCGAAGAATGGGGCATGAAGGAACATGCGGAGAATTCCGACTACATGTTCCTCAACCTGGGTCCGAACCACCCTTCCGCCCACGGTGCCTTCCGCATCATCCTGCAGCTGGACGGCGAAGAGATCGTCGACTGCGTGCCGGAGATCGGCTACCACCACCGGGGCGCCGAGAAGATGGCCGAGCGCCAGTCCTGGCACAGCTACATCCCCTACACCGACCGGATCGATTATCTGGGTGGGGTGATGAACAACCTGCCCTACGTCCTTTCGGTGGAAAAGCTCGCCGGCATCAAGGTGCCGTCGCGGGTCGACTTCATCCGCGTGATGATGGCCGAGTTCTTCCGCATCAACAGCCACCTGCTGTACCTAGGCACCTATATTCAGGACGTCGGTGCCATGACCCCGGTGTTCTTTACCTTCACCGACCGTCAGCGTGCCTACAAGGTCATCGAGGCCATCACCGGCTTCCGCATGCACCCGGCCTGGTTCCGTATCGGCGGCGTCGCCCACGACCTGCCGCGTGGCTGGGACAAGCTGGTCCGCGAATTCCTCGACTGGATGCCCAAGCGCCTGGACGAGTACGAAAAGGCTGCGATGAAGAACAGCATCCTCATCGGCCGGACCAAGAACGTCGCCGTCTACAACACCAAGGAAGCCCTGGAGTGGGGTGTCACCGGCCCCAACCTGCGCGCCACCGGTCTCGATTTCGACCTGCGCAAGGCCCGTCCCTACTCCGGCTACGAGAACTTCGAATTCGAAGTGCCCATCGCCCACAACGGCGACTGCTACGACCGCGGCATGCTGCGCGTCGAGGAGATGCGCCAGAGTCTGCGCATCATCGAGCAGTGCCTGCAGCACATGCCCGAAGGCCCGTACAAGGCGGATCACCCGCTGACCACGCCGCCGCCCAAGGAGCGCACCCTGCAGCACATCGAGACCCTGATCACCCACTTCCTGCAAGTGTCCTGGGGTCCGGTGATGCCGGCCGGCGAAGCCTTCCAGATGATCGAGGCGACCAAGGGCGCCAACAGCTATTACCTGACGAGCGATGGCAGCACCATGAGCTACCGCACCCGCATCCGGACGCCGAGCTTCCCGCACCTGCAGCAGATCCCGGCCGTCATTCGCGGCAGCATGGTGTCCGACCTGATTGCCTACCTGGGCAGTATCGACTTCGTCATGGCCGACGTGGACCGCTGAGTATGAGCACCGAAACCCTGATCCAAACCGACCGTTTCGTCCTGAGCGAAACAGAGCGCTCGGCCATCGAGCACGAGATGCATCACTACGAGGACCCGCGCGCGGCGTCCATCGAAGCTCTGAAGATCGTCCAGAAGGAACGTGGCTGGGTGCCGGATGGCGCCATCTATGCCATCGGCGAGGTGCTGGGCATTCCCGCCAGCGACGTCGAGGGCGTGGCGACCTTCTACAGCCAGATCTTCCGCGTGCCGGTCGGTCGCCACATCATCCGCGTGTGCGACAGCATGACCTGCTACATCGGCGGCCACGAATCCGTGGTCGGCGAGATCCAGCGCCAGCTGGGCATCGGCCTGGGCCAGACCACCACCGACAGCCGCTTCACCCTGCTGCCGGTCTGCTGCCTGGGCAATTGCGACAAGGCCCCGGCGCTGATGATCGACGACGACACCCATGGCGATGTCCAACCTGCGGGCGTGGCCAAACTGCTGGAGGGATACGCATGAGACTGACCTCCTTCGGGCCTGCCAACAGCATCGCCCGTACTCCCGAGACCCATCCCCTGACCTGGCGCCTGCGTGAAGACGGCGCCCCGGTCTGGCTGGAGGAATACCAGGCGAAGGACGGCTACGCCGCGGCGCGCAAGGCGCTGACCGAGCTGGCGCCGGACGCCATCGTCCAGGAAGTCAAGGACTCCGGCCTCAAGGGCCGCGGCGGTGCGGGCTTCCCCACCGGCGTGAAGTGGGGCCTGATGCCCAAGGACGAATCCCTCGATATCCGCTACCTGCTGTGCAACGCGGACGAGATGGAGCCCAACACCTGGAAGGACCGCCTGCTCATGGAGCAGCTGCCCCACCTGCTGGTGGAAGGCATGCTGATCAGCGCCCGGGCGCTCAAGGCCTACCGTGGCTACATCTTCCTGCGTGGCGAATACGTCGACGCCGCCGCCAACCTGCGGCGGGCGGTGGAAGAAGCCAAGGCCGCCGGTCTGCTCGGCAAGAACATCCTGGGCAGCGGCTTCGACTTCGAGCTGTTCGTCCACACCGGCGCCGGTCGCTACATCTGTGGCGAAGAGACCGCGCTGATCAACTCCCTGGAAGGCCGCCGCGCCAACCCGCGCTCCAAGCCGCCCTTCCCCGCCGCCGTCGGCGTCTGGGGCAAGCCCACCTGCGTCAACAACGTCGAGACCCTGTGCAACGTGCCGGGCATCGTCGCGGGTGGCGTGGACTGGTACAAGAGCCTGGCCCGCGAAGGCAGCGAAGACATGGGCACCAAGCTCATGGGCTTCTCCGGCAAGGTGAAGAATCCGGGCGTCTGGGAACTGCCCTTCGGCATCACCGCCCAGGAGCTGTTCGAAGACTATGCCGGCGGCATGCGCGACGGCTTCACGCTGAAATGCTGGCAGCCCGGTGGCGCCGGTACCGGCTTCCTACTGCCCGAGCACCTCTCGGCGCAGATGTACGCCGGCGGCATCGGCAAGGTCGGCACCCGCATGGGCACCGGCCTGGCCCTGGCCGTGGACGACAGCGTCAACATGGTCTCGCTGCTGCGCAACATGGAAGAGTTCTTCGCTCGCGAATCCTGCGGCTGGTGCACCCCCTGCCGCGACGGCCTGCCCTGGAGCGTCAAACTCCTGCGCAGCCTGGAGAAGGGCGAAGGCCAGCAGGGAGATCTCGATACCCTGCTGCAGCTGGTCAACTTCCTCGGCCCGGGCAAGACCTTCTGTGCCCACGCACCGGGCGCTGTCGAGCCCCTGGGTAGTGCCATCAAGTATTTCCGCGAAGAGTTTGAGGCCGGTGTGCGCAAGGCGCCCAGCGAACCTCGTCCGACCGCTTCCGCGACCGTGACCTGAGGTTTGGCCCCCTCGGGGGCCGAACCTATCGCTTTCTGGCCGGGCCCGACCTGGCCGGCGCTGCCACTGGCGACCGCCAGGGCGGCGCGAATGTTTTCCCATTAGCCAGACCCGCCTTGCGCGGGTGAGAAGAAAACCCTATGGCCACTATCCATGTAGACGGCAAGACGTATGAGGTCGACGGGGCGGACAACCTCCTCGAAGCCTGCCTGTCCCTGGGGCTCGACATCCCCTATTTCTGCTGGCACCCGGCGCTGGGTAGCGTCGGCGCCTGCCGCCAGTGCGCGGTGAAGCAGTTCGCCGACGAGAATGACACCCGCGGGCGCCTGGTCATGTCCTGCATGACCCCGTCCAGCGACAAGACCTACATCTCCATCGAAGACGCCGAAGCCAAGGAATTCCGCAGCTCGGTCATCGAATGGCTGATGACCAACCATCCCCACGACTGTCCGGTCTGCGAAGAAGGCGGCCACTGCCACCTGCAGGACATGACAGTGATGACCGGTCACAACAAGCGCCGTTATCGCTTCACCAAGCGTACCCACCAGAACCAGGACCTCGGCCCGTTCGTCGCTCACGAGATGAACCGCTGCATCGCCTGCTATCGCTGCGTGCGCTACTACAAGGACTACGCCGGCGGAACCGACCTGGGCGTCTACGGTGCCCACGACAACGTCTATTTCGGCCGCGTCGAGGACGGTACCCTGGAGAGCGAATTCTCCGGCAACCTGACCGAGGTCTGCCCCACCGGGGTGTTCACCGACAAGACCCACTCCGAGCGCTACAACCGCAAGTGGGACATGCAGTTTGCCCCGAGCATCTGCCATGGCTGCTCCTCGGGCTGCAACATCAGCCCCGGCGAGCGCTATGGCGAACTGCGCCGCATCGAGAACCGCTTCAACGGCTCGGTCAACCAGTACTTCCTCTGCGACCGTGGCCGCTTCGGCTATGGCTATGTCAATCGCAAGGATCGTCCGCGCCAGGCCCTGCTGAAGGACGGCAGCCTGGAGACCGGTATCGACGCCGCCCTGGATCGTGCCGCCTTGCTGCTGCGCGGCAAGAAGGTGATCGGCATCGGTTCGCCGCGTGCCAGCCTGGAAAGCAACCACGCCCTGCGCGAGTTGGTCGGCGCCGACAACTTCTCCAGTGGCATGAGCACCCGTGACCTGGCCAACGTCCGCCTGGTGCTGCAGGTGCTCAAGGACAGCCCCCTGCCCGTCCCCACCCTGCGCGCCATGGAGAAGCACGATGCCGTCTTCGTCCTCGGCGAAGATCTGACCCAGACCGCGGCCCGTCTGGCGCTGTCCCTGCGGCAGTCGGTCAAGGGCAAGCCCGAGGCCATGGCCGCGGCGCAGAAGATCCAGCCCTGGCTGAACGCCGCCGTGCAGAACATCGGCCAGAGCGAGCGCAATCCGCTGTTCATCGCCAGCGTCGCCGCCACCCGCCTGGACGACGTCGCCGACGCCCGCCTGCATGGTTCGCCGCTGGAACTGGCCCGCTTCGGCCATGCCGTGGCCCATGCCATCGACGCCAGCGCCCCGGCCGTCGACGGCCTGAGCGACGAAGTCGCCGAGCAGGCGCGCCTGCTGGCCGAAACCCTGCTGGCGGCCGAACGCCCGCTGGTGGTGTCCGGTACCTCCCTGGGTGAACCGGCGCTGATCGAGGCCGCCGCCAACCTGGCCAAGGCCCTGGCCGCCAAGGGCAAGGCCGGCTCCCTGAGCCTGGTGGTGCCCGAAGCCAACAGCCTGGGCCTGGCGCTCTACGGCGGCGAGTCCGTCGAAGACGCCTTCGCCGCCCTGGAAAACGGCCAGGCCGACGCCCTGGTGGTGCTGGAGAACGACCTCTATCGCCGCGCCCCTGCCGAGCAGGTGGATCAGGCCCTGGCCCGCGCCCAGGTGCTGGTGGTGCTGGATCACCAGCGTACCGCCACCGCCCAGCGCGCCGACCTGGTGCTGCCGGCGGCTAGCTTCGCCGAAGGCGACGGTACCCTGGTCAGCCAGGAAGGTCGCGCCCAGCGCTTCTTCCAAGTCTATGAGCCGAGCTACTACGACCCCTCCAGCCTGATCCGCGAGGGCTGGCGCTGGCTGCACGCCCTGCGCAACACCCTGGACAACCGTCCGGTGGACTGGACCCAGCTGGACCACGTCACCGACGCCGTGGCCACCGCTGCGCCGCAGCTGGACGGTATCCGCGATGCTGCGCCCAACGCCAGCTTCCGGGTGAAGGGTCTCAAGCTCGCCCGCGAACCGCATCGCTACAGCGGCCGCACCTCCATGCGCGCCAACCTCAGCGTGCACGAGCCGCGTGCGCCCCAGGATGCCGACACCGCCTTCGCCTTCTCCATGGAAGGCTATGCCGGCAGCGTCGAACCGCGTCAGCAGATTCCCTTCGCCTGGTCCCCGGGCTGGAACTCGCCCCAGGCCTGGAACAAGTTCCAGGACGAGGTGGGTGGTCACCTGCGCGCCGGCGATCCGGGCGTGCGTCTGATCGAGTCCCAGGGCGATCGCCTGACCTGGTTCGCCGTACCGACCGCTGCCGTACGCAGTGCCGAGTCCGGCTTCCAGGCCGTGCCGCTGTACCACCTGTTCGGTAGCGAAGAGACCTCTTCCCGTGCCGAACCGGTACGCGAGCGCATCCCGGCCGCCTATGTGGCGCTGGCCAAGGCTGATGCCGACCGCCTGGGCGTCAACGAAGGCGCCCTGCTGCGCCTGCAGGTCGCTGGTCAGGAATTGCGCCTGCCGCTGCAGATCAAGCCCGAGCTGTCGGCGGGTCTGGTCGGCCTGCCCGCCGGCTTCGAAGGGATTCCGGTGGACTTCGCCGGCCTCAGCGTGGAAGGACTGCAGGAGGCCGCGGCATGACCTGGCTCACCCCCACCCTCATCGCCGTGGTGATCGGCATCCTCAAGGCCATCGTCATCCTCCTGGCGGTGGTCATCTGCGGGGCGCTGCTGAGCTTCGTCGAACGGCGTCTGCTGGGACTCTGGCAGGACCGTCACGGCCCCAACCGGGTCGGTCCCTTCGGCGCCTTCCAGCTTGGCGCCGACATGCTGAAGATGTTCTTCAAGGAGGACTGGACGCCCCCGTTCGCCGACAAGATGATCTTCGCCCTGGCGCCGGTGATCGCCATGGGCTCGCTGCTGGTGGCCTTCTCGGTCATTCCGATCACCCCCACCTGGGGCGTGGCTGACCTGAACGTCGGCCTGCTGTTCTTCTTCGCCATGGCCGGCGTCAACGTCTATGCGGTGCTCTTCGCCGGCTGGGCGAGCAACAACAAGTTCTCGCTGCTGGGCGCCATGCGCGCCTCGGCCCAGACCCTCTCCTACGAGGTGTTCATGGGTCTGTCGGTGATGGGCATCGTCGCGGTGACCGGTTCCTTCAACATGAGGGATATCGTCGAGGCGCAGCACCAGGGCTGGTGGTTCATCATTCCCCAGTTCTTCGGCTTCTGCACCTTCTTCATCGCCGGCATCGCCGTCACCCACCGTCACCCGTTCGATCAGCCGGAAGCCGAGCAGGAGCTCGCCGACGGTTACCACATCGAATACGCGGGCATGAAGTGGGGCATGTTCTTCGTCGGCGAGTACATCGGCATCGTGCTGATCTCGGCGCTGCTGGTGACCCTGTTCTTCGGCGGCTGGCACGGTCCCTTCCTGGACACCCTGCCCTGGCTGTCGTTTTTCTGGTTCGCCCTGAAGACCGCCTTCTTCATCATGATCTTCATCCTGCTGCGCGCGTCCATCCCGCGTCCGCGCTACGACCAGGTAATGGCCTTCAGCTGGAAGTTCTGCCTGCCCCTGACCCTGATCAACCTGCTGGTGACCGGCGCGGTGGTGCTCTATAGCGCCTCGCCGGCCATCGGCCAGTGAGGTATTCGTCATGATCAAGGAAATCTTGCACGTCCTGCATGGCACCTACACCCAGTTGCGCAGCATCGTGATGGTCTTCGGCCACGCCTTCCGCAAGCGCGACACCCTGCAATATCCCGAGGAGCCGGTGTACCTGCCGCCGCGTTATCGCGGCCGCATCGTGCTCACCCGTGACCCCGACGGCCAGGAGCGCTGCGTGGCGTGCAACCTGTGCGCCGTGGCCTGCCCGGTCGGCTGCATCTCCCTGCAGAAGACCGAAGCCGAAGACGGTCGCTGGTACCCGGAGTTCTTCCGCATCAACTTCTCGCGTTGCATCTTCTGCGGCATGTGCGAGGAGGCCTGCCCCACCACCGCCATCCAGCTGACCCCGGATTTCGAAATGTCCGAGTTCAAGCGCCAGGAGCTGGTGTACGAGAAGCAGGACCTGCTGATCTCGGGTCCGGGCAAGTATCCGGAATACAACTTCTACCGCGTGGCCGGCATGGCCATCGCGGGCAAGCCCAAGGGTGCCGCGCAGAGCGAGGCAGAGCCGATCAACGTGAAGAGCCTGCTGCCCTAAGGAGCTGTCGTGGAATTCGCCTTCTATTTCTCCGCCGGGGTGGCCGTCCTGGCCACCTTCCGGGTGATCACCAACACCAATCCGGTGCATGCGCTGCTGTACCTGATCATCTCGCTGCTGGCCGTGTCCATGGTGTTCTTCGCCCTGGGCGCGCCCTTCGCCGGCGCCCTGGAGATCATCGTCTACGCCGGCGCCATCATGGTGCTGTTCGTCTTCGTGGTGATGATGCTCAACCTCGGGCCGGTCGTTGCCGAGCAGGAACGCAAGTGGCTGACCCCCAAGATCTGGATAGCTCCGTCGATCCTCGCCGGTGCGCTGCTGGTGGAATTGCTGGTGGTGCTCGCGCGCACGCCGGGCGGTGCTGCCATCGGTCATACCTCGGTGGAAGCCAAGGCCGTGGGCATCAGCCTGTTCGGACCCTATCTGCTGGCGGTCGAACTGGCCTCCATGCTGCTCTTGGGTGCCCTGGTCGCGGCCTATCACCTGGGTCGCAGCGACGTCAAAGACGGGATCGGCGAGTGAGTCGCCAAGGACTGGAGAACAGCCAATGAACGCCATACCTCTGGAACACGGCCTGGCCCTCGCCGGCGCCCTGTTCGCCCTTGGCCTGGTGGGCCTGATGGTCCGCCGCAACATTCTCTTCGTGCTCATGAGTCTGGAAATCATGATGAACGCCGCCGCCCTGGCCTTCGTGGTCGCGGGTAGCCGTTGGGGCGCTCCCGACGGCCAGGTGATGTTCATCCTGGTGCTGAGCCTGGCCGCCGCCGAGGCCAGTATCGGCCTGGCGATCCTGCTGCAGCTCTATCGCCGCTTCCACACCCTCGACGTCGATGCCGCCAGCGAGATGCACGGATGAACCTGCTACCCCTCACCTTCGCCTTTCCCCTGGTCGGCTATTTCCTGCTGGCCTTCTCCCGCGGTCGGCTGTCGGAGAATCTTTCCGCGCTGATCGGCGTGGGTTCGGTGGGCCTGGCGGCGCTGGTCGCCGCCTGGGTCGGCTGGAACTTCCACGTCGCCCCGCCCGCCGACGGCCACCTGACCATCGTCCTCTGGCAGTGGATGAACGTGGAGGGCTTCGCGCCCAACATGGCTCTCTACCTGGATGGCCTGTCGCTGACCATGCTCGGCGTGGTCACCGGCGTCGGCTTCCTGATCCACCTGTTCGCGTCCTGGTACATGCGCGGTGAAGAGGGCTATTCGCGCTTCTTCGCCTACACCAACCTGTTCATCTTCAGCATGTTGCTGCTGGTTCTCGGCGACAACCTGCTGCTGCTGTACTTCGGTTGGGAAGGCGTGGGCCTGTGCAGCTACCTGCTGATCGGCTTCTACTACAGCGAGCGCGCCAACGGCAACGCGGCGTTGAAGGCGTTCATCGTCACCCGCGTCGGCGACGTCTTCATGGCCTTCGGTCTGTTCATCCTGTTCATGACCCTCGGCACCCTGGACATCCAGGAGCTGCTGCAGAAGGCGCCGGACGTCTTCGCCAGCGGTGATCCACTGATCGTGCTGGCCACCCTGGCGCTGCTCGGCGGTGCCGTCGGCAAGTCGGCCCAGCTGCCGCTGCAGACCTGGCTGGCGGACGCCATGGCCGGCCCCACCCCGGTCTCCGCCCTGATCCACGCGGCGACCATGGTGACCGCGGGCGTCTACCTGATCGCCCGGACCCACGGCCTGTTTCTGCTGGCGCCGGAAATCCTCCACCTGGTCGGCATCATCGGTGCCGTGACCCTGGTGCTGGCCGGTTTCGCCGCCCTGGTGCAGACCGACATCAAGCGCATCCTGGCCTATTCGACCATGAGCCAGATCGGCTACATGTTCCTGGCCCTGGGTGTCGGCGCCTGGCAGCCGGCGATCTTCCACCTGATGATCCACGCCTTCTTCAAGGCGCTGCTGTTCCTCGCCTCGGGTTCGGTGATCCTGGCCTGCCACCACGAGCAGAACATCTTCAAGATGGGCGGCCTGTGGAAGAAGATCCCCCTGGCCTACGCCAGCTTCGTGGTGGGTGGTTCGGCCCTGGCGGCGCTGCCGCTGGTGACCGCCGGTTTCTACTCCAAGGATGAGATCCTCTGGGAAGCCATGGCCAGCGGTCATACCTACCTGCTCTACGCAGGCCTGGCCGGTGCCTTCCTGACCTCGATCTACACCTTCCGCCTGATCTTCATCACCTTCCATGGCGAGGCGCACACCGAGGCCCATGCCGGCCACGGCATCGCCCACAACCTGCCGCTGGCGGTACTGCTGGTGCTCTCGACCTTTGTCGGCGCGATGATCGTGCCGCCGCTGGCCGGGGTGCTGCCGGAATCCATCGGCCACGCCGGTGGCGAAGCCAAGCACTCCCTGGAGATCACCTCGGGGGCCATCGCCATCGCCGGTATCCTGCTGGCCGCCCTGCTCTTCCTCGGCAAGCGTTCCTTCGTGAACGGCCTGGCCAGGAGTGCGCCGGGTCGCTTCTTCGGGACCTGGTGGTACCACGCCTGGGGCTTCGACTGGCTGTACGACCTGATCTTCGTCAAGCCGTACCTGCTGCTGACCCGTCTGCTGCGTCGCGATCCCTTCGACCAGGCCATTGGCCTGATCCCGATGCTGGCGCGTGGCGGCAACCTGGCACTGAGCATCACCGAGAACGGCCGTCTGCGCTGGTACGCGGCTTCCATCGTGGGAGGCGCCGTGCTGCTGCTCGGCGCGCTGCTGCTGGCCTGACCCCCTGACTAAGGATAAGTACACGTCATGCTTCTGCCCTGGCTAATCCTGATCCCCTTCATCGGCGGCCTGCTCTGTTTCCTCACGGAAAAGACCGGCCCGCTGGTGCCCCGCTGGATCGCCCTGTTCACCATGCTGCTGGAGCTGGTACTCGGCCTCTGGCTGTGGGCCCACGGCGACTACAGCCTGGCTCCGGCCCCTGGCGCCGAAACCGCCTGGACCGCGGAATTCCAGATGAACTGGATTCCGCGCTTCGGCATCAGTCTGCACTTCGGCCTCGATGGCCTGTCACTGCTGATGATCCTGCTCACCGGCCTGCTCGGTGTGCTCGCGGTGACCTGCTCCTGGCGCGAAGTACAGCGCCACGTCGGCTTCTTCCACCTCAACCTGCTGTGGATCATCGGCGGCGTGGTGGGGGTGTTCCTGGCCCTGGACCTGTTCCTGTTCTTCTTCTTCTGGGAAATGATGCTGGTGCCGATGTACTTCCTGATCGCGCTGTGGGGCCATAGCTCCGCGGACGGCAAGAAGAGCCGCATCACCGCTGCCACCAAGTTCTTCATCTTCACCCAGGCCAGCGGCCTGATCATGCTGGTGGCGATCATCGCCCTGGTGCTGGTGAACTACGGTGCCACCGGCGTCCTGACCTTCGACTACGAAGACCTGCTGCAACTGCAGCTGGACCCCAAGCTGGAATACCTGCTGATGCTGGGCTTCTTCATCGCCTTCGCGGTGAAGCTGCCGGTGGTGCCGCTGCACTCCTGGCTGCCCGATGCCCACGCCCAGGCGCCGACCGCCGGTTCCGTCGACCTCGCCGGCATCCTGCTCAAGACCGCCGCCTACGGCCTGCTGCGCTTCGCCATCCCGCTGTTCCCCAACGCCTCGGCGGAATTCGCACCGATCGCCATGTGGCTGGGCATCATCGGCATCTTCTACGGCGCCATCCTGTCGTTTGCCCAGACCGACATCAAGCGCCTGGTGGCCTACTCCAGCGTCTCGCACATGGGCTTCGTGCTGATCGGCATCTACTCCGGCAGCCCCCAGGCGCTGCAGGGCGTGGTGGTGCAGATGATCGCCCACGGCCTCTCCGCTGCCGGTCTGTTCATCCTCTGCGGCCAGCTCTATGAGCGCATGCACACCCGTGACATGCGCCAGATGGGCGGGCTTTGGGCGCGGCTGCCCTACCTGCCGGCCTTGAGTCTGTTCTTCGCCTCGGCCTCGCTGGGTCTGCCGGGTACCGGCAACTTCGTCGGCGAATTCCTGATCCTGCTGGGCGCCTTCCCGGTGGTGCCGTTGATCACCGTCATCGCCACCTTCGGCCTGGTGTTCGCCTCGGTCTATTCGCTGATCATGATCCACCGCGCCTACTTCGGTCCGGCCAAGGCCGAAGGCGCCCTGCCGGGTCTGAACGCACGGGAACTGTCGATGCTGCTGTTGCTTGGCGTGCTGCTGGTGCTGCTCGGCGTCTATCCGCAGCCGGTGCTGGATACCTCGGTCGCGAGCATGGCCGGTGTCCAGCAGTGGCTCGGCGAAGCCTTCTCCTCTCTCGTTTCCGCCCGGTAAGAGCGCCATGACCTTTACCTACGAACACTTCATCGCCCTCCTGCCGATCATCATCACCGGCTTCACCGCCGTGGTGGTGATGCTGGGCATCGCCTGGCGGCGGGATCACACCATCATCCCGACTCTGGGCGTGATCGGTCTCAACCTGGCCCTGCTGTCCTGCATCCCGGCCCTCGGCGTCGGTGCCATCGATGTCACCCCGATGTTGCGCATCGACGGTTTCACCTGCTTCTACATGGCGCTGATCCTGATCGCCACCCTGGCCTGCATGACCCTGTCGCATGCCTACATGGAAGGCTATCCGGGCAACCGCGAAGAGCTGTACCTGCTGCTGCTGATCTCCGCCACCGGGGGTCTGGTGCTGGTGGCGGCGCAGAACGTCGCCGGCCTGTTCATCGGCCTGGAACTGCTGTCGGTACCGGTCTACGGCCTGGTGGCCTACAGCTACTTCAATCGCCGTTCCCTGGAAGCCGGCATGAAGTACCTGGTGCTGTCCGCCGCCGGCTCGGCCATCCTGCTGTTCGGCATGGCCCTGCTCTACGCCCAGTCCGGCAGCCTGAACTTCGCCGACATCGGCATGCAGATGGACGCCCCGGCGAGCACCGGCCTGCTGATGGAAATCGGCCTCGGCATGCTGATCGTCGGCCTTGGCTTCAAGCTGTCGCTGGTGCCCTTCCACCTCTGGACCCCGGACGTCTACGAAGGCTCCCCGGCTCCGGTCGGTGCCTTCCTGGCCACCGCCAGCAAGGTTGCCGTCTTCGCCGTGCTGGTGCGGGTGTTCCAGACCATGCCCATGGCCACCGAAGACGGCTGGCTGCACGATGCTATCGCCTTCATCGCCATCGCCTCCATGCTGGTGGGCAACCTGCTGGCACTGATGCAGAGCAACCTCAAGCGTCTGCTGGGTTATTCCTCCATCTCCCACTTCGGCTACCTGCTGGTGGCGGTGGCGTCGGGCGAAGGCCTGTCGATGGAGGCCGTGGCGGTCTACCTGGTGACCTATGTCTTCACCAGCCTGGGCGCTTTCGGCGTGATTACCCTGATGTCCAGCCCGAGCAACGGCCAGCGTGACGCCGATGCCCTGTTCGAGTACCGCGGCCTGTTCTGGCGCCGTCCGTACCTGACCGCGGCGCTGACGGTGATGATGCTGTCCCTGGCCGGCATCCCGCTCACCGCCGGCTTCATCGGCAAGTTCTACGTCATCACCGTGGGCGTGGAAGCAGGCATGTGGTGGCAGACCGCGGCCATCGTGCTGGGCAGTGCCATCGGCCTGTTCTACTACCTGCGCGTGATGGTCACCCTGTACCTGACCGAGCAGGGCCTGCAGCGCCACGATGCGCCGATGAACTGGGGTCAGCGCGTTGGTGGCGTGATGCTGATCGCCATTTCCATCGCGACCTTCATCCTCGGCGTCTATCCGCAGCCGCTGCTGCAACTGGCGCAGCTGACGGTGTTCTGATCCAGAGCGTCGCCCACGATCCCCGCCTCGGCGGGGATCGTCGTTTCTGAAGCCTGTGAAATACCTGCCCTTGGCAGGGTCGCGCCCCGACCGCTACCCTCGACGCCCCACCCTGCTTTCCTGTCCTTTCCTGGAGACCCTTTTCTCCCATGCCTGCGTTGAAACCCCTCACCCTCGCCATCGGCCTGCTGCTCGGCAGCCAGGCCTTCGCCGCCCCGGTCTTCGACGTCACCGAACTGGGTGACCCCGCCACCGCCTGTAGCGACCTCGACACCTTCGTCAATGAAAAATGGGTCGCGGCCAATCCGATCCCGCCGGACAAGTCACGCTGGGGGTCCTTCATGGCCCTGGGGGAAAAATCGCTCAACGACCAGCACGCCATCCTGCAGCGCGCCGCCCGCACGGCGGACCGCGCGCAAGCAGGCTCGGTGGAACAGAAGGTCGGCTGGCTGTATCGCTCGGGCATGGACGAGGCCGCCATCGAGCGCGCCGGCTATCGGCCGATCCAGGCGCAACTGGCGGCCATCGACGGGTTGCGCACCACGGCTGATGTCGTGAAGTACCTGCAACAGAGCTTCGCCCGTGGCGACATGCAGGTGTTCTCCTTCGGCTCCGGCGCCGATTATCAGAATGCCAAGCAGCAGATCGCCTACGCCTACCAGGGCGGCCTGGGCCTGCCCACGCCCGACTATTACACCGAAGCCGACTACGCCAAGCTGCGCCAGGCCTATCTCGGCCATATCGCCCGGCTGCTGGTGCTGACCGGAGTGCCCAAGGCCAAGGCGGCCGCCCAGGCCGAACTGGTGCTGGCCTTCGAAAGTCGCCTGGCGCGGGCCTCGGTCAAGCCGGTGGAGCTGCGCAATCCGGAGAACCAGTATCACTACCTGAGCTTCGCCGAAGCCAACAAGGTCACGCCGCACTTCGACTGGCAGGCCTTCTTCGCCAGCCAGGGCGTCACCGGCCAGCAGGGCTTTTCGCTGTCCCAGCCGGGCTTCTTCGCCGAATTCGACCGGATGCTGGCCCAGACCCCCGTCGAGCAGTGGCAGGCCTATCTGCGTGCCCATGTGATCGACGACGCCGCGCCGCTGCTGTCCAGGCCTTTCCAGCAGGAAAGCTTCGAATTCAACCAGAAGACCCTGAGTGGCCAGCAGCAGCAGAGCGAACGCTGGAAGCGGGTGCTGCGCGCGGTCAACGGCGCCATGGGCGAAGGTCTCGGCCAGCTCTATGTGCAGGAGCACTTCTCCCCCCAGGCCAAGGCGCGGGCCCAGGAACTGGTGGATAACGTGATGCTGGCGCTCAAGGCGCGCATCGAGCAGCTCGACTGGATGAGTCCGGAGACCAAGCAGAAGGCGCTGGCCAAGTGGGACAGCTTCCTGCCCAAGATCGGCTATCCCGAGCGCTGGCGCGACTGGAGCGGCCTGACCCTCAAGCCGCAGGGCTTCTATGCCAACCTGGAAGCCGCCTCGCGCTTCAACTATCGCCATGACCTGGACAAGATCGGCAAGCCCACCGACCGCCAGGAATGGGGCATGTACCCGCAGACGGTCAATGCCTACTACAGCCCCACCGACAACACCATCAACTTCCCCGCCGCCATCCTGCAGCCGCCGTTCTTCTATCCGGACGGCGACGATGCCATCAACTACGGCGGTATCGGCGCAGTGATCGGTCACGAGGCCAGCCATGGTTTCGACGACCAGGGCAGCAAGTTCGACGGCGCCGGCAACCAGGTGGACTGGTGGACCCCGGCCGATCGCAAGGCCTTCGAAGCCCGCACCGGCAAACTGGTGGAGCAGTTCGACAACTACCAGCCGCTGCCGGATCATCCGGAGCTGCACGTCAACGGCAAGCTCACCCTGGGCGAGAACATCGGCGATCTCGGCGGCATCAATGCGGCCTACGACGCCCTGCAACTGGCCCTGGCGAAAAAGCCGGAGGAAGCCAACCGGAAGATCGATGGCTATACCCAGCAGCAGCGCTTCTTCCTCAACTGGGCGCGGGTCTGGCGCGGTTCGATCCGTGAAGAGCAGGCGCGCCTGTTCCTCAACACCGACCCCCATGCGCCCATGAGATTCCGCGCGCTTGGCGCGCCGTCCAACATGCCGTCCTTCGCCAAGGCGTTCAGCTGCAAGGCGGGTGATGCCATGGTCCGGCCGGACGAGAAACGCGTGGAAATCTGGTGAGGGATCAGGGGCGTCCGGTGGTCGGGTATCGCTTTTGCATCGCCGGTCTCCTCTCCTCTCTGGCGCCCCCTACATGCCTCTAGAACTCGCCTTCGCCGAAGCCACTGCGACCGGTCCGCGCAAGGAAAACCAGGACGCCTTGCGCAGTGTCCAGCCCAGCGCGGCGCTGGCGGCGACCAAGGGGCATCTGTTCGCCCTCGCCGATGGCGTCAGCGGCTGTCCCGACGGTGGCCTGGCCGCCCGCGCCACCCTCCAGGCCCTGGCCCAGGATTACTATTCCACGCCGGAGACCTGGCCGGTGGCCCAGGCCCTGGAGCGGTTGCTGCTGGCGCAGAATCGCTGGCTGCAGGCTGCGGGCAATGGCCAGCCACTGCTGACCACCCTCACCGCCCTGGTGATCCGCGGGCGGCGCTATACCCTGGCCCACGTCGGCGACTGCCGCGCCTATCGCTGGCACGGCGACCGGCTGAGCTGCCTCACCGTCGACCACGTCTGGCAGCAGGCCGGCATGCAGCATGTGCTGACCCGCGCCCTGGGCCTGGAGAACCACCTGGTGGTGGACTTTCGCGAAGGCGAGCTGGAAGCCGGCGAAACCCTGCTCCTGGTGAGCGACGGCGTCTGGGCCGCGCTGGGTGAAGACAGCATGAGGCGCATCCTGGTCGATGGCGTCGCGGAGCTGGAGGCCACTGCCCAGGCCCTGGTGGCCGGCGCCCTGCATGCCGGTGGTCAGGACAACGCCAGCGCCCTGCTGGTACGGGTCGACCGCCTCCCTGACGTGTCCCTGGCCGATACCCTGGCCAGCGCCGATACCTGGCCGCCGTTGCCGGCGCTCAAGCCCGGCCAGCACTTCGAAGGCTGGACGGTGGTGGAGCGTCTGGCCGAGTCGCGGCAATCGCTGCTCTACCGGGTCAAGGACGAGGGCGGCCGTCCCTGGCTGCTCAAGACCCTGCCCGCGGCGCTGCAATTCGACACCCTGGCCGGTCATGCCCTGCTCATGGAGGAGTGGTTCCTGCGCCGGGTCGCCGGGCGCGCCTTCGTCGAGGTCCATCCGTTGCCGCGGCGGGCGCATCTCTACTTCGTGCAACGGGAATATGCCGGTCGTACCCTGGCGCAGCAGCTACGCAGCGAAGGCCCCCTGGCCCTGGCCGACTGGCTGGACGTCGCCTCCCGCCTGCTGCGGGCCCTCGGCCAGCTGCACAGGCGCAACATCCTTCACCGCGACATCAAGCCGGACAACCTGCATCGCGGCCAGGATGGCGAATTGCGCCTGCTGGACTTCGGCCTGGCCTACTGTCCGCAGCTGTCCGAGGATCTGCATGACAGCCCGGGCACTCCCAGCTACCGGGCGCCGGAGTCCTTCGAGGGCGCCGAGCCCAGTCCGGCCCAGGATCTCTATGCGGCCGGGGTGACCCTCTACCAGCTGCTGACGGGTGGCTATCCCTACGGCGAGGTGGAACCCTTCCAGCGCCCCCGCTTCGGCGCGCCCGCCAGCGTCCTGCGCCGGCGCCCGGATGCGCCGGCCTGGCTCGACGACTGGCTGCAGCGCGCCGTGGCGGTCGACCCCGCCGACCGCTTCGAAACCGCCGAGGAAGCCCTGCTGCTGCTGGAGCAGGGCGAGCGCCAACCCCTGGCCCGCCCGCTGCCGCTGCTGCAGCGCGATCCCCTGCGCACCTGGCAGATCGTGGCCGCCTGTTCGCTGCTGCTGAATCTGCTGCTGGTGCTGCTCTGGCTCTATCGGCACTGAAGACCTCGCGGCGTCATGCCCTCCTTTGCAGCACGCTGCGCCCAAAAGGGGCAGCCCGCTGCCCCCTTTCCAGCGGTAAACCGCCGGAAAGAACGGATCTGCGCCTTGGCATGAAGTCTGCAATTCCACAATACACATAGGTCTTTCTTCAACGGCGAGGAAAGACCCTCCGGACAAAGGCGTCCCAGCTGCTTGCAGCGGGACGCCTTTTTTTTGCGTTACAGTCGCCACCCTGGAAACGAGAGGTCACTACATGAGCGGGAAAGTCTGGTTGATCGGTGCCGGCCCCGGCGATCCCGAGCTGCTGACCCTCAAGGCGGTGCGCGCCCTGGGCGAGGCCGAGGTGGTGATGATCGATGACCTGGTCAATCCGGCGGTGCTCGAACACTGCCCTACCGCCCGGGTGATCCGCGTCGGCAAGCGCGGCGGCTGCCGCTCCACGCCCCAGGCCTTCATCCACCGGCTGATGCTGCGCTATGCCCGCCAGGGCCGTTGCGTGGCCCGGCTCAAGGGCGGCGATCCCTGCATCTTCGGTCGTGCCGGCGAGGAAGCCGAATGGCTGGCCGCCCGTGGCGTCGCCAGCGAGATCGTCAACGGCATCACTGCCGGCCTGGCCGGTGCCACCGCCTGCGGCATCTCCCTGACCCTGAGAGGCGTGGCCCGCGGCGTGACCCTGGTCACCGCCCATACCCAGGACGACACGGCGCCCAACTGGGCAGCCCTGGCCGCCACTGGTACCACGCTGGTGGTCTACATGGGCGTGGCCCGCCTGGCCGAAATCCAGCAGGGCCTGCTGGACGGCGGTCTCGCGCTGACCACACCGGTGGCCATGATCGAGAACGCCTCCCTGCCGGACCAGCGCGAGTGCCGCTCGACCCTGCAGGACCTGCAGGTGGACGCCGCCCTCTTCCAGCTGCGCAGCCCGGCGATCCTGGTGATCGGCGAGGTGGTCGGCCAGGCCGCCCTGCAACAGGCCCTGAGCTTCGCCGCCCAGGCCTGAGCGGCGAACTCCGGAGCCCGGCCGCCGTTCCTATGGGTATTCCCCAGCAGAGCGGCGCCCATGGACCTCGTCATCGCCCGACCGGACGGCCTCTATTGCCCGCCCGGCGACTTCTACATCGATCCCTGGCATCCGGTGGAACGTTCGGTCATCACCCACGGCCACGGCGACCATGCCCGGGTGGGCAACGGCCACTATCTTGCCACCTCCGGCAGCGCCGGCATCCTGCGCGCCCGGCTGGGTGCCGACATCAATCTCCAGACCCTGGAATACGGCGAGGTCATCGATCACCACGGGGTCAAGCTGAGCTTCCACCCGGCCGGCCATGTGCTGGGCTCGGCCCAGGTGCGCCTGGAATACCGTGGCGAGGTCTGGGTGGCCTCGGGTGACTACAAGGTCGAACCCGATGGCACCTGCACCCCCTTCGAGCCGGTGCGTTGCCACACCTTCATCACCGAATCCACCTTTGGCCTGCCGATCTATCGCTGGCGCCCCCAGGCGGAGATCTTTGCCGAGGTCAACGCCTGGTGGCGCGCCAACCAGGCCAGGGGGTTGGCCAGCGTGCTCTACAGCTATGCCTTCGGCAAGGCGCAACGGCTCCTGCACGGCCTGGATCCGGAGATCGGTCCCATCCTCGCCCATGGTGCGGTGGAGCCTCTGAACCGGGTCTACCGCGAAGCCGGCATCCGCATCCCGGAAACCCACTATGCCGGCGACTTCAAGAAGAGCGACCCGACGCTGCGCCAGGCGCTGATCATCGCGCCGCCCTCGGCCGGCGGCAGCACCTGGATCCGCCGCTTCGGCGAGCACAGCGACGCCTTCGCCAGCGGCTGGATGATGCTGCGCGGTACCCGCCGCCGGCGCGGCGTGGATCGCGGCTTCGTGCTTTCCGACCACGCCGACTGGCCGGGCCTGCTGTGGGCCATCGAGCAGACCGGCGCCGAGCGGGTGATGGTCACCCATGGCTCGGTCGCCACCCTGGTGCGCTACCTGCGCGACCAGAGCCTGGACGCCCAGGGCTTCACCACCGAATACGGTGAGGAAGACGATACCCCCGTCACCGCGGAGGCCCAGGCATGAAGGCCTTCGCCGAACTCTATGGGCGTCTCGACGCCACCACCTCCAGCAATGCCAAGCTCGCGGCGCTGGTGGACTATTTCGGCAGCGCCCCGGCGGCGGATGCCGCCTGGGCGGTGTACTTCCTCGCCGGCGGCCGCCCCCGCCGGCTGGTGCCGACCCGGCAGCTGCGTGAATTGACCATGACCCTCTCCGGGCTGCCCGAGTGGCTGTTCGAAGAAAGCTACCAGGCGGTGGGCGATCTGGCCGAAACCATGGCACTGCTGATTCCCACCGCCGATGCCGCCAATGCCGAGGGCCTGGCCTTCTGGCTGGAGGAGTACCTGCTGCCCCTGCGCGGCCTACCACCGGAGGAGCTGGCCGAGCGCCTGCCGCCGCTCTGGGGCCAGCTGGATCGGCAGAGCCTGATGGTCTGCATCAAGCTGATCACCGGCGAGTTCCGCGTCGGTGTCTCCAAGCTGCTGGTGACCCGCGCCCTGGCCACTCTGGCGGACCTGGACCCCAAGCGCGTCGCCCAGCGCCTGGTGGGCTACACCGATCTGTCCCACCGCCCCACCGCCGAGGGCTATGCCCGCCTGGTCGCCCCGGAAAGTCCGGACGAGCATGCCCAGCGTGGCGGCCAGCCCTATCCCTTCTTTCTGGCCCACGCCCTGCAATTGCCGGTTGAGCAGTTCGAGGCGCAACTGGGGCCGGCCGAGGACTGGCAGGTGGAATGGAAGTGGGACGGCATCCGCGCCCAGCTGGTCAAGCGCGACGGTCGCCTGTGGATCTGGTCGCGGGGTGAGGATCTGGTCACCGATCGCTTTCCCGAACTGCATCCCCTCGCGGAATCGCTACCCGATGGCACTGTCATCGACGGCGAGATCGTGGTCTGGAAGGAAGACGCCGCGCCCGACGCCCTGCTCAGCAGCGAGGAAGTGAGCGAGCAGCAGGACGGCCGCGATCCGGCCGCGCCCATCCCCTTCGGCGTGCAGCCCTTCGCGCTGCTGCAGCAACGCATCGGGCGCAAGACCCTGGGCAAGAAGATCCTCGAAGACGTACCGGTCATCCTGCTCGCCTACGACCTGCTGGAATGGCATGGCCATGACCTGCGCAGCCACCCGCAACGCGAGCGTCGCGCCGAACTGGAAGGGGTAGTGGCGCGCTGCGCCAGTCCGCTGCTGCGCCCCTCGCCGCTGCTGCACGGCAAAGACTGGCAGGACCTTGCCCGCCAGCGCGAGGCTTCGCGCACCCTGGGGGTCGAAGGGATGATGCTCAAGGCCAAGGATTCGCTGTATGGCGTCGGCCGCACCAAGGACATGGGCACCTGGTGGAAATGGAAGGTCGATCCCTTCTCGGTGGATGCGGTGCTCATCTACGCCCAGCGCGGCCATGGGCGGCGTGCCAGTCTCTATTCCGACTACACCTTCGCCGTCTGGGACGGTCCGCCGGAGAGTAGCGAACGCACCCTGGTGCCCTTCGCCAAGGCCTACTCCGGCCTCACCGACGAAGAGATGCGCAAGGTGGACGCCATCGTCCGGCGCACCACCGTGGAGAAATTTGGTCCGGTACGCAGCGTCGAGCCGACCCTGGTGTTCGAGCTGGGTTTCGAGGGCATCGCCCTGTCCAAGCGCCACAAGAGCGGTGTCGCCGTGCGCTTTCCACGGATGCTGCGCTGGCGCCACGACAAGCCGGTGGCCGAAGCGGACACCCTCGACATCCTGCAGAATCTGCTGGCCTAGCCATGGCCGGCCAGACCGCGCCGCCGGTGACCGATGGCGCCCTGGGCTCGCCGCGGGAACCGCGCTGGGCCCTGGCGCTCGCCTGCCTGCCAGCCCTGGCGGCGATCCTGCTCACCGGCGGGTGGACCGGGGCCTGGCTCCCCTGCGTGGTGGCCCTGGGTGGCGCCTATACCGTCGGCTTCGGCGCCTACAAGAGCTTTGCCGCCGAGCCCCTGGCGCCCATGCTGGTGGCGGCGCTGGGCATGGCCTTTTCCGCCGTGGTTGGCTCCCTGCTGGGTCATCAGCTGCCGGCGCTGGTCCTGGCCGGCGCCCTGTGGGCGGCCTGCTGCGCCTGGCTGTTCGCCGTGGGCAATGGACCCTGGTGGATCACCCAGCAGTGGACGGTGGCCCTGCTGGTAGCCGGCGGCTTTCCCGGTGATCTCCACCAGGCCCTGCTGCGGGGTGGCCTGGTGCTCGGCGGCGGACTGCTGCAACTGCTGTTCTTCGCCCTCGTACAAAAGGCCCTCTATCGCTCCCAATGGCGGCTGCGCACCGGTTCCCTCAAGGCCCATCTCAGGGAGGTGGTGGTGCTGTTCGAAGACAGATTTCGGCTCGGCCGCTACGGCTTCTATGCCGCCGCCGTGGTCGCCCTCTGCCAGACCCTGACCGGCCTGCTCGATTACGGCCACGGCTACTGGGCGCCGATGACCGCCCTGCTGGTGCTCAAGCCGCGGCTGGGCGATACCTGGCGGCGTGGCCTGGGTCGGCTGGGCGGCACCCTGGCCGGTTGCCTGCTGGCGGGCGCGGTGGTCTGGCTCGACAACACGCCTGCCGTCCTGGCCGCTGCCTGCCTGCTGTGTGCGGCGGGCGCCTATCTGCTGCAGGACGGTCGCTATTCGCTGCAGACGCTGTTCATCACCGGCACCACGGTGCTGATGGTCGCCCTGGCCGGCGCCCCCGAGGCGAGCATCGCCCGTGAGCGGATCGGCAGCACCCTGCTCGGCGGTACGGTCGCCCTGCTCTTTCTGGCGCTGGAAGCCGGCGTCGCGCGAATCCTCGCGCGGTTTCAGCGGCGCAGCCGGTTGCGCCAGGCAAACACCAGCAAAGCCAGCAGGGCGCCCAGGTAGCTGCCATCGTGCATCCAGGCCGCCAGCAGGAAACCTCTGCGGTCCTGCACGCAGTCCGGCACCCGCAGGACGCTGCCCAGCTCCAGGGCAAGCCAACCCAGGCCCAGGCCCAGCACGGCGCAACCCAGCGCCCCGAGCAGCACGGCCGCGCTGCCGCGCCAGAGATAACGGTCACCGACAGGACGTCCACGCGCCAACCAGAGCAGCGCCAGGCCCAGGGGCAGTCCTGCCGCCGCGCCGGCCTGGAGACCCACCCGGGCCACTCGCCAGCGGGCCGCCAGGTCGCTATCGAGCAGCCCGAATTGCGAAAATTTCAGGCAATCGAAGTAATCCGGACCCAGGCCGTAGCTGAGCTGGTCATGCAGCGCCCCATAGAGCGCGGCCAGGAAGACCAGCGCCAGCAACCTGCCCAGGCTCCGCGCCACCGGCTAGCCCATTACCTTGTGGTAGCTGTGCAGGCCTGTCCCCAGCGGTCGTGGTAGGTAGCCGCAATGCTGGTAGCCACACCGCTCATAGAAGGCCGCTGCCTGGGCGGTGCGTAGATAAGCCACCTGAGCGCCCTGGATGCGCGCCTCAGCTTCCGCTCGCTGCAGGAGTTGCCGACCCAGTCCGCGCTGGCGATGCCCCTGGTCTACCCAGAGCACCTCGATCTCCAGCCCCTTCCAGAACACACGACCTAGAAGACCGGCTATGACCCGGGAATGCTCGACGATGACCAGCTGCAGTGGGACATCGGCTGACTCGTCAGCCAACTGCGGATGCTGGGCGCTGACAAACGCCTGGAAACCTTGGGCGATCGCGGTGGCCTGAGCGGCAGATGCCACCTCAATGTTGTTTAGATGTGTGGTCTTGTCTCCACAGTTCATCCGGCTTCACTCCCGTTTCCTTTGCACACAGCTGTACTCCGTGATTGCTACCGAACAGATACGATGTCTTAGCGAAACGGGTCTTCTGCTACCTTTCTGCCCACCTTTGGCGCATGCGTATTTTTTTAGACCCAAAGCGGTGCGTTCGTCCGCGCCGGGCAGGAAAGCCGCGCCTTTCCGGTGCATAATGCGCGCCGCTCGGCGGGGTCGGCTGCTACAGGATGTAACCAACGCGGCAACCGCGTACAGATTTGGGACGATCTTCGCCGACTGGTAAGCTTATTGCTCCCGCGAGGGCACGGGCGTCGTACTGGCGCCATGATTTCATCCACATTCGCACTAGGATCCGACATGAAAAAAAGCTGGCTGACTCTCTCTGCGCTCGCCCTGTGTCTGGCCGCCGGTTCGGCGATGGCCAAGGAATGGAAAGAGATCCGCTTCGGTGTGGATACCACCTATCCGCCCTTCGAATCCCAGGCCGCCGATGGCAGCTTCGTCGGCTTCGACATCGAGCTGGGCAACGCCATCTGCGAAAAGCTGGCGGTGAAGTGCAAGTGGGTGGTGAGTGACTTCGACGGCCTGATTCCCGGCCTGCGCGCGCGCAAGTTCGACGGCATCCTGTCCTCGCTGACCAAGACCCCGGCGCGTGCCGAACAGATCGACTTCTCCGACCTGCTGTGGTCGGGCCCCTCCTCCATGGTCACCAAGGAAGGCGCCAACCTGCAGGCCACCGCGGAAAGCCTGAAGGGCAAGACCGTGGGCGTGCAGCAGGGCACCATCCAGGAAACCTTCGCCAAGCAGAAACTGGCGCCCAACGGCGTCAACGTCCAGAGCTACCAGAACCAGGATCAGGTCTATGCCGACCTGGTGTCCGGTCGTATCGACGTCGCCATGCAGGACATGCTGCAGGCCGAAGGTGGCTTCATGAAGTCGCCCCAGGGCAAGGGCTACACCAACACCGCCATCCATGACGAGTTGCTGCCGGCCGATACCGCCATCGGTATCCGCAAGGGCAACGACGAGTTCAAGACCTTCGTCAACAAGGGCATCGCGGCCATCCACGCCGACGGCACCTACGACAAGATCCAGAAGAAGTACTTCGGCGACCTGAACCTCTACGATCCCAAGTAAGGTCGGTTCGGCAAACGCCTCCGGTGCCACCGGGGGCGTTTTACGTATGACCGCCGGCGCCCACCGCGCCGGCGGCCTCACCAGGCGATTTTCCCAAGACGCATGCAGCAGAATTCCTTCGACTCCTTCTTGCAGTCCATCGGACTGGGCACGCTCAGCCTGCATGGCTACGGCCCGCTGATCCTGGAAGGCACCCTGACGACCCTCAAGCTCGCCGGCTTCGCGCTGATCGTGGCGGTCATCCTCGGCCTGCTCGGCGCCTCGGCCAAGCTGTCGCGCCTCGCGCCCCTGCGCTTCATTGCCCAGAGCTACACCACCCTGATCCGTGGCGTGCCCGATCTGGTGCTGATGCTGCTGATCTTCTACAGCCTGCAGAACTGGCTGGGCGCCCTCACCGACTACATGGGCTGGGATTACATCGACATCGATCCCATGGCCGCCGGTATCGCCACCCTCGGCTTCATCTACGGCGCCTACTTCACCGAGACCTTTCGCGGCGCCATCCTCGCCGTGCCGCGCGGTCAGGGCGAGGCCGCCCTGGCCTACGGGCTGAGCCGCTGGCAGACCTTCACCCTGATCACCTTTCCGCAGATGATGAGATTCGCGCTGCCCGGCATCGGCAACAACTGGCAGGTGCTGCTCAAGGCCACCGCGCTGGTCTCCATCATCGGCCTGGCCGATCTGGTCCGCGCCTCCCAGGAGGCCGGCAAGGGCACCTTCAAGCTGTTCTATTTCCTGATCGTCGCCGGCGTCATCTATCTGCTCATCACCGCCATGACCAACGCCATCCTCGGGGCCCTGGAACGGCGCTATCACGTCGGCGTGCGGGAGGCCAAGCGATGATCGAACTCCTGCAGCAATACTGGAAACCCCTGCTGTGGACCGATGGCTACCACATCACCGGCCTGGCCATGACCCTCTGGCTGCTGGTGGCCTCGGTGGTGATCGGCTTCATCGTCTCGGTGCCGCTGTCGGTGGCCCGGGTCTCGGAGCGCCGCTGGCTGCGCTGGCCGATCGGCTTCTATACCTACGTCTTCCGTGGCACCCCGCTCTATCTGCAGCTGCTGATCTGCTACACCGGCATCTACAGCCTGGGCTTCGTGCGCGACCAGCCGATGCTGGGCAGCTTCTTCCGCGACGGCCTGAACTGCACCATCCTGGCCTTCGCCCTGAATACCTGCGCCTACACCACCGAGATCTTCGCCGGGGCCATCCGCAACACCCCCCACGGCGAGGTCGAGGCGGCCAAGGCCTACGGCCTGGATGGCTGGCGCCTGTACGTGCATGTCATCCTACCTTCGGCGCTGCGCCGCTCGCTGCCCTTCTACAGCAACGAAGTCATCATGATGCTGCACTCCACCACCCTGGCCTTCACCGCCACGGTGCCGGACCTGCTCAAGATCGCCCGCGACGCCAACACCGCCACCTTCCTGACCTTCCAGGCCTTCGGCCTGGCCGCGTTGCTGTACCTGGCGGTGTCCTTCATCCTGATCGGCCTGTTCCGCCTGGCGGAGCGCCGCTGGCTGGCCTTCCTCGGCCCGACCCACTGACCCAAGCGGCCGCGCCCGGCGCGGCCCCGGAGTTGTCATGCGCCATCTCACCCATCCGCTGGTCGCCCCGGTCCCGGGCACCGAGCGCTGCATCCACAGCTTCCACTTCGGTCCCGCCGACAGTGGCCGCAAGGTCTATATCCAGGCCTCGCTGCATGCCGACGAACTGCCCGGCATGCTCACCGCCTGGCACCTCAAGCAGCGCCTCCGGGCGCTGGAAGCCGCCGGTGAACTCCTGGCGGAGGTGGTCCTGGTACCGGTGGCCAACCCCATCGGCCAGGATCAGCAGGTCGCCGACGTCCACCTCGGTCGCTACGAGCTGGAAAGCGGGCAGAACTTCAATCGCCGCTTCCGCGACATGACCGCCCAGGTCGAAGCCGCCATCGCCGAACGCCTCGGTGACGACGTGAGCGCCAACCAGGCCTTGGTGCGCGAGGCCTTCCGCACCGCCCTGGCCGGGGAAGCCGCCACCACCCAGCTCGACAGTCAGCGCCTGACCCTGCAGCGCCTGGCCTGCGACGCCGAGGTGGTGCTCGATCTGCACTGCGATTTCGACGCGGTCGCCCACCTCTACACCACGCCGGAAGCCTGGCCCCAGGTCGAGCCGCTGGCGCGCTACTTCGGTTCCGAAGCCAGCCTGCTCGCCACCGATTCGGGCGGCCAGTCCTTCGACGAATGCTTCACCCTGCTCTGGTGGAACCTCAACCAGCGCTTTGGCGAGCGCCTGCCCCTGGGCAGCCTGTCGGTGACCCTGGAGCTGCGCGGCCAGCTGGACGTGCGTGACGAACTCGCCGCGGCGGATGCCGAGGCCATCGTCAACTACCTGCGCCACCAGGGCTTTCTGAGCGGCGCCGCCGCCCCCCTGCCGCCGCTGCTGCAACCGGCCACGCCGCTGGCGGCCGTGGAGCCCGTGGCGACCACCCAGGGTGGCGTGCTGGTGCTCAAGGCCCAGGTGGGCGAGCGCATCGCGGTCGGCCAGGTGCTGGCGCAGGTCGTGGACCCCATCAGCGACCGCGTCGAAGAGGTCCGCAGCGCGGTCGCCGGCATCCTCTATGCGCGTTCCAATCGCCGCATGGCCACGGCCGGCATGGTGATCGCCCATGTGGCGGGCACCGAGGCCTATCGCAGCGGCTACCTGCTCTCGCCGTGACCCCTACCCCTTTTCAGCTGTGGAATTCCTATCCATGTACAAACTGACCGTCGAAGGCCTGCACAAGCGTTACGGCGACCACGAAGTGCTCAAGGGCGTCTCGCTCAAGGCCAAGACCGGCGATGTGGTCAGCCTGATCGGCGCCAGTGGCTCGGGCAAGAGCACCTTCCTGCGCTGCATCAACTTCCTCGAGCAGCCCAATGCCGTGACCATGACCCTGGATGGCGAGACCATCCGCATGGCCGAGGATCGCGGCGCCGTCCGGGTGGCCGACGCGGCCCAGCTGCAGAATCTGCGCACCCGCCTGGCCATGGTCTTCCAGCACTTCAATCTCTGGAGTCACCTGAGCGTGCTGGACAACATCACCCTGGCGCCGCGCAAGGCGCTGGGCATCAGCAAGGCGGAAGCCGAAGAACGCGCGCGCAAGTACCTGGACAAGGTCGGTCTGCAAGCGCGGGTCGCTGATCAGTATCCGGCCTTCCTCTCCGGTGGCCAGCAGCAGCGGGTGGCCATCGCCCGCGCCCTGGCCATGGAGCCGGAAATCATGCTGTTCGACGAGCCCACCTCGGCGCTCGACCCGGAGCTGGTCGGCGAGGTGCTGAAGGTGATTCGCGCCTTGGCGGAAGAGGGACGTACCATGCTCATGGTGACCCACGAGATGGCGTTCGCCCGCGAGGTGTCTTCTCAGGTGCTGTTCCTGCACCAGGGGGTGGTGGAGGAAGAAGGTCCGCCGAGCGAAGTGCTGGTGAGCCCGCGTAGCGAGCGCCTGCGCCAGTTCCTCAGCGGCAACCTCAAGTAAGCCTGGGTCCCCGCTCGGGGGACCGCGCGCGAACCGGGCGGCTCCAGCCGACCGGCTTCGCGCCCGTCAAGGCCGGTAACGCTTAGCGGCGCTGCTGCTGGCGACGACGCTGGGCAGCCAGCTGCTCGCGTTCACGGCTGGGAATCGGGATGGCCTTGACCAGACCGAGTCGCGCGAGCAGGTCCAGCATCAGAGCTTGTATACGGTCGTTCATGGAAACTCCTCGAGCCAGCGCTCAATCAGGGACAGCCATAGCGGGCAGACCTTGCTGCCCTCCTCCACAATATTGAGTCTTTCCTGGTCGATTCAATCCACCCACGTGCGGTTGTTCGTCGCAACAGGGCGGCGCTTTGTCAAAAAGTGTGTCTTTTGCCCGAAGACAGTGCCGGTGCCGCTCCGACGCTCGCCTGGTCAGGCGCTGCCGATTGTTATCGGAACCCATATCAAATCTGTCGGTCTTGATATTGCTATCGAGTTCAATTCTCGACCTGGAAACTGACGAATGGTGAAAATATGCCACCGTCGTTGGTTATCATCGCCGGACGATAACGGGTTAGCCGCGGTTTCTCATCCAATAACAACGATGTCATCAGGGTGCTCGCACCTCGATGTTCTCCCTGCTTGTTGTTATCCCCATCACATTCTTTCTCCAGTTAGCGTGACCGGCACGGCAGGAGTGCTCCCATGACCAGATCCTTACCTCTCTTCATCGCGCTCGGGCTGCTGGCCAGTCCGGCGCTGGCGGCCACCTGGGGCATGCAGCGCGAGGTAGGGGATTTCGATCTGAAGATGGGCACGGCGCCGTCACGCAGCATGGCTCAGGGTCTGGTCGCGCCCAACTCCGCCGGCATGGGCGGGGGCTTCGATCTCACCCACGACAGCGGGCTGTATTTCGGCCAGTGGACGACCAACAATGCTTCGTCCGCGGATGCGCCGTTGCTAGAGATGGACACCTACGCGGGCTACAAGCACCGCTTCGCCCCTGGCTATGGCTATGAGCTGGGCGTGATCAACTACAGCAACCTGATCCAGAACGTCGATCCCAGCCGCGAGTTGTATTCCGGGATGACCGTCTATGGCAAGCGCCTGGGCGCGGCCTTCGCCAATGACCCGGGGCGCCACAACGCTTCGCTCTATGCCGATCTGGGGACGTTGCCGCTGATCAAGACCGGGGTCTCGCTCAAGTACACCAACTATGTGCTGGATGTGCCCTCGACCCTCGACAGCGGCGGCATGGTGCGCAGTTTCAACGACTGGTCGGTGAATCTGAGTCGCAAGTGGGTGAATACCCTGTTCAACCTGACCTACAGCGGCACCAGCCTGAGAGGGGCCGACTGCTCGGTGTATTCGGGCCACAACACCTACTGCGACAGCGCCCTGATGCTCAAGGCCTCGCACCCCTTCTTCTAGTCTTTACTGCCGCAGCAGGCTGCGCCCGATGCCGACCTGGGGTCGTTCCCGCCCCAGTTGCTGCAGGGCCTGCCGCGCCCGCACCTGTTCCCCGGCTTCCAGCTCCACCAGCCAGCTGACCCTGGTTCCTACCCGCGCGGCGATGGGCACTCCGTCGCGATAGAGCAGGCGATTGCCGGCCACGGCGGGTATCTTGGCGCCGGGCAGCAGGGTACCGACCAGGTTGAGCGGATCCAGCGCCGAGACGCACACCCACAGGTCTTCCGCCGGGCGCTGGCGCCACTCGCGCAGGGGGGCGATGGCGGCCGGATCGGCGAATTGCTCGCCGGAGAGCCCGGCAATGAAGCGACCACCGCGGATCTCGCCGCGGGCTTCCAGGCGATGGCAGGCACGCAGGAGATCGCGCCAGGGCGGCAAAACGGCGCTCTCCCGCTGCAGCAGTTGCCAGCAGAGCACGCCATAGCGACGCAGCAGCAGCCCGACCAGGCGCTCCAGCAGCGCATCTGGCAGCCGCGCATCGTCCGGCGCCTCGGCCGGCCGCAAGGCGACCCAGCGGCCGGCATCCTCCATCCCGCCATAGAGTGCCATGCGCCCGCGGCGCAAACCGCTGCGACCGCTGCCGCGCTTGGCCGCCGGCTGCAGCAGGGCGCGCAGACCAGCGAAGCTGTCGGCGTTGACCGCACCGACTCCCACCAGCTCGCCCAGGGCCGTCTCCAGTTCGCTGCGCAGCAGGCGCGCCGCGCCGAGCAGCTCATCGAAGAAGGAGGCACCGCGTTGCGTCAGCACCTCCAGCACCCGCTGCGCCTTGGGTGACAGCATCTCGCTGCCGGTGGGCTCGGTCAGGCTGTTCCAGTCGGCCAGGTGTCGCCGCGGCAGCAGGACGATGGGCGAACCCTTGACCGGTCCGCTACCGCCCCGCCCCGCCTGGGGCAGGCGCAGCCAGACCACGCGACCGGCGCGGCAGAGGTCATCGAGGTAGGTGAACTGATAGTCCGGCAGGCGACTGGGCAGGATCTCGCCTTCCCAGCCGGCGGCGGCGACCTCGAAGCCTTCCAGCAGGCCGATCACCTGCTCCAGGCCCTCGTTGCCTCTCAGGCTCGCCGGACCGGCCAGCTGCTGGTGCTCCAGCAGGAATCTCAGGTAGTCGGCCAGGGCCACCGGCTCGATGGCCTTGCGTAGCCGCCCCAGGGTGTAGCGATGAATCCGCGCCAGCAGGTGCCGCTCGCACCATTCCACAGCCTTGCCTGCCGTGGTGAAGCGCCCCTGCAGGACATAGCCCTCGCCCTCCAGGGCCAGCAGCGCCGGCGTGAGCTGCGCTGCTGGCAACCCGAGGCTGGCGGCCAGCTCCTCCTGGCCTACCGGACCCAGCGCGGTGAGGCGCGCGCGCAGCACCTCGACCAGGGCCGCCTCGGCATCCGCGGGCGCCGCGAAACCTGGCGGCGCACTGAGCACCGGCTCCGTGGCGGCGCCTGGAAACAGCACCTGGAACAACGGCAGTCGCTCGGCCGCGATCCAGAGGGTCGCCGCCGGCAGCCGCAACCGCCCTGCCCGCCCGGCCTTGACCAACTGGCGAGCCTGGGTCTGGTGGGGGGCCAGCTCCGCCTCGGTGAGAAAGCCGACGCCGAGCAGGGCTTCGTGCAGGTCATCGGCGCTCTCCAGCCGCGGCCAGGCCTCCGCCCGAACCAGGTCGATGGCCGCCGGATCCAGGGCGCCCAGCTCGTCCGGATCGGCGCCGCCGAAACGGCGATTCTGCACCGCCAGGGTCCGCCGCTCTTCGACGGGAGCGTCGTCCAGATAGGCATAGGGTTTGGCCGTGAGCACCTCGGCAGCCAGTGGCGAAGGTCCGGGCAGGTCGCGGCTCAGCAGGGTCAGTTGGCCACCGGTGATACGTTCCAGCAGGGCCAGCCAGCCACGGCTGTCGAGGGATTCGTGCAGGCAGTCGTCGAGGGTCTGGCGGACCAGCGGATGATCCGGCACCTGCCGCTCGCCGGCGAGATTTTCCAGGCAGGCGACCTGCTCGGGAAAGACCGTGGCCAGGAGGTCTTCGCTGCGCATGCGCTGCACCTGGGTGGCCACCTTGCGCCCGGCGCTGAAGCGCGGCAGGGCCAGGGCCGTGGTGGCATTCCAGCGCCAGCGCACGGCGAACAGCGGGGCGTCGAGCAGCGCCTGGATCAGCACGGTCTCGGCGGTGGCCGGATGCAGGTAGCGCCAGACCTCGTCGAGCATGAAGCTGTGGCTGGTTGCCAGCGAGAGAATCAGGGCGTTCTCGGTGGCTGCCGCCTGCAGCTCGACATTGAAATTGCGGCAGAATCTCTTGCGCAGGGCCAGGCCCCAGGCGCGGTTGATACGGCTGCCGAAGGGCGCATGGATGATCAGCTGCATACCGCCGGCCTGGTCGAAAAAACGCTCCATCACCAGGGTCTGCTGGGTCGGCAAGGCGCCCAGCGCCTGGCGTGCCCGACCGAGATAGTCCACCAGCTGGCGCGCCGCGCCCTCCTCCAGCGCATAGGCCGCGCCGAGGCGGGCGATGGCCGGTTCCGGAGGTTCGCCGGCCGCGGGCAGCAGGGGTTCGAGTTCCGCGCGCAACCGCGCCAGGCCGGCCGACAGCTCATCGCTGCGCCCCGGCGCCTCGCCGTGCCAGAAGGGGATATTGGGCGGCTGTCCCCTGGCATCCTCCACCCGCACCTTGCTGCCTTCGATCTTGACGATGCGGTAGGCGGTGTTGCCCAGCTGGAAGACGTCGCCCACCAGGCTTTCGAAGGCGAAGTCCTCGTTGACGCTGCCGACGGTATGGCCCTGGGGTTCGAGCAGCACGCTGAAATCGCCGCTCTCCGGGATGGTACCGCCGCTCATCACCGCAGTCGCCTTGCCGCCCCGGCGGCCACGCAGGAGACCGTTGACCGCGTCCCGATGAACATAGGCGGCGCGCGGACCGCGGCGATCCGTATAGCCCTGGCTGAGCATCTCCACCACGGCCCGATAATCGGCCTCGCTCAGCGCCGCATAGGGCTCGGCCTGGCGCAGCACGGCCAGCAGGCCCGCTTCCGACCACTCCTGGCAGGCGACCTCGGCCACCAGCTGCTGGGCCAGGACGTCCAGGGGCGCCACGGGGATGTGCAGGGTATCCAGCTCACCGCGACGCACGCAGTCGAGCAGCGCCACGCACTCCACCAGGTCGTCCCGCGAGGTGGGAAACAGCCGTCCCTTGGGCAGGCCGCCGACCTGGTGGTTGGCCCGACCGACCCGTTGCAGAAAGGCGGCGATGGAACCCGGCGAGCCGATCTGGCAGACCAGGTCGACCTCGCCGATGTCGATGCCCAGCTCCAGGGAAGCGGTCGCCAGCAGCAGGCGCAATTCGCCGCGCTTGAGGCGCTGCTCGGCGTCCAGTCGCTGCTCCCGGGCCAGGCTGCCGTGGTGGGCGGCGACCTGGGTGCTGCCGAGGCGATCCGACAGCTGGCGCGCCATGCGCTCGGCCAGGCGACGGGTGTTGACGAACACCAGGGTGGTGCGGTGCGCCTCGGCCAGTTCGGCCAGGCGGTCGTAGACCAGCTCCCAGGCCTGGGTGGACAGCAGGGCCTCCAGGGGAATGGGCGGCACTTCCAGCGCCAGGTCGCGGGCGCGCTGGTGGCCGATGTCGATCACCGTACAGGGGCGGGGCTGGCCCTGGGCATCGCGCCCGACCAGAAAGGCGGCCACGGCGGCCAGCGGCTTCTGGGTGGCCGACAGACCGATGCGCTGCAGCGGCTGCCCGGTGAGGGCTTCCAGGCGCGCCAGGCTCAGGGTCAGGTGGCTGCCGCGCTTGCCATCGGCGATGGCATGGATCTCGTCGACGATGACGCCGCGCACGCTGGCCAGCATTCGTCGCCCGGAATCCGAACCCAGCAGCACATAGAGGGATTCGGGCGTGGTGACCAGCAGGTGCGGCGGCCGCCGGCGCATGGCCGCCCGCTCCTTTTGCGGGGTATCGCCGGTACGCACCGCCGTGCGCAATGCCAGCGGCGGCAACCCCCGCGCGTCCAGCGCCGCGCCGATGCCGGCCAGGGGTTCTTCGAGATTGAGGCGGATGTCGTTGGACAGGGCCTTGAGCGGGGACACATAGAGCCAGAGACAGGCCTCGGGCAGGCCGTCTGCCTGCAACGCCTCCTGGACCAGGCCATCCAGCACGGCGAAGAAGGCGGTCAGCGTCTTGCCCGAGCCGGTGGGGGCCGCCACCAGCACCGAGGCGCCGGCGCGAATGGCCGGCCAGGCCTGCAGCTGCGCCTCGGTCGGGGCGGGAAAGCGCGTCGTGAACCAGCTGCGCGGCGCGTCGTGAAAGTCCGCCAGGACGGCGGCAGGCGAGTTCGAGGTCATGCGCTCAATATGGGAGTGGCTAGCAGGGGCCACAACCCAAGCCGACCGGTGGCGAACAAGAGCCTGTTTGAAGTCTAGCGAGCTAGAGCCAAACAAGACGAAGAGACCTGAGGAAGCGGACCGAGCTCGCGTGCGAGTTTACGAGTGGTAAATGAGCATTCCGACCGGGCTGGCGATCCAGGGTGTATTCAACGCCGTTTGGCCGACGCGCAGCAGACTTTCAACAGGCTCTCAGGCGATGCGATTGCGCAATTCGCCCCCCTCCAGCATGGCTTCGAGGTTGGCCAGCATCACCTGTTGCTGGGCCTGCTGGGCCGAGGCCGCATTGGCCGCGACATGGGGGCTGAGCACCAGGTTGGGCTGCTGGCGCAGGCGTTCGGGCACCTCGGGTTCGCGGGCGAAGACATCCAGCGCCGCGCCGGCGATCACTCCCTGCTCCAAGGCCTCGGCCAGGGCCTCTTCGTCGACCACGCTGCCGCGAGAGATATTGACCAGATGGCCCTCCGCACCAAGCGCGGCCAGGACCCCGGCATCCACCGCGCCCACGGTCTCGGCGCTGGCGCGGACCGCCACCACCAGCACATCGCTCCAGCGCGCCAGCTCCAGCAGACTGCCGTGATAGGCATAGTCCAGCCCCTCCCGCGGCGAGCGATTGAAGTAGCCGATCTCCATGTCGAAGGCCTCACCGCGGCGGGCGATGCGCCGACCGATCTCGCCCAGGCCATAGATGCCCAGGCGCCGCCCGGCCAGGCCCGGGACCTGGGGCATGCGCTCGACGGCATTGCCCTGCCAGCGACCGCTGCGGACGAAGGCATCGCCCTGCAACAGGCGACGGGCGCTGGCCAGGATCAGGCCAAAGGTGAATTCCGCCACGGCGGTGGCGTTGGCGTCACCGGCGGTGGTCACGGCGATGCCGCGCTCGCGACAGGCCGCCAGCTCCACGCCCTCGTAGCCGGTGCCATAGCAGGCCACCAGGCGCAACGCCGGGAGCGCGTCGAGCAAGGCCGCGCGAGTCGGCAGGCCGCCAATGGTCAGCAGGGCCACCGCCTCCTCGGCACCGACAGGCAAGGCCGCAGGATCGGCTGAAGGAAAGGGACCCAGTACCCGGTAGTGAGCCTCGAGTTGGTCAACCAGTCCCTGGGGCAATTGCGGGGCCATCAGCAGCGTCGGTTTCATCTTGTAATACTTTCCCTGGCCAAAAACCCCAGCGTCGCCAGCGGGAGGCCTGGTCGTCAACCATTCTCTTTAGGCCACCGCTCTCGACCCTGTTCGCCCAGGTCTCGATCTCGATCCAAGTCCTTGATAGGACGAGGTTTTCGCGCAACTTGTCGACCTGGCATCAGGTCCGATCGGCGTTCGCCAAACCACAGAGGGATTTTTGGGTATGAGTAGAGTTTTTCGCCAGGCCGGCACCGCCGCCTGCCTCGCCCTGCTTGCCGGCAGCCTGCCACTGAACGCCGTGGCGCTGGAATTCAGCGGCTACGGCCGGGTAGGTGTCGGTGGCGCTGCGGAAGGCGGCAAGCAGAGCTGCTTCCAGCTGCCCGGGGCACCCGCCAAGTACCGCCTGGGTAATGAATGCGAGACCTACTGGGAACTCGAACTGCACCAGACCCTGTACAAGGGCGTCGATGGCACC
Source organism: Pseudomonas flavocrustae (assembly GCF_029872515.1). Taxonomy (NCBI): domain Bacteria; kingdom Pseudomonadati; phylum Pseudomonadota; class Gammaproteobacteria; order Pseudomonadales; family Pseudomonadaceae; genus Pseudomonas; species Pseudomonas flavocrustae. The sequence goes on along the minus strand of NZ_JAPDIQ010000001.1, from coordinate 715,084 downwards.
GAACTCAAGGTGCACGGCATGGCCAGCCTTTACAACGTCTATGACCAGACCCCCACCTTCAGTGGCGACAACGGCAACGTCCGCCTGCCGCAGATCTGGACCAGTCTCAGCCTGCCGGCGCTCAATGGCGGCGGACTCTGGGCCGGTCGCCGCTACTACAAGCGTCACGACATCCATATCAACGACTTCTACTACTGGAATCCGAGCGGCACCGGTTTCGGCGTGGAGGACTACGGCCTGGGCGACAGCGGGCTGCGACTGAGCTACGCCTTCAGTCGCGAAGACAACGTCGACCAGCCGGACAAGGCCAATCGCCACGACCTGAACCTGGGCGGCATCAAGACCAATCCCGGTGGCGAGATCGAACTGGGGCTGTCCTATATCCAGCGCGCCGGCCAGGTGCAGAACGCCCACAGCGGCTGGTCGGCCACCGCCGAGCACAAGCAGTCGCAGTTCTTTGGCGGGGTCAATGTCTTCACCGTGCAATACGGCCGCGGTCCGGGCACCGGTCTGGGCGCCACCGGCAGCCTGACCGCCGACCGGGATTACGAAAGCCTGCGCGTACTCGAATCGCCGCGCTGGCAGCTCACCCCGCGCTTCGGCGGCCAGTTGCTGGCGCTCTACCAGCGCGACCGGGCGCCGGGCGATGGCGGCCAGACCTGGTATTCCTTTGGCGTGCGGCCCAGCTATGCCTTCACCCGGCTGTTCAAGCTGCAGGTGGAGTTCGGCCACGACCAGATCCACCCCGACAGTGGTGCAACCCGCACGCTGAACAAGGTCACCGTGGCGCCGACCCTGGCGCTGGGCGGCATGGGGCTGATGGACCGGCCGGAGATCCGCCTCTACTGGACCTACGCCAGTTGGAACCGCGGCGCCCAGGACGCTGCCGTGGCCGGCACGGCGCTGTCCGACAGCGGTGCCTTCGGCGATGCCCGCCACGGCAACAACTTCGGTGTGCAGCTGGAAACCTGGTGGTAGAGAGCGGCAAGCGAGACCGCCCGTCATAACCGGGCGAACTAAACTTATGGCGTCCGGTCGGTTTCCTGACAACCAAAAGGCCGACCAGGGAGAACGCCATGAATCCTCTCGCCCGCGAGCTGCCCGCAGCGAGTGACACCGCCACCACCCTGCTCGACCGCTTCCAGCGCGTGCGCAGGGCCAGCGAGGCCCTGTGCGCCCCGCTCACCGTCGAGGATTACGTCATCCAGAGCATGGCCGACGTCAGTCCGCCGAAATGGCACCTGGCCCACGTCACCTGGTTCTTCGAGGCTTTCATCCTCAAGCCCTTCCTCAAGGGTTACCAGACGCCCAATCCGGCTTACGACTACCTGTTCAACTCCTATTACGAGACCCATGGCAAGCCCTTTCCCCGGGCGGCCCGCGGGCACCTGTCGCGACCGGGCGTGGACGACGTCTATCGCTTTCGTGCGGCGGTGGACACGGCCATGGCCGAACTGCTCAGCGCGCCGCCCGCCGAACACGCCGTCGAGATCGCCCGACGCCTGGAGCTGGGTCTGCACCACGAGCAGCAGCACCAGGAATTGCTGCTCATGGATATCAAGCACATCCTGGCGCAGAACCCCCTGCACCCGGTCTATCGCGCCGACCTGGCCAAGGGGCCCACAGCGCCGATAGCGCCCCTGGGCTGGGAAAGCCATCCAGGCGGCGTCCGGCATGTCGGCCATGGCGGCGACGGCTTCGCCTTCGATTGCGAGACGCCGGTCCACCGCCAGTTCGTCGATGACTTCCAGCTGGCCGATCGGCTGGTCACCAATGGCGAATACCTGGCCTTCATCGAAGACAATGGCTACGGCCGCAGCGATCTCTGGCTGTCCGACGGCGCCGCGGCCATCCGCAGCCTCGGCTGGCAGGCGCCGCTGTACTGGCAGAAGCTCGATGGCGTCTGGCATCACTTCACCCTGGGCGGCCTGACTCCGGTGGATCAGGCTGCACCGGTCTGCCACCTGAGCTTCTACGAAGCCGATGCCTACGCCAGCTGGGCCGGCGCCCGGCTGCCCACCGAGGCGGAATGGGAGACCGTGGCGGCGCGCCAGCCGATCCAGGGAAACTTCGTCGAGCAGGATCACCTGCAGCCGGTCGGTAGCACGGGCCAGGGCATGCGCCAGCTGTTCGGCGATGTCTGGGAATGGACCGGCAGCGCCTTCCGCCCCTACCCCGGCTTCAAACCGCTGCCGGGCAGCCTGGGCGAATACAACGGCAAGTTCATGTCCGGCCAGATGGTCCTGCGCGGTGGCTGCTGCGCCACGCCCCAGGACCATGTGCGCGCCTCCTATCGCAACTTCTTCTATCCCACCATGCGCTGGCAGTTTTCCGGCCTGCGCCTGGCCAGAGAGGTCTGACCCATGGCCCTAGCCGTGCGCTTCTTCGATCAGCAACCGGTGAGCGTCGCCGACAGCTCGCTGCGGGACGATGTGCTCCAGGGCTTTGCCCAGACCCCGAAGGCGTTGTCGCCGAAATATTTTTACGATCAGCGCGGCTCCGAGCTGTTCGAGGCCATCACCCGGCAGCCCGAGTACTATCCCACCCGTACCGAAGAGGCCATCCTCGCCACGGCGGCTGGTGAGATCGCGCGCCTGGCCGGACGCGATGCCGCCCTGGTCGAACTGGGCAGCGGAGCCAGCCGCAAGGTGCGCCTGCTGCTGGAAGCCATGCACCCGGCCGGCTACCTGGGCATCGACATCTCCCGGGAATTCCTGCTCAGCAGCACCCAGCGGCTGGCGGCCGACTACCCCTGGCTGGACGTCAGCGCCGCCTGCGCCGACTTCAGTCGACCCATGACCCTGCCCGACAGTCTCGACGGCCTGCGTCCAATCGCCTTCTTTCCGGGCTCGAGCATCGGCAACTTCACCCCGGAAGAAGCCGGCGTCTTCCTGCGCAACCTGCACCAGATGCTGCCGGCCACCGGGGGCCTGCTGATCGGGGTGGACCTGATCAAGGACCGGGCGCGGCTGGATGCGGCCTACAACGACGCCGCCGGGGTGACCGCCGATTTCAATCTCAACCTGCTGGAACGCATCCGCCGCGAGCTGGACACCGATCTCGATCCGCAGCGCTTCCGGCACCTGGCCTTCTTCAACGAAGAACAGGCGCGCATCGAGATGCACCTGGTCAGCACCCGCGACCAGACCGTACGTCTCGAAGGTCGCCGCTTCGCCTTCCGTGAAGGCGAACGTCTGCATACCGAGAATTCCTACAAGTACAGCCTGGAGAGTTTTCGCGCGCTGGCCGAAGACGCCGGTTTCAGACAGGTGCGGGTGTGGACCGACCCCCAGGCGCTGTTCGCCGTCTTCTACTTCGCGGCCTGAGCCTTTCGACAGATAAATGACGACTGACAGAGTGTGAGGCGGGTGGTGAGGGAACTCTCGACCCGATCACGCTCTAAGTAGCAATCTGCTACTACAGCGCACCGAGACGTTGCTATGGAGCCTGCTCCACTCACTGCGGCCAATGAACGCCAGCGTCTTGCACTGCTGCGCGATCTCGCCTTGATCGACCGTCCTTCCGACCGTGCCTTCCAGGATCTCACCGAGCTCTGCGCGCGGCTGTTCGATGTTCCCTACGCCATGATCTGCTTTCTGGACGGCCAGCAGGTTCATTGTCGAGCCACCGTGGGCTGTGCGCCCCTGACCGTGCCGCGCACCCAGTCGTTCTGCCAGCATCTGCAGGAAACCAGCCTGCCGCTGCAGGTGGAAGACGCCCGCAACGACGCCCGCTTCGCTGACCTCCAGGTGGTCACCAGAGCGCCCCACATCCGCTATTACCTGGCCGCACCGCTGCGCACGACCGAAGGGCTGATGCTCGGCAGCCTCTGCCTGTTCGATTCGGCACCCCGTGCCGCCCTGCCCCAGGATCGGCTGATCGCGCTGCAGCAACTGGCGGCCCTTGCCAGCCAGCACATCGAACTGCTGCGCACCGAAGCCTTCTGGGACCCGGTCACCCAGTTGCCGAATGGCCAGCGCTTCATCGAGGATGCCGAAGCCCTAACCCGCGCCGGCACCCGCGTGGTGGCCGTGGCGGCCGATCTGTTCGCCCAGAGCTATCTCAACGACTTCATCAAGGCCATGGGCCAGGCCCACTTCGATGGCCTGCAACGCGCCATCAAGCAGCACTTGCGCCGTCTGCTGCCGGTCGAGCTACCCCTGTATCGCCTGGGGCCGGCCCGCTTCGGCTTTCTGCTGCACGACGCCGACGAGGCCGCGCAACAGGCGCTGCTCGAACGCCTGCAGGAGGAATTGACCGGGGTGCTCGACTACAACGGCATTCCCATCCAGACCCGCCTGGGCCTGGGGATCATGTCCCTGACCGACGATCATCCGGCCGACTGGCTGCGCGCCCTGATCGCCACCGCCGACGATGCCCGCGCCGAGATGCGCGGCTGCCGGCATTTCGATCCGCAGCACGATGCCGCCTACCGCCGCGCCTTCGCCCTGCTCAGCGCCCTGCCCCAGGCGCTGCGCGCCGAGGATCAGCTGAGCCTGGTCTACCAGCCGCGCATCGATCTGGCCACCGGTCGCTGCCACAGCGTCGAGGCGCTGCTGCGCTGGCAACATCCGCACCTGGGGTCGGTCAGTCCGGCGGAATTCATTCCACTGGCAGAAAAGACCGCGCTGATCACCGCCCTGAGTCGCTGGGTGATGCAGCAGGCGATCAGCCAGGCCTATACCTGGCAGCGGGAAGGTCGGAGTCTGGGCGTGGCGATCAACATCTCCGCCCATGACCTGAACGATCCGGACTTCACCGAGCAGACCACCGAGTTGCTGCAGCGCTATCCGGTCAATCCCAGGCGCCTGGAACTGGAGGTCACCGAGAATGCCCTGCTGGGTGACGTGGCGCTGATCCATCGCCAGCTGGCCGCCCTGCGCGAGCTGGGCATCGGCATCGCCATCGACGACTTCGGTACCGGCTACAACAACCTCTCGCACCTGCGCGAGTTGCCGGCCGACACCATCAAGATCGATCGCAGCTTCGTGCGCGAGCTGACCCATCGCACCAAGGACCGGCTGATCGTCAGTTCGCTGATCGAACTGTCCCACCAGCTGGGCTTTCGCATCACCGCCGAAGGCATCGAGACCGCCGAGGCCCTGGCCAGCCTGCTGGCCATGGGCTGCGACGAAGGCCAGGGCTTCTGGATCGGCAAGCCCATGCCCGAACCGGAGTTGCAGGCCTGGCTGCTGATCCAGCAACCGGATCTGCAACGCTCGACCCGTCGCGCACCGGTCTTCCAGCTGTTCGACAACACCGCCAAGCACTGAGCCCGCCCTGCCCCGCGGTCGCGCCGCGGGGTGGCGCCTCAGGCCTGGCGCGGGATCACTCCTGGGTGCGCTTGCGCGGCGGCGCGAAGCCGTCGGCCGAAGTCGGCACCAGGGCGCCGGGGCGGCGCTCGGACTTGGGTTTGGCCTTGGTCTTGGCCTTGCCGTCCTTCTTGCCCTCGGTCTTTTTCTTCTTCACGCCGGCAGCCTTGCCCGACGCCTTGAGCTTTTTCGGGCCGTTGTAGCTGGCCTTGAGACCCGGCAGGTGACGGCGCTCGAATCTCAGCTTGAGATAGCGCTCGATGCTGGACATCAGATTCCAGTCGCCATGGGTGACGAAGGAGATCGCCGTACCCGCCTCGCCGGCGCGCCCGGTGCGGCCGATGCGGTGGACGTATTCGTCGCCACTGCGCGGCAGGTCGTAGTTGATCACCAGGTCGAGGCCTTCGACGTCCAGGCCGCGGGCAGCCACGTCGGTGGCGATCAGCACCTTGACCGCGCCGCTCTGCAGCCGCTCCACCGCCAGCTTGCGGTCCTTGGTGTCCTTGTCGCCGTGCAGCACGAAGACCTTGAGGCCCTCGGCCACCAGGCGGCCGGTGAGGCGATCGGCCTGCACCTTGGTGTTGGTGAAGACGATGGCCTTGCGATAGGTCTCGTTGGCCAGCAGCCACTGCAGCAGGCGCTCCTTGTGCGGGGGCTCGTCGGCCAGGATCACCTGCTGCACCACGGCTTCGTTCAGTTCGCCAGTGCGGTCCAGCATGAGATTCTGCGGCTCGCGCAGGACCTGCTCGACCACCTGACGCAGGCTGTTGCCACCGCTGGTCGCGGAGAACAGCAGGGTCTGGCGACCCTCCCGCTCGCAGCTCGCGGCGATCTGCAGCACGTCCTCGGAAAAGCCCATGTCGAGCATGCGGTCGGCTTCGTCGAGTACCAGCATCTCGATGTCTTTCAGGTTCACGTTGCCGGCGTTACGCTGCTCCAGCAGGCGACCGGGGGTGGCCACCAGGATCTCCGGATTCTTGCGCAGGCCGGCGGCCTGGACCCGGAAGTCCTCGCCACCGATCACCAGGCCGGCCTTGAGAAAGGTGAACTGGCCGAAGCGTTCGATTTCCTTGGCGGTCTGCTGGGCCAGCTCGCGGGTCGGCAGCAGGATCAGCGCGCGGGCGCCGGAGCGGGGCTTGGGATCCTTGAGCAGGCGATCCAGCAGCGGCAGCAGGAAGGCGGCGGTCTTGCCGCTGCCGGTGCGGGCGGTGACGCGCAGGTCATGACCTGCCAGGGCCGGGCCCACGGCAGCGGCCTGGACCGGAGTGGGCGTCTTGAAGCCCAGGGTGTCGAGGGCCTTGAGCAGGCGCTCGTGCAGAGCGAGTTCGGTAAACACGGGTAGACCTCGGTAAAGAAAGGGCGGCCGCCGCGGGCGACCGCAGGTGATCAGGGGACCAGACGGCTGCGGAACAGCGCCTGGTGCTCGCGGCACTGGGCGGCGGCCAGCAGGAAGACGCCATGGCCGCCGCGCTCGAATTCGAGCCAGGTGAAATCGACTTCCGGATAGAGCGCCTCGACGTGGACCTGGCTGTTGCCCACCTCCACGACGAGGATGCCCTGCTCGGTGAGGTGATCGGCGGCCTCGGCCAGCATCCGCCGCACCAGGTCCAGGCCGTCGTCGCCACAGGCCAGGCCCAGGGCCGGTTCGTGCTGGTATTCGGCCGGCATGTCGGCGAAGTCCTCGGCATCCACATAGGGCGGATTGCTGACGATCAGGTCGAAACGCTGCCCTGGCAGTCCGGCGAAGCCGTCGCCCTGGACGGTATAGACGCGATCCTCCAGGTCGTGGCGCTCGATGTTCTGCCAGGCCACTTCGAGGGCGTCGTAGGACAGATCGCCCAGGGCCACCTCGGCCTCGGGGAAGGCATAGGCGCAGGCGATGCCGATGCAGCCCGAGCCGGTACAGAGATCGAGGATGCGCGCCGGCGCGCCCGGCAGCCAGGGCGCGAATTGCGCGTCGATCAGCTCGCCGATGGGCGAGCGCGGCACCAGCACCCGCTCGTCGACGGTGAACGGCAGGCCGCAGAACCAGGCTTCGCCGAGCAGATAGGCGGTCGGCACACGCTCCTGGATGCGCTTGTGCAGGAGCACCCCGAGTGCGTAGCGCTCGTCGTCTTCCAGGGCGCAGTCCAGGTAGCGATCGGCGGTGTCCCAGGGCAGGTGCACGGCGCCCAGCACCAGGGCGCGGGCCTCGTCCCAGGCGTTGTCGTGGCCATGGCCGAAGAACAGCTCTTCGGCATGGAAGCGGCTGACGGCCCAGCGGATGTGGTCGCGCAAGGTGCGCAGGCGGGATTCGCTCATGAAAGGCTCCGGATGATCAGCCGCGCATTCTAACCCGCGCCCGGTCCGGCTGCAGGAACTTAACGTCCGGGCCCTTCTTCCTAAATCTAGACCTTCAATGAGGAGAACGTCATGAGCAAGACCGTAGCCGACCATCTCTGGGAGCGCCTCGGCCAGTGGCACGTCGAGCGCATCTTCGGTTACCCCGGCGATGGCATCAACGGCATCATGGGCGCCATGGGTCGGGTAGCCGACCAGTTCGACTATGTGCGGGTGCGCCACGAGGAGATGGCCGCCTTCATGGCCTGCGCCCATGCCAAGTTCACCGGCGAGGTGGGCGTCTGCCTGGCCACCTCCGGGCCCGGGGCCATCCATCTGCTCAACGGCCTGTACGACGCCAAGATGGACCATATGCCGGTAGTGGCCCTGGTGGGCCAGCAGGCCGCCTCTTCACTGGGCAGCGACTATCAGCAGGAAGTCGACCTGCACACCCTGTTCAAGGACGTCTCCGCCTATGTGGAGACGGTGGTGCATCCGGCGCAGCTGCGCCATGTCATCGACCGCGCCTTCCGCGTGGCCATCGCCGAGCGCCAGGTGGCGACGGTGATCATCCCCAACGACATCCAGCAGCTGCCGGCGGTGGAAAGTCCGCCGCACCAGCACGCCAATGTCCTTTCCGGTGCCGGTGCCATCCCGCCGCGACCCTATGCCCAGGAAGACGACCTGCAGGCCGCGGCAGACATCCTCAATGCCGGCAAGAAGGTTGCCCTGCTGGTGGGCGCCGGCGCCCTGCAGGCGCGCAGCGAGGTGATGGCGGTGGCCGAGAAGCTCAGCGCCGGGGTGGCCAAGGCGCTGCTGGGCAAGGGCGTACTCTCCGACGAACTGCCCTATGTCACCGGCGCCATCGGTCTGCTCGGCACCGAGGCCAGCGATCTGCTGATGAAGGAATGCGACACCCTGCTGATCGTCGGCTCGACCTTCCCCTATACCGAATTCCTGCCTCAGGAAGGCCAGGCGCGAGCGGTGCAGATCGACCTGCATGCGCGCAACATCAGCATGAGATATCCCATCGAGCAGCCGTTGCTGGGCGATGCCGCCGAGACCCTGAGACGCCTGCTGCCACTGCTGGAGAGCAAACCCCACGATAAATGGCGCGCGCGCATCGAAAAGAGCGTGGCCGCTTCCTGGCACTCCATCGAGCAGCGCGCCCTGGCGCCCGCCGAGCCGATCAATCCGCAGCGGGTGTTCCACGAACTTTCCAGCCAGTTGCCGCAGGATGCCATCCTCTGCGGCGACAGCGGCTCCCACACCAACTGGTATGCCCGCGACATCCGCATGCGCGGGCAGATGCTGGGGTCGCTGTCGGGCAAGCTGGCGACCATGGGCTGCGGCATTCCCTGTGCCATCGCGGCCAAGTTCGCTCATCCGGATCGTCCGGTGATCGCCTTGGTGGGCGATGGCGCCATGCAGATGAACGGCAACGCCGAACTGGTCACCCTGCAGCAGTACTGGAAGAGATTCAGCAATCCGACCTTCATCGTCATGGTGCTCAACAACGGCGATCTCAATCAGGTGACCTGGGAGCAGCGTGCCCTGGCTGGAGACCCCAAGTTCGCCCCGGCCCAGGATGTACTCGACTTCCCCTATGCCCGCTATGGCGAATTGCTCGGCTTCAAGGGTCTGCGCATCCATCGCCCGGACGAGGTGGCCGATGCCTGGCAGCAGGCCTTCGAGGCGGATCGCCCGGTGGTGCTGGAATTCGTCACCGACCCCAATGTGCCGCCGCTGCCGCCGCATATCAGCTTCGAGCAGGCCAGGCCCTTCCTCGGCGCTATCGCCAGTGGCGATCCGAATCGCTGGGACATGCTCAAGCAGGGAGCCCGGCAGCTGCTGCGCTAGCCCGCGCCGCTCAGGCTCGCCAAGCAACGCCGAGGCGTATAACCTCGGCGGCCTTACAGAGCCTGGGGTATGAGCATGCAGTTGCCCGAGCACGACCGTTTCGATCCACCGCCGCTGCGCCTGCGGCGGCCCTTCCTGACCTCCCTCGCCGCCGGCCTCGGCACCCTCTCGGTGCTGACCGGCCTGGCCGCGCTGCTGGCGGGCGGTGCGGCCCTGCTGCAGTGGCCGCAGCTGACGGCCTATCTGAGCCTGACCCGCGAGACCGCCCAGGGCTGCCTGGGCGGCGGTGCGCTGCTCTTGCTCATGGGGCGCTGGTTGCGTCGCCGCAGCCAGCGGCGCTGGCGCTATCGCAACGCCTTGAGCCTTTCTCCCGAGCTCAAGCGGCGACGCTAGCTAGCGCTGCCGCAGGCGGGCCAGGCCACCGCCCAGCAGTCCGGTGAGGCAACCCAGCACCAGGCCGCCGACATGGGCGCCATTGGCGATGGAGCCGAAGCCGAGCAGATCGAAGACCCCGGTCAGGCAGATCACCAGCCAGATCAGCATCATGGCCACCACGCCACGGGGCATGCGATAGGCCGGATTGGGCGCCAGCCACTGGAACAGCCAGCAATGGCCGAGCAGGCCATAGAGCACGCCGGACAGACCGCCGAACAGCGCCGGCCCGGTCCAGGCGTACTGCACCAGGTTGGAGCCGGCGGCGAACACCAGTGTCAGGAGCAGCAGCAGCAGGCCGCCCTGGCGGAATTCGATGCGGCGACCCAGCTCCCAGTACCAGAGGGCGTTCATCGCCAGATGCAGCAGGCCGAAGTGCAGGAAGATCGGGGTGACCAGTCGCCACCATTCGCCGCGGGCCAGGCTGGAGTCGAGATCGAGAAAGGCGATGTGCTCCGCGTCGATCAGGCGGAATTCCTGCAGCGTCAGGTAGTGGATCAACGCCAGGTTGTCGCCCAGTTCGGTGGCCAGGCCCAGCAGCAGGGTGACGGCGAGAAAGACGGCGCTGACCGGACTGGCCTTGAGTTGCGCCAGCAGCCCGAAGCCCCGCGGTCCACGCGTCGCCTGGACCTCGCCGCGCGGATCGCCGTCGGGATAGCGTTCATAGAGGCTGCGGGTCTCTTCGATCCGCGCCGGGTCCAGCACCCAGAGCACCTGGCTGTCGCCCTCTTCCACCACCCGGTGGCGGATCTGCAGGCGCCGCAGCAGGCGCGTGAAGCCCAGCAGGTCACGGCCCAGGGGCACGCGCAGCACGGGTTGCGGCTGGTTCATCGCCCCTCCTCGCGCTGCACGTCGATCCAGACGAACTTGGCCGGGTCGATCTGGCGTTCGTCGTCGAGGCGGTAGGCCACCAGCTTGCCGTACTTGACCGCACTGTAGTCCAGGCAGGCGAGGTTCGGCCGCAGAGGTTCGGGATGGCCATCGCGCCAGTAGTGACCGACGAACAGCATCGGCTCATCCTCGCCATAGCAGAGCAGCCCGGCCTTTTCCTCGTCGCTCAAGGGTTCGCAGGCGATTTCCGCCGGCAAGGCATCGGGCTGGAAGACCACGTCGCCATAGGTCTGGGGATCGCTTTCCCAGAACTTGGTGCGAAAGCGCGCCCGCACATAGCCATCGCTGCCGGTGAGGCGCAGGCCATGGGGCAAGGGCAGCGACACGCCGTTGAGCAGGCGCGAGGCGACCCGACTGGCCAGGCTGCCGCCGACGATGGACTGGCGCACGAAGTCCTCGTCGATGCAGGCATCCGGATAGTGGTGGAGGAATTCGTCGATCAGCCGCTGATCCCAGCAGGCATGGACGATGCGGAAGTGCCCGAAGTCCTTGCACAGTGGCAGCCGGTAGAGCCAGCGCAGGTGATCCTGCCACTCGCCGGGATGGTCGGCGAAGGCCGCCAGGGTCTCCTGGATCAGCTGGCGATGGCGCGGCGTGTGTTCGCGTACCCAGGTCTGGCCGGTGCCGGGCAGCGCCGGGGTGTGCCAGGCCAGGGCATTGAGTTCGTGATTGCCAAGGATGCAGTGGGCATGGCAGCCTTCGACCATGGCCCGCACCCGGCGCAGGGAGCCGCGGATGCGCGGGCCGCGATCGACCAGGTCACCGAGAAAGATCGCCTGGCGCTCGGGGTGCTGCCAGACGCCGTCCACCTGCTGATAATCGAGACGCTCCAGCAGCAGGTCCAGGGTATGGGCGCAGCCGTGGAGATCGCCGATCAGATCGTAGCCCAGGGGCATCAGTCGTCTCCCAGCCGACTGCCCCAGCCGAGCTTGGTCCGGCAGATCTCGTAGTAGTTGTGATCCAGCGGGTGGATCAGCCTGAGTTTGTGCGGCTTCTTCTGAATGGTCACGGTATCGCCGGGTGCGCAGGTGAAATGATTCTGGCCATCACATGAGACCTGCGGATAGATCGTCATGTTCGGCGACACCAGGATCGACAGGGTGCTGTCGCCGGACACCACGATGGGCCGGCTGGACAGGGTATGGGGATACATGGGCACCACCACGATGGCATCCAGCTTGGGATGCATGATGGGGCCGCCGGCCGACAGCGAGTAGGCGGTGGAGCCGGTGGGGGTGGCGACGATCAGGCCGTCGGCGCGCTGGCTGCAGACGAACTGGCCGTCGATGTACAGCTCGAATTCGATCATCCGGGTGGACTTGCCCGGGTGCAGCACCACGTCGTTGAGGGCATCGCCCTGGCCGATGATCTCGCCGCCACGCTCGACGAAGGCATCGAGCAGGAAGCGCGTCTCCATCAGGTACTGACCGTCGAGCACCTCGGCGACCTTGGTCTCCAGCTCATCGGGACGGATATCGGTGAGAAAGCCCAGCTTGCCGCGGTTGATGCCCAGCACCGGCACTCGCGGGCGCACCAGGGCGCGGGCGGCGCCGAGCAGGCTGCCGTCGCCGCCAACCACGATCACCAGGTCGCAGATCTCGCCCATGAGCTTGCGCGACACCGTCTGCAGGCCATGCCCGGGCAGCACCTCGGCGATAGTGTTTTCCAGGATGACGTTGCGCCCGCGTTGCAGCAGAAAGGTCTTGAGCCGGCGGATGGTGTCCAGCACCTGGGTGCTGCCGAGTCGACCGATGATGCCGATGTTACGAAAGGAGTCCATGACGCGCCGGCGGCCCCGTTGGCTGGAAAGTGCGGAAAGTATGGGCGAAAGGCCGTGGCAGCGGCAAACCGCCCTCATCCGACCGCGGGTCGCCGCCGGTGATCCGCAGCGGTCCGGCTTGGCCTATGCTGGCACCATGACGCCCTTCGCCGAGCTGCACGCCCTGCCCCGCCGCCTGAACCAGCCCCAGGTGCGTGACCTTGCCTGGACGCTGATCGCCCCGCCGCTGCTGGAAGCCGCCGACACCCGCCATCCACTGGTCGCCAGCGACTGGGCGCGCCATCCTGAACGACTGGCCGACTGGCTGCGGCAACAGGACGCGGCGCCCGCGGCCCTAACAGCCTGGCTTGCCCAGGGCAGCGACCGCCGGCTGGGGCGCCAGTACGAAAGGCTTTGGCAATTTGCCCTGGAACGGGCACCGGGGCTCAGGTTGCGTGCGGCCAACCTGCCCCTGCGCGACGGTGACCGTACCCTGGGCGAACTGGACCTGCTGGTGGAAGACGCCGAGGGGGTGCATCACCTGGAACTGGCGGTGAAGTTCTACCTGGGCGAAGGTCCACCAGACGCGCCGCGCTGGCTGGGTCCCGGTGGCGAAGACCAGCTGGCGCGCAAACTCTCACACCTGCGCCAGCGCCAGCTGCCGCTGTCGGCCACGCCCCTGGCCCAGGCCAGCCTGACGGCGCTGGACATCGCCCCGCCGCGGGCGGCGCTGTGGCTGGGCGGCTATCTGTTCCAGCCACTCGACCGCCCCCTGCCCTGGCCGGTTGGCGCCCTGGCACCCCGCCAACCCCAGCTGTGGTGCGAGCGGCAGCTGTTGCCGGACGGTCATTGGGAGGTGCTGCCCAAGGGCCACTGGCTGGCGCCCGCAGTCGCCGACACGCCCTGCCTGCCGCTGCCGGACGGCGAGCCGAGCTGGCCGCAATTGCTGGTGCGGCGCGATGCACGTGGCGACGAAGAGGCGCGACTGTTCCTGGTGCCTGCGGGCTGGCCGGTTCAGCCGCCGGCCAACGCCGCCAGCTGAGTTTCCAGCGCGCGGCGGCCCTGGAGACCCCCGCTGTGGACCAGCACCAGGCGACTGCCCGGCGCCAGCGCGCCGCCCTCGATTGCCTGGCGCAGCGCCAGCCAGAGCTTGCCGGTATAGAGCGGCTCCAGCGCGATCCCGGTCTGCGCCTCGAATTCCGCCATGGCCCGCGCCAGCTCGGCATCGAGGCGGCCGAAGCCGCCGCGGCTGGCGTCCATCAGGCGCCAGTTGACGCCAGTGTGCTGCGCGAGCAGCCGGTCGAGCGTGGCTTCGACGCCATGCCCGGGTGGCACCGCCAGGCCGCCCACCACCTGCCAGGCGGGGTCGGCGGCGCGGATCACCCCGGCCAGGGTGGTACCGGTGCCGGCGGCCAGCCAGAGCTGCTGGCAATCGGGCCAGCCCAGGGCGGCGAGTCCCTGTCGCAGTTCCGTGACGATGGTTGCGCAGGCCGCGGCGGCCTGCGCGTCGCAGCCGCCTTCGGGAATGGGTAGCAACTCGGGATAGCGCGCCTGCCAGGGCTGCCAGAAGTCGCTGTCGTGGCGGCGGCGATAGCCGCCATAGCCGAGCCAGTGCAGGGTCATGCCATTGGCCTGCAGATCCTCTACCGTGGGCGTCAGGCAGTGCTCGCCACGCAAGAGGCCGACGGTGGCGAAGCCTTCCTCCCGGCCCAGGGCGGCCAGCGCATGCAGATGATTGGAGTGGGCACCACCCAGGCTGATGAGCCCGCGGCCTTCGCCCCGGGCCAGGCGTTCGCGCCAGGGCCGCAGCTTGTAGGCCTTGTTGCCGTTATGCGCAGCCGGGCGCTGATCCAGGCGCAGCACCGCCAGGCGCAGGTCCCGCGCCGCCAGGATGGCGAGTTGCACCTCCTGGAGCACGGCGGGCGAAGGAAAGATCATCAACCAGGGAGTCAGAGATTGGCGACGTCACCATCGCTGTCATCGCCGCGGTGCTCGGCGCACAGGGTCGAGCGCAACGGATCGAACTGGGCGGGGTGTTCCACCCGCACCACCGGCCGTCCGCAGCGCTCGCCCTCCACCTCGGCCTGGCAGACCGGCTGCTGGTGATGCTCCAGCCAGCGCTGATACTGCTCCCGGCTGACCTTGCAGTGCTCGGCGACGTAACCCAGGGGATCGGCGCTGAAGCGAGGGACGTCCTGCCGGCTGAGGATCAGATGACCGGCGCCGGGCTGGAAGGTGACGAAGAGGATGCCCTGGCGCGCCAGGCGCTCCAGCTGGCCTTCGTTGCTGTCGCCGATCAGCTGGGCGCAGCGCTCGCGCAGCTGGCGGATGTCTTCCTGCAACTGGCCGTCCAGCTCGTCGCGGTACTTGAGTTCCACCTCGCGGATGGTCAGCTGGTTCTTCAGCTCACCCACGGCGGCGGCCACCCGGGCCTCGCTTTCGGCTTCGGACTGGATGCGCAGCGCCTCGATCTTGTAGAGGGCGTTGCGCTCCAGGGTGCGCATCTGCTCGTTGAGCTCTTCGCGCTGCTGGCGAGTTTGCTCGTGCTGCTGCTCCAGGTGCTGGGCCAGGGCGGCATAGCGCACCTCCAGCTCGGCCTTGGCCGCGCGTACCTCGTCGGCGTCGCGCTGCAGACGCGCCAGGTCTTCCTGGTGCTGGCGGGTCAGGGTCAGCAGCCGGGTACGCTGACCGGCGATCAGCTTGTCCAGCGCCTCCTGGTGTTCCTGGGCGAGGATGCGGCGGACCCGTTCGAGACGGGCCTCGACATCGATGCCGTCGGCGGCGCTAGGGTGGTATTCCCCGGCCAGCTCCACCTCGCCATCGCGCGGCGCGACCAGGCCCAGGCAATCGCGGATCGCCTGCCAGTCGTCGTGCTCGGTCTCGCTGCGGGGATCCCAGAGATCGCCCTGGTGCCAGGAAATCGGGCAATGGCTGCGACTGGCCAGGCGGATCGGTCCGGCGCCCAGGTCGGGGCCGACATCGCCGCGCTCGGCCAGCTCGCCCAGCGGCAGGTCCCATTCCGGCAGCGGTTTGCCCTGGGCATCGAAGGCCAGCAGGAAGAACACCGCGGCCTTGACCCTGCGGTGCTCGTCCAGCAGCAGATAGACGAAGCGATGGCGCCGTCCGGCGCAGTCGAGCAGCGTCTGGTCGCCCTGCCAGAGCGCCTGAAAATCGGGGAACAGCAAGGCGCGATTCACACCCTGGTCGCCGAACCCCAGCACCACCGGGGTCAGTACCGTCTCTACGTTCAACGTCTCTGCCATCTCTCGCCGCGTGCTCTGTCGATCCCACATGAATACCGAGGCCGGCGTCTCGCCAATTGGCGACCGGACCTGCGTCCGCCCGCCGACCTCTGGCGGCGACACGGTAGACCCGCGTCGCCGCCCAACTCCTTCGACGCGCCGGGCCCCCACCCGACGCATCAGGACGGCAGCTTAGCCAATCCTGGTCGGCGGGATGGAAGAGAGGCCAGACATTGGGACGAGGGTCGGTCCGGAACCGATGTTATGCGGAGTGGATCACAGAAATCATCCCTGATCGCAACGAAGAGTTACAGCTGGGCGGCAAGGCGAGTGGCCTGATCGATGGCGCGCTTGGCGTCCAGCTCGGCGGCGACATCCGCGCCGCCGACCCGGTGCACCGCCACGCCGGCGCCGAGCAACTCGTCTTCCAGCTCGCGCAGGGACTCCTGGCCCGCGCAGAGCACGACGTTGTCGACGTCCAGCACCTGCTCGCTGCCATCGGGCAGGCGCAGGCGCAGGCCGGCGTCGTCGATACCCAGGTATTCCACCCCGCCGAACGCCTGGACGCCACGCTGCTGCAGGCGCGAGCGGTGGATCCAGCCAGTGGTCTTGCCCAGGCCCTTGCCGGGTTTGCCCGGCTTGCGCTGCAGCAGCCAGACTTCGCGTGGCACGGCCGGCGGCGTCGCCGGGGCCAGCCCGCCGCGGCTGCTGAAACTGGGATCTATGCCCCACTCGCGGTAGAAGGCGGTGATGGGCTCCGCGTCCTGATGGCCGTGGGTGAGGAAATCCGCCACGTCGAAACCGATGCCGCCGGCGCCGATCAGGGCCACCCGCCGCCCTACCGGCTTGCGTTCAAGCAGGACGTCCAGGTAGCCCAGCACCTTGGGATGGTCGACCCCCGGAATGGGCGGCACCCGCGGCGTCACCCCGGTGGCCAGGATCACCCCGGCGAAGCCCTCGGCCTGCAATTCGGCGGCGCTGACGCGCTGGTTGAGGCGGACATCCACCGCCAGTCGCTCCAGACGCCGCTGGAAATACCTCAGGGTCTCGCCGAATTCTTCCTTGCCGGGAATGCGCCTGGCGACATTGAACTGGCCACCGATGCGCTCGCTGGCCTCGAACAGCACCACCTGGTGGCCGCGCTCGGCCAGGGTGCAGGCGGCGGCCAGGCCGGCCGGCCCGGCGCCGACCACGGCAAAGCGGCGTGATTCGGCGGCGGGCAGGATCTGCAACTCGGTCTCGTGGCAGGCGCGCGGATTGACCAGGCAGCTGGTCAGCTTGCCGGCGAAGGTGTGGTCCAGGCAGGCCTGGTTGCAGGCGATGCAAATATTGATCTCGTCGGCGCGGCCGGCGGCGGCCTTGGCGACGAAGTCCGGGTCGGCCAGCAGCGGCCGGGCCATGGACACCAGGTCGGCCTGGCCGGCGGCGAGGATGGCCTCGGCCACCTCCGGGGTGTTGATGCGGTTGGTGGCGATCAGCGGCACCCGCACCCGGCCCTTGAGCTGGGCGGTGACGGCGGCGAAGGCGCCGCGCGGCACCAGGGTGGCGATGGTGGGGATGCGCGCCTCGTGCCAGCCGATGCCGGTGTTGATCAGGCTGACCCCGGCGTCTTCCAGCCAGAGCGCCAGCTGCAGGCATTCCTCGGGGGTGCTGCCCTGTTCCACCAGATCCAGCAGCGAGAGGCGGAAGATGATCAGGAAATCCGGGCCGGTCGCCCTGCGGATGCCTGCGACGATGGCCAGCGGCAAGCGGCAGCGACTGGCGAAGTCGCCACCCCAGCGATCCGTGCGATGGTTGGTCCGCGCGGCGATGAATTGATTGATGAAGTAGCCTTCGGAACCCATCACCTCGACACCGTCGTAGCCGGCCTGCTGCGCCAGCGTGGCACAGCGGACGAAGGCGGCGATCTGCCCCTCCACCTCGGCCTCGTCCAGCTCGCGTGGGGTGAAGGGATTGATCGGTGCCTGCAGCGCCGAGGGCGCCACCAGCTGGGGGTTATAGGCATAGCGACCGGCATGCAGGATCTGCAGGCAGATACGGCCGCCGGCGGCATGCACCGCGTCCGTCACCGGCCGATGGTGCTCGGCCTCCTCGGGAGTGGTCAGCTTGGCCGCGCCCTTGGCCACCGCCCCCTCTTCGTTGGGCGCTATGCCCCCGGTGACGATCAGCCCCACCCCGCCCCGCGCCCGCTCGGCGAAGAAGGCGGCCATCCGCGCGAAGCCGCCAGGCCGCTCTTCCAGCCCCGTGTGCATGGACCCCATCACCACCCGGTTGCGCAGGGTGATCGACCCCACGGGCAGGGGTTCGAGCAGATGCGGATAGCTATCCATAGGGGTGGTATTAAGGGGGGCAAGCTCGATCATGGCGGTCTCCGGTGGTTGGCCTTTCTGGGAAAGCCTGGCGCCACGATAGGAGCAGCGCGGGCTGGCCTCAATCACCGGAAATGACAACCTCTTTACCCAAATGTACAGCCGCCCCTTGGCAGTGGCGGTCTGGTCTCCTACCCTGAGCACCTTTATCTCGCCCGGCCCGGGAGGCCGGGACCGCTCTGGAGTGCCGATGCGCAAGCTCGTGTTCCTGGTGCTGATCGCCCTGTTCGCCGTGCTGGCGGGCTGGGTGGCCCAGCGGCCAGCCTTCCATTACCTGTCGGATCTGCGCAGCAGCCTGGCGGTGGACCTGACCACCACGCCAGCGGCGGCCACCACCGGCAACCTGCTGGGGATCGAGCCCGAACTGGTCGCCCTGGACTATGGCAATCCCGAGCGATTGCGCCTTAAGCTCGCTGCCTATCTGGCCAATGCACGGCGCCTGGGCCTGATCGGCGCCCAGACCATCGTGGTGCTGCCCGAGCACCTGGGCACGCCCCTGGCGCTGATGGGCGAGAAGCCCGAGGTCTATGCCGCGGCACGCAGCGAAGAGGCCATCCAGTGGCTGCTGCTGGGCAATCCGTTGCGCGTGGCTCGCGCCTGGTTCCAGGCCGAGGGTGACCGGCGCCTGGCCGACAGCCTGTTGCGCATGAAGGCCTGGGACATGGCCAGCGCCTACCAGCAGCTCTTCGGCGGCCTCGCCCGCCAGTACGGCGTCACCCTGGTGGCCGGCTCCATCGTCCTGCCCGGTCCGACCCTGGTGGACGGCGAATTGCAGGTGGGTACGGGACCTTTGCGCAATGTCACCCTGGTCTTCGGACCCGACGGCAAGGTGCTCGGCCAACCGCTGGTGCGACCGCTGACGGCCAGGGACAGCGGCGACGATCTCAGCCCGCCCCTGCTGCGACTGGAGACGCCGCTGGGCCGTCTCGGCGTCATCCAGGGCAGCGACACCGGTCGCGCCGGCGTGCTGGACGCTCCCCAGGTGGACTTGCTGGCGATTCCCGCCCTCGCCTCGGGCGCCACCCCGGCACCGGCACCCTTCGACATCCAGCGCCTGCGCGCCGCCGGCATCCGCGCCGCCCTGGAAGTGCAGCTGCGCGGCCGCCTCTGGGAATGGCAGGCCGGCGGCGGCAGCCAGGCCTTCACCCCGGATGCGACAGCGGCCACCGATGCTGCCCAGGCCGGGAGCAAGCTGATCAATCTGCGGCTATGAGCGCGCCGGCGCTGCGCCTGGGCGACCTCTCCACCGGCTTCGTGCTGGCGCTGGCGGCAGCCGTCGCCCAGCGGGGTGCCGATGCCGCCGGCCTGCTGGCACGCTTCGGCCTGACCGCGGCGCGGCTGGCCGAACCTGGCGGACGGCTGTCGATCCCCCACTACATGCGCCTGGGCCATGCGGCCCTGGAACTGACTGGTGATTCGGCGCTGGGCCTGGCCATGGGCCGGGCGATGCGGCCGGCCTTTCTCGGTCTCGCCGGCGTCACCGTGGGCCAGGCGCCGGACGTGCGTCACGCCGCCGAGACGCTGCTCGAACTGGAACCGCTCTATGGCCGCAACTACCGGGGCCGGTCGCGCTATGCCGCCCAGGGCCGCGACGCCTGGCTGCACTTCTATAGCATCAGCCCCTACAACGGTTACAACCGCTTCGTGGTTGACGTGGTGCTCAGCGCCTGGCTGGCGCTGTTGAGCGCCGTCGCCGGGCGCCCGCTACAACCGCGCCGCGTCCTCATCGAATACCCCGCACCGGCGGACGTGGCGCCCTACGAGGCCGCCTTCGGCTGCGCGGTGGAATTCGGCGCCGCCGAGAATGCGCTGCTGCTCGATGCCGCGACCCTGGCCCGGACCGGGTCCGAGCATTGCCCGGCCACCTGGCGCCAGCTGCTGGCCCTGAGCGAATCCGAACACGGCCGCCTGACCCGCACCCGCGGCCTCACCGAGCGGGTGGTCGAAGTCATGGGGCCCTTGCTGCGGCACGGCGAGCCGACCCTGGAGCAGATCGCCAGCCGGCTGCGTCTGCCGTCCTGGACGCTGAGGCGCAAGCTGGCCGAAGAAGGTACCCAGTACCGTACCCTGCTCAACCTGACCCGCCGCGACCTGGCGCTGGCCTATATCCGCGATACCGAGGCCAGCTTCGGCGAGATCGCCTATCTGCTTGGCTTCGCCTCCCCCGCCGCCTTCCAGCGCGCCTTCAAGCGCTGGACCGAGCAGACGCCGGGTGACTGGCGGCGTCTCCAGCGGCAGGGAGTGGCCAACTGAAGGGAGCATAGGCGAGGATCGCGGGTCCTAACTGGCTGATCCTTCATCAGGACCGCTATCGCCCCATGCCGAACTTCCTGCTCGCCCTGTTGCTGCTGTGCCTGGCGTTGCCCCTACGCGCCGCCGAAACCCCTGGCCCGCCCCCGACCGGTCTCGATCCTCAGCAGGCGCGCCAGGTCGCGGCCCTGCTGCAGGATCCGCAGCGCCGCCAGGAGCTGATCCTGACCTTGCAGGCCATCGCCAGCCAGCCGGCGAGCGCGACCGGGACGAAGGCGGCACTGGCGGCTACGGCAACCGCCGCCACTGCACCAGCGGCAGCCGCCCCGGCGCCAGGCGAGGAAAAGGCGCTGGTACCGCTGGAAGCCAATGGCCTGATCGCCCAGACCCTCAGTCGCGTCGGTCGCTGGGCCGACAATCTGGGCAGCGAGCTGAACCAGGTGCAGCGGGCCGTGCGTACCCTGCCCGACTGGTCGCGCGCCAGCTTCACGTCCGAAGCGGGTCGCCGCGCCCTGCTGCAGGCCTTGCTGACCCTGGCCACCCTCTTTGCCGCCGGCCTGGTGGGCGAGTGGCTGATCCATCGGGCGCTCCGGCGCCCGCGGCAACGGCTGCAGCGCCATGCCGATCTGGCCGACACCCGCGCCCGACGCCAGGCCCAGCAGCAGGCGGCCCAGCAGTCCCCTGCTGAAGCGTCGGCACCGGCGGTCGAGGAGGCCGCTACCCGCCCGGCCGAAGCCGCGGTGGCCCTGGTCAAGACTCAGCGTGATGGCGTGGATCAACTCGAAGAGGTGCCCATCGCCCCGTCCGACAGCGCCGCACCTGCGCCAGCCGCGCCGGCGACCGAATCCACTGCCACCGATCCCGCATCCGCCAACCGCGCCCGACCCAGCGCCGAGGAGCACTGGACCACCCTGCGGCACCTGCCCTTCGCCCTGGGACTGCTATTGCTGGAACTGCTGCCGCTATTGGCTTTCTGGGCCACGGCGGCGCTGCTGATCCACTATCTGGTGGGCGCGGATGCCAATCAGCGCGAGCTGGTCGGTGGCTTCCTCGGTGCCTATCTCACCACCCGCCTGGCGCTGATCGTCATCCGCCTGCTGATCGATCCCGCCGCCCACGGCATCCGCCTGCTCAAGGTCAGGACCGCCCTCGCCTGTACCCTGCTGCGCTGGCTGCACGCCTTCGTGGCCCTGATCACCTTCGGCCTGGCGCTGGCCCAGGCCGCGGACATCCTGGGTGCCAACGAAGAGGGCCGCGAAGCCATCGTCAAGCTGGTCTCGCTGCTGGCCCATCTGTTGGTGGTGGGACTGATCTTTCATGTCCGCCGGCCGGTGGCCGCCCGTATCGCCGGGCGCCAGGATGGCAGTGGCGCCCTGACCGTGCTGCGCGCCTGGCTGGGTCAGGTCTGGGCCGTATTCGCCGCCGTGTTCGTCATGGGTGGCTGGACCATGTGGGCACTGGACATCGAGAACGGGCTGCCGCGGCTGATGAATTTCGTCGCGCTGTCCGCCGGCATCGTGATCCTCGGGCGCCTGGCGGCGGTATTCCTGCTCGGCCTGCTGGGTCGCTTGTTCCAGCCCGCAACCACCGAAGGCGGCAGCGCTACCGATCTGCACCTGCAGCGCTACTATCCGCTGGCGCGCTGGCTGGTGGGGGTGATCGTCACCCTGATCACCGTCCTGGCGCTGTTCCAGTCCTGGGGCTGGAGCGTGCTGGACTGGTTCGGTGACGGCAGCATCGGGCGCAGTCTGCTGTCCGCCTTTCTCACCATCCTCATCGCCGCCGTCATCGCGGTGGTGGTCTGGGAAGGCGCCAACGCCACCGTGAATCGTCGACTGAGCAGCTGGAACGAACGCGGTGACACGGTGCGGGCCGCGCGCTTGCGTACCCTGCTGCCCATGCTGCGCACCGGGCTGTTCATCCTGGTCGCGCTGATCGTCGGCCTGACCGCGCTGAGCGAACTGGGCATCAACACCACGCCGCTACTGGCCAGCGCCAGCATCATCGGCGTGGCCCTGGGCTTCGGCTCGCAGAAGCTGGTGCAGGACTTCATCACCGGTATCTTCCTGCTGCTGGAAAACGCCATGCAGGTGGGCGACTGGGTCACCGTGGCCGGGGTCTCGGGTACCGTGGAGTACCTCTCGATCCGCACCGTGCGCCTGCGCGCCGGCGACGGCTCCCTGCACATCGTGCCCTTCAGCTCGGTGTCGGCGGTCAACAACATCAACCGTGGGCTGGGCAACGCCGCCCTGCGCATCAGCGTGGGCTACGCAGAGGACATCGAGCGCGTCATCGCCGAACTCAAGGACATCGGCGCCGGCATGCGCGCCGACGAGGCCTTCAAGGAGCTGATCCTCGCCGATCTGGAGATCTGGGGCGTGGACGCCGTCGACGGCTCCATGGTGACCATCGCCGGGCAGATGAGATGCCTAGACAAGGGCCGCTGGGGCGTGCAGCGCGAACTCAACCGCCGCATCCTCGAACGCTTCCGCGAACGCGGCATCGAGATCGCCAATCCGCGTGCCAGCCTGCTGCTGCCCAGCGAAGCCGGTATCGTGCCCTCCTCGCCCATCCAGCCACGGCCTGCGGAGTAACAGCTGTGCAATACCGTCAAGACGCCTTCAACGGCCTGATCATCGACGCCGCCTCGCTGCCGTCCACCCGCGAGGCCTTTGCCCCGGCGCTGGCGGAGTTGCTCGACAGCGCCCGCCGCGACGGACGCAACCTGATCTGGCTGACCCTGCCGCTGGCCCTTGGCGAGCTGGTCGGGGTGGCCACCCGCGCCGGTTTCGTCTTTCACAACTGCCTGGAGCAGGAGCTGACCCTGGTCTGGCGGGGCACCGCCACGGCCTTCGCCCCCTTCGTCCCGACCCACAGCCTGGGCGTCGGCGGCCTGGTGCTCAATGCCCGTGATGAACTGCTGGCGATCCGCGAACGCGGCAGCCAGGGCTACAAGCTGCCGGGGGGCCATGTCGAGCTGGGCGAAGACCTGGGGCCGGCGGTGATCCGCGAGGTCTGGGAGGAAACCGGCATCCACAGCGCCTTTCGCAGCGTGGTCGGCCTGGTGACCACGCATCCCTACCGCTTCGGCAAATCCAATCTCTATGTGGTCTGCCGCCTCGATCCCCTGAGTGCCGACATCGCCATCCAGGATCCGGACGAGATCGAGGACGCCCGCTGGCTGGCGCTGCCCGACTACCTGGCGGATCCGGGCAACAGTGCCTTCAACCGCGAGCTGGTGCGCAGCCTGGCGCAGGCGGAGGGCCTGCGGTCGAGCGCGCTGAACAGCGAGCGCTATCCCAAGGCCGAGGTCTTTCTGGCTCAGCCGTCGAAGGACTGATCCATGCTTTCGGCCGGATGGGCATCGCGCGGACGCCCTACCGGGCGAGCGGGAATACCCACCACCGTGGTGTGGGGCGCCACCGGATGCAGGACCACGCTGTTGGCGCCGATCTTGGCGCCCTCGCCGATCTCCAGATTGCCGAGGATCTTGACCCCGGCGCCGATCATCACCCCGCGCCGCACCTTGGGATGGCGATCGCCCTGCTCCTTGCCGGTGCCGCCCAGGGTCACCTGCTGCAGGATGGAGACGTCGTCCTCCACCACCGCGGTTTCGCCGATGACGATGCCGGTACCGTGGTCGAGCATGATGCCGCGCCCCAGCCGCGCCGCCGGGTGGATGTCGATGGCCAGCAGCCGATTGCAGCGCGCCTGCAGGTGCAGGGCCAGCAGCCGCTCGCCGTTGTGCCAGAGGGCATGGCTCAGGCGCTGGGTCTGCAGCGCCAGGAAGCCCTTGGAGAACAGGAAGATCTCCAGCAGGCTGGCATAGGCCGGATCCCGTGCCAGCACCGCTTCCAGGTCCGCGCAGGCCGCCAGGGTCAGCGCCGGCCACTCGGCGTGCAGGGCAGCGAAGCGTTCGCCGAGTGACTCGGCCTGCCCTGGATCCTCCGCCAGGGCCTCGGCGCAGCGCCGGACCAGGGCGGCGGCCAGATCCACCGGCTGCAGCAGCGCTCGCGTCAGCCCCTCGGCCAGGGCCGGGGCGTCGCGGCGCCCGGCCTCGGCTTGGGCGCGCAGGAGTTGCCAGAGTTCGGGAGCGGAGCGAAGCGGCATGGCGGGACAGGGTCCTTAACTGGGAGCGCCCAGCTTAGCGGGCGCGGCCGGTAACGTCTTGTACATCAGGGTGGTGCTGTCACGGCGTTCGGGTTGGCGGGCATCCAGGGCATAGCCGGGAATCCTGCCGACCACCTGATAGCCGAGGGACAGATAGAGCGGCTCGGCATGGTCGTCGCTGCGGGTGTCCAGGGTCAGCAATTCCCGCCCCTGGGCCTGGGCGGCCGCTTCCACCGCCTGCATCAGCCGACGCGCCAGGCCCTGGCGACGGCAGTCCGGATGCACCAGCAACTTGACCACGTCAGCGCGGTGCGGCTGATTGGCCGGGGTATCCAGCACCAGTTGCACGCTGCCGACCACGCGGCCGTCCTGCAGCGCGGCGAACAAGGGCCGGATGCCCCGGGCCAGGCCCGGGGCCACGGCTTCGGTCCAGAAGCGCCGGTTCACCACGTCGGCCAGCGGCAGGATGAAGCCGATGCTGGCGCCCTGCTCGACACAGGCGGCCAGTAGTTGCTGGAATTCATTCAGATGCCTCGTGAAAGCGGCGGCGTCGAGCTGTTCGATACGCAGGGAAGCACTCATGGACACACCTCAGATCATGAACAGGAGATAACGGGCGCCCGCCGGGCCACTCAGGAAGCGACTGCTACCCCAGAGGCGATAGCGCAGGCAGTCGCCGACGCCCAGTTGATAGGGCTGCTCTTCGATCCACAGCTGCAACTCGCCTTCGAGCAGGAGCAGATGGTGTTCGAGGCCTGGCCGGGGTGCTGCCTGATAGCGGATGTCCACACCCGGCCCCAGCTGGCTCTCGATGACCTCACCCGCCAGGGCCTGGGCCGGCGGCGAGACCGAACGGCGGGTGAAGGCCTGCTCGGGATCGGCCCAGATCTGCTGCGCCTGGCGCTCGACCTGGGCCGGATAGGCGCCTTCCACGCTATGCAGCAGGCGCGTCAGGGTCAGACCGTAGGCCGAACAGAGCTGCCCGAGGACCGCCGTGGTCGGACTGACCTCGGCATTTTCCAGCCGAGACAGCGTCGCGCGACTGACCCCGCTCAGGGTTGCCAACTGCTCCAGTGACAGCTCGCGCTCCAGACGCAGGGCCTTCAGCCGGACGGCAAGACGTTGATCTAGCATGGCCATCTCCCAATTTAGGGATTTTTTCTCACAT
Source organism: Pseudomonas flavocrustae (assembly GCF_029872515.1). NCBI lineage: Bacteria > Pseudomonadati > Pseudomonadota > Gammaproteobacteria > Pseudomonadales > Pseudomonadaceae > Pseudomonas > Pseudomonas flavocrustae. The sequence continues at coordinate 689,372 of NZ_JAPDIQ010000001.1, read as the reverse complement.
TCGGGAAAATTTGGAAAGGGCTTTTTTGCAAGACCTGCCTTATCAGACGTATCAACGAACTTCCTATCGCATTAAACTTTATCGGAAGAACTTATATCACCGACTGTCCAGCAACCTGACTGATCGACTTGATTACTTGGTCGAGCGCTCTAGCTTGGCTGTTCGCCCATATTTTATCGTCAGGCGAACAGCGTTACCCTGTAACAGCGCGAGAAATGGCGCTATCGAATCGGCGATAAATTTACCCATGAAGAAAGAACAAGCTCTCGGCCAAGGCGTCTGAGTCAGACTGCGGCAAAGCTCAACCCGGATACGCCCTGCAGCCAGATGCATCAAGACATTTCGGCACATGACAGATAGCCTGCTGGAATACTGTCGCTCCGCTCGCCGATTCTTCTACAGCCCCTGTACAACCTTTGGCCTGACGGCTCTGGCCAGGCCATCGTTAAATAAAAGTCTATATTTAACTTGCACCTCGTATAACAAAATATCCCCTTATCACCTCGCCCGAACTCGCCTTCCGCCCCCTACTCTCAATAACCGAAACGCCTAGCCTTTGGGGAGCGCAGCGTTCGACTCTTCAATAATTGAAAGTGGGAGAAGTTCTTATGGCCAACAAGAGCAGCAATCCAGGCAACTTCGCCAACAACCGCGATCGCGCCGCCGAGGCTGGTCGCAAGGGTGGACGTGCCAGCGGTGGCAATTTCGCCAACAATCCGACCCGGGCTTCCGAAGCCGGCCGCAAGGGTGGTCAGAACAGCCATGGCACTCGCCGACCCGAAGCGGCGAACGACGTCGAGGCGACCTGACCCGCGTTCCTCGATGCCGCCCGGCAGCCCTCCAGGCATGGCAAGACCTGGCAGGCTGCCCTTTCTGTTATTGCTGTTCCATCGCTGCTGGCACCTCAGGCGCCTGAGCCCCGAAGTGCGTTACAACTCACACAAATGCATGACCGTGCTACTTTTATCGGACAACCCGAGTGCTCCCCAGGGCTCACTCTTTCTGCCTCTGTCCGTCTGCACCGGTGCCCATGCTCAACAACATTCGCATCCAGAACAAACTCTTCGCCGGCTTCGCCGCCATCATCGCCCTGGTGGTCCTGCTGCTCTGGCTGACCTATGCCGCGTTGCAGAGCCTGGTGGACGCCAATCGCTGGGACAGGCACACCGCCGAGGTGCTGCTGTCGGTCACCACGCTGGACAACAATCTGCTCGAGACCCGGGCCAAGTTGCGCAACTACTGGTATTCCGGCTCAACCGCGGATGCCGACGCTGCGCGGCAGGCGCTGGCGCCACTGGCCGCAGCCGTGCGCGTGCCGCAGCAGCTGACCCAGGATAATGCTGAGCAACAGCAGCGCTTCGCTCGCCTTGCCGCGGACCTCGACACCTGGCGCCAGCAGACCTTCGAACCCCTGTTGCGCCTGCGTGATACCGGCAATCTGTCAGCGGTGCAGCTGGCCAACGAGCCCCTGATCACCACCCTGACCAATCAGGTCGCGGCCATGCGTCAGCAGATCCAGACCATCGCCGATGAAGAACGCCGCCTGTACGCGCAACGCGCGGGTCATACCGAGCAGGTACGCGACCAGCTGACCTGGACCCTGGTCGCCGGCGGCGCCCTCTGCGTGGTGCTGGCCGCCCTCATCGCCTGGCTGCTGTCCCATCATCTGCTGCGTTCGGTGCGCCGGCTGACCGATACCGTGGCGCGCATTTCCGCGGGCGACAGCAGCGCGCGCGTGGCGGTCCAGGGCCGTGACGAACTCGCCCAGGTCGGTCTGGCCTTCAATCAGATGGCGCAGCAGATCCAGGACGACCACGCCCGCGAACAGGCGCTGATGCAGCGCCTGCGCGCCGATGTCGACGACCTGCTCGGGCTGGTCAACAAGGCCGCCGCCGGTGACCTCACCGGACGGACCGCGGTCAGCGGCGACGACGCCATCGGCCAACTGGCCCGCGGCCTTAGCAAGATGATCGAGGACCTGCGCGGCATGCTCGCCAAGGTGCAGCGCGCCGGCATCCAGGTGACCTCCTCCACCACCGAGATCGCCGCCTCCTCGCGCCAGCAGGAGGCCACCAGCATCGAGCAGGCGCAGACCAGCGTCGAGGTGCTGAGCACCACGCGCGAGATCGCCGCCAACGCCAATGCCCTGGTACGCACCATGGAAGAAGCCGTGCAGGTGGCGGACGAGACCACCGAGGGCGCGGAGCAGGCGCGCAGCAGCCTGGCGAGCATGGACGGCACCATGCAGCGCATGGTGGCGGCGACCGATTCGATCAACGCCAAGCTCGCCGCCCTGTCGGAGAAGTCCAGCCACATCAACAAGGTGCTGACCACCATCACCAAGGTGGCCGACCAGACCAATCTGCTGTCGCTCAACGCCGCCATCGAGGCGGAAAAGGCCGGTGAAGCGGGCCGCGGCTTCTCGGTGGTGGCCACCGAGATCCGTCGCCTGTCCGACCAGACCACCGCGGCCACCGACGACATCGAGCAGATGCTCAAGGACATGAACTCCGCGGTTTCCGCCAGCGTCATGGGCATGGACAAGTTTTCCGAGGAGATCCGCCGCAGCGTGCAGGAGGTGGCCAGCGTCAGCGATCAGCTGGCCGGGGTGATCGAGGACGTGCAGAAGTTGCCGGCGCGGTTCGATATCGTCCTGGAGGGCATGCAGTCCCAGGCGGTGGGTGCCGGCCAGATCGCCGAGACCATCACCCAGCTCAACGACAGCACCCAGCAGACCACCGAGGCGCTCAAGGCCACCAGCGAGGCGGTCCAGTATCTGCAACAGGCGGCCCAGGACCTGCAGAGCAGCGTCGCCACCTTCTCGGTCACCCGTTGACCATGCAGATCCTGATCTTCCAGCTGGCCGATGCCGCGGCGGCCCTGCCGACGACGGCGATCCGCCAGGTGCTGCCCCTGTTGCAGCTCACCCGCTTCCCTGCTGCGCCGGCGGGCGTCGCCGGCCTGATGAACCTGCACGGCGCGGCGATCCCGGTGGTCGATGTCACCGCCATGAGCGGCGGCCTGGGTGCCCGGGCGCGCCAGGACACCCGCATCCTGCTGGTGGACTTCACCCTGCCCGATGGCCGCAGCCGGCCGCTCGGACTGGTAGTGGAAGGCGTCGCCGGCGTGCGTCGGATCTCCGCCAGCGTGCCGCGACCGGCAGGTGTCCGACTACCCGACTATCCCTGGCTCGGCGAGGTGCTGGAGACGCCCGAGGGCCTCTGGATGTGGCTGGAACCGGATCGCCTGCTCTCACCGGCCCTGGCCGCCCTGCTGTTCCAGGAGGCCGCGTGAAGCTCGATCCCCGGCTGGCGCCCCTGGTACGGGCGCGCACCGGCCTGGCCATCGCCGACGACATGCTCGGTCGCGCCATCCGCCAGCGCCTGCGCGAGCGCCAGGAGGGCGATGCGGAGGACTACATGGCGCGCGTCCTCGACGACGAAGCGGAATTCGCCGATCTGCTGGACCTGCTGGTCATTCCCGAGACCTGGTTCTTTCGCGATCCCCAGGCCATCGCCCATGCCGCCCGCTTCGCCCAGGAACGCCATGCCCGCAGCGGCGCACCGGTGCGGCTGCTCAGCCTGCCCTGCTCCACCGGGGAAGAGCCCTATACCCTGGCCATGGCGCTGTTCGACACCGGCCTGCCGGCCCAGGCCTTCGAGGTGACCGCGGTGGATATCAACGAGCCGTCCCTGGAGCGCGCCCGCCGCGGCCTCTATGGGCGCAATTCCTTTCGCGCCCGCGACCTGAGCTTTCGCGATCGCTATTTCGCACCCGAGGGCGATCGCCATCGCCTGGCCGAACGGGTGCGCAACCAAGTGCGTTTTCGCCAGGGCAACATCCTGCAGCTGGGCAGCCTGCGCGACGGCACCGCCTTCGACGTGGTGCTCTGCCGCAACCTGCTGATCTATTTCGACGACCAGACCCAGGGCCGCGCCCTCAGTCACCTGGCCGCGCTCATGCACGACGACGGCCTGCTCTGCGTCGGCAGTTCGGAGATGGTCAGCGCCATGCGCCACGGCTTCGCCAGCCTGGGCGTGGCCCACGCCTCCGCCCTGGTCAAACGTCAGGCCGTCGCCCCCGAACAACCGCGCCCGCCCACACCGGCTGCGCCGCCACGGCGCAAGGCCGCGCCGCGCCCACCCGCGGCGGCGAACCTGCCTGCGCGCCTGCGCGCCAGAAGCACGCCTTCACCTGCCCCGGCTACCCCCGTCTCCGCCGCCCCTGCGCCGCTCGAAGAAGCCCGGCGCCTGGCCGATGCCGGGCGCGGCACCGAAGCCGAGGCGCTGTTGCGCAACCTGCTCGAGACGGATCGCAGCCAGGCCGGTGCCCACTTCCTGCTGGCGCTGATCCTGCCCGACGCCCGCGCCGCCGAAGCCGAGCGGGCGCTGCGCCAGGCACTTTATCTGGAGCCAGGCCACTACCCCGCCCTCTGTCGCCTGGCGCTGATCTGTGAAAGAGCCGGCCGACTCGACGAAGCCGGACGCCTGCGCGAACGTGCCGCGCGCATCCAGACCCGCGCCGGTGACGAGGCATGAGCCTGAACCGTGAACTCAGCGCCCTGGAGCGCGCCGCCTGGGCCGAGCACTATGCCGAGCCGCTGGACGATCGCCAGGCGCGCTCGGCCAGTGCGCTGGTCTTTCGCCTCGGCGCGGAATGGCTGGGGCTGCCGGGCAGTTGCCTGGTGACCGCCACCGAACCCACCGCCGTGCACCGCGTCCCGCACCGGCGCTCGCCACTGCTGCGCGGCATCGTCCCGGTGCGCGGTCAGCTGCAGCCCTGCATCGCCCTGGAGCTGCTGCTGGCGGTGGCGCCGGCTGAACAGACCCGCGGCTTTCCGCGCCTGTTGCTGCTGCATGTCGGGCGCCGCGACTGGGCGGTGCAGGTAGACGAGGTGCTGGGCCTGCAGCGCTATGCCCCGGGCGAGGTGCAGCCGCCGCCAGCCACCCTGGGCGGCGAGTTGCTCAGCTACCTGGGCGGCGTCTATCGCGAAGGCGCGCACCAGGTCGGCCTGCTCGAGCTGACGCGCCTGGAGCGGGCCCTGGAAGAGGCGCTGCGATGAGTCAGCCGCCGCGCGATGTGCGCGAGATGTCGCTCTACGATCTCTTCGCCAGCGAGGTGCAGAGTCATCTGCAGACGCTGGATGCCGGTCTGTTGCGCCTGGAGCGCGACCCCAGCGACACCGGGGTGATCGAGCCGATGATGCGCGCGGCCCATTCCATCAAGGGCGCGGCGCGCATCGTCGACCTCGACGGCCTGGTGGAGCTGGCCCACGCCATGGAGGACTGCCTGGTCGCGGTCCAGGCCGGACGTCGCCAGCTCGGCCCGGCGGACCTCGATCGGCTGTTTCGCTGCGTCGACGTCCTCGGCGAGGTCAGTCGCCTGGACGAGGCCGCCAGCCAGCGCTGGCAGCGCGAACAGCGCGATAGCCAGCGGGCGCTGGCGCAGGCGCTGAGCGCTGGCGCGGGCGATCCGCCGCCAGCGGCCGCAGGCGCCCCCCGTGAGTCGGCGCCGGCGCCCGTCGTACCCGAAGAACCAGCCCCCGACGTCGAGCGCGGCCGGGACCCGCTGCGGGTGGACAGCGGTCGCTTCAACCAGATTCTCGCCCTCACCAGCGAAGCCCGGGTCATGGGCCTCGGCCTGCATGGCCTGGTCCAGGGTTTCCAGGGCTATCGCGCGGAATTGCAGGGCCTGTTCGGCCAGGCCCAGGCGGTCAGCAGCGAAGTGCGTCAGCGCCAGGAAGGGTTGCTCGATCGCTATCAGCAGCAGCTGCAGGCGCTGGAAGCCTACGAGCGGCGCCTGCTCGGGGTCTGCCAGGGTCTGCTGGACGAGGTGCTGGGGGTGCGCATGCGCCCGCTGCGCGATGCCGTCCAGGGCTTTCCGCGGCTGGTGCGCGACCTGGCCCGGGGCCTGGACAAGGACGCCATGCTGCAGGTGGACGGCGCCGACACCCTGATCGATCGGGAGGTGCTGGCGCGACTGGAAAGCCCGCTCAATCACCTCTTGCGCAACGCCGTCGACCATGGCCTGGAAACCCCGGCCGAACGCCGCGCCCTGGGCAAGCCCGAGTGCGGCCAGATCCGCCTGGAGGCCCGCCATGTCGCCGGCCGCCTGCAGGTCAGCCTGCACGACGACGGCCGCGGCCTGGACCTGGAGCGCATCCGCGCCGCGGTCATCGCCCGGCGCCTTAGTCCGGCGCCGGTGGCCGCCGAGCTGAGCCCGGCGGAGTTGCTGGAGTTCCTGCTGCTGCCCGGCTTCAGTCTCAAGGAGACGGTGACCGAGCTGTCCGGTCGCGGGGTGGGCCTGGACGTGGTGGCCGACGCCATTCGCGCCCTGGATGGCGAGGTGCGCCTGGAAACCCGGCCGGGGCTGGGCTTCAGTACCCACCTGCTGGTACCGGTCAGTCGCTCCATCGTCCGGGCGCTGATCGTCGACATCGCCGGCGAGGCCTATGCCCTGCCGGTCAATCGCATCGAACGGGTGCTGCGCCTGGATCCGGCCGAGGTGCACTCGCTGGAGGGCAAGGCCTTCTTCCTGCTCGGCGAGGATCGCCTGGGGCTGGTCGCGGCGCATCAGCTGCTGGAGCTGGATGGAGCGCCGCCCAGCGGCGATCTCGCCGTGCTGGTGATCGGTGGTGGTGACCGGCGCTACGGGCTGGTGGTGGATCGCCTGCGCGGCGAACAGGGCCTGGCGCTCAAGCCGCTGGACGAGATCTTCGGCAAGTTGCGCTCGGTCATCGCCGGGGCGCTGCTCGACGACGGCAGCCCGGTGCTCCTGCTGGACGTGGCCGACCTGCTCACCGGCATCGAGCGACTGCTCGGCGAGGGCCGCCTGCGGCAGGTGCAGAGCGGCGCCGCCCTCGACAGCCGCAGGGTCAAGCGGATCCTGGTGGTGGACGACTCCCTCACCGTGCGCGAGATGGAGCGCAAGCTCCTGGAAGGCCAGGGTTATCAGGTGGAGGTGGCGGTGGACGGCATGGACGGCTGGAACGCCGTGCGCGCCGGTGAATTCGACATGCTGCTGTCGGATATCGACATGCCGCGCATGAACGGTATCGAGCTGGTGGAACTGGTGCGCCGCGATCCGCGTCTGCATGCCCTGCCGGTGATGATCGTCTCCTACAAGGATCGTCCGGAAGATCGGCTCAAGGGCATGCAGGCCGGTGCCGACTACTATCTGACCAAGGGCAGCTTCCACGACGACGCCCTGATCACCGCCGTGCAGGACCTCATCGGAGCGCCATGAGAATCGCCATCGTCAACGATCTGCTGCTCGCCACCGAGGCCTTGCGTCGCCTGCTGATCGGCGACGGGCGCCATACGGTCGCCTGGATCGCCCATGACGGCGAGGAAGCCGTGGCGCGCTGCGCCGAGGACCGCCCGGATCTGATCCTCATGGACCTGCAGATGCCCCGCCTGGACGGCATCGAGGCGACGCGCCGGATCATGGCGCAGTCGCCCTGCGCCATCCTCATGGTCACCGCCACCCCCGACGACTGCGAAGGGGTGTTTCGCGCCATGGGCGCCGGCGCCCTCGACGTAACCGCTACCCCGGCCTTGAGCGGCGGTGCCGATGGTGGCGCCCTGCTGCGCAAGATCGCCCGTATCGAACCCCTGGTGCGGCTGCCCGAACGGGCCTCGCGCCCGCCCCAGGCCAGCGCTGCCACGCCGAGCACCGCGGCCGAGGCCACCCGCGATAGCCTGGTGGCCATCGGTGCCTCCACGGGTGGACCGGCGGCCCTGGTGAGCCTGTTCGAGACCTGGGCGCCTACCCAGGAGGCCAGCGTGGTACTGGTGCAACATATCGACCGCCGCTTCGCCCCCAGTTTCATCGGTTGGCTCGGCACCCAGATCGCCTGGCCGGTCACCGCCGCCATGCCCGGCGCCCTGCCGGAGCCCGGCCACGTCGCCGTGGCCCTGGGCGACGACCACCTGCTGCTGGATGAGCGCGGCCGCTTCGCCTATACCGCCGAGCCGGTGGACTACCCCTATCGTCCCTCCGTGGATGTGTTCTTTACCCAGCTCGCCAGCCACCCGCTGCGGGCCAGCAAGGCCCTGGGCATCCTGCTGACCGGCATGGGCCGCGATGGCGCCAGCGGCCTCTATGCCCTGCGCCAGAGCGGCTGCCCGACCCTGGCCCAGGACGAGGCCAGCTGTGCCGTATACGGCATGCCCGCGGCTGCGGTTAGAATGGGCGCCGCGGAGCGCATTCTCAGCCCCGCGCAGATCGGCGCCTGGCTGCAAAGACGCTTCGGCAACGGCTCGCGTAACATGACATGAAAGGTCGCCAACAGGAGCGTTGGACGGCGCAGTGGCAGGGATTGGCCAAGAAGAGACGCGGGACGCCCGACCCCGCCCGCACAAGGACTCGCAGTAATGGCCACGCATGAGGGTAACGCCCAGGACAGCCTGACCGCACCCAAGGTGCGCCTGCTGCTGGTGGACGATCAGCTGATCATCATCGAAGCCTTGCGGCGGATGATCGCCGATCAGCCCGACATCGAGCTGCATTACTGCCTGGACGCGCACCAGGCGGTCAACATGGCCCTGCAACTCAAGCCCACGGTGGTCCTGCAGGACCTGATCATGCCCGAGATCGACGGTCTGGAAACGGTCAGGCGCTTCCGCGCCGAACCGGCCCTGCGCGACGTGCCCATCGTGGTGCTCTCCTCCAAGGAGGATCCCCAGGTCAAGGCGCAGAGCTTCGCCACGGGTGCCAACGACTATCTGGTCAAGCTGCCCGACAAGCTGGAACTGCTGGCGCGGGTGCGCTACCACTCCGAGGCCCACGTCCTGCGCGCCCAGCGCGACGAGGCCTTTCGCTTCCTGCGCGAGAGCCAGCGCCAGCTCGCCGAAGCCAATATCCAGTTGCAGAAGCTGGTGGCCATCGATAGCCTCACCGGCATCAACAACCGCCGTCATTTCGACCAGACTTACGAAGGCGAATGGCTGCGCGCCCGGCGCAATCGCCAGCCGCTGGCGCTGCTGCTGTGCGATGTCGACCACTTCAAGCGCTACAACGACACCTATGGCCATCTCAGCGGCGATCTCTGCCTGAAGAAGGTGGCGGCGGTGCTCACCGAGCAACTCAAGCGCCCGGCCGATCTGGTGGCCCGCTACGGCGGCGAGGAATTCGCCATGGTCCTGCCGGAGACCGATGCCGAAGGCGCGCTCAAGGTCGCCGAAGCCTGCCGTGCCGGGGTGGAACGGCTGCAGGTGGCGCACTCCGGCAGCGACCTCGGTTTCGTCACCATCTCCATCGGCGTCGGCAGCATCCAGCCGCAGAGCGGCGACGATCACGAAGCCTTCATCGAATGCACCGACCAGGCGCTGTACCAGGCCAAGGCCGAAGGCCGCAACCGGGTGCATCTGGTCAAGGGCGGCAAGGAGCTGGCGTCCCAGGGCGTTTCGCCAACCGGCTAGAAGCTGCGACTCACCAGGCGATTACGCCCTTCGGCCTTGGCCTGGTAGAGCAGGTTGTCGGCGGCCTTGAGCAGTCCGTCGGGAGTCTGTTCGGGGGTCGGATTGCAGCAGGCCAGGCCCATGCTCATGGTTAGCCAGAGGCGGTCCTCCGCCAGCGGATGAGCGATGCGCAACTCGGCGATGCCCTGCCGGCAGCGCTCCAGCACCGCTTCCGCCGCCGTGCGCGTGGCGCCCGGTAGCAGGAGCACGAATTCCTCCCCGCCATAGCGCGCCAGGCAATCCCGCTCGCGGATGCGCTGCTCCAGCACCTGGGCGACCCGCGCCAGCGCCTGATCCCCGGCGCCATGGCCGTGGGTATCGTTGTACTGCTTGAAGTAATCGATATCGAGCATGGCGATGGCCAGCGAACCCCGCCGGCTGACCGCCAGCTGCCACTCGATCGTCAGTTGCTCGTCGAAGCGACGGCGATTGCCCACCGCGGTCAGCGGATCCATGTGCGCCAATTCCTCGAGCAGCCGTCGCTGACGGGCCAGCTGCAGGTGCAGCCGTACCCGCGCCAGCACGGCCAGTGGATTGAAGGGCTTCTGGATGAAGTCGCTGGCGCCCAGCTCGAAGCACTCCACCTCGCGGTGCAGGTCGTTGGCCGCGGTGATGAAGATCACCGGGATGGCGCTGGTCTCTGCGCGGCGCTTGAACAGCTGGATCAGCTGCAGGCCGTCGATGCCGGGCATCACCACGTCCAGCAGGATCAGATCCGGGTGTTCGCGGGCGGCCTTGGTCAGTGCCTGGACCCCGCTCTTGGCCAGCATGATGCGCGCCTCGTTGCGCAGCAGATCGCCGAGGACGCGCAGATTGCTCTTCTGATCGTCGACGATAAGGATCAACGGCAGCTCGGGACGACGCCCCTCCATCGGCAACTATCCCGACCGTTGTCCGGCCTGCCGCACTCGCCGCAGCAGATCCGCGGTGGCATCGGCGGCATGCTCGAACTCGACGTCGTTCACCCATTCGCGGATCCGTACCACATCGGCGGTGTGCGGGGTGCTCACGCAGGCGCGCAGCAGGGTATCGAGCACCTCCTCGGCAGCGAAATCCGACGTCTGCAGGAGTCCGACCAGGCGTTCGAGCAGGGCTTCCAGCTCCTCGACGGCGGCCTCCTCGCCGCCGGCGACCTCGACCAGGATCTCGTCGAGCGACGCCAGGCACCGCTCGGCCTCGGCCTGCAGGCGGCGCACCTCCTCGCCGATGGGCTGGGCCAGCCGGATCCGGGTGGTCAGGCGTTGCGCCGCGTCCTGCAAGTCCATGGCGCCGACATAGGCGGCGGTGGCCTGCAGGCCGTGGGCGCATTCGAACAGCGCGGTGACATCGTCGGCCGCGCGCCAAGCGGCGATCCGCCCAGGCAATTCGGCCTGCTGCACGCGGAAATCCCGCATCAGCTGCTCATAGAGCTCGGCGCTGCCGCGCAGCAGGCGCAGCGCCGACTCGGGTTCGAGCACCGCACTGGCCCGCGCGCGTGCCAGCACGCCGACCTCCTTCACATCCCCCCCCTCTTCCACTGCCTTGCGCTCGGCGCGCTGCAGCTGCTCGAGATTGGCCCAGGCGGCGATGATACGGAACAGCTCGGCGGGATCGAGCGGCTTGACCAGGTGATCGTTCATGCCCGCATCCAGGCACCGCTCGCGATCGCCGGGCAGGCCGTTGGCGGTCATGGCGATGACCGGCAGCGCGGCCAGCGCCGGGCGGGTGCGCAATTCGCGGGTGGCCGACAGGCCGTCCAGGCGCGGCATATGGACGTCCATCAGCACCAGGTCGTAGCGCTGCCGCTCCAGCTGGTCCAGCGCCACCTGGCCATCTTCGGCCACGTCGATCAGGATGCCGCTGCCCTGCAGGAAGCCGATGACCACCTGGCGGTTGATGGCGTTGTCGTCCACCAGCAGCAGGCGAATGCCCTGCAGATCCACCACGCTTTGGCCCACCGTCGGCGCGGTCACCGGTGTCAGGCCCAGCCCGGACAGCAGTCGCTGCACGGCGGGACCGGTAACCGGTTTGTCGAGGAGTTCCAGACCTGGCAGATCCTCGCCCAGGCTGCGCACCTCTTCCGCCTCGTAGGGCGAGGCCAGCAGGGTCAGCGCCAGCTCCGGCTGACGGAAGCGCAACTGGCGCGCCAGCGCCAGGCCGTCCTCGGCGCCCAGGCGCCAATCGACGATGGCCAGTTCGAAGACCGCCGTGGCCATGGCCGCCAGGGCCTGCTCGGTGGATTCCGCTTCCACCACCTGCATGCCCAGTTCGCGCAGGCGTTGCCCCAGGGTGCGCCGGGCCAGGCCGTGGTCGTCCACCAGCAGGACCTGCCGCGGCGTCTGGCTGGGCAGCCGCTCCGGCTCGCCCACCACCGGCAGGGTCAGACGCAGGGTAAAGCAGGAGCCGCGCCCGGCTTCGCTATGGACCTCGAGGGTGCCGCCCATGAGTTCGGTGAGCTGGCGGGAGATCGCCAGGCCCAGGCCGGTACCGCCATAGCGACGGCTGATGGAGCCATCCGCCTGGGTGAAGGGCTGGAAGAGTTGCGCCTGCTGCGCCTCGGTCAGGCCGATGCCGGTGTCTTCCACCGCCAGGCTGAAATGGGCCCGGCCCGCTTCGCAGACGGCACCGACGCGGATCAGCACATGGCCCCGCTCGGTGAACTTGACCGCATTGCTCAGCAGATTGACCAGCACCTGCTGCAGGCGCAACGGATCGCCTTCCAGCGCCAGGGGAATGTCCGGACCGCAATCCAGCACCAGTTCGACGCCCTTCTCGTGGGCCTTGATGGCGCAGAGATTAAGCGTGCGTTCGAGCACCTTGGCCAGGTTGAAGCCCAGTTGTTCGAGCTGGGTACCACCGGCTTCGTTGCGCGAATAGTCGAGCACGTCGTTGATCACCCCCAGCAGGGTCTCGCCGGAGTCGAGGATCTTGCCGACGTGACCGCGCTGTTCGCCGGACAGCCGGGTGCCCAGGGTCAGGCGGCTGAGGCCGATCACCGCATTGAGCGGGGTGCGGATCTCGTGGCTCATGGTCGCCAGGAACAGCGACTTGGCGGCCGCCGCTTCCTCGGCCCGGATGCGCGCCTGGTCCAGTTCGAGGGTCCGTTCGCCGACGCGCTGCTCCAGGGTTTCGTAGATCTGCGCGTGCTCCAGGGAGATCGCCGCCTGGGTGGCCAGGATGCCCAGCACCTGCAGCCGACCCGGGGTGAAGGCCTGGGCCAGCAGGTTGTTTTCCAGATAGAGGATGCCGATCAGGCGCCCCTGGCGCAGCACCGGCAGGCAACAGACCGACCGCGGGCGCCGCGCGCGAATGTAGGCGTCGCGGACGAAGCGGCCGGCGCGGGCGGCGTCATCGAGGATCACCGGTTCGCGATGACGGATCACGTGGGACACCAGGGTCAGGGGCACCAGGCCCTCGCCGGAGTCCTGTTCGTTCAGCGCCAACGGCAGACCCTGCAGCACCTTGGGCTCGGCCGAGCCGCTGCAGATCGAGGCCTGCACCAGCCAGCGACCGCCCTCGGGCAACAGCAGCAGGCCATGCTGGGCGCCACCCTCCTCCAGGATGATGCGCATCATCCGCGCCAGCAGCTGATCCAGCGCCAGTTCGTTGGAGATGGTCTGCAGCGACTTGAGCACCGACAGCCAGTCCAGCCGCATCATCTCACTGGTGGCCTGACTATGGGTCCGCTGCACCGTCAGGGCAGTGGCCTCGGCGGCGCGCAGCCATTGCGGGAATTCGTTTTCCAGCGCCTGGGCCTTGGCCGCGGCGCCCCAGTGCAAATAGCTGCGCTGGGCGTCCTGCAGGTAGGTCCGGGCGATCCGCGGACGCTGCTGTTCCAGCCAGAAGCGCCCATAGAGTTCCTCGGTCAGCGCCGCGCCCTGGCGAAAGCCGTGCAACCGCGCGGATTCCAGAGCCTGTTCGTAGAGATCCATGGCCGCTTCGACCCGGCCCTCGCGGCGGGCCCGCTCGGCCGCCACCAGGTCACGCTTGTGGGCGAAGTTTTCCGGGCAGTGCGCGGCCCAGCCGTTCAGCCGTTCCTGGGCGATCTCGACCTTGGCCAGCGCCTCACCCGCCAGTTCGCCCTCGGCCAGCAGGATCAGCGCCTGATAGAAGGCGTGCTCGGCGATGCTGAACCAGCCGAAGCTCGCCGCCAGCGAGGCTTCCATGGCTTCGGCGTGCTGCCGCGCCTGGGGCAGCCGGCGGAACAGCAGCGCCGCCTGCATCTTGTTGAAGTCGTAGTAGTTCAGACAGAGCACATGGCCGCTGTCCTGCATCTGCCGCACCAGCGCCGCTTCGTCCTGACCCTCTTCGTCCCAGCTCTCCTGACCTGGGGTGAGCCCCTGCAGCAGCCGCAGCGACTGGCGCAGGATGGTGAAGATCTCCAGGGTGTTGGGATCGCCGATGCCCAGCAGGATCCGCTCGATCTCCGCGGTTTCGCCGAGGATGTCGTCCAGCGGCGCCCCAGCGTGCTGCAGGTGCTTGAGGATGTGGAAGGCGCTGTAGGCGGTGAAGATGATCTCGCCGGTGCGCTGACCGGCGGCCAGGGCCTCGCGCAGCAGGGCGACGTTGTCCGCGATGGGGCTCGACCAGGGACTGTTGGTCACCGCGAACATGGTGTAGACCTTGCACTTGAGCGGCAGGTTGCCGGTGCGGTCGACCAGGTCGACGGCCAGGCGCCCGACCTGGTAACCCAGTTCGTAGCGACCGTGGAAGGCCGACAGCAGCGAGCCGTAGTTGGCATAGCCGAAGGGCGAGAGATCGCCATTGCCGTACTGGATCGACAGCTTGACGATGCGCATGACCGCCAGCAGGCTCATCGGCAGGTCGACGTTGATCGCCGGCCCCCAGAGCAGGCCCAGCAGGCGGATAAGCAACTGGGCACGCGGATCTTCCATGCGTGGCAGGTCGAGCAGCGCCGCCGGACTGCGCTCGGCGAGCCAGGCCTCGACCTCGGCGCTGTCGGCGCCGATGGCCTGGTTGATGGCGTCCGGCGCTTCCGGCCAGGGTTCGTCCAGCACCTGGAGGCCGGCCTTGGCCACCACCAGGGCTTCGGTGAAGCGCCCGAGGCCGCTGTAGAGGTCGATCTGCAAGGCCCGCACCCCGGCTTCCTCGAAGATGGTGAGCGCCCGCGGCAGCAGCACTTCGCAGATGCGCAGGGCCTCGTTGGCATCGCCACAGAGGTGCGCGACCTCGGCCCATTCCCGATGCAGCTGGAACAGCAGCTCATGACGGCTCTCCCAGGCCGCGTCGTCGATCAGCGCGACCGCCGTGCGCAGAAACTCCTGGGCGGCGGGATAGGCATTGGCCTGGCGCGCCTTGCGCGCGGCGTCCAGATTGAGTTCCAGCAGCTGCAGCCGCTCGGCGGGCGTCTCGATCAGCGCCAGCGCCAGGTTGAGGTGATTGACCGCGTCCAGCCGCGTGGCGCTGCCTTCGGCGAGATAGAGCTGACCGGCGCGCAGGTGGACTCGCTCGCGCTCGGCAGGCGCCAGCAGCGAGTGAGCGGCATGGCGTACCTGATCGTGCAGGAAACTGTAGTGCGTGGGCGTCTGTTCCCCCGCCGGGCCGCCTTCGGGCTCGGTGAGCAGGCCTTCCTGCACCAGCGACTGGCAGAGGCGGCGGATGTCCGCGGGCGATTCCGCCATCAGCGCGGCGAGGCGATCGCTGGAGAAATGGGTGCCCAGACAGGCTGCCCACTGCAGCAGTTGCGAGGTGCTCGCCGGCAGCTCCTTGAGCTTGCCGACCATGAAGTCGACGACATTGTCGTAGACGTCCAGGGCCTGCAGCCGCGCCAGCTCCCAGTGCCACTGGCCCTGCTCGCCGTCGAACTCCAGCAGGCCTTCCTGCTGCAGACTGCGCAGCAACTGCTCGATGAAGAAGGGATTGCCGAGGGTCTTGTCCAGGCAGAGCCCGGCCAGGGCCGCCTGCTCCGCCGCCGGTGCCGGCAGCAGTTCGGCGATCAGGCGCTCGATCTCCACCCGCGACAGCGGACCCAGCGACAGGGTACGGATCAGCGCCGCGCCGAGCAGGCGCTCCAGGGCGCTGCCGGCGAGCTGTTCTTCACGATGGGTCGCCACCAGCAGCAACGGCCCCTGGTCGGTCCGCGCCAGCAGGCGCTCGATCAGGCGCAGCGACGCGCTGTCGGCCCACTGCAGATCGTCCAGCCACAGCAGCAGCGGACGGGTGTCCACGGCGAAGGCCAGCAGCAGCGCGATCACGGCTTCGTCAAAGCGTTGTTCGGCCTGTAGTGGCGGCAGTTCGGCCACCGGTGCCTGGGGCCCGAGCCAGGTGGCCAGCTCGGGCGAGACCTCGGTCAGCACCCCGGCGTTGCCACCCAGAGCCTCGACCAGGCGGTCGGCAAAGGCTTCGCCCAGACTCTGCCCGACCTCGACCAGCTCGCGCACGGCCTGGCGCAGGGCGCCATAGGGCACGCCGCTGCCAAGGGTCTCGAACTTGCCGTGGGCGAGCAGCACCCGCTCGCCCTGGCGACGGACGAAGGACTGCACCAGCGCCGATTTGCCCACCCCGGAACTGCCACTGACGAAGACGGCTTCGATCCGGCCCAGGGTCGCCCGCGCCAGCGCCTCTTCGAGCAAACGCAGGGGCGCGCCGCGCCCCTGCAGGGTGCGTACCGGCATCAGGCGTGCCGGCGGATCCTGTTCGCCCAGGGCGAAGCCCCCCCGCTCGCCGGCCTGATGGGCCGCCTGGCAGCGCTGCAGATCGCGCAGGATGCCATAGCAGCCCTGGTAGCGTTCCTCGGCGGCCTTGGCCATGAGTTTGTCCACCAGCGCCGCCAGCATCGGCGGTACCGTCGGCACCCGCTCGACCAGCGAGGGCGCACGCATCGCCAGGTGCGCATGCACCAGTTCGAGCGGGTCCTGGGCGCGAAACGGTGGCTCGCCCGCGAGCATCTCGTAGAAGGTCACGCCCAGCGCATAGAAGTCGCTGCGATAGTCCTGGTGGCGCCCGGTCCGCCCGCTCTGCTCCGGGGCAAGATAGGTGAGCGAGCCCTCCAGGCGGGCATCGCTGCCCTGGACGGTGCCAAAGGCCGTGGCGATGCCCAGATCGGTCAGCCGCAGGCTGCCCGTGGTGCAGTTGCAGACGATGTTGCGCGGATTGAGGTCGTTGTGGGCGATGCGCAACCGGTGCAGCCGCGCCAGGGCACGGACGATGGCCAGCGCCCAGTCGAAGAAGTCATCCAGCGCCAGCGGCCCGGCGGCGAGCAACCCGGCGAGGTCGGTGCCGCCGATGTCTTCGAGCACCAGCACCTGCCGACCCTGGTATTCCAGCAGTTCCAGGGCAGCGCTCACCGCCCCGCTGGCACTGGCCCGGCGGGTCAGTTCGAATTCATGGCGCAGCCCGGCCTGGGCCTGGGGCGTGGGATAGTCGGCGGCCAGCTGCTTGAGGATCACCGGCTGACCATCGGCCAGGCGCGTGCCGCGGTAGATCAGGGCATGGCGGCTTTCGCTCACCCGCGTCTTGCAGCTGTAGCCTGGAATCCTCAACACCGCGCTCGCCTCGATCCTCGGCCGACCGGGCGATACCGGGCCAGCGCCTCAACTATTTCCGTTGCCTTGCTAAAGTCTCAAGGGAACTTTTCGATAAAGTGATATTACCCTAGCCATCATCTGGCTTACGTCCACTGGCGCAACAATTTGCACACTTCGGAGCAATACGCATGGACGCTGTACCTTCTGTCCGCAAGATCGCCATCTTGGGCGGCGGCGTGTCCGCCGTCACCACCGCCTTTCGTCTTACTAGTGAGCCCAACTGGCAGGACCGTTACCAGATCACCCTGTACCAGCAGGGCTGGCGTCTCGGCGGCAAGGGGGCCAGCGGACGCAAGGCGACCGACCACCAGCGCATCGAGGAACATGGCATCCATGTCTGGTTCGGCTTCTACTACAATGCCTTCCACAGCCTGAGGCAGTGCTACGAGGAACTGGACCGGCCTGCCGGCGCGCCCCTGGCGACCCTCGACGAGGCTTTCTTCCCGCATTCCCATACCGCCTTCGCCGATGCCTTCCAGGGACAGTGGACCACCTGGCCCATCGATACCCTGGCCCTGCCCGGCAAGCCCGGCGAGGGCTGGAATCCCAAGCCCTTCATGGCGGCCCTCGGCGATCTGCTGGAGTGGTTGCTGCGGCTGGGCGAGGTGGACGACACCCCGGCCGCCACCGCGCCAGGCGGCCTGTTCGCCCGGCTGCGCGCTCACTGCCGTGAGGAATTGCAGGAGCTGGCCCTCAAAGAGGCGGAGCACCAGTTGCAGCAGGCCCGCACGGCGCTGCCCGACGGCGTCGACCATCCCGTGCTGCTGGCGTTGCTGCGCAGGCTCCGCGGCCTGCTCGGCGACATCCTGCACGACCGCAGCCAGACCCACGTCAAGGCCCACCGGCTGTGGCTGCTGATGGATTTCGGCCTGACCGTGCTGATCGGCATGCTCGCCGACGAGGTCTATGCCAAGGGCTTCGCAGCGCTCAACGAAGAGACTTTCCAGGCCTGGCTGAGCCGGCACGGCGCCAGCGCCGCGACCCTGGACAGCGCGGTGCTCAAGTCCCTGCACGGCGGCATCTTCGCCTATCGCGACGGCGACCTCGCCCAGCCCGACGTCGAGGCCGGCACCGTGCTGCGTGCCGCCCTGCTGGCCCTGACCACGGCCAAGGGCTCCTTCATCTGGCGCATGCAGGCCGGCATGGGTGATGTGGTCTTCGCGCCTTACTACGAGGTGCTCGCCCGCCGTGGCGTGGACTTCCGCTTCTTCCACCAGGTCACCGCCATCGAAGCCGCCGACGACGGTCAGGGACCACGGGTGACGCGCCTGCAGATCCAGCGCCAGGTCACCCTCAAGGGCGACGCCTACCAACCGCTGGTGGACGTCAAGGGTCTGCCCTGCTGGCCTTCGGCGCCGCTGTACGAGCAGCTCGACGAGCAGATCGCCCGGGAGCTGCAGGACGGCCAGATCAATCTGGAATCCAACTGGAGCGGCTGGCAGGGCGTCGAGCAGCTGGAGCTGCAGGTCGACCGCGACTTCGACGAGGTGGTGCTGGGGATCTCCGTGGCCGGCCTGGCCGACCTCGCCCCCAGTTTCTGCGCCCTGGACCCCGCATTCGCGCACATGACCCGGCAGGTGGCCACTGTCGCCACCCAGGCGGTACAGCTCTGGCAGAACCGCGACGCCTGGCAACTGGGCTGGAGTGGCTCGCCTCAGGGTGGGCAGGCGCCCGAGCTGCTGGGCTTCGCCGCCCAGGCGATGGACTCCTGGGCGGATGTCAGCTACCTGGTGGACCGCGAAGACTGGTCGAGCGGCACGCCGCCGGCGGACATCAGCTATTTCTGCGGGGTTTTCGCTGCCAAGGCTGCCCCGCCCATCGGCAAAAAGGATGACTATCCGCAGCAGGAGGCCGCCAAGGTGAAGCAGGCCTTCCTCGACCTCATGAACGGCAACCTGGGCGCCTACTGGCCGGCAGCCGTGACCCCGGCGGGCTATCGCTGGGACTTCCTGCTGGCGCCCGTCGAGGTCCAGGGACCAGCGCGCTTCGACTATCAATACTGGCGAGCCAACGTCGATCCCAGCGAGCGCTATGTGCAGAGCGTGGCCGGCAGCAGCCGCTATCGCCTGGCCACCGACGGCAGCGTCTGCCGCAACCTCTATCTGACCGGCGACTGGATCGACAACGGCTTCAACATGGGCTGCGTGGAGTCGGCGACCCTATCCGGCCTGCAGACCGCGCGTGCCCTGCTCGGTCACAGCGAGGTCCTGCCCGGCGAGGACGCCTTCCAGTAGCGCCACCGCCTGGACCGCTGCGCGCTCGGCGCAGCGCTCCACGGCAGGCGGATAGCACGGCGCGGTGCCATCCAGATAGTCCAGCAGCTCGGGCGCCTGGTTCCAGACCGCGGCCTCGCTGTAGAGGCGCGGCAATTCCAGCCGAATCCAGCCATCCATGAGGCGTACGCCCAGCTCCTCGATACCCAGCCCGTGGCCCTCGATCACCTCGCGATCCGCATCGGTGAGGGGATAGTGCGGCGGATAGAACTCGGCCAGGCTGACCAGCAACTTGACCGAAAAGCCGCGCGGATCGGCCAACAAGGCCCCCAGCTCGGCGAACAGCGTCGCCTCTTCCACCAGCGCCTGGGCGAACATCAGTCGGTAGAGGGTGATGTTGAGAAACAGCTGACCGACCTCATTCTCCGCGCGCGCGTCCGCCTGATGCAGGGCGAAGCCGGCCAGGATGGAGGCGTTGTGCGCCCGGTACCAGTGCCGCGGGGTGGGATCGGCGATGAAGGTCAGCCAGCAGCGCGTGGGATAGGGCGCCTGGTCGCCGGGCAGCCCATGCTGCGCCAGGCAGCCGGCCAGCTCGGCCAGGTAGATGAAGTGCAGATTGACGTTGCGCCACCAGGCGCTGCCGGTTATGGGATCCAGGACACCGGCCTGGATTTCCCAGTCGAGAAAGGCCAGTTCCGAGTCGCCATAGCTCAGGCCGTCGTTGTCGGTATCGCCAAAACGCTGATAGAAGTCTTCGCGTACCGCTCGCCGCCAGGACGGGACGTTCTCGATCTGGCGACAGAGCTCGCTGGTCGCCGCGACGGCGTCTTCATAGGTGTACATGCCTTCCCTGCCCCGCATATCAAGATTCCGCCCGATCATGGCGCGATGGCATCAGCGGCTTCCACGCGCAATAGGCTGAACGCACTAGAAGAGAGCTCCAGTGGCGGTCCCTCATGCCGCCAGTCCCCCTTGAGCGGATCGCCGCCCCGGGCGATCACCACGACCGGTCGGATCTGTCGATGGTCGGACAGCTTGCGCTGGGGAAGCATGGCGTCGCGGTCATCCAGCCGCACCCGGCGGGGCAGATCGGCAACACTCAGCCGCCGCACCGCCAGCGGTGGGCCGGGTTGATCCACCGCCAGCGCCAGCACGAAGACACTGTCCTCGGGCCGCACCCGTTGCGCCACCGCGGGCGCCAGACTGACCTCCACGTCCAGCCCGGGCGTGGTCAGCGCCTGACCGGCGGCCCGCGCCGCCGTCTCCGCCCGGGCGACGCCTTGGGCGAGGGTGTCGCGCAGGGGATCCCCTGGTGGCAGCACGGCGACCAGGCGCTGCCAGTAGCCGGCCGCCTTGGCGTAGGCTCCTCGTTCGTAGGCGGCCATGCCCAGCAGACCCAGGGTGGTGGGCTCGCCAGGATTGGCGGCCAGGGCTTCGTCGGCCAGGGCCTGGGTGCGCGCATCCAGCTGACGCCCTGCGGCGAAGAAACGGGCCTGGGCCAGTTGCCCGAGGACTTCCGCGCGCCGGCCATCGCGCTGGATGACCTGCTCGAAGGCGGCCACGGCATCCTGGTAGCGACCCAGGCCGGCATAGGCCCGTGCCAGCAGATACCAGTTGTCGGTCGCCTGGGGTTGCAGTCGCGTCGCCGCTTGCAGGTCGGCCAGCAGCGCCTGGGGCGAAGCCGGCGCCGCGGCGAGGCGCTGGCTCAGCTGCAGCGCCGGCCAGGCGCCGAGCAGCAGATAGAGCCCCAGGGCCAGGGCCGGGCCGCCCAGGGCGACCGCGATACCCAGGCGCCGGCCGTAGCGCGGCGGCGAAGAGCCCTCAACCGGAC
The DNA here is from genome assembly GCF_029872515.1 of Pseudomonas flavocrustae. NCBI lineage: Bacteria > Pseudomonadati > Pseudomonadota > Gammaproteobacteria > Pseudomonadales > Pseudomonadaceae > Pseudomonas > Pseudomonas flavocrustae. The sequence continues at coordinate 668,341 of NZ_JAPDIQ010000001.1, read as the reverse complement.
TGTCGGCGAGCAGGCTGCGGCCCGCCTCGGCTTCGGCCAGCGCCAGCGCCTGGGTGTCCAGTTCCCCCCGTGCGGCCCGCGCCCGGGCATCGGCCAGGCGTTCCTGATAGAGCGAGCGATTGAGCACCGCCCGCTGGTCCGCCAGGACGCGTCCACCGCGCAGTAGCGGCACGAGCAGGATCAGCACCGCCAGGATCAGCAGCAGTCCCGCCAGCCCCCAGAAGGTCAGCATCCTGGCTCCTCCTCCTCGGCCTGCAGCGCGGCCAGTCGCTGGCGTTCGGCGTCGCTCAGCGTCTGCTCCGGGCGGCGGCGGCGCGTCAGGACCAGCAGCAGCCCGGCGCCACCCAGCAGACCCAGACCTGGCAGCAGCCAGAGCAGCAGGGTGCGACCCTCGAAGGGCGGCCGATAGCGGATGAATTCGCCATAGCGCTGCTCCAGGTGGGCGACGATCTCGTCATCGTTCTGCCCGGCCGCCATCAGGCGCTGGATCTCGCGGCGCAGATCGCCGGCGATGGGCGCATTGGAATCGGCCAGGTCCTGGTTCTGGCACTTGGGACAGCGCAATTCGCGGGTCAGCGCCTGGAAGCGCGCGCGTTCGGCGTCGTCGCGAAAGCCATAGGGGTCGATGGCCGCGTGGCTCAGGGTCGACCAGACCAGCAACAGCAGCAGCCAGCCGACCCTCATGGCGTCGCCACCAGGGCCCGGTAGCGCGGCCCGAGGTCGGTGTCCCAGACACGCTGATCGATTACCCCGACATGGCGATAGCGCACCACGCCGCGGGCATCGATGAGAAAGGTCTCCGGCGCGCCATAGACACCCAGGTCCAGCCCCAGCCGCCCTTCGTCGTCACGGATATCGAGCTGGTAGGGATCGTGGAATTCCGCCAGCCAGCGGCGGGCGCTGGCCTGGTCGTCCTTGTAGTTGACGCCATGGATCACCACGCCCTCGGCCTTGAGGCGAGTGAGCACCGGATGCTCTTCCCGGCAGGCTACGCACCAGGTGCCCCAGACATTGACCAGCGCCGGGCGGCCGAGCAGATCCTCCCGGGTGAACAGTCGTTGGTCCTGTACGCCCGGCAGCGAGAACGCCGGAAACGGCTGGCCGACCAGCGCCGACGGCAGGGCCTGGGGATCGCGATAGAGTCCGCGAAAGAGCAAGCCGGCCAGCACCAGGAAGGCCAGCAGTGGCAGGCAGAGCAACAGGCGACGACGCATCAGGCGGACTCCGCGGCAGCGGCAGGGGAAGAGGATCGCCGGCGGCGATAGCGCGGATCGGCCAGGGCCAGCAGGCCACCCAGGGCGGTGAGCAGGCCACCGAGCCAGATCAGTCGGACGAAGGGCTTGATCTGCAGGCGCACGGCCCAGGCGCCCTGCCACAGCGGCTCGCCGAGGGCCACATAGAGATCGCGGGTCAGGCCGGCGTCGATGGCGGCTTCGGTCATCACCGCGCCGCTGGCCAGGTAGCGGCGTTTTTCCGGGGTCAGCAGGGCGACCACCCGCCCCTCGCGCTCGACCTGCAGCAGGGCGCGTTCGGCGGTGAAATTGGGCCCCTCGTAATGCTGGGTGCCGGCGAAGCCGAAGCGATAGCCCTGGAGTTCGACGTGCTCGCCCGGCGCCAGGCGCAGATCGCGTTGCACATCCAGCTGACTGGCCAGCACCACCCCCAGGGCCAGCACCGCCAGCCCCAGGTGGGCCAGGTGCATGCCCCAGTAGCTGCGTGGCTGACCGCGCAGGCCGCGGCGCCAGCCCAACGCCACCACCTTGCCCAGCACGTCGCGCAGCGCGGTCAGCAGGATCCAGGCCGCCAGCGCCAGCACCGCCAGGATCGCCGCCCTGGGCTGGTCCAGCCACCAGCCGGCCAGCCCCGCCAGGACGGCGCACGCCAGCAGGACGGGCGCCAGCAGGCGCACCAGCCAGCGCCCCGGACTGCTTTTCCAGCGCACCAGCACCCCGATGCCCAGGGCCAGCATCAGCAGCGCCATCAGCGGCACGAACAGCAGGTTGAAATAGGGCGGCCCCACCGACAGCTTGGCCCCGGTCAGGCTGTCGATGATCAAGGGATAGAGAGTACCGAGCAGGACCGTAGCGGCGGCGGTCACCAGGATCAGGTTGTTGACCAGCAGCAGCGCCTCGCGGGAGGCCAGGCTGAAGGCCGCCGACCCGCCGAGCGCCGGCGCGCGCCAGGCGAACAGCGCCAGCGAACCGCCGACCACCAGCAGCAGGAAGGCCAGGATGAAGACGCCGCGGGTGGGATCGCTGGCGAAGGCATGCACCGAGGTCAGCACCCCCGAGCGCACCAGAAAGGTCCCCAGCAGGCTGAGCGAAAAGGCGGCGATGGCCAGCAGCACCGTCCAGCCCTTGAACAGGCCGCGCTTCTCGGTCACCGCCAGGGAGTGCAGGAGCGCCGTGCCCACCAGCCAGGGCATGAAGGAGGCGTTTTCCACCGGATCCCAGAACCACCAGCCGCCCCAGCCCAGCTCGTAGTAGGCCCACCAGGAGCCCAGCACGATGCCGCAGCCGAGAAAGGCCCAGGCCAGCAGCGTCCAGGGCCGTGCCCAGCGCGCCCAGGCGGCGTCCAAGCGCCCTTCCAGCAAAGCCGCCAGGGCGAAGGCGAAGGCCACCGAGAAACCGACATAGCCCATGTACAGCATGGGCGGATGCAGGATGAGCCCCGGGTCCTGCAGCAGCGGATTGAGGTCGTTGCCCTCCCGCGGAAATTGCGGCAGCAGGCGCGCGAAGGGATTGGAAGTGGCCACCAGGAAGGTCAGGAATCCCGTGGCCACCAGCCCAAGGATGCTCAGCACCCGCGCCAGCAGGGCCTGGGGCAAGGACCGCGAACAGCACGCCACCGCCAGACTCCAGCCCGCCAGGATCAGCGCCCACAGCAGCAGGGACCCCTCGTGGGCGCCCCAGGTGGCGCTGACCTTGTAGTACCAGGGCAGGCGACTGTTGGAGTTGGCCGCCACATAGGCCACCGAGAAGTCGTCCTGCAGAAAGGCCCAGGTCAGGGCGGCGAAGGCCAGTGCCAGGAACAGCCACTGGCCGAGGGCGGCCGGGCGCGCCAGGCGCATCCAGTCGGCCTGGCCGCGCCAGGCGCCCAGCAGTGGCAGGGTGCCCTGCACCAGGGCCATGATGAGCGCCAGCAGCAGGCAGAGTTGCCCCAGTTCCGGGATCATGGCGTCGGCCTCGCGCCGTCCAGCGGTCGCCCGGCCTGGCGCAACGCCTGGCTCACCTCGGGCGGCATGTATTTCTCGTCGTGCTTGGCGAGGATCTGATCGGCGACCAGACGCCCCTGGTCGTCGAGGCGGCCCAGGGCCACCACGCCCTGCCCTTCGCGGAACAGATCCGGCAGGATGCCGGTATAGTTCACCCGCACCTCCTGCTGGAAGTCGGTGATGACGAAAGTCACCGCCAGGGAATCCGCGGCGCGTACCAGGCTGCCCTTCTCCACCATGCCGCCGGCGCGGATGCGGGTGGCGGGCGGCGCCTCGCCCCGGGCGATCTGGCTCGGGGTATAGAAGAGGTTGATGTTCTGCTGCAGGGCGCTGAGGGCCAGCGCCGCCGCGCCCCCTACGCCCAGCAACAGCAGCAGGATCCACAGCAGCCGACGACGACGGACCGGATTCATGGCCGCCGCTCCCGCCGGCAGCGCTGGCGCAACGCCCGCTGCAGTCGGCGACGCGCCTGCCAGCCGTGCAGCAGCAGACCGCCGAGGATGACCAGGGTCAGGCCGAAGGCCGGCCAGACGTAGAGGCCGTAGCGGCCCATGCCCAGGACCTGCGCCCATTCCACTCCGCTCACGCGCCCTCCTCGCCCAGTTCCAGGCGTACCCAGCGACTGCGCCACTCGCGCCTGAGCACCTCCAGGCGCATCCGCTGCAGCAAGACGCCAGCGAAGAACAGATAGAACGCCAGCACCATCACCAGCAGTGGCAGCCACATGGCGGCGGGCATCGGTGGCCGCGCCACCAGGCTGAAGGTGGCCGGCTGGTGCAGGGTGCTCCACCACTCCACCGAATACTTGATGATCGGCAGATTGACCGAGCCCACCAGGGCCAGGATGGCGCAGGCACGGGCGGCGCTCTCGCGATGCTCGATGGCCTGCCCCAGGGCGATCACCCCCAGATAGAGAAACAGCAGCACCAGCATCGAGGTGAGCCGGGCGTCCCAGATCCACCAGGTGCCCCAGGTGGGAATGCCCCACAGCGACCCCGTGGCCAGGGCGATCACCGTCATCCAGGCGCCGATCGGCGCGGCCGCGCGCAGGGCCACGTCGGCCAGCTTGAGACGCCAGACCAGGCCGATGGCTCCGGCGACCGCCAGCAGCAGATAGCAGGACTGCGCCAGAAAGGCTGCCGGCACATGCACATAGATGATGCGAAAGCTGTCGCCCTGCTGGTAGTCCGGCGGGGCCAGGAACAACCCCCACACCAGACCCACGGCCAGCAGCACCCCGGCCAGCGCCAGGCAGGGTCCCTGCAGGCGGCCGGCCAGGCGATAGAAGATGGCGGGAGAGCCCAGGCGGTGCAGCCAGGTCCAGTTCATGTCGTCCTCGTCATTGGGCCGCGCCGATGCGCAGGCCGGCGGCGACCGCCAGGGGCGCCAGGGTCAGGGCCAGCAGGGTCAGGCAAGCCAGCCAGAGCAGCAGCCCCGTCACCGGCAGGCCAAGACGCGCCGCGTCCAGGGTGCTGGCGCCCAGGATCAGCACCGGGATCTGCAGCGGCAGGTTGAGCAGCGCCAGCAGCAGCCCGCCACGGGCCAGACCCACGGTGAGGGCCGCCCCTATGGCACCGATCAGGGTCAGGGCCAGACTGCCCAGGGTCAGGGCCGCCAGGGTCGCCGGCAGGGCCGCGGCGGGCAACCCCAGCATCAGCGCCAGTAGCGGCGTCAGGGCCACCAGGCCGAGGCCGGCGAAGCACCAGTGCACCAGCAGCTTGAGCAGCACCAGCAGCGGCAAGGGCTGGGGTGCCAGCAGCCAGAGCTCCAGCGAGCCATCCTGCCAGTCGCTGCGAAACAGGGCTTCCTGGCCAAGCAGCAATGCCAGCAGCAGTGCTATCCACAGGAGGCCTGGTGCCAGGGCGGCCAGCTGCTGGCTATCGGGACCCAGCGCCAGGGGAAAGAGGGTCACTACCAGGGCATGGAAGGCCAGGGGCGTGAGCCACAGCGCCGGACGGCGACAGGCCAGGCGCCCTTCGCGCCTGAGGAAGGCCAACCAGGCGCCGCTCATCGGCCACCGTCCAGCCAGAGCAGCCGATGCCCTTCGGGAACGACCTCCAGTTCGCGGTGACTGGTCAGCACCAGGGCGCCGCCTGCCGCGCAATGGGCGCGCAGGCGCGCTTCCAGCTGCCTGCAGGTGCTGGCGTCGAGGGCGGTGAAGGGTTCGTCCAGCAGCCAGAGCCGCGGTGGTTCGGGCAACTGGAGCCGGGCCAGGGCAACGCGGCGACGCTGACCGGCCGACAACTGCCCACAGGGCTCGTCCGCCCAGTCGGCCAGGCCTACCGTTGCCAGGGCGACCCGGCAGGCCTCATTGGTGGTCGGGCGCCACAGATTGGCCAGACTGTGGAGATTTTCCACCGCCGTCAGCCCCTCGGCGATGCCGGGCGCGTGGCCTAGCCAGAGCAGTTCGGCCGCGGCGGGCCGGCGCACCTTACCCGCATCCGCCGGCAGAAGTCCCGCCAGGATGCGCAGCAGGCTGGTCTTGCCACTGCCGTTGACGCCCCCGATCCGCAGCGACTCGCCCGCTGCCACGCTCAGACTCAGGTCGTCGAACAGCAGGCGACCGCCCCGTTCGCAACGGAGCGCGACGGCGTCGAGCAGGGGCTGATTCAAGACAGGGGATCTCACGGCACTAAAGTCGGTCGGGCGCTGGCCGTTAACCCGGCACACGCCCTTGAAGGCGCGCCATTATACACAGGCGATTCCACCGGACCTGCCCGATGACTTCCATCTCCGCGATCCAACCCAGCGTCGGCGTCACGCCCGCCCTGCCCGTCCGGGCCGCGGCGGCGCAGGCATCGGACGCGGGTGCGCAGATCCTGCAGGCCCTGCAATTCCTCGACGACCTGATTCCGCCCGGCAGCACCGCGACCGCCGAGGTACTCGCCACCCGTCCGGCCGGCCAGAGCTTCCAGTTCCTGCTGCAACTGCAGCTGGCCGAGGGCGGCAGCGTCCTGCTCACCACCCAGAGTCCGACCAACAACCTGCCGGTGGGCAGTCAGTTGCTGGTGAGCACCCTCGGCTCCACCCAGCTGGCGGTGCTGCTGCAGAGCCTGGAGGGCGACGCACCACCGCCGCCGCTGCAGCAGCTGGATCTGCGCCAGCTGCCGGTGGGCACGACCCTGCAATTGCGGGTGCTGAGCAGCCTGCTACAACAGCCGCCCGGCGCAACGCCCACCTACGAGGTGATCGCCAAGGCCCTGAGTTCCACTCTCGAAGGTCGCCAGCTCAAGCTGGAATCGCCCCGCCCGGTACCGGTGGGCAGTCTGCTGACCGTGGTGATCAAGGACAGCCAGGAGGTCACGGTGCTGCCCATGGCGCAACGCCTCGACCAGCTCGACATCGATCGCCAGCTGCAGGGCCAGGGGCAGCGCCAGCTGTCGATGAATGCCCTGCTGCAATGGCTGGAGGACGTCCCTGAAACTGAGCTACCACCGTCGGTGGGCGCGGCGCTCAAGTCCCTGCTGGCCAATCTGGAAACCACCGAGGCCCTGGGCACGCCCCAGGGCTGGGCCCGCGCCCTGGCGCGCAGTGGCCTGCAACTGGAGCAGCAATTGCTGGATCGCGGCGGTCCCGATCTCCAGGAGGACTTCAAGGCCAACCTGCTGCGCCTGGTGGATCGCCTGCTGGCCAGCGTGCCGGGCGAGGCCCTGCGCAATCCCCAGGTCGCGATCCAGACCGCCCAGCAGAATCTGCCCGATGCCCTGCGCCGGGCGCTGGGGGACGCCGCCACCGCCAGTCGCCAGCCCACCGCCCTGGACTTTCCCCTGGGCGAACGCGATGGTCGCGGCCTCAGTGCCGCCAACGCCGAACTCGATGAATTGCTGCAACTGGCCACGGGCGTCATCGCCCGCCTGCAGACCCACCAGCTGGCCAGCCTGGCCCAGACCCAGGTCCTGCCCGATGGCTACTACCTGTCCACCTGGCAGACCGAGATTCCCTGGCGCGATGGCGAGCGCCTCGGCGCGGTGCAGGTGCGCTTCCAGGAAGAACGACCACCGCCGGATAACCGTGGTGAAGCCCGCGACAGCCTGTGGAAGGTGGAACTGGCCTTCGACCTGGCGCCGCTGGGCCCGCTGCAGGTGCGGGCGCAATTGGCCAGCGGCCGGCTGTCGAGCGAATTCTGGGCGGAAAAAGGCGCCACCGCGACGCTGATCGATACCGAATTGCCCCATCTGCGCGACCGCCTGCTGGCGGCCGGCTTCGTGGTCGGCGACCTCAGCAGCCGCCAGGGCCGTCCCGCACGCCATCCGCGCACCACCCTCGAACAACGCTGGATCGACGACACCGCATGAGTACAACCGCCGCCCGCCAGGCCATCGCGCTGTCCTATGACGGCAGCAGCGCCCCCATCCTCTCCGCCAAGGGCGATGCCGAACTGGCCGAACTCATCCTGGCCACGGCCCGGGAGCACGAGGTGCCTATCTACGAGAACGCCGACCTGGTGCGCATCCTGGCGCGCCTGGAACTGGGCGCCGAGATCCCCGAGGCGCTCTATCGCACCCTGGCCGAGATCATCGCCTTCGCCTGGCACCTCAAGGGCAAGTGCCCGGCGCATCTGGCCGACCAGCCGGATCTGTCGCCGGGTTGGGAAAGGATGCCGTAGGAATCGGTCCTCACGGCCATGGCGGCACGCCGATGCGGCCGGGGCCAGTAGGAACGGCCCATGGCCGCGATCTGCCGTGTAGCCTGGATAACGGCGCAGCCTTATCCACCCTTCGAGTCGGCCTGTCCGTGGAAAACGCCATGCGGTTTTCCACGCTACGGCTGATCGCGATCTTGCCGCGGCTGATGGAGATGAACGCCCACTCGGACAGCCCCCTCTCCCTCCCGGAGAGCGTTGGGGTGAGGGTGCCCCCGGCAGTCACTCCCAGCGAAAAACGCTGCGCGGTTTTCCACGCGACGACACTACGAATCGTTTTATCGTGGCCATAGGCCGCTCCTACGGGGAATGATGCGCTTGCAAGAGCGCCCACATCGGTGGACCGCCATGACCGCGATCAAGCAATCCAGCCAGCGGAATCGACCTACCCCCGCCGCAACGAATGCCCGACGGCACCCTTCTCGGCCACCTTGGCGGCGTCCCAGAGTGCATCCATCTCTTCCAGGCTGGCTTCCTGGGGCGTTCTGCCCTGAGCGTTCAGGCCTTCCTCGATATAGCGAAAGCGCAGCTCGAACTTGGCGTTGGCCTGGCGCAGGGCGTCCTCGGCGTCGACCTGCAGGTGCCTCGCCAGATTGACCATCACGAATAGCAGATCGCCGACCTCTTCCGCCACCTGGGCAGCCTGACCGTTCGCCATGGCCTCGCGCACCTCGTCCAGTTCCTCCTGGATCTTGGCCACCACCGACATGGCGTCGGCCCAGTCGAAGCCGACATTGGCCGCACGCTTCTGCAGCTTGGCCGCACGGCTCAGGGCCGGCAGCGCGGCCGGCACGTCATCCAGCAGCGAGAGCTGCTCCGGCGCCGCGGCCTTTTCCGCGCGCTCCTCGGCCTTGATTTCTTCCCAGCGGCGCTTGATGGTCGCCTCGTCCAGTCGCGGCAGGTCGAGCGGGCCATGCAGGTCGCCGTCGGGAAAGACATGGGGATGGCGCCGTACCAGCTTGCGGGTGATGCCATCGACCACCTGGGCGAAGTCGAAATGGCCATCCTCGCGACCCAGCTGGCTGTAGTAGACAACCTGGAACAGCAGATCGCCCAGCTCGTCGCGCACCTGCGGGAAATCCCGCCGGGCGATGGCGTCGGCGACCTCGTAGGCCTCTTCCAGGGTGTGGGGCACGATGCTGGCGTAGTCCTGGCGCAGATCCCAGGGGCAGCCGTGTTGCGGATCGCGCAACCGGGCCATGAGGTGCAGCAGATCGTCGAGCTGGTACATGGATGAATCCTGTTACTGGAAAAGAACGAGGCGCCAGGAGGCGCCTCGTGGGGTCGTCGTCACATCTCTCAGGCAGCGCGATTGCGCCGGGCTTCGATGATGTTGGGCAGCTGGGAGATGCGCCCGAGCAGGCGGCCGAGGGCGTCCAGGCCGGGGATCTCGATGGTCAGCAGCATATTGGCGGTGTTTTCCTCGCGATTGGAGCGGGTATTCACCGCCAGCACGTTGATCCGCTCGTTGAGCAGGATCTGCGAGACATCGCGCAGCAGACCGGAGCGGTCGAAGGCCTTGATCACGATGTCGACCGGATAGGTCTGCACCGGCACCGGGCCCCAGCTCACCTGGATGGTCCGCTCCGGCTCGCGACTGGCCAGCTGCAGGGCGTTGGCGCAATCCTGCCGGTGGATGGTCACGCCACGGCCGAGGGTGATGTAGCCGACGATGGCATCGCCCGGCACCGGCTGGCAGCAGCCGGCGATCTGGGTGAGCAGGTTGCCTACCCCCTGGATCTGCACATCGCCACGCTTGCCCGGCTTGTTGGTGGGCTTGCGCGGCAAATGATCGAGGGTGTCGAGGCCCTTGTCCGGCTCCACCAGCTGCTGGGCGGCGTGCATCACCTGGGCCAGGCGCAGATCGCCGGCGCCCAGGGCCGCGAGCATGTCCTCGGCACCTTTGTAGTTGACCTTCTCAGCCAGGGTGTTGAAGTCCACCGGCGGCAGTGCCAGGCGCGACAGCTCGCGCTCGACCATGGCCTTGCCGGCGGCCACGTTCTGATCGCGCGCCTGGAACTTGAACCAGTGGACGATCTTGGCTCGGGCCCGCGAGGTGTTGACGTAGCCAAGGTTGGGGTTGAGCCAGTCGCGGCTGGGCGAGCCCTGCTTGCCGGTGATGATCTCCACCTGCTCGCCGGTCTGCAGCTGGTAGTTCAGCGGCACGATGCGGCCGTTGATCTTGGCCCCGCGGCAGTTGTGGCCGATCTCGGTGTGCACCCGATAGGCGAAGTCCAGCGGCGTCGCGCCCTTGGGCAGGTCGATGGCGTGGCCGTCGGGGGTGAAGACGTAGACCCGGTCCGGCTCGATGTCGACCCGCAGCTGATCGGCCAGGCCGCCGATGTCGCCCAGCTCCTCGTGCCATTCCAGCACCTGGCGCAGCCAGGAGATCTTTTCTTCGTAGTGGTTGGAGGCCGACTTGACGTCGGTTCCCTTGTAGCGCCAGTGGGCGCAGACGCCCAGTTCGGCCTCTTCGTGCATGGCGTGGGTGCGGATCTGCACCTCCAGCACCTTGCCCTCCGGACCGATCACCGCAGTATGCAGGGAACGGTAGCCGTTCTCCTTGGGATTGGCGATATAGTCGTCGAACTCGCGGGCAATATGCCGCCACAGGGTATGCACGATGCCCAGCGCGGTATAGCAGTCACGCACCTCAGGCACCAGAACCCGCACGGCGCGCACGTCGTAGATCTGGCTGAATTCCAGGCCCTTGCGCTGCATCTTCCGCCAGATGGAATAGATGTGCTTGGCGCGCCCGCTGAGGTCGGACTTGATGCCGGTGGCGGTGAGCTCGTCACGCAGCTGCTGCATGACGTCGGCGATGTACTGCTCGCGATCCAGCCGCCGTTCATGCAGCAGGGTCGCGATCTGCTTGTACTGCTGGGGCTCCAGGTAGCGGAAGGACAGGTCCTCCAGCTCCCACTTGATATGGCCGATGCCCAGCCGGTGGGCCAGGGGCGCGTAGATGTCGGCGACCTCGCGGGCCACCCGGTTGCGGCGCTCTTCGGTGGCGTTCTTGACCGCGCGGATGGCGCAGGTGCGCTCGGCCAGCTTGATCAGGGCCACGCGCACGTCGTCGACCATGGCCACCAGCATGCGGCGCAGGTTGTCGACCTGGGTCTGGCTGCCCAGCACCATGGACTTGCGCGGATTGAGACTCTCGCTGATCGCCGCCATGCGCAGCACGCCTTCGATCAGCTTGGCCACCACCGGCCCGAAATGCTCGGCCGCCGACTCCAGGGTCGCCTTGCCCTCGCGCACCGCCCGGTAGACGATGGCGGCGATCAGGCTGTCCTGATCCAGCTTGAGGTCGGCCAGGATCTCCGCCATCTGCAGGCCGGTATGGAAACTGGAGGTCCCCTCCGCCCAGGTGTGCTCCACCTGGCCGGAATTCTCTTCCGCCGTGCGGGCGAAGCCGCAGGCGTCCAGCAAGGCCTCGCGATCGAGATTCGGATCCACGCTCTGGATATGATCCAGCCAGGCGTGGAGGTTGATGCTGCCATCGACGTTGACTGGCTGATGCGCTCTGACCTGTACCATCTACCCCTTCCTCACGGCGTAGCCTTCTCGCCGGATTGGCTCGCATCGGTTGGCGAGCCGTCGTTACCCGGGCATCCTGCCCGCTTCGAACAGCACCATGGCTTCCACATGGGCGGTCTGCGGGAACATGTCGAGAATGCCCGCTCTTGTCATGCGATAGCCCTGTCGGACCAGCTCCCCGGCATCCCGTGCCAGGGTGGCCGGATTGCAGGAGACGTAGACCAGCCGCCCGATACCCAGGCCGCTGAGCTGCCGAACCACTTCCAGCGCACCGTCGCGCGGCGGATCCAGCAGGGCCAGCGAATGGCTGCCCAGATCGGCGGGTAGCGGGTTCGACAGATCCACCTGTAGAAAGTGCGCGTTGCCGATGCCGTTGTCACGTGCATTTTGTATTGCCCGGGATGTCATCGCCGCGACCCCTTCGATACCGGTGACGGCCGCTGCCTGCCGCGCCAGCGGCAGGGCGAAGTTGCCCAGCCCGGAGAACAGATCGAGCACCCGGTCGTCCGCCGTCGGCGCCAGCCAGTCCAGCGCCTGGGCGACCATGGCCTCGTTGATGGCGGCATTGACCTGGACGAAGTCGCCCGGCTGATAGGCCAGGGTCAGGTCCCAGGACGCCAGCCGGAAGCCCAGCCTAGCATCAGCCTGATCCGGCTGCGGCTCGCCCTTGCCCTGCCACCAGAGCTGGACGCCAGCCGCCGCGCAGAAGTCGCGCAGGCGCGCCTGGTCGCCCGGCAGCAGCGCCCGGGTATGGCGCACCAGCATGGCCGTTGCCGTGCCCTGGAAGAGCTCCACATGACCGATCGCCTGGGGCTGTTCCAGCCCGCTCAGCAGGTCAGGCAACGCGGGCAGCAATGGCTGGAGTTCCGGCACCAGTACCAGGCAGTCGTCGGGGGTGACGATGTCCTGGCTGGCCTCGGCGCGAAAGCCCACTTCCAGGCGACTCTGGCGTTCGTCCCAGCGCACCGCGATGCGGGCGCGGCGGCGATAGCCGAATTCGGGACCGACCATGGGCGCGGCCCAGGCCAGCGGCTGCACCCCGGCCAGACGGCGGAATTGCTCGGCCAGGGCTTCCTGCTTGAGGGTCAGCTGATCGGCATGGGGCAGGTGCTGCAGGGTGCAACCGCCGCAGCGGTCGGCCACGCTGCAGGGTGGTGTACGCCGCAACGGACTGGCCTCCAGCACCCGGAGGGTACGGGCCTCGACCACCTGACTGCGGGCGCCGAGCACCCGCGCCTCGACCTGCTCGCCCGGCAGGGCGCCGGCGACGAACCAGGTCCGCCCGCCTTCGCGCGCGATGCCACGCCCGTCATGGGACAGGCGCTCGATGCCCAACAGCTGCCGCTTGCCGGTCGGTACCCCGGTCGCCCGGGCGCCACCGGCCGGTTGAAAGCGCAGTCCGCCGCCGCCTCGCTTAGCGCGCGTCATAGACGCCGGTCGACAGGTAGCGATCGCCTCGGTCACAGATGATCGCGACGATCACCGCATTGTCCACTTCCCGGGCGATGCGCAGGGCGCCCGCCACCGAACCGCCGGACGACACGCCGCAGAAGATGCCTTCTTCCCGCGCCAGGCGACGCATGGTGTCTTCGGCTTCCTGCTGACCCATGTCGATGATGCGATCCACGCGGCTGGCCTCGTAGATCTTCGGCAGATAGGCCTCCGGCCAACGGCGGATGCCGGGGATGGCCGCGCCCTCCTCCGGCTGCAGACCGACGATCTGCACCTTGGGATTCTGCTCCTTGAGGTAGCGCGAGGTGCCCATGATGGTCCCGGTGGTGCCCATGGAGCTGACGAAATGGGTGATGCTGCCATGTGTCTGGCGCCAGATCTCCGGCCCGGTCCCCAGGTAGTGGGCCACCGGATTGTCGCCATTGCCGAACTGGTCGAGCACCTTGCCGCGGCCTTCGGCCTGCATGCGGGTGGCCAGATCCCGCGCGCCTTCCATGCCGTCTTCCCGACTGACCAGGATCAGCTCGGCGCCATAGGCGGTCATGGCCGCCTTGCGCTCGGCGCTGGAGTTGTCGGGCATGATCAGGATCATGCGGTAGCCCATGATGGCGGCGGCCATCGCCAGGGCGATCCCGGTATTGCCGGAGGTGGCTTCGATGAGGGTATCGCCGGGCTGGATGTCGCCACGGGCCTCGGCCTGGCGGATCATCGAAAGCGCCGGGCGGTCCTTGACCGAACCCGCCGGGTTGTTGCCTTCCAGCTTGAGCAGCACGGTACTGCGGGTGTCGCCGGCCAGGCGCTGCAGGCGCACCAGCGGCGTGTTACCGATGCAATCGGCGATGGTGGGATAGTGCAGACTCATGAATCAGCTCGTTCCGCCAGGGGTGAAAGCCTTCCATGATACTCCCAAAGCCTCGCCGACCCTACCCATCCGGCGCTTGGCTAGGGCCGGCGGGTGGCGGCGCCGTCGCTGGCCACCTCCAGGGCGGCGGGCAGGCTCAGCGACAGAATGCCCTCCGGCCCCAGGTTGGGCTGCACCTGGGGGGTCACCTGCATCCCCGGCAGTCCACCCAGGCGCTCGGCCAGTCGCCTGGCGGCATCGGGGGCGACCTTGCGGGTCAGGTCCTCGGTACCGGAATACAGCCAGAGCTGTACCGGCCGGGCGCCGCCCACGCCCTGGAATTCCTCTGCCCGCTTGAGGATGTAGCCCTGCTGCCAGCCATAGGCGACATCGCTCGCCACGTAGCGCTGGAAGGCCTGCGGCTGCCGATAGAGGGTGTCGAGCACGAACAGTCCGCCGTAGCCATGGCCCCAGAGGGTCTGGCGATTGGGGTCCACCGGCACGCTCTGGGTCAGTAGCGGCTTGATGCGTTGCTCGATCAGGTCGAGAAAGGCCCGCGAGCCTCCCGCCGGCCAGTCCTTGCGCACATCGTCGCGCGTGCGGCCATTGCCCACCGCCGGGGTGTAATCGTAGGTGCGCTCCTGCATGGCGTCCGCGGCATCGGCGTAACCAATGGCCACCAGCACCGGCGCGCTCTTCAGCTTATGGGGGGACAGCCAGACATCCTGCAGTTGCGCCAGGGCGGCATCGCCGTCGAGCAGGAACAGCGCGGGATACCCCATCATCGGCGCCGGCTGCTTGGGAATGCCGATATAGACCCGATAGCGGCGCTTGCCGTCCGCCGAGTCGAGCAGGTGCGTCTCGAAGCTGTAGTACATCGACCCCCGCTCCACCAGGGTGGTCTTCTTCGGCTCCTGGGCCTGGCTCGACGCCATCCAGCCGGTCCCCAGCAACAGGGCGCCCGCCAGCATCAGACTGCAACTCTTCTTCAAAGGATCTCCTCGAACACGACCGCACCGGAACGACCGGCAGTCCCTACCAGACCGCCGATGGAGTCAATGGTTGTGCACCCCGGCCAGGGACCGTGGCAGCCTTCGCGGATTTTCGCGAATCGGCGCGTCAGCGGGTGCGACCCCTTTCGCAAAGACTCTCTTTACATTTGGTAAAGGGGTTAGACTCGCCAATTTCCTCGGGGGACGCGCAGTGCTGGACGAATTGGGACTCAAGGGGCGCATCCTGCTGTTGAGCGTCCTCCCGACCTGCTGCATGGCGGCCCTGCTGGGGGTCTACTTCAGCTGGGTGCAGCTGTCCGACATGCGCAGCCAGCTCATCGAGCATGGCCAGCTGGTGGCCCAGCAGATGGCCCCGCTCATCGCCCCGGCCATGCGCACCGGCGACAACGACCAGCTCAACCGTATCGCCCAGCGCGCCCTCGACCAGGCCGATGTCCGGGCGATCAGTTTTCTGGATGCCGACGGCAACCTCCTCGCCCACGCCGGCCCCTCAATGACCGTGGAGCTCACCGGGCGCGACTACCAGACCATCAGCATGAGATCCGGGCTGGACATCACCCACTTCAACCTGCCGGTGCAGACCCATGATCTGCGCCTGACCCGCAGCGACGGCAGTCCGGCCACGCCCCAGACCCTGGGCTGGATCCAGCTCGAACTCTCCCATCACGCCACCCTGCTGCGCGGCTATCGCAACCTGGTGGCCGGCCTTCTGCTGATCCTGCTCGGCCTGGCCTTCACCGCCTTCATCGCGGTGCGCATGGGCCGCCGCATCAACCGGCCCCTGCAGGTGATCGCCCACGGCGTCAGCCAGTTGCAGGAAGGTCGCCTGGAGACGCGCCTGCCGACCCAGCTCGGCAGCCCCGAATTCGACGAACTGGCGACCGGTATCAACCGCATGGCCGAAGCCATGGAGAACGCCCAGTTCGAGATGCAGAACAACATCGACCAGGCCACCGAGGACGTCCGCCAGAATCTGGAAACCATCGAGATCCAGAACATCGAACTGGACCTGGCGCGCAAGGCGGCGCTGGAAGCCAGCCGCATCAAGTCGGAATTCCTGGCCAACATGAGCCACGAGATTCGCACCCCGCTCAACGGCATCATCGGCTTCACCAACCTGATGCAGAAAAGCGAGCTGACCCCGCGCCAGCAGGATTACCTGAGCACCATCCAGAATTCCGCCGAGAGCCTCCTGGGCATCATCAACGAGATCCTCGACTTCTCGAAGATCGAGGCCGGCAAGCTGGTGCTGGAGAATCTGCCGTTCAACCTGCGTGACATGATCCAGGACACCCTGACCATCCTGGCGCCCTCGGCCCATGAAAAGCACCTGGAGCTGGTCTGCCTGGTCTACCGCGACACACCGACCCACCTGGTCGGCGATCCGCAGCGTCTGCGCCAGGTGCTCACCAACCTGGTGAGCAATGCCATCAAGTTCACCCATTCCGGCACCATCGCCGTGCGCGCCATGGTCGAGGAAGAGACCGACGACCATGCCCAGCTGCGCATCAGCGTCCAGGACACCGGGGTCGGCCTCACCGACGAAGACCGGCAGATGCTGTTCCAGGCCTTCTCCCAGGCCGACAACTCCCTGACCCGGCAGGCCGGCGGCACCGGACTCGGCCTAGTCATCTCCAAGCGCCTGATCGAGCAGATGGGGGGCGAGATCGGCCTGGAGAGCATTCCCGGCGAGGGCTCGGAATTCTGGATCACCCTCAACCTGCCCAAGGCCCACGGCAGCGTCGAGAGCCACAAGCGCATCGCCCTGGCCGGTCGCCGCGTCGGCCTGGTGGAGCCCCACCCCCTCACCCGCCAGGCACTGCAGCACCAGCTGGAAGAATGCGGTCTGAGCGTGGAGCCGTTCGAGACCCTGGAGCAGCTCAGCGAAGCGGTCGCCCACCCGGCCTCCGGCAAGCTGCCGGTCAGCCTGGCGGTGCTCGGTGTCAGTGCCCGCAGCATTCCGCCGGATCTGCTCACCGAGCGCATCTGGGAACTGGGTCGCCAGGACTGCAATACCCTGGTCTATTGCCCCACCACCGACCAGGCGGTGTTCCACGCCTCCCTGCCCGATGTCCATTGCCAGCTGCACGCCAAGCCGGCCTGCAGCCGCAAGCTCGAGCAGGCGGTGGCCGAGCTGCTCAACCAGCGCCCGCAACGCAACGAGAGCGGCGGCCTGGGCATCACCGACCGCCCGCCGCGGCTGCTCTGCGTGGACGACAACCCGGCCAACCTGCTGCTGGTGGAAACCCTGCTGACCGATCTCGGCGCCCAGGTCACCGCGGTGGAGAGCGGCTACGCGGCGGTGGAAGCCGTCCAGCAGGAGCGCTTCGATCTGGTGTTCATGGACGTGCAGATGCCCGGCATGGACGGCCGCCAGGCCACCGAGGCGATCCGCGACTGGGAAGCCAGCGAAGGCGGCACCCCGGTGCCCATCGTCGCCCTTACCGCCCACGCCATGGCCAACGAGAAGCGCGCCCTGCTGCAGAGCGGCATGGACGACTACCTCACCAAGCCCATCAGCGATCGGCAGCTGGCCCAGGTCATCCTCAAGTGGACCGGCCTGCGCCTGCTGCACAGCTCGGCGCCCGAGGTCACCAGCCTCAACAGTGGTGGCCAGGACATTTCCACGCTGGCGGTGATGGATGCGGACGAAGGCCTGCGCCTGGCGGCCAACAAGCCGGATCTGGCCAAGGATCTCCTGAGCATGCTGCTCGCCTCCCTGGCGGCGGACCGTCAGGCCATTCGCCAGGCCCGCGAAGACGGTGACCGCATCGCCCTCATCGAGCGCGTCCACCGCCTGCATGGCGCCACCCGCTATTGCGGCGTACCCCAGCTCCGCGCCGCCTGCCAGCACAGCGAAACCCTGCTCAAGCAGGGCGCGCCGACCTCCAGTCCGGCGCTGGAAGAACTGGACGCGGCCATCGTCAATCTGTCCGCCCAGGCCAAGAGCCCACTCTAGCGGACTAGTCCTCGAACAGCCTCAGCTGCAGCGCCGCCTCGCGCAGATCGGTCAGGCGCACGCCCACCCCGAGCAGCCGTACCGGCCGATTGCCGCGCCGGTAGGCCTGCTCCAGCAGGCGCCGATAGCTGTCGAGATCACGACCGGCGCCCTGCTGTTCCAGGGTGGTCTGGGTGAAGTCGTGGAACTTGACCTTGATGAAGGGTCGCTCCGGGCGATAACGATCGGCCAGCCGCGTCAGCCGCTCTTCGAGCTTGGCCAGCAACTCGGGCAACTCCTGCGCACAGGCGGCGGCATCGGGCAGATCGCGGTCATAGGTGCGCTCCACGCTGGCCGATTGCCGCTGGCTGTCCACCTTGACCTGGCGCTCGTCGATGCCATGGGCCAGTGACCAGAGGCGCTCGCCGAAGCTGCCGAACTCGCGCAGCAGATCGAAGCGCGACCAGGTCTGCAGGTCGCTGCAGAGGACGATGCCGCGGCGCTTGAGCTTGTCGGCGGTGACCTTGCCCACGCCATGCAGCTTGGCCACCGGCAAGGCGGCGACGAAGTCGTCCACCTCGTGCGGGGCGATGACGAACAACCCGTTGGGCTTCTTCCAGTCGCTGGCGATCTTGGCGAGAAACTTGTTGGGCGCCACCCCGGCGGACACCGTGATGTTCAACTCCTGCCACACCCGCCTGCGGATATCACGGGCGATCAGGGTGGCGCTGCCGTTGAACAGCTCGCACTGGGTGACATCCAGATAGGCTTCGTCGAGTGACAGCGGCTCGATCAGCTCGGTGTAGTCCTGGAAGATGCCGTGGATCTGCCGTGATACCTCCTTGTAGACCTCGAAGCGTGGCTTGACGAACACCAGGTCGGGACAGAGCTTCTGCGCCTGGTGGGACGACATGGCGGAGCGCACGCCGAAGGCCCGGGCTTCGTAGTTGCAGGTGGCGACGACCCCACGACGATCAGGGGTCCCGCCTACCGCCAGCGGCTTGCCGCCCAGGCGCGGATCGTCGCGCATCTCGATGGACGCATAGAAGCAGTCACAGTCGACATGGATGATCTTGCGCTGGCGCTTGGGTGGGAGCTGGGCGGGAGGACTGTCCGGAGCCATGGAGAGAGATGCCGGGCCGGGCTTGGCGGCTGATTATCCGTACAGTAAGCCAAGACCGCCCGGATTTGTCCATGGCGGACGACGAATCGCCCGTTAACCGACGTCCTGCAGCAGGCGTTGCCGATGGACGACCTCTTCGCGCAGCTCATCGACCACCGCCTTGAGGTCATGAGCATGGTGCAGCTGATCGTAATAGAGGTGGCGCTCGGCGATCACGCCGTCGGGCGTGGTGATCATCAACCGCGCGAAATGCTCGCTGCGCTCGAAGAACTCGATGCGACCCAGGCCCTGGAGATGTTGGAGCAAGGTTTCCAGCAGCAGATTCATGGCGGCCCCTTGGACTTTCCTGGTCAAACGGTTCGGTCGCGCTGCCCATCGTCGAAAGGTGCACCCTCGTCGCCGGCGATGACGGTCCGATCTTCTATATGGCCGGAGCGAACATGACGGGACGTGGTGTCCAGCAATTCCTGCGCCGCAGCGCGGAGCATCTGCATGTCGTCGACGAGCAATTCGACTTTCTCCACGACCTGAAGTGCCATCTCCGACGCACCTTTGGCACTGCTGCCGGTAAGCGCCAGGGAAAGATTGCACAACTGGGCGACCAGTGTCGCTATATCGTGATCCATCACGCGCATGATGCGCTGATCCAGACGACTCGAATCCTGGGTAGGGTGCATGAGGTTCTCCATAACACCCATCGAGGATAGCACATGGCCACCACCTGCCCTGGCCCTTAGCGGCGTTTTGCTATCACCTTCTCACTTGATCGCGCAGGGGCCCTCATCGGGTTTCCGGACCCTTTGCCGGCTAGATGGGTCGACTGAGGACGTACCCCTAGGAGAACCCCCATGAAGCGCCCTCTACTCGTGTCCTCTGCCCTGCTCCTCAGCTTCATGCTGGGTGGCTGCTTCGATCGCGACCAATCTGATCAGCAGAACCGCTCCAGCGGCGAAAAGGCGTCGGTGCAGATGCAGAAAAGCGATGGCGACAAGTAGGCCCGTCCCTGCTTGGTAAATAAGCCTTTGATGAATATTAAATTTTTCCTTGACGAATTTTTTCTTGGCCCTATACTGAGCCACATCGGACGCGGGATGGAGCAGTCTGGTAGCTCGTCGGGCTCATAACCCGAAGGTCGTTGGTTCAAATCCAGCTCCCGCAACCAAATTCGAAAAAACCACTCTCTTGAGTGGTTTTTTTTTGCCCTGAATTTGACCCGGTTCAGATCCAGGCGGTGCGAACTCTGTGGCTACAAGAGCTACAAAGGTTGGTATAGAGCTTTTTTATCTGTACAAGGCTTGGCAAACCGCGCGCGACCAGTAATCTGACGCGCGTTCCTGTCTAGAGGAGTTTGCATGACTGCACCTGATCCAGCCAAAGAGGTCTCCTCGAAGCCGGCATCCCCTGCGGACCACCCTGTGTCGCCCCCTCAGGCGCTGCCCTGGCGCCTCCTGGAGCGCCTGACGGCCTACCGGCAACCCATCGAACTGGGTCTGACGCTGGTGTTGTTCGCCGCCGCCCTGGTGGTCTGCTGGCATCTGCTGAGCAGCATCGATGGCGAAGCTCTCCATGATGCCCTTCACGATATTCCACACTCCTCCCTGATCGGCGCGCTGATCGCCGCAGCCGCCGGCTTCACCATCCTGCTCGGCTACGAGTGGTCGGCCATGCGCTTCGCCGACGTCAAGCTGCCGGCACGCGCCTGGACCATGGGCGGCCTTACCGCCTTCGCCATCGGCAATGCGGTTGGCCTGTCCATGCTGTCCGGCGGGTCGGTGCGCTATCGCCTCTATGCCCGCCAGGGCCTCAGCGCTCTGGAAGTGGCGCAGATGACGGTGTTTTCCAGCCTGGCGCTGGGCACCGCGCTGCCGCCCCTGGCCGCCATCGCCGCCCTGACCAATCTGCCGGCGTCCACCCAGGCCCTGCGCGTTCCCGAAGCGGTGATCATCACCGTGTCCGCCCTGATCCTGCTCGGCTATGCCGTCGGCATCCTGGCCCTGCGCCGCTGGCGGGTGCCCGAGCAGCCCTGCGCCCACGCCCTGCACTTCCGCATCGGCAAGCGTGCCCTGCGCCTGCCGACCCTGCGGCTGTCCGTGCTGCAGCTGGTGATCACCATCCTCGACGTGACCGCCGCCTCGATGGTGCTCTATCTGCTGCTGCCCACAGCGCCGCCCTTCGGTGCCTTCCTGCTGGTCTACCTGCTGGCGCTGGCCGCCGGGGTGCTCAGTCACGTTCCGGGCGGTGTCGGCGTGTTCGAGGCTGTCCTGCTGGCGGCCTTCGCCAACGAGCTGGGCGCCGCCCAGTTGGCCGCGGCGCTGGTGGTCTACCGCCTGTTCTATGTGCTGCTGCCCTTCGTGATCGCCTGCCTGGTGCTGCTGTTCAGCGAAGGCCGCCGCCTGCTGTCGAACAGTCCGGCCGTACGGGTCGCCTCCGGCCTGGCGGCACCCATCCTCGCCATCCTGGTTTTTTTTTCTGGGGTGGTACTGCTTTTTTCTGGGGTCACCCCTGAAATAGACACCCGCCTGGAAGGCATGGATTTCCTGCTGCCCCAGCGGTTGATCGATGCCTCCCACCTGGGCGCGAGCCTGATCGGCGTCGTCTGTCTATTGCTGGCGCAGGGATTGCGCCGGCGCCTCTCCGCGGCTTGGGCGGTGACCTTGGTCTTGCTGTTGCTGGGCTGCCTGCTGTCCCTGTTGAAAGGTTTCGACTGGGAGGAAGCCTCCATTCTGGCGATCACGGCCGCGCTGCTCGCCATCTTCCGCAAATCCTTCTATCGCCGCAGCCGGCTGATGGAACAGCCCTTCTCGCCGCTGTACGTGACCGCCAGCATCTGCGTGGTCGCCGCCTCGGTGTGGCTGCTGCTGTTCGCCTATCAGGACGTGCCCTACGACACCCGCCTCTGGTGGCAATTCGCGCTGGATGCCGATGCCCCACGCGGCCTGCGTGCCGCCCTGGGCAGTTCGGTCCTGCTGCTGATCATCGCCCTGGGCTGGCTGCTGCGCGCCGCGCCGCCGCCGATCGAAGCCCCCACCAGCGCCGAGCTCGAGCGGGCCTTCGGCATCGTGCGCAAATCCAGTCAGCCGGATGGCGGCCTGGTGATGACCGGTGACAAGGCCCTGCTCTTCCACGACAGCGACGATGCCTTCCTGATGTACGGACGACGGGGTCGCAGTCTGATCGCCCTCTTCGATCCCATCGGCCGCTCCCAGCCTCGCGCCGAGCTGATCTGGAAATTTCGCGATCTCTGCGACCTGCACCATGCCCGGCCGGTGTTCTATCAGGTACGGGCGGAGAACCTGCCGTTCTACATGGACATCGGTCTCACGGCGCTCAAGCTTGGCGAAGAGGCCCGGGTGGACCTGCATGCCTTCGATCTCGACAGCAAGGGCAAGAAGGACCTGAGATACACCTGGAATCGCGGCCAGCGCGACGGCCTGGCTATCGAATTCCACGCCCCGGGCGAAGCGCCGCTGGACGAGCTCAAGGCCATCTCCGACGTCTGGCTGGAGAGCAAGCAGGTGCGCGAGAAGGGCTTTTCCCTTGGTCGTTTCGATCCGACCTACCTCAAGCACTTTCGTATCGCCGTGGTGCGTTTCCAGGACAAGGCGGTGGCCTTCGCCAACCTGCTGGAAACCGAACGCCCCGACCTGGCCAGCATCGACCTGATGCGGGTCACCGCGGATGCGCCCAAGCAGACCATGGAATTCCTCATGCTGGGGCTGATCCTGCACTTCAAGGCTGCCGGCTTCGCCCGCTTCTCCCTGGGCATGGTCCCGCTGGCCGGCCTGCACCCCCGCCGTGGCGCCCCCATCACCCAGCGCCTGGGGGCCATGGTGTTCAGACGTGGCGAACAGTTCTATAACTTCCAGGGGCTGCGTCGCTTCAAGGACAAGTTCGATCCGGAATGGGAACCGCGCTACATGGCGGTGCCCGCCGGCCTGGATCCCCTAGTCGCCTTCGCCGATACCGCCGCCCTAATCGCCGGGGGTTATACCGGCCTGGTCAAACGTTGAGACTCCTATGCTGAAACGTGCACTCGCAGTACTGCTCGTCATCCTGCTGATCGCTGGAGGTCTGGGCTGGTGGTGGCTCCATCGCTGGCCGTCGGCGCCCCAGGTCAAGGTCGTCGAGCAGCCGGATGGCCGCCTGCTGACCATGGCCGCACCCAAGGGCGAGCCGCATGCCCGCGTGGTCCTGGCCACGCCTTCGGACCTGCAACTGGCGGATGCCGACCTGCTGGGCCTGGCGACCAACACCGGCGCCGAGATCGTCCAGTACGAGGTCAGGGTCGCCAGCAGCTGCCAGGCGCAGAACGACGACTTCACCCAGGCGGCCAAGCAGCTGAGTGGCGCCCCGACCTTCGTCGGCGGCATCGGCGCGGGCGCTGCCCGCGCCTGGCGCTGGCTGACGACCCAGGACAACCCGAAGGCGGCGGCCCTGAGCGTGGGCTTCAATCTGGAAACCCTGGATTGCCCCGACGCCCTGCCGGCCAAGGCGGCCGCTGGCCAATGGCACATCGCCTGGAATGATCATCCGACCGACGATTCGGCCATCTTCGTGCGTCAGCAGAGCAATGCCGACCTGACCATCGCCGACTATGGCACTGCCCTGCCGGTGGTGCTGCGCACCCAGCTAAAGAATCGCCTGCTGGGCCAGCACAACGACATCCCGACCATCGAGATGCCGGCCGATCCGGACGTCAAGCCCGGCCATCCCGACGTCGTGACCATTTTCTACTCCGGTGACGGCGGCTGGCGCGATATCGACCGGCTCTCGGCCCAGGCCATGAACGAGGCCGGTTATCCGGTCGTTGGCGTGGACTCCCTACGCTACTTCTGGCAGCACAAGAGTCCCGAGCAGGTCGCCGCCGACCTCGCCAACCTGATGCAGGAATACCGCGAGAAGTGGAACGCCAAGCACTTCGTCCTGGCTGGCTACTCCTTCGGCGCCGACATCCTGCCAGCGGTCTACAACCGCCTGCCCAAGGCGGATCAGGACCAGGTGAGCTCGCTGCTGCTGCTGGCCTTCAGCCGCAAGAGCAACTTCGAGATCGCCGTGGAAGGCTGGCTGGGCAAGCCGGGTGACGAAGCCGATACCCTGCCGGAAACCAGCAAGATTCCCGCCGCCAAGCTGTTCTGCGTCTATGGCGAGGAAGAGAAGGACGACAGCGGCTGCACCCAGGCGGGTCAGCCGGGTGAGAAGCTGGGTCGCCCGGGCGGTCACCATTTCGACGAGAACTACGACAAGCTGGCCGACATCATGGTCAAGGCCATCGAGGCCCGTACGCCGCAATAGCCACCAGATAGACCGGGCTTTAAGCCTGTTCAAAGGCTAGCGAGCTAGAGCTAAGCAAGGCGAAGATGGCTGAGGAAGCGGAGTTTACGATTGGTAAATGAGCATTCCGAGGCCATCTTCAACGCCGCTTAGCCGACGCGCAGCAGACTTTGGACTGGCTTGGGGCCCGGACGAACGGCCGGAACAAGGGGCCGGTCTCCCGCGGTCTATGGCTGCAACAGCCACGGAGACTCCCGACATGAGCACACCGCTTTCCGCCGATGCCGCCAGCAAGATCCTGGTGGATGCCTTTCAGCCCCTTGGCTGCGTGGTGTCTTCCGGCACGGATGGCCACGACCTGGCCCTGGGCGTGGTCGATGCCCAAGGCAAGACGCTCTACACCGAAGAACGGCTCAGCGAGGGCGACTACAGCGATCCCCTGCGCCTGGCCGGCTACATAGGCACGGTGCGCAGCGAGTTGGAAGGCAGTGGGCAGACCCTCGACAGCTGGCAGATGCCCTTCATCACCGATCCCGACGCCCTGCCGCCGCCGGTGTTCAACTAGGCAAAGAAAAGGCCCCTGCTGGGGCCTTTTTTCTTGCTGCGCCGGACTAGATCTCGACCTGGGTACCCAGTTCGATCACCCGGTTCACCGGCAGTTTGAAGAATCTCAGGTTGCCGTTGGCGTTCTTCATCAGGAAGACGAAGAGATTCTCCCGCCAGGGCGCCATGCCCAGCCGCTTGGAAGCGATCACCGTCTCCCGACTGAGGAAGTAGGTGGTACGCATCGGCGTGAAATCCAGCCCTGGATAGGGGCAGTGGCTGAGCGCCAGGGGGATGTCCGGCTCGTCCATGAAGCCATAGTGCAACACCACCCGATAGAAGCCGTCACCGAAGTCCTCGACCTCGATGCGCTCGCCGCGCGATACCCGCGGACGGTCCTCGTAGCGCACCGTGAGCAGCACCACCTGCTCGTGCAGCACCTGGTTGTGCAGCAGGTTGTGCAGCATGGCGTGTGGGACCACATCGGTGCGGGCGGTGAGGAACACCGCGGTGCCCTTGGCGCGGAACGGTGGCTGGGCGCGAATGCTGCTGATAAAGATCGGCAGCGGCAGGGCACCATCGTCCAGGCGTTCCACCACCAGTTGCCGGCCCCGCTTCCAGGTGGTCAGCAGGATGAAGATGATGACACCGGCGATCACCGGGAAGGATCCGCCGGAGAGGATCTTCGGCGCATTGGCGGAGAAGTACAGCACGTCGACCAGCAGAAAGCCGATCAGCAGCGGCACCATGATCCAGCGCGGCCATTTCCACAGCAGCAGGATCACCGCCGACACCAGGCAGCTGGTGATCAGCATGGTCCCCGTCACGGCCACGCCGTAGGCTTCGGCCAGGTTGGCCGAGGACTGGAAGGTCAGGATCAGGAAGATCACCCCCAGCATCAACGCCCAGTTCATCAGCGGGATGTAGATCTGCCCCTGCTCCTGGCTGGAGGTGTGCTGGACCTGCATGCGCGGGATGTAGCCCAGCTGGATGGCCTGGCGGGTCATGGAGAAGGCGCCGGTGATCACCGCCTGGGAGGCGATGACGGTAGCCAGGGTCGCCAGGCCGATCATCGGCAGCAGCAGCCACTCAGGCGCCAGCAGATAGAAGGGATTGCGCACCGCCGCGGGATCGGCCAGCAGCAGCGCGCCCTGGCCGAAGTAGTTCAGCACCAGCCCTGGCAGCACCAGCAGCAGCCAGGCCCGGGCGATGGGCTTGCGCCCGAAGTGGCCCATGTCGGCATAGAGCGCTTCGGCGCCGGTCAGCGCCAGCACCGCCGCACCCAGCACGATGAAGCCCTTCACCGGGTTGTCGACGAAGAATTGCACCGCCCAGCAGGGATTGAAGGCCTTGAGCACCTCGGGTTGCTGGACGATGCCATAGACACCCAGGGCGCCCAGGGTGGTGAACCAGAGCACCATCACCGGCCCGAAGAACTTGCCGATGGTGGCGGTACCGCGCTTCTGGATGGCGAAGATGCCGACCAGGATCACCAGGGCAATGGGTACGACCCAGGCGTCCAGGCCATCGAAGGCCAGCTCCAGGCCCTCCACCGCCGACAGCACCGAGACCGCCGGGGTGATCATGCTGTCGCCGTAGAAGAGCGCGGCGCCGAACAGCCCCAGCAGGACCAGGGTGGTGGCCAGGCGTGGCGAACCCTGGGCGGCGCGGCGAGCCAGGGCCGTGAGGGCCATGATGCCGCCCTCGCCCTGGTTGTCGGCGCGCATGACGAAGGTGATGTACTTGAGGGTGACGACCCAGATGAGCGACCAGAAGATCAGCGACAGGATGCCGAGCACGCTGTCGTGATTCAGCGGCAGGCCGTAGTGCGGCGAAAAGACTTCCTTGAGGGTATAGAGAGGACTGGTGCCGATGTCGCCGTATACCACGCCGGTGGCGAGCACGATCATTCCCAAGGCCGAAGGGGCTTTACCACCGTGCTCGTGTTCCGGACGGCTCATGCAGGGCTCCTAGAGTCTAAAATCGGCGCATCCTGCGCCGAAGCGGCGTCAGGATCAAGTTGAAAAGGCCGGTAGCGTGGCGCGCGCAACCTCTCGGCGCAGCGCTTCCAGCACCATAGACTCCTTGGTCGGCAAAAAGCTCTGCGCGGTCGCCAGGACCCGCCTGCCCCTTCCAAGCGGCGGCAGAGATGGCTAGAATCGCGCGTTTTTTGATCAAGGCGCCTCCTGAGCGCCCGCCGAGGTTAGCCCATGTCCATCCAAACGTCCGCCCCCAAGGTCGGTTTCGTCAGCCTCGGTTGTCCCAAGGCCACCGTCGACTCCGAACGCATCCTCACCCAGCTGCGCATGGAAGGCTACGAGATCGTGCCGACCTATGAAGACGCCGACGTGGTGGTGGTCAACACCTGCGGCTTCATCGACAGCGCCAAGGCCGAATCCTTGGACGCCATCGGCGAGGCCATCGCCGAGAACGGCAAGGTGATCGTCACCGGGTGCATGGGCGTGGACGAGGGCAACATCCGCGGCGTGCATCCCAGCGTGCTGGCGGTGACCGGCCCGCAACAGTACGAGCAGGTGGTCAACGCCGTGCACGAGGTGGTGCCGCCGCAGCTGGAGCACAATCCGCTGATCGACCTGGTGCCGCCCCAGGGCATCAAGCTGACCCCGCGCCACTATGCCTATCTGAAGATTTCCGAAGGCTGCAACCACAGCTGCAGCTTCTGCATCATCCCCTCCATGCGCGGCAAACTGGTCAGCCGCCCGGTGGGTGACGTGCTGTCCGAGGCCGAGCGCCTGGTCAAGGCGGGCGTCAAGGAGCTGCTGGTGATCTCCCAGGACACCAGCGCCTACGGTGTCGACCTCAAGTACCGGCTGGACTTCTGGAACGGCCAGCCGGTCAAGACGCGCATGCTGGAACTGTGCGAGGCGCTGTCGGGCATGGGCGTCTGGGTGCGCCTGCACTATGTCT
This sequence comes from Pseudomonas flavocrustae, assembly GCF_029872515.1. Taxonomy (NCBI): domain Bacteria; kingdom Pseudomonadati; phylum Pseudomonadota; class Gammaproteobacteria; order Pseudomonadales; family Pseudomonadaceae; genus Pseudomonas; species Pseudomonas flavocrustae. The sequence goes on along the minus strand of NZ_JAPDIQ010000001.1, from coordinate 640,836 downwards.
ACCCCTACCCCAATGTCGACGACGTCATTCCGCTGATGGCCGCCGGCAAGCTGCTGCCCTACCTGGACATCCCCTTCCAGCACGCCAGCCCCAAGGTGCTCAAGTCGATGAAGCGCCCGGCGTTCGAGGACAAGACCCTGGCGCGCATCAAGCGCTGGCGCGAGATCTGCCCGGAGCTGACCATCCGCTCCACCTTCATCGTCGGCTTCCCCGGCGAGACCGAGGAAGACTTCCAGTACCTGCTGGACTGGCTCACCGAAGCCCAGCTGGATCGCGTCGGCTGCTTCCAGTATTCACCGGTCGAAGGCGCACCCGCCAACGAACTGGGCCTGGAGCCGGTGGCGGACGAGGTCAAGCAGGCGCGCTGGGAGCGCTTCATGGCGCACCAGCAGGCCATTTCCGCGGCGCGCCTGCAGCTCAAGATCGGTCGCGAGATCGAGGTCCTGATCGACGAGGTGGACGAGCAAGGCGCCATCGGCCGCTCCTACGCCGATGCCCCGGAAATCGATGGCAACGTCTATGTCGACAGCGCCAATCCCCTCAAGCCGGGCGACAAGGTCTGGGTCCGGGTCACCGACGCCGACGAGTACGACCTCTGGGCAGAGACGCTCTGAGTCCTGGCTAGTCGTGCAGACGGTGGGTGCCGGGCACATGGGCGTGTCCGGCCGCACTGCAACTGGCCGTAGTCGCTGACGGCGCCGCCGGTTGACCGAGTTCGCGCAGGATGCCGCAACGGTCACCCTCGCCCTCTCCCTGGCAGTGACGCCTCAGGGTCACCAGTTGCTCGCGAAGCTGATTCAATTCGCGAATGCGCACCTCGACATGATGCAGATGGGCGCCGATCAGGGCATCCACCTGGGCACAGCCGGGTTCGCTGGTGTCGCGCAGGGCCAGCAAGGCCCGAATCTCCTCCAGCGTCATGTCCAGCGAACGGCAATGGCGGACGAATACCAGACGCTCGACCTGAGTGTCGTCATAGCTGCGATAGTTGCTGCTGCTACGCGCTGCCGGGCTCAGCAGCCCCTCCCGCTCGTAGTAGCGGATGGTCTCGACCGCGCAATCGGTGCGTCTGGCCAATTCGCCGATCTTCATCACTCTGTCTCGTTCTGCTGACGGACGCCCAGCCTGCGCCGCCGACCGCTTCGGAGCAAGAGTCCACGGCCGTCAGGAAGGTGCTGAACTGCGGCTTTTCTCGGAGGGGCGGCAGGTGAAGCGAATCACGCGGGGAAGTGGCCGAGACCTGCCTTGGCGGCTGGCCAGACAGCACGACGCCCCGGCGATGAGTGGGTCGCCGGGGCGTCGAGACAGCCGCCAGACTAGTTGGCATTGTTCTGGTAGAGCGCGGAGACCCGGTTCGGATGCTCCGACTGGAACTGCGTTTGCGCATTGGCACGGATCGATTTGTTCGATACGTCGCGGCTGGCAGCGGACGCCGTACCCGACAGCAGGCCCAGGAACAGGACGGCGACGATGGCTTGGACACCCAGGACTTTCATAGCGAATACCTCTTGGTTGTGCTGTTTCGATAGACACAGCGTACTCCAGGTACTAATTTGCCAAAAAGAGCGCTTTGAGAGAGTGATCTTTACCTGTAAGGAAAATATCGCCTGGGAACTTCCAGACCTTTCCTGAGCGTCCGTCTTTCGGCCAAGGGCTCTGGTTCGGCTATCGCAGCTCCTTCAGGTGCTTTTCCAGCCCCATGGCACGGCCGGCGCCGACACTGGTCAGCTGAAAGAAGCCGTAGTCTTCCAGATAGGTCCAGCGACTCCGCGGCCCGCTCCCCGTCTCGCCATGCTGGCACTCCAGGGTCTTGGCCCGCCCGCTGAGGCTGGCCAGTACCTTGCGTGCCTCGCCTTCGCTCACCACCTTGCAGGACAGCCTGATTTCGCGCTGTTCGGTGCCTTTGAGATTGCCGGTCAGGGATTGCCGCCCCTGATAGCCGACCTGGCTACCCACGGCAAGGGCGCGCCAGTCGCCGCTGAAGCTCAGCTGGTCCAGGCTGGCCACCTCTTCCACCGGCAGATTGCCGTTGTCGATACGGGTACGACGTACCAGATCGATCAGCCCGCGCCAGTTGAGCGAATCGACCCGGGCAGCCTTGCCCTGGGCACTGAAGCGCAGCAGGCCGGGCTGCGGGCCGGGGCTGACCTGCACCTCTTCGCGATAGGCATGGGTCTGGCCTTCGTAGCGACTTTCGCCCTCCTCCACGAAGCGCTGGACGGCCAGACGCGGCGCGGGTAACGCCTGCGCCTTCAACGCCTGCAGGGGCTGAGCCTGCGGCGCGGGCAATTCGCCGAGGGGCGGTGGTGCGGCCGGTGCGGTGGCGGCAGCCTTGACCCCATCCAGGCGTGGCGTGGCCAGTAAGGCGTCCCGACGATCACAGGCGGCTTCCAGCAGCGTACGCCGCTCGACCGGCGCCGCCGTGAAGGCCTCCTGGCCCTGGGCGCCCAGCTGGCTGTCGGTCACCCGCCCGCGGTCGTCCAGGCCGTAGCGCGCCAGCAGCAGGTAACGACGCGCCGTGCAATCGGCGGCCAGGGATTCGCGCCACTGACGCACCGGAGCGCCATAGCGCGGCGTCTGCACCGCGACGGCCAGTTGCTGACCGCCCCAGAAGCGGCGTATTCCGTTGGCATCCACCAGGCTGTTACGGTCGATCACCAGGGTGTCACCGCCAGGGCCACTGGCGAGGGCGCGCCAGTCGGTATTGGCCGGCTGGGCGCAGAGCGCCGCCACATCGGGACGCTGCCTGAGCGTCGCGACCTTGGTAGCGCTCAGCGGCAGGGGCACGGCATAGGCATTCACCCGTCCGGGATAGACCCGCTGAGCACCATCAAGGTAGAGCAGCTCGGCCTGGTCGGTCGTGCAATCCAGAGAAACCAAGGCGGAACCGCCCTCTGCCAGGGCAAGTGCCAGCTGCAGGCGTGAACCTTCGCGCAGAACGCTTTCGGCGATGATCGGACGGGTAAAGAGGTCATCGGCACTGGTCGGGGGCTCGACCGGCGGCTGCTGGGTGCTGCAGCCAGCCAGTAGCGACAGCAGGCAAAGGACGGAAAGACGGCTGGAGATCATGAATCCTCTCGACAGGGAACCGCGAAAGATGTCGCGAACAGCAAATTGACCTGAACGAAATGCGTCTGGCGCGGATCAATAAAGGAAGCATGCCGTTTGGCATGACCTCCCCCGTTTCCCACACGAGGTGCATTTATGAATACCGATCAGATCATAGGCAATGCCAAGGACGCTACCGGCAAGGTCCAGGACAGTTTCGGCGCAGCGACCGGCAATGCCGACTGGCAAGCCGAGGGCAAGGCCCGTCAACTGGAAGGCAAGCTGCAGGAGCAATATGGCCAGGCCATCGACTGCGCGCGCAATGTGACCGCCGACAAGCCCTTCACTGCCCTGGCCATCGCCGGCGGTGTCGGTTTCGTGCTGGGCGTACTGCTTTCGCGCTCCTGATCGGAGACGCCGGGCTGGCCACTGCGCCAGCTCCACAGCAAAAAGGCCTGTCTAGACAGGCCTTTTTGCTGTGGAGCCCATTAACGTTCCAGCGTTACCAGGTGCTTGTGTACCGCGTCCACGATTTCGCCAATGTTGAACGGCTTCTGGAACACGGCATCGAACAGCTCCGAACTCTCCTGGGCCAGGTGTGCCTGGGCCCCGCTCATAAGGATGATGGGCAGGTGTTGCAGGCCCTGGCGTTCACGTAACGCTTCCGCCAGCTCACGGCCATTCATCACCGGCATCATGAAGTCGGTGATGACCAGCGACGGTAGTTCTCGATCGAAGACATCAAGCGCTCGGCGGCCGTTGCTCGCCTTGACCACCATGTAGCCTTCGTCTTCAAGAGCGAAGGCCAGGATGTCCGCTATCAGAAATTCGTCATCGACTACCAGTATCGTCGTCATGTGGAGACTCTCCCAGCCGACGCGATCATGGTTGTATTGAGGGCATGGCTGAACCGGAAAGCACCTTCACCATGTCTTTGAACGCCTTTTTCAGTTCGATTCCAGAGTTGTCTATCACCATCTCGCGTAGCGAGGGGTCATAAAGGCTATCCCGCACCTTGAGGATGGACAGAACTCTTTTGATCTCCGCCTCGGCCTCGACGAATCGCAGCAAAATCAGATTGTCCACCATGCTGGAAAGTTCGGGGGCCGGCGCTGCTATGTCCGCGCCAAACATGTCCCGTAATTCCCAGGTAGCTAGAACTGTGACGCCCTGGGTACGCAGCTCGTTCAGTAATGCGCTGAAGTATTCGATGAGCCGCCCCTGTGGCAGGGCGAAGCGGGCAATGGCGCCCAGGCTGTCGATCACCAGCCGTCTGATGCCGTGCTGCTGGACCAGCGCGAGCAGCTTCAGACCCACTTCATCAAGGCGCAACTCGGTCGTGGGCTGCCAGTGCATGTGCAGTGCGCCCTGATCGATACGCCCGGCCAGATCGAGCCCCAGGGCGTCGGCCTTGAGTTGCAGCCGCTCCGGCGGTTCATAGAAGCTGAACATCAGACCGGGGGCCTCGGGCGTGCAGGCGGCCAGGAAATTCAGCGAAATGGACGTCTTGCCGGAACCCGAAGGCCCCATGAGCAAGGTGGTCGAGCTTTCCGGTAGCCCGTTCTCGATCATCGCATCCAGCGAAGCCACGCCGCTGGTTACCCGCTGGTGCCCAAGGCGATAGGTCGCGCCCACCGAGGGATCGCGATAGAGAGTTTCCAACCGTGGAAACACGGTGATGCCGGCATCGGAGATGGTGAATTCGTGGAAGCCCGGCAACGCGCCGCTACCGCGGGTCTTGCGCAGCGCCAGGCGGCGGATGGTGCGACTGCCGATCTCTTCCTCGTGCAGGTCCAGCACGCCATCGACCATGGTGTGTTCCGGGCTGCCATCTTCGAGACGCGCGCTGGTGAGAAAGATCACCGTGCAACCGGCAAAGGCCGCATGCCCCTGCAACTCGGCGATGAACTTCTTGGTGTCGATGGGCGTTTCCGCACGCGAGCGCGCATTGAGCAGGCCATCCACCACCAGCAGACTGGCCTTCTGCCGGCTGATCTCGCGCCGCAGCAGGCGCACGACCTCATCCAGCCCCTCGCCTTCCATGGTGTCGAAGGCGCTCAGGTACTGGACCTGATCCCCGATGCAGGAGCGGTCGAAGAAATCCAGCGTGGAAAAGAACTGGAACATCCGCTCGTGGGTTTCCGACAGCATGGTCGCAAACAGCACCCGGCCACCGCCGCGCACATGGTTGAAGGCGATCTGATTGGCCATGATCGATTTGCCGGAGCCCGGACGGCCCTGGATGACATAGGACGCGCCTGCGACCAGGCCTCCCTTCAAGATCTCATCCAGCCCCTGGATACCGGTTACGACGCGCTCGAGTCGATTCAAGAACGATGCCTCAAACTAATGATGTGTCTGGGACGCCTGGACAGGCGCCCGGTGCTTCGCAGGCAAGAGCCTATAAGGGTGCTACCGAAATAGCCAGCTAGAGGGCCTGGTCTTAGCCGCGTTTGCGAATCAGTCCTTCCTGGGCTACCGAGGCCACCAGCTGGCCCGCGCGGTTGTAGATGCTGCCGCGGCACAGGCCACGCGCGCCACCGGCCCAGGGACTGTCGATGGCGTAGAGCAGCCAGTCGTCCAGACGGAAATCGCGGTGGAACCAGACCGCATGGTCGAGGCTGGCGATCTGCAGCGAGCGATCCCAGAAACTGGTGCCATGAGGCAGCAGCGAACTTGGCAGCAGGTTGAAGTCCGAGGCATAGGCCAGCAGGTAGCGGTGCAGCGCCGGCTGGTCCGGCAAATCGCCCGTGGCGCGGAACCAGACGTGGCGGACCGGCTCGGTCGGCTCCGGCTTGAAGGGATCGGTAAAGACCACCGGGCGCATCTCGATCGGCCGTGGCCCCAGCAGCTTGTCGCGCAGCGGCGCGGGGATCAGCTCGGCATAGCGCTGGGCATGGGCGATCTCCGACTGCAGGGTCTCGGGTGCGGGCACCTCCGGCATGGTCGTCTGGTGTTCGAAGCCAGGCTCCTCGACATGGAAGGAGGCGCTGCAGAAGAAGATCGGCTGCTCGCCCTGGAAGGCGGTGACCCGGCGGGTGGAAAAGCTGCCGCCATCGCGGATGCGATCCACCTGGTAGGTCACCGACTCCACCGCCGAACCGGCGCGCAGGAAGTAACCATGCAGCGAGTGCACGCGGCGCTCCACCGGCACGGTCTGGCTGGCCGCCGACAGCGCCTGACCCAGCACCTGTCCACCAAAGAGCTGGGGAAAGCCGAGATCCTGGCTGCCGCCGCGATACAGATCGGGGGCCAGGGATTCGAGGGTCAGCAGATCGACCAGGTTGTCCAGCACCTTGCTCATGGGGAGGGTTCCTTGACAGAGAGCGATCATCATACGCAAAACCGGTCAAATCCTGTGCGTTCGCCGTGCTTCCAGACACATTGCTCATCGTATGACGATAACTGGTGGAGCTTGTGGCCGTATAAGCGGTCACAATGAAGGTATCGCTGTCCGCTCGCAGGCTTCCTTTCCATGACCGAAACCGCCAACGCTTCGTCTCCCCACCCTTCCGCAGCGCAGATCGCGGAGCTGGGCAAGGGCCTCGGACACGACGACATCTTCTTCGCCGCCGTGAAGAAGACCCGGATGCCGATGATCGTGACGGATCCACATCAGCCGGATAATCCGATCATCTTCGCCAACGAGTCCTTCCTGCGTACCACCGGCTATGCCCTGGACGAGGTGATGGGGCGCAATTGCCGCTTCCTGCAAGGGCCTGACACCCGTCCGGAGCACATCGCCGAAATCCGCAATGCCGTACGCGAGCAACGCGATTGCGACATTGAGCTGCTCAACTACCGCAAGGACGGCTCGACCTTTTGGAACGCGCTGTTCATTTCGCCGGTGTTCGATCACGAGGGGCACCTGCGCTACTACTTCGCCTCGCAGCTGGATGTCTCCCGTCGGCGCGATGCCGAGGACGCCCTGCGCCAGGCGCAGAAGATGGAAGCCCTGGGCCAACTCACCGGTGGCATCGCCCATGACTTCAACAACCTGCTGCAGGTGATGGTCGGCTACCTGGATATCCTGAGGATCAACCTGGACCGTCCGGAACTGGACAAGGACAAGGCCAAGCGCCATGTTGACAACACCCGCGACGCAGTGAATCGAGCGGCGACCCTGACCCAGCAGCTGCTGGCCTTTGCTCGCAAGCAACGCCTGACCGGGCGCGCGGTGGACCTGAACAAGCTCATCAATGCCCGCCAGGGGCGCCTGACCCAGGCGCTGGGTGAGCCCTTCCGCTTCATCTTCCGACCAGCACCGGCGCTGTGGAATTGCCGCCTCGATCCGATCCAGCTGGAAACGGCGCTGCTCAATATCGTCGACAACGCCCGCCTGGCCATGCAGGAGCGAGGCGCCGGCACCCTGACCCTGGAAACCCTCAACGTCGAGGTCAATGGCCAGGACCTGGCCCACGGCGGTCTGGCCCAGGGGCATTATGTCTGCATCGCCCTGACCGACACCGGCAGCGGCATGTCCACCGACGTGCTCGGGCGCGCCCTGGACCCCTTCTTCACCACCCGCGACGAAGGCCAGGGCAGCGGCCTGGGCCTGTCCATGGTCTATGGCTTTCTCAAGCAGTCGGGCGGCCTGGTCAGGCTCTATTCCGAAGTCGGCATAGGCACCTCGGTGCGTCTCTACTTCCCGGTTTCCGAAGAGGAGGCGCGTGAGCATCCGGCACCCCTGCCGACCCCGCACGAAGACGGCGGTGGCTCCGAGACCATCCTGGTGGTGGATGACCGACCGGACGTGGCGGCGCTGGCCCAGGCCATCCTGGAGGAGACCGGCTACCAGGTGCTGGTCGCCCACAATGGCCAGCAGGCGCTGGACATCCTCGCTCGCGAGCCCGCCGTCGATCTGTTGTTCAGCGATCTCATCATGCCGGGCGGCATGAATGGCGTGATGCTGGCCAAGGAGGCCCAGCGGCGGCAGCCCGAGTTGCGCATCCTGCTGACCACGGGTTACGCCAACAACGCGCTGGAACTCGAGGAAGGCAACGGCGAACGCTTTCCGATTCTCAACAAGCCCTATGGCCGCCAGGACCTGACCCGCTGGATCCGTCGCATGCTGGACAGCGGCCAGCCATGAAGGACGAGGCCCTGGAGCACGAGCCCGCCAGCTGCGATGCCGGGCAGGATGGCCCGGTAGACCTCCAGAGCTTTCTGGCCTGCCTGGAGCGGGTGGGTAACAGCCCGAACCAGGTCTCGGTGCGGCACCTGATCGATGCCATCGGCAGCCGCTCCTTCGGCCCCATGATTCTCCTGCCGGGGGTACTGGCGATCTCGCCGCTGACCGGCATTCCCGGTATCGCTACCGCCATTGCCGTCTTCGTGATGCTGGTGAGTGGCCAGCTGCTGCTTGGCCGGGATCATTTCTGGCTGCCGCGCTGGGTGCTGCAGCGCTCGGTTTCGCGCGGCAAGCTGCGCAAGTCGCTGCGGCTGCTGCAGCGGCCGGCGCGCTGGGTGGACAAGGTGGTCAAGTCGCGACTGCGGGTGCTCACCTCGCGCCCGGCGCACTTCGTCACTGCCCTGCTCTGCATCCTGATCGCCGCGACCATGCCGGTGCTGGATCTGGTGCCCTTCGCCAACACCACGGCGGGACTGGCATTGACCTCCTTCGCCCTGTCGCTGATCGCCCGCGATGGTCTGCTGTTCCTTCTGGCACTGGGTTTCTGCACCGGCATCCTCTGGTTCATCCTGGAGCTCCTGGTGTTTTGAGCACGCGCCTGCCACTGGTCTACCACGAGGACTACAGTCCGCCCTTCCCCGCAGGCCATCGCTTTCCGATGGAGAAATTCCGCCTGCTGCACGAGCACCTGAGCGCCAGTGGCATTCTCGGCACGGACAACTGGCAGCGGCCCGAGCTCTGCCCGGACGAGGTGCTGGCGCTGGCCCATGCGCCCGCCTACATCCGCGCCTTCCAGGCCGGCGAGCTGGCGCCGCCGCTGCAGCGCCAGCTGGGCCTGCCCTGGAGCGAAGCCCTGGTGCGCCGCACCATCCGCGCCGTGGGCGGCTCCCTGCTCACCCTGGAGCTGGCGCTGCGCCATGGCCTGGCCTGTCACCTCGCCGGGGGTACCCATCATGCGCACCACGACTATCCAGCCGGCTTCTGCATCTTCAACGACCTGGCGATCCTGGCGCTGTCGCTGCTGGAAAGTGGGCGCGCCGGGCGGGTGCTGATCCTGGACTGCGACGTCCACCAGGGCGATGGCACCGCACGCATCCTCGCCGAGGTGCCGGACGCCGTCACCGTCTCGCTGCACTGCGCCACCAACTATCCGGCGCGCAAGGCGCAAAGCGACTGGGATATCCCCCTGCCCCGCGGCCTGGACGACGCCGGCTATCTTCAGGTTCTCGACGAGGCCCTGGGCTACCTGCTGCCCCTTCATCAACCCGACGTGGTGCTCTACGACGCCGGCGTCGACGTCCACCGCGATGACGCCCTGGGCTATCTGGATCTCACCGATGCCGGTCTCGCCGCCCGGGACGGTTTCGTCTTGCGGCGCTGCCTGGCGGCGGATATACCGGTCGTGGGAGTCATCGGTGGCGGCTATTCCGCCGATCGCCAGGCCCTGGCCCGCCGGCACGGCATTCTCCATCACACCGCGACCCAGGTCTGGCAGGAACTGGGCCTGACCTGAACAGGAGTTTTCATGAGCAAGACAGTCAAGACCTCTGAATCCAGCCAGGCGCGCCTGGCTGTACTGATCGATGCCGACAACGCACCAGCTGCCATCGTCGACGGTCTCATGGCCGAGATCGCCCGCTTCGGTGTGGCCAGCGTCAAGCGCATCTATGGCGACTGGACCCAGCCGCAACTCAACAGCTGGAAAAAGGTGCTGCTCGACCACTCCATCCAGCCGGTGCAGCAATTCGGTTATACGAAGGGCAAGAACGCCACCGACAGCGCCCTGATCATCGACGCCATGGATCTGCTCTACACCCGCCGCTTCGACGGTTTCTGTCTGGTTTCCAGCGACAGCGACTTCACCCGCCTGGCGGCGCGGCTGCGCGAGGAAGGGCTGACGGTCTATGGCTTCGGCGAAGAAAAGACCCCGGACCCCTTCGTCTCGGCCTGCGACAGATTCATCTACACCGAGATCCTCAGATCCAAGCCGCGCGAAGAGCCGCGGGAAGCCAGCAGTACCACCGACAAGCCGGCCACCACCAATCGCGGCAAGCCCAAGCTGAGCACCATCCTCAAGCTCATTGAACAGGCGGTGGAAGACGCCTCCGACGAAGGCGGCTGGGCCAATCTGGGCCTGGTCGGCACCAACCTGGGCAAGGTGCGTCCGGATTTCGATGCCCGCCTCTATGGGCATCGCAAGTTCAGCGGTCTGGTCAAGGCCCATGGCGATCGTTTCGAGGTCCAGGAACGCGACCCTGCCGATCGCAGCGCGGGCAAGGCCGTCTATATCCGCAACCGCTGACGCCGCTGCGCCTGCCCGGCTCTAGACTGGGCACTGGCGGCGAAAAGCCGCGATCGGTCACTATCAAGGTGCCATACCACCGGTCCGAGGCCGCGGAACCGCTCGGCTGGCGGTGGCCTCAATCCTAGGTGCTTACCGCCCTACGGAGACCGCCATGCGAGCCTTGACCTACCACGGTGCCCACGATGTCCGCGTCGATACCGTTCCTGATCCGACCATCCAGGATGCCGACGACATCGTCCTGCGGGTGACCGCCACAGCCATCTGCGGCTCGGACCTGCACCTCTATCGCGGCAAGATTCCCACCGTTGAGCACGGTGATATCTTCGGCCACGAATTCATGGGTATCGTCGAGGAAACCGGTCCGGCAGTGACCGCCGTGCAGAAAGGCGACCGGGTGGTGATTCCCTTCGTCATCGCCTGCGGCAGCTGCTTCTTCTGCAACCAGGATCTCTACGCCGCCTGCGAAACCACCAATACCGGCCGCGGCGCCATTCTCAACAAGAAGCAGATCCCACCGGGCGCGGCCCTGTTCGGCTTCAGCCATCTCTACGGTGGCGTACCGGGCGGCCAGGCCGAGTACGTGCGCGTACCCAAGGCCAACACCGGGCCCTTCAAGGTGCCCGGTACCCTGGCCGACGAGAAGGTGCTGTTCCTTTCCGACATCCTGCCCACCGCCTGGCAGGCGGTGCTCAACACCGGCATCGGTCAGGGCTCCAGCATCGCCATCTACGGCGCCGGGCCGGTCGGCCTGCTGTCCGCGGCCTGCGCGCGGATGCTGGGTGCCGAGCGCATCTTCATGGTCGATCACCACCCCTATCGCCTGGCCTATGCCCAGCAGACCTATGGCGTCATCCCGATCAACTTCGACGAAGACGATGACCCGGCCGCGACCATCATCGAGCAGACACCCGGCAAGCGCGGCGTCGACGGTGTGGTCGATGCGGTAGGCTTCGAGGCCAAGGGCAGCACCACCGAGACCATTCTTGCCAACCTCAAACTGGAAGGCAGCAGTGGCAAGGCCCTGCGTCAGTGCATCGCCGCGGTACGGCGTGGTGGCACCGTGAGTGTCCCGGGCGTCTATGCCGGCTTCATCCATGGCTTCCTGTTCGGCGACGCCTTCGACAAGGGCCTGACCTTCAAGATGGGCCAGACCCACGTACAGCGCTATCTGCCGGAACTGCTGGAACATATCGAGCGCGGCGACCTGGCGCCGGAGGCCATCATCACCCACCGGATGTCCCTGGAGCAGGCGGTCGAGGGCTACAAGATCTTCGACAAGAAGCAGGAGGACTGCCGCAAGGTGATCCTGACGCCGGGACGCACGGAGCCCCTGATTCCGGAGCGACTGGAAGAACCCCTGGCGGCGCCCCTGGGTCAGGCTGGCGTGGTCTAAGAGCCCAGCACCTCGCGTACAATGGCGGCTTTCCGTAGCTCCTGGATGCCGCCATGTCTCTCTCCCCCGCCACCCCTGCCGTCGCTGTCATCGGAGGTGGCCCCGCCGGGTTGATGGCGGCCGAGACCTTGGCCGCTGCCGGCATCCCCGTAGACCTCTTCGACGCCATGCCCTCCGTGGGCCGCAAGTTCCTGCTGGCCGGTGTGGGCGGCATGAATATCACCCATGCCGAGGAACAGGCCGCCTTTCGCCGGCGCTATCGCGAACGCGAGCGCGGCGTCGGTCTCTGGCTCGATAGCTTCGACAGTGATGCCCTACGTGCCTGGATCCATGACCTCGGCATCGAGACCTTCGTCGGCACCTCGGGGCGAGTGTTTCCCGCCGACATGAAGGCCGCGCCGCTGCTGCGCGCCTGGCTGCATCGCCTGCGCGATCAGGGCGTACGCATCCACACCCGCAGCCGCTGGCTGGGCTGGGACGCCGAGGGTCGGCTGCGCCTGGCGACCCCGGAAGGCGAGCGCCTCTTGCAGTTCCAGGCCTGTGTACTGGCGTTGGGCGGCGGCAGTTGGCCGCGCCTGGGCTCGGACGGTGCCTGGCAGGCCCTGCTGGCCGAACGTGGCATCACACTGCGACCGCTGGAACCGGCCAACTGTGGCTTCGAGGTGGCTGGCTGGAGTGACTTCCTCAAGACCCGCCATGCCGGCGCGCCAGTCAAGCCCGCCGCCCTGGCTCTGCCCGGCCAACCGCCACGCCAGGGCGAATTCGTCCTTACCGAGACCGGCATCGAAGGCAGTCTGGTCTATGCGCTGTCTGCCGAGATCCGCTCGGCCATCGAAGGCGCCGGCCAGGCCACCCTGACCCTGGATCTGGCCCCCCAGCGCGACCTCGCCGAACTCGGCCGGGCACTCGCCAAGCCACGCGGCAGCCAGTCCCTCGCCAATCACCTGCGGCGTCACGCCGGGATCGACGGCGCCCGCGCCGCCCTGCTTCGCGAGCTGGCCCCGGCGGAAACGTTCCAGGACATGGCTCGGCTGGCCCAGGCCTGCAAGGCCCTGCCCCTCACCGTGGTCAGACCGCGCCCCCTGGCAGAAGCCATCAGCAGCGCGGGCGGGGTGCACCTGGAAGCATTGGATGAGGGCCTGATGCTGCGGCAATTGCCTGGCGTCTTCTGTGCCGGCGAGATGCTCGACTGGGAAGCACCCACCGGCGGCTATCTGCTCACGGCCTGCTTTGCCAGCGGCCGGGCGGCGGGCCAGGGCGTGCTGCGCTGGCTGGCCGCTGGTGACAGGTCGGCCTGAGCAGTCCCGGCGCGATGCCGCTCTACTGCTCGCGGCCGGCCTCGGTGATGCCAGACGGCGACCGGGCGCGGTAGCATAGGCAGCGACCACGGCGATCATCATGGATCCATGCCACCTTTCCAGGCGTTGTCGGAATTCAGGCAGTTGTTGCGCGATCTGGCGGGAGATCTCCGCCAGTTCGGCCGCGACCGTCGCCGCCTGGTCGACGAACTGGAAACCCTGACCTCGGTCTTGCTGGCGATCCTGCTCGGCCATTTGGCCGGGGTTCAGCATGTCGGCTGGGCGGCTTTCAGCGGCTATATCGTGATGAGGTCAGATGTCCGCGACAGCTGCGCACGCGGCTGCCTGCGAGTGCTGGGTACCTGTATCGGCGCCGCAGGTGCCCTGCTCGTCCTGCGCCACCTGCAGCTGAACCCCTACGAGCAGGCCGGACTGCTGGGCACCGTGGGCAGCATCACCCTCTATCTGACCCTGGTGGGCCGCTATGGCTACGCCTGGTTGCTGGGCGGCCTCACCTACGCCATGGTGGTCCTGGCGAGCCTCCAGGCACCCGCTCAGCTCGAGCAATACGCCCTGTCCCGTCTGTTGGAAGTGGCGCTCGGCACCTCGGCCTGCGTACTGGTGAGCGCGCTTTCCACCTACGGCGTCCGTGCCCGCCTATGGCCCAGGGTACCGACCACGGTAGCCTCAGCGCCGCGAACCCTGGGTGTCTGGCAACCCTTGGCATTGCGCCATGCGCTGCAGGGGGGTCTGGCCCTGGCCCTGCTGGCGCTGGGCGCGACGGGGAAGATCGCGGTGGACATCAGCCAGGCCGCCATCACCATCCTGGCGGTCATGGTCGTTCCCTTCGACGGCCTGAGCAGCGCCGGCAAGGCAGTCTCCAGAAGGCTGCTGCATCGAATGCTCGGTTGCCTGCTCGGCGGCGGCCTGGCGGCCATCCTGCTGCTGGTCAGCCAGGAAAGTCTCTGGCTGACGCTGGCGGGCGTTGCGCTCGGCGTGCTGATCGGCAGACACCTCGAGAACGGCCCGCTCGGTATCGGCTATCTCGGCATGCAGTTCGCGCTGGCGTTTCTGGTGGTGATGGTGCCTGACCACCATGACCATATCGACCCGGTGGCAGGCATGGCGCGGCTGGGCGGTATCCTGCTGGGTTTTCTGGTGCTGGAGCCGGTGTACTGGATCTCGACCTGGCTGATCAGGCGCCTGTCCCCCTCGAGAACCTAGCAAGCGGCCGCGCTGACCTCAGGCCGGGCGTTCGACGAACTCGGTGGCCGGCGAGCCATCGGCATTGTGCTGGCGGATCACCGCCGGCCGCCCTTCCTCGTCCAGCAGCACCTGGCCGATACCGGCGCCGTTCCACAGCCGCTCGCCGGCCTCGCGGCGATCGGGCAGGCGTGGCCGCAGCTCCCAGCGGCGACGCTTGGTGAAGCCGTTGAGCGGCGACCAGGGCGCATAGAGCCAGCGATTGAGCCGGTCCAGGGTCGCCAGCAGGCGCGGCGGAAATTCGTTCTTGATGCCGCTGCTGGTGATCTGCCAGAGCCGCGGCTCGCCCCGTCGGTCACGGATGCGGATGTCGTAGACGAAGGAATAGTGCACGTCGCCGGAGAGCACCACGTAGTTGCCCGGGGTGCGCCGGTGGCGAAAGATGTTGAGCATGGTCTTGGCCGCACCGGGATGGGCCATCCAGTTCTCGGCATCCACCATCAGCGGCTGGCCGAACCAGGTGAAGATACGCTGCACCGCCTCGATCAGCTTGACGCCGAACATGGGCGCGGCCGAGACGATCACCGCCGAGGGATGGTCCAGCAGATCCTGCTGCAATTCGCAGAGGGCTTCCCAGTCCATCAGGCCCGACGGATGCTCCAGGCGTCTTTCGCTGCGCCAGCGGCGGGTGCGGGTGTCCAGCACGATCAGCGGCGGATCGGTCTTGAGCACATAATGCCAACCCTGGAAGCGCAGCAGGTCGTCGATGCAGCTGTTCTGCACCGGGCAATCCAGCATGCCGTCGTCGCCCGCCGTGTCCAGCAGGCGGGCGGTGACCGCGAGGGGTTCGGCTACCGCTTCCGGAGCGTTGCCCCAGGCCTGGCAGAGCAGATAGGCCAGCAGCGCATTGCCGAGGATGCGCCGGGAAAAGGGGTGGCCGTAGGCGGTCTCCTCCCAGCGGGCGGACAGATTCCAGTCGTCGGTGACGTCGTGGTCGTCGAAGATCATCAGCGTCGGTACCCAGGCCAGGGCTCGTGCCGCCTGGGGCAGGGTCGCGACGAAGCCGTCGATGCAGCGCGATTCGGCGGCGTAACGCTCCTGGTCCCTGGCGTCCAGCGCCGGCGGCATGACCTCGATCAGGGTCCAGGGCGTCGGCGACCAGCAGAGCAGATAGAGCGCCAGCACCTCGCTCAGCGTCACCAGGTGATTGTGCGCATTGGTGGAGGTGAAGATCGGCTTTTCCACCCCGCCGAAGAATTTCTCGCGCAGCGCCCGGTTGGACTTGAAGGCCGGCAGCAGGTCTTCGCGATGATAGAGGTTGGCCGGATGGGCCATCAGCGCGTCGCTGTCCGCCACCACCGCGCCTTCGAGACCCTCACCATGGAGGCCGAGGCGGCGGATCAGTGCCTGCACCGCCAACAGCATCGGCCCGGCGACATCGTCAGCATAGACCTGATCACCGGTGAGCAGCAGGGCCGCGGGCCGCTCCGCGGGGGCCGTGCAGGCCTGCAGCAGGCGATCTACCGCGATCAGGCCATCGGCCGAGGCATGATGAGGCTTGCGGCAGGAGCCGTGAAGCAGGTGATCGAAGCGCGCACGCAGCACTAAGCGTGGCAGCTCGCCCTGCGTGGAGAGCAGATGCGGCGCCCAATTACCAATTCCGCCTGCGGCCAGCCGCACGTCGTACTGGATGAAGGCGTCGACCGGCAACGCGGCGTCGGGCCGGACATCGATCAGTTGCAGATAGGCGTGCTCGCCCAGGCGCAGGCACCGCACCTCGGCTTGCGCCCCGAGCTCGACCTCGCCCTGCCATAACTGCGGGACAGGCACCTCGGCCGTGGTGGTCACCAGCCAGAGCAGCAACCGGGAGGCCTCGGTGCGCCGCAGCAGCGGGCCGGCCAGGACCGGGGGCAAGGTAGGGGTAGCGCTCATGGGGTCTCCTGTAGCCACGGAACTGACCACTATGCCGTGCCGGGATTCCGCCTGCAGCCGCCGCTTGGCTACAAAGTTTGAGCACGCGTCACAGTCGGCCTAGAATTCGCTCCCTTTTCGTCGCCTTGCGGGCCCGT
This sequence comes from Pseudomonas flavocrustae, assembly GCF_029872515.1. Lineage (NCBI taxonomy): Bacteria > Pseudomonadati > Pseudomonadota > Gammaproteobacteria > Pseudomonadales > Pseudomonadaceae > Pseudomonas > Pseudomonas flavocrustae. Next base: position 624,389 of record NZ_JAPDIQ010000001.1, on the reverse strand, counting down.
CATGACCTTTGCCGACCTCGGCCTCATAGATCCGCTGCTGCAGGCGCTCAGCGCCCTGGAGCACAGCTCCCCTACCCCGATCCAGCGCCAGGCCATCCCGGCGGTGCTGGCCGGTCGCGACCTGCTGGCCGCCGCCCAGACCGGCACCGGCAAGACCGGCGCCTTCGGCCTGCCGCTCCTGCAGCGACTGGTGCAGGAAGGCCCGGCGGTGGCGCCCAACCATATCCGTGCGCTGATCCTCACCCCCACCCGCGAGCTGGCCGAACAGGTCCATGCCAGTCTGCGCGACTACGCCCAGCACCTGCCGCTGCGCACCGCGGTAGCCTATGGCGGCGTCAGCATCAATCCGCAGATGATGAAGCTGCGCAAGGGCGTGGACGTGCTGGTGGCGACCCCCGGGCGCCTGCTCGACCTGTTCAGCCAGAACGCCGTACGCTTCGACCAGGTGCAGCTGCTGGTGCTGGACGAAGCCGATCGCATGCTCGACCTGGGCTTTTCGCGGCAGCTGGGCGAGTTGTTCGTCATGCTGCCGCGCAAGCGCCAGACCCTGCTGTTCTCGGCGACCTTCTCCGACGCCGTGCGCCAGCTGGCCGCGCCCGTGCTGCGCGATCCCCAGACGATCGACGTGAGTCCGCGCAACACCGCTGCCGTCACGGTCAAGCAGTGGGTGGTGCCGGTCGACAAGAAGCGCAAGACCGAACTCTTCCTGCACCTCCATCGCAGCGGTCGCCATGGCCAGGTGCTGGTGTTTGCCAAGACCCGCAAGGGTGTGGAGCAACTGGTGGAGGCGCTGCAGGCCGAAGGTCTGGCCGCCGAATCCATCCATGGCGACAAGCCCCAGCCCGCGCGGCTGCGCGCCCTCGCCCGTTTCAAGGCCGGCGAGGCCGACATCCTGGTGGCGACCGATGTGGCTGCGCGTGGCCTGGACATCCAGGACCTGCCGCTGGTGGTCAACCTGGACCTGCCCATCGTCGCCGAGGACTATGTCCACCGCATCGGCCGGACCGGGCGTGCCGGCAACCAGGGCCAGGCGGTGTCCCTGGTCTGCGCGGATGAAGTGGAGCAGTTGGCCGCGATCGAGACGCTGATCGGCCAGGTCCTGCAGCGCCGCGACGAACCGGACTTCATCCCCGATCACCGGGTCCCGGAAACCCGACCCAACGGCCTGGTCGTGAAGAAACCCAAGAAGCCGAAGAAGCCCAAGGTGGACGCGCCGGTGTCGGACAAGCCCCTGGGTCGCTGGGTGGAAGACGGCAAGCCGAAGGTCAAGTCGGTACGCAAGTCGCCCGGTTTCGGCAAGCCGCGCAAAAAGCCCTGAGGTTTGGAGCGATGGACAAGGCTTCGCCGTTGTCCATCCTACGACGCACTCCGTAGTCCGGAAAACCGCGCAGCGTTTTCCGGGGATGGGACGGTGGACCAGGCCAGATCAGCTGGAAGACGCAGAACCGTCATCCAGCTGATCGCAGACCTATTCCGCCAGGCGCCAAGTGGTGCCGCCCTTGCCGTCTTCCAGCACCACACCGAGAGCGGTGAGCTGATCGCGGATGCGGTCGGATTCCGCCCAGTTCTTTTCCGCGCGCGCGTTCAGGCGCGCCTGGATCAGCGCCTCGACCTCGGCCGCATCCACCCGCCCCGCCGCGTCGGCGCGCAGGAAGGCCTCCGGCTCCAGCTGCAGCACGCCCAGCACCTCACCCAGTTCGCGCAACCGCCCGGCCAGGCCAGCCGCCGTGGCAGGATCGCTCTCGCGCAGGCGGTTGATCTCGCGGGCCAACTCGAACAGCACACCGCAGGCGCCGGCGGTGTTGAAGTCGTCGTCCATGCACTTGGCGAAGCGCTCGGCGTAGCTTTCGCCGCCCTGCGCCGGCGCCTGGGGCAAGCCCTTGAGCGAGTGGTAGAAGCGCTCCAGAGCACCCTTGGCCTCGCGCAGGTTGTCTTCCGAGTAGTTGATCGGACTGCGGTAGTGGCTGGCGATCAGCAGGTAGCGCACCACTTCCGGGTGATACTTCTCCAGCACCTCGCGCAGGGTGAAGAAGTTGCCCAGGGACTTGGACATCTTCTCGCCATTGATGGTGATCATCCCGCAATGCAGCCAGGCGTTGGCGTAGGTCTTGCCGGTGGCCGCCTCGCTCTGGGCGATCTCGTTCTCGTGGTGCGGGAATTCCAGGTCGTTGCCGCCGCCGTGGATGTCGAAGGTCTCGCCCAGGCAGCAGGTGGACATTACCGAGCACTCGATATGCCAGCCCGGCCGCCCGGCGCCCCAGGGCGACGGCCAGCTCGGCTCGCCCGGCTTGGCGGCCTTCCACAGCACGAAGTCCAGCGGATCTTCCTTGGCTTCGCCCGGCTCGATGCGGGCACCGATGCGCAGGTCCTCGATGCGCCGCCGCGACAGCTTGCCGTAGCCGGCGAAGCGATTGACCCGGTAGTAGACGTCGCCATTGCCCGCGGCATAGGCGTAGCCCTTGTCGATCAGGGTCTGGATCATGGCGTGCATGCCGTCGATGTGCTCGGTGGCGCGCGGCTCCTGATCGGGCTTGCGGATATTCAGCCGCGCCTCGTCCTCGTGCATCGCGTCGATCATACGCGCCACCAGGTCGGTGAACGGCTCACCGTTGGCGTTGGCGCGATTGATGATCTTGTCGTCGATGTCGGTGATGTTGCGCACGTAGGTCAGGTCGTAGCCGCTATGACGCAACCAGCGGGTAATGACGTCGAAGGCCACCATGCTGCGACCATGGCCCAGGTGGCAATAGTCGTAGACGGTCATGCCGCAGACGTACATCCGCACCTGCCCCGGCACCAGCGGCGTAAAGGCTTCCTTGGTCTTGGTCAGGGTGTTGTAGAGGTGCAGCGCCATCATTGCCCCCAGGAATCGCGCAGGGTCACGGTGCGGTTGAACACCGGCTTGCCGGGCGCCGAATCCCTGGGATCGACGCAGAAGTAGCCCTCGCGCTCGAACTGGAAGCGGTCTTCCGGCCGGGCCTGGGCCAGCGACGGCTCGGCGCGGCAGCCCTGGAGCACCACCAGGGAGTCGGGGTTGATGTTGTCGAGGAAGCTGCCGCCCTCTTCGCTCTTCTCCGGCTGCGCCGAACGGAACAGGCGATCGTAGAGGCGCACCTCGCACTCCACGCTGCCCTCGGCCGGCACCCAGTGGATCACGCCCTTGACCTTGCGGCCCTCGGGATTCTTGCCGAGGGTGTCCGGGTCGTAGCTGCAGCGCAGTTCGACGACGGTGCCGTCGGCGTCCTTGATGGCTTCGTCGGCGCGGATCACGTAGCTGCCGCGCAGGCGCACCTCGCCACCCGGCTCCAGGCGCTTGTAGCCCTTGGGCGGATTCTCTTCGTAGTCACCCTGGTCGATGTACAGCTCGCGGGTAAAGGGCAGCTGGCGCACACCCAGATCCTGCTTGGGATGGCGCGCCAGTTCCAGATTCTCGACCTGGCCCTCGGGGTAGTTGGTGATCACCACCTTGAGCGGCTTGAGCACGCACATGGCGCGCGGGGCGTTCTGGTCCAGGTCCTCGCGGATGGCGAATTCCAGCATGGCCACGTCGACCACGCCGTTGGAGCGGGTCACACCGATCATCTCGCAGAAGTTGCGGATGGCGGCCGGGGTGTAGCCGCGACGGCGATAGCCCGACAGGGTCGACATGCGCGGATCGTCCCAGCCGTGTACGTGGCCTTCGTCCACCAGCTGCTTGAGCTTGCGCTTGCTGGTGACGGTGTAGTTCAGGTTGAGGCGGGCGAATTCGTACTGGCGTGGCTGGGCCGGCACCGGCAGCTTGGCCAGGAACCATTCGTACAGCGGGCGATGGTCCTCGAACTCCAGGGTGCAGATGGAGTGGGTCACGCCTTCCAGGGCATCGGACTGGCCATGGGTGAAGTCATAGCTCGGATAGATGCACCAGGCATCGCCTGTCTGGTGGTGATGGGCGTGGCGGATGCGATAGAGGATGGGATCGCGCAGGTTCATGTTGGCCGAGGCCATGTCGATCTTGGCGCGCAGCACCTTTTCGCCGTCCTTGAATTCGCCGGCCTTCATGCGGGCGAAGAGGTCCAGGTTCTCGGCCACCGAACGGTCGCGGAAAGGACTGTTGCGACCCGGCTCGGTGAGGCTGCCACGGTATTCGCGGGCCTGCTCGGGGGTGAGGTCGCAGACATAGGCCAGACCCTGCTCGATCAGGTTGACGGCCCAGGCGTAGAGCTGGTCGAAGTAGGCGGAGGCGTAGCGCACCTCGCCGGCCCAGTCGAAGCCCAGCCAGTGCACGTCGCTCTTGATGGCGTCGATGTATTCCTGGTCTTCCTTGGCCGGGTTGGTGTCGTCGAAGCGCAGATGACAGTCGCCGCCGAATTCCTTGGCCAGGCCGAAGTTCACGCAGATCGACTTGGCATGACCGATGTGCAGGTAGCCGTTGGGCTCGGGCGGGAAACGGGTGACGATCTTGGCCTGCTTGCCGGCGTCCAGGTCAGCCTGGACGATCTGCCGCAGGAAATGCGCGGGGGCGGCTTTGGCGGCGGTGGACGAGTCGGAAGTCGGCTTGCTCATGGGATCCTTAACTGGGCAGACGCACGGCCAGGGTAGGCCGGGCAAAGGTAAACCCGTATCATAGCCCAACCCGTCAAGTCCCGGCGAAACCCTTGAGGCCCTCGCCGGGTCTGGATGCTGTCCCCCTTAGCTACGGATTCGCTGCCATGATCAAGCTGCACACCAACCACGGCGTCATCACCCTGGAACTCTTCGAGGACAAGGCGCCCGAAACCGCGGCCAACTTCAAGGAATACGTCAGGAGCGGTCACTACGACGGCACCATCTTCCACCGTGTGATCAGCAACTTCATGGTCCAGGGCGGTGGTTTCGAGCCGGGCATGAAGCAGAAGCCGACCCGCGCCCCGATCAAGAACGAGGCCAACAACGGCGTCTCCAACGCGATCGGCACCGTCGCCATGGCCCGCACCATGGACCCGCACTCCGCCTCGGCGCAGTTCTTCATCAACGTGTCCGACAACACCTTCCTCAACCATACCGCGCCCACCAGCCAGGGCTGGGGCTATGCGGTGTTCGGCAAGGTCGTCGAGGGCATGGACGTGGTCAACGCCATCAAGGGCGTCGCCACCACCAGCAAGGCCGGTCACCAGGACGTGCCGAGCGAAGACGTGATCATCGAGAAGGCCGAGATCGTCGAGTGATTTTACTGGTCTCCGACCTGCATCTCGAACTGCAACGCCCGGACCTGGTCCGGGCGTTTTTGCATCTCCTCGAAACCCGTGCCCGCGGTGCCGAGGCCCTGTACATCCTTGGCGACCTGTTCGAAGCCTGGATCGGCGACGACGCCATGGGTGCCTTCGAGCAGGAAATCGCCACCGCCCTGCGCCAACTGGCCGACAGCGGCACGGCCGTCTACCTGATGCATGGCAATCGCGACTTCCTCATTGGCAAGGCCTTCTGCCGCCAGGCCGGCTGCCGCCTGCTGCCGGATCGCCATATCGCCGACTTCCACGGCCGCCGGGTGCTGCTGATGCATGGCGACACCCTCTGCACCCGTGACGAGGGCTACCAGAAGCTGCGCCGCATCCTGCGCAACCCCCTCACCCTCTTCGTCCTGCGCAACCTGCCACTGGCCAGCCGCCAGAAGCTGGCACGCAAGCTGCGCAGCGAGAGTCGCCAGCAGACCCGGGCCAAGGCCATGGACATCACCGATGTCACCGAGGCCGAGGTCGAGCGGGAAATGCGCGCCGCCCGGGTGACGACGTTGATCCACGGCCATACCCACAGGCCCGCCCGCCATGAACTGCTGCTCGATGGCCAGCCGGCCGAACGTATCGTGCTGGGCGATTGGGACCGTCGCGGCTGGGTGCTGGAAGCCAGCGAAGCGGGCCTGACCCAGGTCGATTTCGCCCTCGACGAACGGTAAGGGCGTAGCCAGGCAGGCCTGGCTCGCTGGCGGCAGGTCCCTGACCAGCAAAGCAATTTTTCCCGGCTAGCCGGTATTGGCCGCCCGGGCTGCGACCGATCGTCACATGACAGCTACAGAAATCCGCGCAGGCGACCGATGACGAGGGTGTAAGGAGATGTAACCCTTTTCCGCGGAGACGCCCATGCAACTCGACACCCTCTTTGCCCAGCTGCACAACCTGCCCAACGTTCCCGAGGTGGCGCAGGTTCTGATCCGGCAGTTCGACGACCCCAACACCAGCATCGAAACCCTGTCGCGCACCGTGGCGCGCGATCCGGTCATCGCCGCCAAGGTACTGCGCCTGGCCAATTCGGCGCGCTTCCGCGGCGCCCGTGAATCCACCAGCATCGAAGACGCCGCCCTGCGTCTGGGCTTCAACACCCTGCGCACCCTGGTGCTGGCCTCGGCCTTCGCCAGCGGCTTCAAATCCGCGCCCGGCTTCGATCTGCAGGCCTTCTGGTACAACAGCTTCCTGGTCGCCAGCCTGTGCAAGCCGCTGGCCAAGCAGGCCGGCCTGGATCAGGAAACCGCCTTTACCTGCGGCATGCTGCATGACATTGGCGAGTTGCTGATCCAGAACGGCGCGCCGGAGCTGGCGCCGAGCCTGGCCGGTCGCGCCACTGCCAGCAGCCATCGCGCCGCGGACGAAACCCTGCAATTGGGATTTGGCTATCCGGAGGTAGGCGCCGAGCTGGCGCGCCGCTGGCAGCTGCCCCAGGTGCTGCGCGACGCCATCGGCTACCAGGCGCGCCCGTTGCAGGCACCGGAAAGCAATGGCTATGCGCTGATCGTGGCCCAGGCGGTCGCCGTGGCCGAGGTGCTCCACGAGAACGCCGGCGACAGCAAGGTGCAGGACCTGAGCGGCCCGCTGTTCGCCAGCATCGACCTGGCGCAGCTGAGCGCAGTCCTGCCCAACGCGCGGGATACCGCCGCGACCTTCGCCCAGGCCGCCTGATTTCTGGATGGCCTGGCCAAATCGCAGGCAAGAAAAAACCCCTGGAGCTGGGCTCTCAGGGGTTCTCTCAGATCTGGCGGTGAGGGAGGGATTCGAACCCTCGATAAGATTTCTCCTATACACACTTTCCAGGCGTGCTCCTTCAACCGCTCGGACACCTCACCAGATTTGCTCGGCGGCTGCATCTGCATCACCGAGGCGCGCAACTATAGGCAAAGGCGATTTCGATGGCAAGCTTTTTCTTCAATCTATTCATGCATTTGCATTCATGACCTGGAAGGGGCTCCGCCCTGCCCCGTTCATGGGATGACCGGTTGGTCGCCGCCCCCTGGCCCTGAGTCACTGATACCTCCGACCAACGGTAGCGTCGCAAGCATTTTTCTAATCGGCTGAAAGCAAAGGAAAAATCGCCTGGTACGACATTTCTGATAACCGCCTGGCCGGTTACCGCCACAAAACTGAAATTTATGTTCTATAGCTACTGGATAGTGCTCAAGCCTGCGGGTATCAGTAATTGCATGCCGCTGTTGCGCAAGCGCTTCCCGCTGAAGACGTAAAGGCTCTAAACAGCTAACAATAAAGGCCCCGAGTCATGTTCAAGAATCCCGTCCCCAAGTGGCGTCAGGCGAGTTTCGTGCTCATCGTCACCACCGTAGTGCTGGTCATCCCCAACCTCTCGCGGTTCGTTGGCTGATCCCTAGCGCCAATAGTCCGCAGGGGCTGCCGGCAAGGCTGCCAGCAGATCCCGCAATCCCTCCCCCCAGCCCTTGCGCAAGGCCTGGAAGTAGGGATCGTGTTCGTCGATCCGATGACTGCTCACCTGCGCCAGTCGATCACGCGGATAGACCACCAGATCCAGCGGTAGCCCAACCGACAGATTGCTGCGAATGGTGGCATCGTAGGACAGCAGCGCGCAGCGCAGGGCTTCCTCCAGCGGCGTCGCGAAGGTCAGCGCCCGATCCAGGATGGGCTTGCCGTATTTGCTCTCGCCGATCTGGAAGTAAGGCGTGTCCTCGGTGGCACTGATGAAGTTGCCGTGGGGATAGAGATTGAACAGCTCCGGCGCCGCGCCGCGGATCTGCCCACCCAGCAGAAAGGAACAGCTCAGGTCCAGGCCGTGCCCCTGGGGCGCATCCTCGGCGTCGCGTTGCAGGACCTCGCGCAGGGTCTGGCCCAGCAGTCGGGCGGCGTCGTACAGGGTGGGCACCCCGTGCAGGTTGTCCCGCTCGCTGTCCAGCCGTTGTCGGAGGAGACTGACGACCGCCTGGGAGGTGGCCAGATTGCCCGCTGACTGGATGGCGATCAGGCGCTCGCCGGGGATCCGGAACAGATGCAGCTTGCGGAAGGTAGCGATGTTGTCGACCCCGGCATTGGTGCGGGAGTCGGCGACGAATACCAGGCCATCTTGCAGTTTCATGGCGACGCAATAGGTCATGCGAACCTCGGGTGATGGAACGGTCGACGCAACAGGCCCGACCCCAAAAGAAAAGACGGCCCGTGGCCGCCTTCTCGTCTGCTGTGGGCAGCGCTGATTATTGCTGTTGCTGCACCTGCTGCAAGGGCTCGACCAGTACCTTGGCCTCCATGTGCTCCACCCCGCCACCGCGGCGCATGCCGCGCACCGGACAGGCATCCAGGTAGTCCAGGCCGATGGCCAGGCGCAGGTGCCGCTCCGGTCGGATCAGACGATTGGTGACGTCATAGCTGTACCAGGCGCCGTCGTACCAGGCTTCCGCCCAGGCGTGACTGGAAAGGTGCGCGCTGTCATCGGTGCACAGATAGCCAGACACATAGCGTGCCGGGATGCCCAGGCTGCGGGCGCAGGCCAGGAAGGCATGGGCATGGTCCTGGCAGACCCCGGACCCCTTGGCGAAGGCCTGGGCGGCATTGCCGTCCACCTCGGTGGAGCCGGGCACATAGGTCATGCGCTCGTGCAAGTGCTCCATCAGCTGGATCAGGGTGGCGCGATCCCGGCGACCGTCGCAGACCTCGCGGGCGAAGGCGGTAAGCGCCTCGTCGGCCTCGGTCAGCCGGGTCTGGCGCAGAAAGGGAAAGGCCGAGGCCTGGCAGGGTTCCGCCTCGAAGGTCTCGTCGATCTCCACCTGGCCGCTGGCGGTGATGGTGATGGCGTCGTGCGGGGTGTCCAGGGTCAGCACATGGAGAATGTTGCCGAAGGGATCGCGCTGCGCGAGCGCCGGGCGCGGCAGTGCCAGCTCCCAGCTGAGAATCTTCTGTCGCGCGTCGTCCTGTGGCGTGAGACGCAGGTACTGGATGCTGGCGCGGACCAGGTCGGCGTAGCGATACAGGGTTTCGTGATGGATCGCGAGTCTCATACGATCTCCAGGTAAGCGGTGTTGATGCCACTGCCAAGCTGGCGGATGTGGACGATGAAATCGCCGATCCAGGCATGCAGTCCCTCTTCGAGCACCTCGTCGATGCTGGTGTAGCGCAGGCGTGCCTCCAGGCCTGCCGCCAGGCGCTTGGCCTCGCGACCGTTCTCGCCGGGCAGGCTGACCAGCACCCGGTGCAGCTCGATCACGCAGGCCAGCAGCGAGCGTGGCAGGTCTTCCTGCAACAGCAGCAGCTCGGCGCCGTTGCGCACGTTGAGGGCATCGCGATAGAGCTCGGTGTAGGCCTCGAAGGCGCTCAGGGCGCGCAGCAGGGCGCTCCACTGATAGAAGCCGCGGGCGGAGGCGTCGCTGATGGCTTCCGCTTCCTCTTCGCCGAGCACCTGGTAGCGGGCGTCGAGCATGCGCAGGGTGTTGTCGGCGCGTTCGACGAAGGTACCCAGGCGGATGAAGCGATAGGCGTCGTTTCTCATGATGGTGCCGACGGTGGCACCACGGAACAGGTGGGAACGCTCCTTCACCCACTCGCAGAAACGGCTGATGCCGAAGCGGATCAGGCCGGTAACGGCGATCTCGCGCATCTCCAGCCAAGTGGAGTTGACGTTCTCCCACATGTCGGCGGTGATGCGCCCACGCACCGCGTGGGCATTGCTGCGCGCAGCCTGCAGACAGCAATAGATGCTGCCAGGGTTGCGCTCGTCCAGGGCGAAGAAGTGCAGCAGGCGCTCGGGGTGCAGGGCCCCGTGCTTTTCCCGGTAGTCATCCAGGGTGCCGGTGATGAGTAGTGGCATGGCCAGTTCATCCAGGCCTCCGCCCTGCCCGCTCTGCGGCATCATCGACAGCGAATAGCTGACGTCCAGCATCCGCGCGAGATTCTCGGCGCGCTCCAGGTTGCGGGACATCCAGTACAGATCGGCAGCGGTACGACTCAACATGGTGGGATCGCCTTTCAAAGGTCCTTGCGGGGCCGCCGGAGCGGCCGCTGTTCTGTGGCGATCTAGTCCTGGACCACCCAGGTGTCCTTGGTGCCGCCGCCCTGGGAGGAATTCACCACCAGCGAGCCTTCGCGCAGGGCGACCCGGGTCAGGCCACCAGGCACCAGACGCGTCTTGCGCCCGGACAGCACGAAGGGCCGCAGGTCGATGTGGCGCGGCGCGATGCCGTTCTCGACAAAGGTCGGGCAGGTGGACAGCGACAGAGTCGGCTGGGCGATGTAGGCACTGGGGTTGGCCTTGAGCCGCGCGCGGAAGGCTTCGATCTCCAGGCTGCTGGCGGTGGGGCCGACCAGCATGCCGTAACCGCCTGAACCATGGACTTCCTTGACCACCAGCTCGGGCAGGTTGGCCAGCACATGGGACAGTTCGTCCGGCTTGCGGCACTGCCAGGTGGGCACGTTATAGAGGATGGGTTCTTCGCTGAGATAGAAGCGGATCATCTCCGGCACATAGGGATAGATCGACTTGTCGTCGGCCACCCCAGTACCTATGGCATTGGCCAGGATGACATTGCCGGCGCGATAGGCGGCGAGCAGACCGGGCACGCCGAGCATGGAATCGGGATTAAAGGCCAGCGGGTCGAGGAAGGCGTCGTCGAGACGCCGATAGATGACATCGACCTTGCGGAAGCCAGAGGTGGTACGCATGAACACCTGCTCGTCACGCACCAGCAGATCGGCACCCTCCACCAGCTCCACGCCCATCTCGCGCGCGAGGAAGGCGTGTTCGAAATAGGCGCTGTTGAAACGACCCGGGGTAAGGACAACCACCGTGGGGTTGTTGACCGGGGTGGAGCTGCGCAGGGTATCGAGCAGGATGTTCGGATAGTGGTCGATGGGCGCGATGCGCTCCAGGGTGAACAGCTCGGGAAACAGCCGCATCATCATCTTGCGGTTTTCGAGCATGTAGGAGACACCGCTGGGGGTGCGCAGGTTGTCTTCCAGCACGTAGTAGGCGCCATCGCCATCTCGTACCAGATCGACCCCGGCGATATGGGCGTAGATGCCATTGGGCAGGTCCAGCCCCTGCATGGCCAGCTGATACTGGTCGTTGGCCAGCACCTGCTCGGCGGGAATGACCCCGGCCTTGATGATGCGCTGGTCATGATAGAGGTCGTGCAGAAAGAGATTCAGCGCCTGGACACGCTGGATGCAGCCGCGTTCGATGATCTGCCATTCGCTGGCGGGAATGGCGCGCGGCAAGGCGTCGAAGGGAATCAGGCGTTCCGTGCCCTGTTCGTCGCCATAGAGGGTGAAGGTGATCCCGGCGCGATGGAACAGCAGATCGGCTTCACGCCGCCGCTGGGCCAGGAGTTCCGGGGGTGTCTCGCTCAGCCACTGGGCATAGCGACCATAATGCGGTCGACACTGTGCCTGGACGTCATACATCTCGTTATACAGTTGGCGGCTCATGCCGATCTCCTTGTCACCCACGGTGCAGCTTCGCAAGCCGCGTGCCAGCGCCAGAGCCTTCAAGATCAAGCCCTTGCGCGGCTGCGAGTCGCACGATGCACCAAACCCAGGCACGTCAGCGTGCGCATGCACCGCAACGTCTCCGTCATGAGCCTAAGACGGTGCGCCACGCGGAAAGTGCGATGATTGAGGGGCCGAGCGGTAACCGGAGATGAGACAGGCACCCCGTCTGGGATGCCGCCTCGGGACGTGCAGGATCAGGCGGAGCTGCGGCTGACTTCTTGGGTGACGCCCCAGCCATCGAGCTGACCGCCAAGAGGCGCAACCACCGCCTCGAGATCGCTTTCGAAATCATCGATGGTGGCGTGGGTGGCGAACATCACCTTGCTGACCTGCAGATGCCAGCCGCCCTCTTCATGGGGGAGCACCTGGGCGTTGAGGGATTCGCCGTGAAACTGGTCCGCAGCGATGCGGGCCTTGCCTTCATCGGCGAAAATGGCAAAGAAGTCGATGGGATGGAAGCGGGCGAAATCGAAGCCGCCCTCCTTCATCCGCTGCAGCAGGTTCAAGCTCACATCATCGGCAAACGACAAGGACATAGGACTTCCCTCCTCTGGTTCGGATGATCGTCTCGCTGGACGTCGCTACCGACGCCTGGCGAGTCGCGGCTGAGAACTCGAACGGTGCAGCGACCGCCAGGGCTTACGCCTTGCCGATGGCCTCCAGCACGTATCGAGGTAGAGCAAAGGCTGCGGCATGCAGCTCCGGAGTGTAATAACGGGTCTGGATGCCTGTATCACTGTAGCGCTGCGCCAGGGTTTCGGCATTCTGCCGACGCAAGGTCGAGTCCTTGCTACCCCAGGCCAGGGTCATGACGCCCCCTATGTAAGTAGGCACCGCCGACAGATAAAAGTGCCAATCGGCGAACAGCCCGGACATGCGGCTGGCAGTGGTCTTGACCTCGTCCAGTTGCAGGAACGGAGTACCGTTCTGGGCCACCATCACGCCGCCGTCGTTCAGACAACGATGGCAGGCCTGATAGAAGTTCTCCGAAAAGAGAACCTCGGCCGGTCCGATGGGATCGGTGGAGTCGGAGATGATGACGTCGTAGCGTTCGGTGGTGTTGGCGACGAAATTCATGCCGTCGTCGATCACCAGCTTCAGCCGCGGGTCGTCGAAGGCGCCTGCCGAGTGACCGGGAAAGTGCTCCTTGCACATCGCCACCACCGAGCCGTCGATCTCGACCATGGTGATGTGCTCGACACCCCGGTGCTTGGCCACTTCGCGCAGGATGCCACCGTCGCCACCGCCGATGACGAGCACCCGCCTGGGCGCCGGATGGGCCAGCAGGGGGACGTGGGTGAGCATCTCGTGATAGATGAATTCGTCGGCCTCGGTGGTCTGGATGACGCCATCCAGGGCCATGACCTTGCCCAGCACGGCGTTCTGGAAGATCACCAGGTGCTGATGCTCGGTGCGCACCTCGTGCAGCATGCGCTCGACGGTGAATCGCTGACCGTAGCCGTCGTAGAGGGTTTCCAGGTAGTCGCTCATGTCGATCTCCGCAGGTGGCTGGCCGAGACAGACAATGCCCGGCCAAAAGCCGGGCATTGTAAGAGCTGGATGTGACAGGCTCCAGCGTTGTGCTGGCTAGCCCTTGTGCGTGGGTGCCGTGGCCGAGCGATTGCCGCGTGGTCCGGCGGCAGCCCAGGCGATCAGGCCGATCACCGGCAGCACGATGATGAGCACCGTCCAGCCGATCTTGGCGTTGCTGGTGCTGTCACTGCGGATGACGTTGACGATGGCCCAGATGTCGAGCAGGAAGACGATGAAGCCCAGTACACCGCCGATGGTGGAATTGATCATGTCGCGACTCCCGTTGCGAGGACACAGGTCTCGTCAATTGGGACTGGCGATGAGGGCGTCGAGTTCGGCCGGCTCGCTTGGCAGCGAGGCCGGCCGTGGGCTTCAGCTGAGTCCGGCGAGATCGATGTCGGCAAAGGACGCCACGCACGGATGATCGCCCAGTTGGCCACCGGCACGTACCAGCCCGCAGGTCGGCAGGCCCGCCTGGCGCGCGGCATCCAGCTCTTCCACCACATCGGAGAGAAACAGCAGTTCCGCCGGCGCGTGGGTGGTGGCCGAGGCGATGCGCGCATAGGACTCGGCGTCGCGCTTGCCGCCGGTCAGGGTATCGAAATACCCGGAAAACAAAGGCGTGAGATCGCCATGCTCGGAGCAGCCGAAGATCAGCTTCTGCGCCTGGATCGATCCGGAGGAATAGACGTACAGCGGCAGCCCCGCCGCGTGCCACTGGCGCAGGGTCTGGACGGCGTCGGGATAGACGTGGCCCTTGAGGGTGCCGGCACGATAGCCCTGCTCCCATACCTGACCCTGCAGCGCCTTGAGCGGTGTGGCCTTGCGGTCGGTGGCGATCCATTCCAGCAGGATGGCGATCACCCGCTCCACGTCGGCGTCCAGCTCGCCGGCTTCGGCGCGCACGGCATCGAGTTGCTCGGCCACCGCCGGCTCTCCGGCATGGGCGCGCACAAGGGCCGGCAGGTGCTCACGGGCATAGGGAAAGAGCACGTCGAAGACGAAGCTGACGGCGCTGGTGGTACCTTCGATATCGGTGAGGATGGCCTTGATCGTCACGCCTCGACCTCCAGGCGCGGGAAGCGCTGGGCGATGTCGACGCCGGTGAAGTGGGCGACCCAGCCATCGGGATTGTCGAACAGGCGGATGGCGACGAAGGACGGCGACTCGCTCATGTCGAACCAGTGCGGCGTACCGGCCGGCACCGAGATGAGGTCGTCCTTCTCGCAGAGCACGGCATAGACCTGGTCGTCGATGTGCAGGGTGAAGAGGCCCTGACCGGCGACGAAGAAGCGCACCTCGTCTTCATTGTGGCGATGTTCTTCGAGGAACTTGGCGCGCAGCGCCTCCTTCTGCGGATGCTCGGGATGCATGCTGATGACGTCGACGGTCTGGTAGCCGCGCTCCTGGATGAGACGATCGATCTCCGGCCGGTAGGCGGCGATCACCTCCTCCTGGCTGGCGCCCGGCGCCACCGGGGCGGTGGCCTGCCAGCGCTCGAAACGCACCCCGACCTCGGCCAGGGTGGCGGCGATGTGCTCGCCATCGCTGATCACCTTCAGCGGCTGGCGCGGTTCGGCATCGTGGTAGACGGTCAGTCGGCTCATGGACGCAGGCTCCGGGTCTTGAGTTCGCATTCGAAGAGGAATTCGAAGGCTTCCACGTGGCGCAGGGCGTCGGCCATGCGCGGGCCCCAAGTATAGAGGCCGTGCCCGCGGATCAGGTACCCCACGCAGTCGGGATGCACGTCCAGCCAGGTCTGCACCTGGTCGGCCAGACGCGGGATGTCCTGGTCGTTGTCGAACACCGGGATCTCCACTCGCACGTCGTGGGTGGTGACGCCATGCAGGGCCTTCTGCAGCTCGTAGCCGTCCAGCAGCATGCGATCGCCTTCGAGCTGGCGCGAGAGCACCGTCGAATTCACCGAATGGGTGTGCAGTACGGCACCAATCTCCGGCTGCCAGCGATAGAGCTGGGTGTGCAGCGCGGTCTCGGCCGAAGGCTTCTTGTCCTCCAGCGGCGTGCCGTCGAGATCGGTGGCGAGGACGTCGTCCAGCTCCAGCTGACCCTTGTGCTTGCCGGAGACGGTCAGCAGCAGGCGACTGTCGGACAGCCGTACCGAATAGTTGCTGCTGGTGGCCGGCGACCAGCCGCGGCCATAGAGGAAGCGACCGGCGTCGATGATTTCCCGGGCCAGTTGCTCACGCTGCTGGATCATGGAGGGTTCTCCTAGGTTCTGTACGAAAAGTCGCCGAGCGATGGTCAGGCGAGGCGAAAAACGCTGAGGAAGCGGAGTTTACGAGAGGTAAATGAGCATTGCGACCGGGCTGGCGATCCAGGTGTTTTTCAACGAAGCATCACAGAGCGCAGGCACTTTTCGTACTGGACCTAACGGACAAGAGGATGAGGAAGGCGCCTGCCAGCGCCGCCAGGGAGGCGCCGGCAAAGGCGGCAAGGGCGCCGGACACCTGCCAGGCATAGCCAGCATACAGCGCGCCCAGCGCCCCGCCAGCCCC
This sequence comes from Pseudomonas flavocrustae, assembly GCF_029872515.1. Classification (NCBI taxonomy): domain Bacteria; kingdom Pseudomonadati; phylum Pseudomonadota; class Gammaproteobacteria; order Pseudomonadales; family Pseudomonadaceae; genus Pseudomonas; species Pseudomonas flavocrustae. The sequence goes on along the minus strand of NZ_JAPDIQ010000001.1, from coordinate 608,617 downwards.
GGAAAGTGCCGCGTAGAGCGATTGGGCCTGGCCCTGGCGGCGGCGGTCGAAATGAGATTGCACGAACTGGATGGCGGCGGCGTGGAAGCAGGCGAAGGTGGCCGCATGCAGGAGCTGGGCGAACAACAGCACTGGCAACTGGTCGGCCAGGGTGCCCAGCAGCAGCCAGCGCCCGGCGGCGATCAGAAAGGCGCCGACCAGCAGGGTGTTGAGCGCCAGCCGCGCCAGTAGTTGCGGCATCACCAGGAAGATCAGCACCTCGGCGACCACGCCCAGCGACCAGAGCTGACCGATGACGCCGCGGCCATAACCGAGTTCTTCCAGATGCAGGGTGAAGACCGTGTAGTAAGGGCCGTGGGACAGCTGCATCAGCGCCGCGGCAGCGAAGAAGGCCAGCACCCGCGGCTGGCGCAGGGTCGTCAGGAAGGGCTCGGCCGGCGCCTCGGGCCGCTGGCCTGGATCGACCTTGACCCCTGGCACCGCCAGTGAGGCCAGCAGGATGATCGCCATCACCAGCAGCAGATAGGCCGGATAGAGATCCAGGCTGACGTATTCGAAGGCCCAGCCGAGCCCCGCCACCGCGGCGATGAAGCCGATGGAGCCCCAGAGGCGGATGCGCGCATAGCGCTGTGGCTGGTCGCGCAAATGGGCCAGGGTGATGGCTTCGAACTGGGGCAGCACCGCGTGCCAGAAGAAGGCATGGCCGGCCATGATCAGCGCCAGCCAGGCGAAGCCCTGGCCGAGGTAGATACCGGAAAAGCACAGCAGGGTGCAGGCGGCGCCGAGGCGGACGATGCTCAGCCGGCGGCCGGTGCGATCGGCCAGCCAGCCCCAGAGGTTGGGCGCCAGTACCCGCATCAGCATGGGGATGGCCACCAGCTGGCCGATGGCGGTGCCGGAAAAGCCCAGGTGGTGGAAGTACAGCCCCAGGTAGGGCGCCGTGGCCCCCAGCAGCGCGAAGTAGGCGAAGTAGAAGCCCGACAGCCGCCAATAGGGAACCGGCATCGTCCGTCCGCGGATCAGAGTTGCGGCAGGGTGGGCGTGTGCACTTTCACCTCGGCGTTCTGCGCACGGTGACGCAACAGGTGATCCATCAGCACCAGGGCCATCATCGCCTCGGCAATGGGCGTGGCGCGGATGCCCACGCAGGGATCGTGGCGACCCTTGGTGATGATATCCACCGGATTGCCATGGACGTCGATGGAGCGCCCCGGGGTGGTGATGCTGGACGTGGCCTTCAGCGCCAGGTGGGCGACGAGGGGCTGACCAGAGGAGATACCGCCCAGCACGCCACCGGCGTTGTTGGACAGGAAGCCCTCCGGGGTCAGCTCGTCACGGTGCTCGGTGCCGCGCTGGGCGACGCTGGCGAAGCCGGCGCCGATCTCGACGCCCTTCACCGCATTGATGCTCATCAGCGCATAGGCCAGTTCGGCGTCGAGGCGGTCGAAGATCGGCTCGCCCAGGCCCGGCGGCACGCCGTCGGCGACCACGGTGATGCGCGCGCCCACCGAGTCCTGATCGCGGCGCAGCTGATCCATGTAGGCCTCCAACTCCGGTACCCGGTCCGGATCGGGGCTGAAGAAGGCGTTTTCTTCCACGCTGTCCCAGGTCTTGAAGGGGATCTCGATGGGGCCCAGCTGACTCATGTAGCCACGCACCCGGATGCCCTGGGTGGCCAGGTACTTCTTGGCGATGGCGCCGGCCGCCACGCGCATGGCGGTTTCCCGCGCCGAGCTGCGACCGCCGCCGCGGTAGTCGCGCAGGCCATACTTGTGGTGGTAGGCGTAGTCAGCATGGGCCGGGCGGAACAGGTCCTTGATCGCCGAGTAGTCCTTGGACTTCTGGTCGGTGTTGCGGATCAGCAGGCCGATGGGGGTACCGGTGGTGACGCCCTCGAAGACCCCGGAGAGGATCTCCACCTCGTCCGCTTCCTGGCGCTGGGTGGTATGGCGGCTGGTGCCGGGCTTGCGCCGATCCAGGTCACGCTGCAGGTCGGCGATGTCCAGGGGCAGTCCGGGTGGGCAACCGTCGACGATGGCGACCAGCGCCGGGCCATGGCTTTCGCCGGCGGTGGTGACGGTAAACAGCGTGCCGAGGGTATTGCCGGACATGCGAGGGCTCCGCGCTACGGGTGAAAGGTATGGATTCAAATTGGCAATGGGCGATTTTACACGCGCCGTGGTCTTTTACACGGATTGTGTGCGGGATAGGCCCCCACACCCCAGCTCTCCGGTGCCCTTCCTGCCATGCGTCTGCTGTTCTCCCTGCTGCTGTGCCTCGCCCTGCCCGCCCTCGCCACGGCGGCCGATCCCGTGCTCTACCGCCCCCTCCAGCTCGACACCGGCAGCGGCGTGCTCAAGGGCAGTCTGATCCTGCCCCGCAGCGAGCGTCCGCAACCGGTGGTGCTCTTCGTTTCCGGCTCGGGCCCCATCGACCGCAATGGCAACGCCCCCGGCGCCCGCAATGCCGCCCTGCAGCGTCTGGCCGAGGCCCTGGGCCGGCAGCGGATCGCCAGCGTGCGCTTCGACAAGCGCGGGGTGGCCGAGAGTCGCGGCGCCGAGCCGGACGAGAGTCGTCTCAGCGTGGAGCGCTATGTCGACGACCTGGTCGGCTGGATCCGGCTGCTGCGCGCCGATCCGCGCTTTTCCAAGGTGGTCCTGCTCGGTCACAGCGAAGGCGCCCTGATCGCCAGCCTGGCCGCCGACCGGGTGCCGGTCGCCGGCGTGGTCACCCTGGCCGGCAGTGGCCGGCCCATCGACGTGGTGCTGCGCGAGCAGCTGGCCGGCAAGCTGTCGCCCGCCGGCCTGGCCAGCGCCCAGTGGATCATCGACCAGTTGCTGCGCGGCACGCCGGTGCCCGAGGTGCCGAAGGAATTGCTGGTGCTGTTCCGTCCCAGCGTCCAGCCCTATCTGATCTCGCTGTTCCGCCAGAATCCGGCCAGGGCCTTTGCCGGCATCCACGCCCCGGCGCTGATCGTCCAGGGTACCCATGACGTGCAGGTGGAGGTGGACGATGCCCGCACCCTGCAGCGGGCCAAGCCGGATGCCGAACTGGCGATCATTCCCGGCATGAACCACGTGCTGCGCATCGCTCCGGCGGACATTCAGGCGCAACTGCCCACCTACGACAACCCCAACCTGCCGCTAGCCCGCGCGCTGGTCGAGCGCGTGACCGCCTTCGTCGCGCGCTCAGGTTCCCCGCACCCTGGCCGATAAGCCGGCACAGGCGCCCAGGAGGCGCGCCAGCTGGAGTCCGCCCGTGGAAACCCCCGATCAAGCATCGCCGGCCGTCGAAGCCGTTCCCAATGAGCCCCATCCATGGGCCAGCCTGCCGCCGGAGCGCTTCCAGCTGCTGCGGCTGATGCCGCAGCCGGCGGATCGTCGGGTCGGCGTGCGCCCCCTGCGCTTCGTGCAACTCGGCCTGGTCGAGCGCCATGGCGACGAAGAAAGCCTGCTGCGGCTGACGGTGCAGATTCCCGGCCAGCTGCTGCACCGCGAGGTGAACGTGCTGGAGGTCTGGGTCGACCATCGCCTCGGCGAAATCCGCCTGGGCCCCGAACGCGGCCTGCAGATCGAGCCCGAGGAGCGCGGCCTGGGCCGCTTCCTGCTGGCCCGGGCGGCCGCCTGGGCGCGCTTGCGCTGGAACCACTACCGGGTGCAGGACCTGCCCCTGGCGCGCCGCGACGCCCTCGACGAAGACAGCCGCAAGCGTCGCGACCACGTGCTCGGCGCCCAGGGCTTCACCGTCGAGACGGCGGCAGACGACGAGCGCCAGCAGCTCTGCCGGGCGGCCCGGGTCAGCCAGCTGCGCGAGGACTGGAATACCGACAAGGTGCAACTGCTGTCGCTGCTGGACGGCGCCACCCTGCTGGAGCAATGCGACCGGTTGATCGACGAGCGCGATGCCAGCCTGCGTCAGCTGGAAGACCGCATCGCCCTCTATCGTCGTGATGACATCTCTTTGAGATTCGCCATCGGCTGCCTGGCGGTGTTCTGCCTGTTCCAGGCCGCACTGCTGATCTGGATGGCGCTGCGCTGAGCGGTCTGGTGCCGCGCCAGGCGCCTTTCCCGATGACCTGTCGGCAGCGCCCGGACGCCACCCCTCGCCCGAGGCTTGCTCCCCCGGTGGACCCTGCTAACGTAGCCACCCGTTCGCATCCATCCGCTCGGAGTGTCCGCTGTTCATGGTCTCGCCTCTCCCGTTTCGCTCGCGCGCGCCGCTGCGCCTCGCCACTCTCGGCCTGCTGACCGCCCTCGCCGGCTGCCAGTACTTCGCCGAGGAGCCGTCGCCCCGCGGCCAGCCGCAACTCAAGGGCAGCCTGCCGCTGCGCGGTCTGGCGCAGACCGCCTCGGTGCGCCGCAATGCCGACGGCCAGCCGCTGATCGAGACCACCACCTTTCACGATGCCCTCTTCGCCCTCGGCTACGTCCACGCCAGCGAACGCCTGGCGCAGATGGTCGAGCTGCGCCTGCTGGCCCAGGGGCGGCTGGCCGAGGCCTACGGTGAAAGCCGCCTGGACAGCGACAGATTCATGCGTGCCGTGGACCTGCGCAAGGCCGCCCAGGTGGCCTACGGCAACGCCTCGCCGCGGATGAAGACCTTCTTCGAGGTCTATGCCCGGGGTGTCAACGCCTACCTCTATCGCGCCGGCGAGCGGGTCGCGCTGGATGGCCACGACTACCGCGCCGAATACTGGAAAGCCGAAGACAGCGCCCTGCTCTTCGAACTGCTCAACTTCGCCCAGGCGGTGGACCTGCGCAAGGAAACCGCGGCGCTGGCCCTGGCCGCCCAGGTCGGTCCCGAACGCCTGGCCTGGCTCTTGCCCACCTACCCCGACGAACCTCTACCGGAAGAAGAGACCGCCAAGTTGCGCGGCCTGAATCTGCGCGGCCAGCTGCCCGGACTCGACGCCCTGCTGCAGGTCCAGCGGCAATTGGCGGCGCTCGCCCCCTTCGGCGGCCCCACCGGTACCGCCTGGGCCGCCACCCCGGGCCATACCCGCAGCGGTCGCAGCCTGCTCGGCGTCGACAAGGTCAGCGCCTTTGCCGGACAGTCGCCCTTCACCCTGGTGACCCTGAGGGCGCCGCGCTTCGAGGCCGTGGGCACCACCCTGCCCGGCCTGCCGCTGCTGCTCGACGGCTACAACGGCAAGCTGGCCTGGGGCGCCGCGACCCTGATGGGCGACAGTCAGGACCTCTACCTCGAACGCCTGCAGCGCCAGGGCGGTCGCCTGCAGGTGCAGAGCGGCGGCCAGTGGCAGCCGGCCGGCGAGCGGGTGGAGACCTTTTTCGTCCGCGGTGAAAAGCCGCGGCGCGAGACCCTCTACACCAGTCCGCGCGGTCCGCTGCTGAATCTGGCCCTGGCGCCGGACGCCAACGGCTACGGCCTGGCCCTGCGCAGCAGTCGCCTGGAAGCCGACAAGAGCCTGGACGCCCTCTTCGACCTCACCCGCGCCAAGGACGTGGAGCGCGCCTTCGAACTGGCTCGCGAGCTGCGCGCCAGTGACTGGAATCTGGTATTCGCCGATGCCGAGCATGTCGGCTGGCAGGTGACCGGCCGTTATCCCAATCGCCGCAGCGGCCTGGGGCTGCTGCCCTCGCCCGGCTGGGACGAGCGCTATGCCTGGGATGGCTACGCCGACCCCATGCTGCACCCCTACGATCAGGACCCGGCCCAGGGCTGGCTGGGCGCCGCCAACCAGCGCGTGGTGCCGCGTGGCTACGGCATGCAGCTGTCCAGCAACTGGTCGGGCCCCGAGCGCCAGGAGCGCCTGGCACAACTGGCCGGGCGCTCGGCGCGCCTCGCTACCCGCGACGCCATGGCCCTGCAGCAGGACCAGACCACCACCCTGGCCGCCAAGCTCAAGACCCAGCTCGACGCCCCCGGCTTCGCCGCGCCACTGCGCCAGGCCATCGCCGCCCTGCCGGCCACCCAGCGCCAGCAGGCGGAAGAAGCCCTGCGCCGTCTGCAGGGCTTCGACGGTCGCCTGGCCGCCGGTTCCGCGGATGCGGCGCTCTACGAGGCCTTCTTGCAGGCCCTGGCCGAAAAGACCTTCGCCGATGAATTGGGGGGCACCAGGAGCCCGGCCTGGCAGGCCTTCACCACCCTCAGCGACACCGGCTACAACGCCATCGTCGATCATCTCCTGGCCCGTGACGACAGCCCCTATTGGGATGACGTCAGCACGCCGGCCCGTGAAGACAAGCCGGCGATCTTCGCCCGCGCGCTGGCCGGGGCCGTCGAAACCTGCGAGGCCAAGCTGGGCAGTGATCGCGCCGCCTGGCAGTGGGGCCGCTTGCACCGCCTGGATGGCAATGCCAGTGGCGGCGACGGCTCGACCCTGGACCTGACCGCCAGCCACTGGGGCGGCGATGACCAGGCCTGGCTGGCGCCGGCGCTGCGTCTGGTGGTGGACTTCGGCCTGGCCGAGCCCCTGCAGGCGAGCCAGGCCGGCACCCCGGGCAAGGGCTGGACCCGCGGCCAATACCAGAGCCTGCCGTTGCAACCGCAGAATCTGGAGCGCGTCTATGGCCGTGATCGCCTGCTGCTGATCCCGCAGAAGTAATCTTCCCCTGGCAACCCGTGACTTGGCGCGGGTTTTGCCCTTTCTCTGTCAGACCTCAGCCGGCGCCCCTCCTCCCGCCGCGCCGCGGACCGCCGCAGAGGCGCTGTCCGGCAAGCGCCGTGGCCGTGAGAGCGCCCGGTGATGGTGCCGTGCCTGTCACCAAAATGGTGCAGGCTCAAGCCGAGACGTCCACAGCGGTGCACAAAGCGGTGCCTGGACGTCCGTCAGCCGCCGGAGACACCATGCCTGCCCAGCCTTCCCCCCACGCCGCGCATCTTTGGGTCGCGGGTTCGGATGCCCCGGAAAAGCCCGAGCTCAATCTGGGCTTCCTGCCCCTGAGCGATGCCGCCTCGCTGATCGTGGCGGCGACCCAGGGCTTTGGCGAACCCCATGGCCTGACACTCAATCTGCACCGCCAGCCCTCCTGGTCGGCGCTGCGCGACAACCTGCTCAATGGCCAGCTCGATGCCGCGCATTGCCTCTATGGCCTGGTCTATGGCGCCCAGCTCGGACTGGGCGGTGCCGCCGCCACGCCGATGGCGGTGCTCATGAGCCTGGCGCAGAACGGTCAGAGCCTCAACCTGGCCCGCAGCCTGACCCGGGAAGGCGTCCGGGATACGGCCTCCCTGGTCGAGCGGATTCGCCAGCCGGATGCCCGGCCGCTGACCCTGGCGCACACCTTTCCCACCGGCACCCATATCTTCTGGCTCTACTACTGGCTCGCCGCCCAGGGCATTCATCCCCTCAAGGACGTGCGTACCGCACTGGTGCCACCGCCGCAGATGCCCGAGCACCTGGCTGCCGGCCGAGTCGACGGCTTCTGCGTCGGCGAACCCTGGGGCGCTGCCGCCGTGGCGCGCGGCCAGGGCTTCACCCTGACCACCACCCAGGCCATCTGGCCGGACCACCCGGAAAAGGTGCTGGCCTGCACCGGCAGCTTCGCCGAGCGCTATCCCAACACCGCCCGGGCGCTGATCCGCACCCTGCTTGATGCCAGCCGCTTCATCGAGGAAAGTCGTGAGAATCGCCTGGGCACCGCCCAGCTGATCAGCGGCGCCGACTATGTGGATACCGATCCGGCGTTGCTCGCCCAGCGCTTTCTCGGTCACTACGAAGACGGCCTCGATGGCCACTGGGAGGACGAGCATCCCCTGGCCTTCCATCGCCAGGGCACGGTCAATCCGCCATACCTGTCCGACGGCCTCTGGTTCCTTACCCAGTTCCGCCGCTGGGGTTTGCTACGCGAGGAGCCGGATTACCTGACCATCGCCGAGGCCGTGCAATGCACCGAACTGTACCGGCAGGCTGCCACCGACCTCGGTCTGGCGGTGCCGCCGACCCGGCGCCGCAGCACCCTGTTCGACGGTCGCATCTGGGACGGCAGCGATCCGGCCGGTTACGCCCGCAGCTTCGCCATCCACGCGCTCAGCGATCACTAGGGAGAACGACCTTGCGCATCTTGCTCATCGACGACACCCCCAAGCAGGTCGGCCGTCTCAAGGCCGCGCTGATCGAAGCCGGTTTCGAGGTCATCGAGGAATCCGGCCTGACCATCGACCTGCCCGCGCGCATCGAGGCCCTGCGGCCGGACGTCATCCTGTTCGACACCCAATCACCCGGTCGCGACGTCATGGAACAGGTCTGCCTGGTCACCCGCGACCGGCCACGCCCCATCGTCATGTTCACCGACGAGCACGACCCGGCGGTGATGCGCCGGGCCATCCAGTCCGGGGTCAGCGCCTACATCGTCGAGGGCATCCAGACCAGCCGCCTGCAGGCCATCATCGATGTGGCCCGCGCCCGTTTCGAGACCGACCAGGCCCTGCGCGCCGAACTCCAGGCCCGCGAGCAGCAGTTGCTGGAGCGCAAGAAGGTCGACCAGGCCAAGGGCCTGCTGATGAAGATGCGCGGTTGCAGCGAGGACGAGGCCTATACCCTGATGCGCCGCCAGGCCATGAGCAAGCAGCAGAAGCTGATCCAGGTGGCCGACCAGATCATCGCCATGAGCGAATTGCTCGGCTGAGACAGGCCGCGCGGACCAGTCAGATTTTTTCCTCGACAAGCGCAGCGACCTGCGGCTAATGTCCGCGGCAGGTCACCTCCTGTGACCCACGTCGCTCGGACGGTTCCGGGCGCTTACGTACTTCGAGGAACGCATGACTGATTCCAGTCCCGTGCGCCGCTTTGCGCGCATCGATCGCCTGCCCCCCTATGTCTTCAACATCACCGCCGAACTCAAGATGGCCGCGCGCCGTCGCGGTGAGGACATCATCGACCTGTCCATGGGCAATCCCGACGGTCCGACCCCGCCGCACATCGTCGAGAAGCTCTGCCAGGTCGCCCAGCGCGAGGACACCCACGGCTATTCCAGCTCCAAGGGCATTCCGCGTCTGCGTCGCGCCATCTCCCACTGGTATCGCGACCGTTATCAGGTGGAAATCGATGCCGACAGCGAAGCCATCGTCACCATAGGTTCCAAGGAAGGCCTGGCGCATCTGATGCTGGCCACCCTGGATGCCGGCGACACCGTGCTCGTGCCCAACCCAAGCTATCCGATCCACATCTACGGCGCGGTGATTGCCGGCGCCCAGGTGCGTTCGGTGCCCCTGGTGCAGGGCATGGACTTCTTCGCCGAACTGGAGCGGGCCATCCGCGAGAGCATTCCCAAGCCGAAGATGATGATCCTCGGCTTCCCCTCCAACCCCACCGCCCAGTGCGTGGAGCTGGATTTCTTCGAGCGCGTGGTGGAACTGGCCAAGCGCTACAACGTGCTGGTGGTGCACGACCTGGCCTATGCCGACATCGTCTTCGACGGCTGGCAGGCGCCCTCCATCATGCAGGTGCCCGGCGCCAAGGACATCGCGGTGGAATTCTTCACCCTGTCCAAGAGCTACAACATGGCCGGCTGGCGGATCGGCTTCATGGTCGGCAATCCCGAGCTGGTCGCCGCCCTGGCGCGGATCAAGAGCTATCACGACTACGGCACCTTCACCCCGCTGCAGGTGGCCGCCATCGCCGCCCTGGAGGGCGACCAGCAGTGCGTGCGCGACATCGCCCAGCAGTACCAGCAGCGCCGCGATGTGCTGGTGCGCGGCCTGCATGAAGCCGGCTGGATGGTCGAGAATCCCAAGGCGTCGATGTACGTCTGGGCCAGGATTCCCGAGCCCTATGCCCACCTGGGGTCGCTGGAATTCGCCAAGAAGCTGCTGGCCGAGGCCAAGGTCTGCGTCTCGCCGGGGTTGGGCTTCGGTGACTATGGCGACGACCATGTGCGCTTCGCCCTGATCGAGAACCAGGACCGCATCCGCCAGGCGGTGCGCGGCATCAAGCAGATGTTCCGCGCCGACGGCCTGCTGCCCAAGGCGGCCCCGCGCAAATCCGGCGTCGAGCCGGCCTGAGTCTTCGCCGCGCCGTCGACTGGCGGCGCGGCGAATTCTTGTCAGTCCGGGTGTTCCAAGCTATAAGCGCCTAGTGCATCCCCAGGATATCGTCATGCTGAAAGGCCTGTTCAACCTGCTCAAATCGCCCTCCGCGGACGATCTCAAGCTGGCCGCGAGCATCAACAACTCCTACAAGTCCATGCGCGTGGTCGGCCGCGGCACCCTGCGCATCGATCCAGCGGAGGTCTTCGACTCCCCCGAATTCAAGGAAGACCTGGACCGCGCCCGGCGGCTCATCAACCGCTGATGTTCCTGCTGCTGCTCCTGCCGATCCTGGTCAGTGGCTTTCTCGTCTGCCACAAGCATCCGCTCTATTTCTATCGCCTGCATCGCTACGAGGGCCAGTACCTCTATCTGCAGAGCGCCCGTTTCGGGCTGTTCTGCACCCTGCTCGCCGTGATCCTGCACCTGGGCATCGCCCAAGTCCTGCAGGGCCGCCACTGGTCATGGGGCGCGCGAACCTTCTCTCTCGACTACTTCGCCGGTCTCGCCGAGCTGCTGCGCCGCACCGGCACCCTGGATGACCCGCTGCAGGCCGCCTGGATCCTGGTGGTGACGGTGACCGCCCTGCTGATCCCCGGCGCCTGGGCCGCGCTGGCGCGCTGGACCATCAAGCGCAAGTACGGCCTGAGCGAGGACAACTACCGTACCTTCATCCTCGCCGGGATCCTCAAGGACAGTCCGCTGGACGATCTGCTGATGACCGCCTCCATCAACAGGGAGACGCTGATGCTGACCCTGGAAGAGCGAAAGGTGTATGTCGGTCGTATCACTACCCTCGGCGAGCCTAGCGAAACGGAAGGGGCCGACCAGGACGTCTGCATCAAGCCGATCATGAGTGGCTACCGCGACAAGGACAAACTCTGGGTGACCTTCACCACCCACTATGCGGACAAGGGCAAGGACATCTACCTGACCCTGAAACAGAGCCAGATCGTCTCGGCGACGCGCTTCGATTTCGACGCCTACGAAGCGTTTCGCTCAAGCGTAAGCCGCACCTGATCTGGCTTCGCACGCTTTCTTCAGGGAACGTATGACTTTTTAGGCAGGTCCCATTTTGCAGGCGCGTTCACTGCCAGCCGGTGACGCCCTTCCCTTACTGCCAAGAAAATCAGGAGCACGTCCATGACGCCCATGCTGAAGAAAGCCTCCAGCCTGTCCCTCGCCATCCTGCTGGCTGCCGGTGCCGGTCTGGCCCAGGCCGCCGACAAGCTGTCTCCGGCCGAATTCGTCGACGACGCCTCGGCCAAGGGCATCGCCGAGATCGAGGCAGGCAAGCTGGCCCTGGAAAAGAGCCAGTCCCAGGACATCAAGACCTTCGCCCAGAGCATGATCGACGATCACACCAAGGCCAACGAGCAGCTCAAGAGCCTGGCCCAGGAGAAGAAGCTGAAAGTCTCCACCGACGCCGAGCTGATGGACAAGGCCAAGGCCATGATCCTGCAGGTGCGTGACGATTCCTTCGATCGCTCCTATGCCAACAACCAGGTCGTGGCCCATGAGCAGACCATCGAGATCTTCCGCAACGAAGCCAAGACCGGCGATGACGCCGCGCTCAAGGCCTTCGCCGAGAAGACCCTGCCGAAGCTGGAGCACCACCTCCAGGAAGCCAAGGCGCTGCAGACCAAGTACGCAAAGTAACAGCCAGGAGCGGCCGTATCGGCGTCCTGTCCTACCCACCCGTTCGTGGCGTTGCAGGTAGTGCACCGAAGACGGACGGAAGGTATCGAGCACGTTATCGCGGCCATGGGCCGCTCCTACAGACGCTGCTGTACCCGTAGGAGCGGCCCATGGCCGCGATCCAACCTAGCCCATACTACCTCTTCACAAGCGCCAACAAGGGGCAACCTGTCGTGACGGCGCTCAATCCTTGTGCAGCGCTTTGACCGGTTCAGACGCTGCCAATATCGCGATCCCCGGCTAACACTGGGCTTACTCAACTTGGCTTCGCTCTTGCAAAGACCTGGGTAGCGGTGGCCAACGGCGGTCACCCCAATCGACAAAGGCGTCAGTTCACCTCCCGGCAACGGGCAAGGGTGACTGGCGCCTTTTTCATGCCCGTGACGTGCCCGAGGTGCCTCCATGAGTCCCAGTTTCTGGAAAGCCGGCCATGCGCCGACCCTGTTCGCCGCCTTCCTCTACTTCGACCTGAGTTTCATGGTCTGGTACGTGCTCGGCCCCATGGCCGTGCAGATCGCCACCGACCTGCAGCTGACCACCCAGCAGCGCAGCATGATGGTGGCGACGCCCATCCTCGCCGGCGCTGTCCTGCGCCTGATCCTGGGCTTCGTCGCCGATCGACTGTCACCCAAGACCGCCGGCATCATCGGCCAGGTGGTGGTGATCCTGGCGCTGCTGGTGGCCTGGCAGCATGGCGTGCACAGCTATGAGCAGACCCTGGTGCTGGGCCTGTTCCTCGGCTTCGCCGGCGCCTCCTTCGCCGTTGCCCTGCCGCTGGCCTCCCAGTGGTATCCGCCGCAGCACCAAGGCAAGGCCCTGGGCATCGCCGGCGCGGGCAACTCGGGTACGGTGTTCGCCGCCCTCTTCGCCCCGGCACTGGCCAAGGCCTTTGGCTGGACCAACGTGTTCGGCTTCGCGCTGATCCCGCTGATCCTGACCCTGGTGGTCTTCGTGCTCTGCGCCCGCAACGCCCCGGAACGCCCGGCGCCGAAGAAGCTGGCGGACTATGGCCGCGCCCTGGGCGACCAGGACAGCTGGTGGTTCATGTTCTTCTACAGCGTGACCTTCGGCGGCTTCCTCGGCCTCGCCAGCACCCTGCCCGGCTACTTCCATGACCAGTACGCCCTGGAGCCGGTGGTTGCCGGCTACTACACCGCGGCCTGTGTCTTCGGTGGCAGCCTGATGCGGCCCCTGGGTGGCGCCCTGGCCGACCGCATCGGCGGCATCCGCGCGCTGCTCGGCATGTACACCGTCGCGGCCATCTGCATCGCCGCTGTGGGTTTCCACCTGCCCAGCGCCATGGCCGCCCTTGCGCTGTTCGTGGTCGCCATGCTCAGCCTGGGTGCTGGCAATGGCGCGGTGTTCCAACTGGTCCCCCAGCGCTTCCGCAAGGAAATCGGCGTCATGACCGGACTGATTGGCATGGCGGGCGGCATCGGCGGCTTCGCCCTCACCGCCGGCCTGGGCGCGGTCAAACAGGCCACCGGCGACTATCAGCTGGGCCTCTGGCTGTTCGCTGCCCTCGGCGTGCTCGCCTGGTTCGGCCTGCTCAGCGTCAAGCGCCGCTGGCGCACCACCTGGGGCTCGGCGGCCGTCACCGCCGCGCGGGTCTGAGAGAAGTCCGGCGGCCAGGTGCCGCCGGTTTTCATTCAGGGGGCGGGACGCACATAGCTGGTCAGTACGTGATCCCGCCAGACCCCGTCGATTTCCAGATAGCGCCGCGCCAAACCCTCGCGCTCGAAGCCGAGGCGGGTCAGCAGATGAGCGCTGCGCAGGTTCTCCGGCAGATGGTTGGCCATGATCCGATTCAGGCCCAGCTCGGCGATGACGAAGTCCCGCCCCAGGCGCACCGCCTGGCGCATCAGCCCCCGTCCCTGCCAGGCTGCATCCAGGCCATAGCCCAGGTAGCAGGCCTGGAAACCGCCGCGAACCATCTGGCTGAAATTCACCGTACCTATCACCAGCGGCCCCGCCCGCAGCACCAGGCGCAATTCGCTCAGGCCTGGGCCGCCGGCGCGGTACGCCGCTACCTGCCCCTGCCATTGCGCCAGGGTATAGAAGGCATCCGAGCGCCGTGGCATCGACAGCGCCAGGTGCTGGCGATTGCGCCGATAGTAGTCGGCTACCGCGCCAGGATCGGCCAGGGTCAGGTCGATCAGTTCCACCGCCTCAGTCACGGCGAAGCGGGGCGGATACTGCAGCGGAACGCTCAGGGCGGTCATGGCTTCACCTGCGGTGGCAATTCATAGACCCAGGTGGCGCAGCGCTGCCCGTCCGGACCTTGCCGATCGTTTTCCAGCACCCGCACGCGCCGGAAACCCACCCGTTCGGCGAGCCGTTGGCTGGAGTGGTTGGCGGCCGAAGTGGTGAGAAAGAGCCCCGCCGCGCCCCGCTGCTCGACGAAGTAGCGCAACGCGGCGGTCATCAGGCCCTGGCCGGTATGCAGGCTGTGCAGCCAGTAGCCGATCTCGTAGCGCCGCCCGCCGTCCAGTGGCGTGAGCCCCAGGCAGCCGAGCAACGCGTCACCGCGCACCAGGAAGTAGCGTTTCTCGCCCTGGGCCAGGGTGAAGGCACCGCGCGCGGCGAGCAGGCTGTCGCGAGCCTGGGCGACCGTGGTGTGTTCCCGGGCCCAGCCGAGGAAGCGGCGATGCTCGGCATAGCTCCAGTTCAGCGCCTCGGCGAAGGCCTCGGCCAGGCGTGGTTGCGGCCAGACCAGCGCGAAGTCGGCCAGGGCGATGCGCGGTGGAAAATTCATGGCGGGGTCCCGAAATCCAGGCGCGGCACGGCGGCCAGCAGGCGTTGGGTCATGGCGTGAGCGGGCGCACGCAGTACCCGTTCGGCGCTGTCCTGTTCGACGATGTGGCCGCCGTCCATCACCGCGATGCGATCGGCCAGGTACTCGACCACGCCGAAATTATGGGTGATGAACAGATAGGCCAGCCCCCGCTCCGCCTGGAGCTCGCGCAGGAGATCGAGGATCTGCGCCTGCACCGAGACGTCGAGCGCCGAGGTGGGTTCGTCGCATACCAGCACCTGCGGCTCGACGATCAGCGCCCGGGCGATGGCGATACGCTGCCGCTGGCCGCCGGAAAATTCGTGGGCGAAGCGCTGCAGGGTGTCGCCGGGCAGCCCGACCCGCTCCACCAGGGCCGCGGCGCGGCGCTGGCGCTCGGCGGCATCCAGCTCGGGACGCAGCGCCAGCAAGCCCTGCTCCAGGGTAGCGCCGATGCGCATGCGCGGATCCAGCGAGGCGAAGGGATCCTGGAAGACGATCTGGATCTGCCGCCGTAGCCGCTGCAGGGTGCGCCGATCGGCCGTGAGCAGGTCCTCGCCGCCCAGCTGGGCGCTGCCGCTGATGCGCGGTCCATCGAGCAGCCGCAGCAGCGCCTTGCCGGTGGTGGTCTTGCCGCACCCGGACTCGCCCAGCAGCGCCAGGGTCTCGCCCGCGTGCAGGTCGAAGCTCACCCCGTCCACCGCCCTGACCCAGTCCCGCGTTCGGCCCCAGGCCCCGCGGCGGAGCGGATAGTGCACGGCCAGCTCACGCACCTCCAGCAGCCGCGCGCCCGGCTGGCGCTGCGGCAGGGCACGCGGGGTGCCGGCCAGGGTCTGGCCGCGCTTGGCGAAGGTGGGAATGGCGGCGAACAGCTCGCGGGCATAGGGATGCCGGGGCGCCTCGAAGAATTCCGCGGCCGGGGCGCTCTCGACGATCTCGCCATGGCGCATCAGGGCCACGTGATCGGCCACCTGGCGCACCACCGCCAGATCGTGGGTGATGAGCAGGATGGCCATGCCCAGTTCACGCTGGATATCGGCCAGCAGCGCGAGGATCTGCGCCTGGACGGTGACGTCCAGCGCCGTGGTGGGTTCATCGGCGATCAGCAGGTCCGGTTCGGCGGCCAGTGCCAGGGCGAGCATGATGCGCTGCTTCTGGCCACCGGAGAACTGGAAGGGATAGTCGTCGATCCGCCGCTCCGGCTCGGGAATGCCGACCCGGCGCAGCCATTCCACCACCCGGGCACGGGCGGCAGCACCGCGCAGCACGGTATGGGCGCGCAGGGTTTCCTCGATCTGCTCGCCGATGCGCATGACCGGATTCAGGCTGGTGGCGGGCTCCTGGAAGATGGTGCCGACACGCCCGCCGCGCAGTTCGCGCAGGCGTCCTTCCGGCAGTCGATGCAGGTCGGTCCCGGCCAGCAGCGCCGCGCCGCGGGCGATACCCAGCGACGGTGGCAGCAGCCGCAGCAGCGAGAGCGCCGTGACGCTCTTGCCACTGCCCGATTCCCCGACCAGGGCGAAGGTCTCGCCACGGGCGATGGCCAGGCTCAGGCCGCGGACCGCCTGCCGTGTGCCCTCCTCGCCCTCGACCAGGATCTCCAGATCGCGAATCTCCAGCACCGGGGTCATGGTTGCACCTCACCCTGGCCGGGACGGCGCCTGAGCCAGGCGGATCTCAGCCGGCGACTGCGCGGATCGAAGGCGTCGCGCACGGCATCGGCGAACAGATTGGCCGCCAGCACCAGGGCCAGCATGAAGGCGAAGGCGCTGAGCAGATTCCACCAGATCATCGGGGTCCGGGACATCTCGGTCCGGGCGTCGTTGATCATGGAGCCAAAGGAATTCATGGTCGGATCGACGCCGATGCCCAGGTAGGACAGCACCGCCTCGTAGAGCACCAGGCTGGAGAACTCCAGGGTCAGGGTGATGAGCACCAGGTAGAAGACGTTGGGCAGCAGGTGCCGGCGCAGGATGGTGAAGTGGGAGACGCCAAAGGCTCGTGCGGCCTGAACGTATTCCAGCTCGCGCAACTTGAGCGCCTCGGCGCGCAGCAGACGGCACAGCCCGGCCCAGCCGGTGAGGCCGAGGATCAGGCAGAGCATGAAGAGGCGCAGGTCGGCCCGCGCCGCACCGGTGTCGAACAGCTCGGGATGGCGGTCGATGAACACCTGCATCATCAACACGCAGGCCGCCACCAGCAGCACCCCGGGGATGGAGGTAAGGGTGGTGTAGAGGTAGGTGATGACGTCGTCCACCCGGCCCTTGAAATAGCCGGCGGCCAGGCCGAAGCCGATCGCCGGCGGCAGCATGGCCAGGGTGGTCAGGCTGCCGATGACGAAGGCGGTGCGGATGCTCTTGAGCGACTGGTAGAGGACGTCGTTGCCGGTGCTGTCGGTGCCCAGCACGTGATAGCCGCTGGCTAGGGCGATCACGCTGCCGGTCACCAGGCAGACGCCCAGCCAGGTCAGCAGGATGGCGCGCCAGGGGGTGGCGGTGTGGCCACGGAGGATGAGTCCGCAACGTACCGCGAAACCACCCGTCTCGCGCAACGGTGCCGTCGCCAGGGCCGCGGTCGCCAGGGCCAGCGCCAGACCGCCGAGTAGGCCCAACGTCAGTCGCTTGAGAAGATCGCCCCGCCACTCGGTAGCGGGATCGCTCAAGGTGGTGCCGGCATGCCTGAGGCGCGGGAAATCGCGCAGCGGCAGGCCCTCGGCGCTGGTACCCAGGGTTTCCTTGGTGAACTGGTGGGTGGCGAGTGGCGCGGAATAGGTCTTTTCGCGCTGGGTCAGGCTGGTGTCGGCCAGCAGGCCATCGAGGGCCGAGAGCACCGTGGGGGAATAGATCGGCGCCGTGGCGCCGGGCGTGGCGGGCAACTGGGGCCGGTAGTGCACCGAATCCAGCAGGGCGATGGCGACGAAGCTGGCCAGTATCACGGCCGCGCTCATCGCCGGCGCATCCTGCAGCACCCGCCGCCAACTGGCGCGCAGGGCCGGCTGGCGACGCGTGCGCCAGGCGTAGACCAGGGTACCGGCCACCAGCAGGTAGAGGGCGAGGTCGGTCCAGAGCAAGACGAATTTCGGCATGGCGGCTACCTGAAGCGAACGCGAGGATCGGCGAGGGTGTAGGACAGGTCCGCCAGGATCAGGCCGACGATGTAGAGCACCGAGCCGAGGAACACCATGGTGCGCACCACGGCGAAGTCCTGGCCGTTGATGGCGTCGATGGTGTAGCTGCCCAGGCCGGGAATGCCAAAGAAGGATTCGGCGATCAGGCTGCCCATGATCAGCAGTGGGATGGCCGAGACCACGCCGGTGAGAATTGGCAGCGCCGCATTGCGCAAGACGTGGTGCAACAGCACCTGGCGCTCGGCGAGGCCCTTGGCGCGGGCGGTGCGCACATAGTCCTTGCCGATCTCTTCGAGAAACAGCGCGCGATAGAAGCGCGCCTGGCTGCCCAGCCCGGAAATCACCGCGACCAGCACCGGCAGCGCCAGGAAGCGCAGCAGATTCCAGCCTTCCTCATAACCCGAATAGGGCACCAGCCGCAGGATCTTCGCGAACAGCCACTGGCCGGCGATGATGTAGAACAGCGAGGAGATCGACAGCAGCAGCACGCAGAGCACCACGCCCCAGAAGTCCAGGCGGGTGGCGCGAAAGAACACCAGCAGGAGGGCAAAACCGACGCTCGCCAGCAGGCCGAGGACAAAGGTCGGCAGCGCCAGCGCCAGGCTCGGTCCGGCGCGCTCGGCGATCTCCCGGCCGATGTCGCGACCGCTGTCGGAGGTGCCGAAGTCGAACACCAGCAGACTGACCGACCGGTCGAAGAAGAGGGTATCGGTAAACTGCTCCATCCCTTCACGGGTGGTATTGATGAGCAGTGGCTTGTCGTAGCCGTGCTCTGCCTTCCAGTCCTCGATGGCTTCGGCGGTGACGTACTTGCCACCGATGGCCAGGCGCGCCATGTCGTCCGGGGTGTTGACGGTAAAGAACAGCAGGAAGGTCAGCAGATTCACCCCGATCAGGATGAGCACGCCATAGGCCAGGCGCCGCAACAGATAGCCGATCATGACCGCCCCTCCCCGGTGTCGTCGCCAAAGGCGGTCTGGCGCTCGCGGCGCCGGAGGCTGCGCCAGGCCAGCCAGGCCAGCAGCAGCGCCAGGCCCAAGAGCAGCCACAGCGGCCAGAGCACCGGCCGGTTCCACTCCAGCACCTTGCGCTCGCGCAGCGCCGGATCCAGGCGCAGGTAGCGCAGCTGATCGCGCACCATCTGGGTCGGCTTGGCGTTGTACACCCACTGTTGATAGGCCCCGGCCGACAGGGGATTCCAGCCGAACAGCCAGGGCGCGTCCTGCTGCACGAGGGCGACCATGCGCCGGATCAGCGCCACCTTTTCCGGACCATCATCGAGACTCTTCATCTGCTCGAACAGCCGGTCGTACTCGGCATTGCTGTAGTTGCCGGCATTCTCGCCACCATGCTTGGCCTTGCCCTGGGGGCCGTAGAAGAGGAAGAGGAAGTTCTCGGCATCGGGATAGTCGGCGTTCCAGCCCCAGAAGAAGATCTGCGCCGCGCCCTTGCGCATCTTGTCCTGGAATCTGTTGTAGTCCGAGCCGCGCAATTCCAGCTGGATACCCAGCTTGGCGGTCTGCTGGCGCATCCAGTCGAACATGGCGCTGTCGCCACTGCTCTGGGCGTCGTATTGCAGGATCAGCGGCCGCCCGCTCCTGGCGTCGCGGCCATCGGGATAGCCGGCGTCGGCCAGCAGCTGCCTGGCCTCTTCGATGGGCCGCCGCTCGGGCTTGCCATCCACCAACCGATAGACCACCGGGTTGCTGCCGGCCGGCGGCGCTTCATAGCCCAGCACGCCCGGCGGCAGAGGGCCATTGGCAACCAGGCCGTTACCGTTGAGGAAGACGGTAATGTAGCTCTCCCAGTCGAAGGCGATGGACAGCGCCTGGCGCAACTTGCGATTGCGGGCCTGTTGCTCGGGTGTGGCGCCCTGCCCCACCACCGGATCCAGCCAGTTGAAACCCAGGTACCAGTTGGACGCCTCCACCGCGGTGGGCAACTTGAGGCCGCGCTCGCGATAGAGTTCGGCGGAATCGGCCGAATCACCGGCCTTGGTGCGCAGCGCCACGCCATATTCGCCGCGCTCGACCTGGGGGGTGTCGTAGTAGCCCTGGATGAACTTGCCCATCAGCGGCACCCCTTCCTTTTCCAGGCTGAACACCGCGCGGTCGATCAGCGGCATGGGCTTGCCGCAATCGTCCAGCCGGCCCTGTTCGCGATCCTCGGGCTCTCCCTCGCAGGGATAGGGATCGGCGTGATAATTGGGATTGCGCGCCAGCACATGGCGGCGATTGGGGATGGATTCGGCCAGGCGATAGGGGCCGGTGCCCACCGGCCAACTGTTGAAGCCGAGGTTGTGCTCGGTCATGCCCGGCTGGCTGTAGAAGCGATCCGCCTCCCAGGGCATCGGCGCGGCGAAGGTCATGGCCAGCCAGTAGTTGAACTGGGGGTACTTGCCGATCACCCGCAGGCGAAGGGTGTGCTCATCCAGCACCTCGACCCCGGGCAACTCGCCCCGGCGCAGGTCCAGCCAGGGCAGCGGCGCGCCCTTGGGCAGGCTGGCGCGCAGGGCCTTGTCGGCGGCGCGCAGACCATCGCCAAACGTCTGCATGCCCACCAGGTGCTCGGCGAAGATGGCATAGCTGGGCGAGACCAGCCGCGGACTGGCCAGGCGGCGCAGACCGTAGGCGTAGTCGGCGGCGGTCAGGGCGCGGCTGCCGGTCTCGGGGAAGTCAGGGATCTGGTAGCGATCGGCCAGATCGTCCGGCTTGATCGGGAAGTAACGGTAATTGCCCTGGGCATCGCGGGCAAAGGCCGGGTGGGGCGCGTAGCGGGCGTCGCGGCGGATGGGGATGTCGTAGACGCTCTGAGCGATCTGCGCCGGCGGTGCATCATCCGGCAGGCGCCGGCCCTGGGTGTCCAGGTAATAGGGCGCGATCACCCGCTCCGCGCCGCGGGGGATCAGCTCGTAGGGCCGCTTGAAGTAGTGGTAGCCGTAGAGCGGCTCATAGATGTTGTAGGTGAAGTTGGTCTCGTCGCCTGAATAGGAACTGGCCGGATCCAGGTACTTCGGCGAACGGGTGGTGAAAGCGGTATAGAGGGTATTCTGGCCTTCGGCTCCAGCGCGGTAGGGGCTGTTGATCGGCGTATCGGGTGAACAGCCACCGAGCAGCGCCAGGGTCAGGAGTGCGAGGAGTTGTCTGGACAGTCTGGGCATCGCGTTCCTGCACCGAAAGAGACCTGAGGCGGCAGCATCCGCCTAAACCACTAAGCTTGAGCTATTTTCCCGCGAGGCGCAGCACCCCATGCAATCCCGGAAAGATTTCGACAAGATCGTGCACTGGACCCAGCTGCAGGCCCCGGATGGCCCCGGCTATCCTGACAGTGACGAGCGCTTTTCCCTGGGCGCCGCCTTCGGCCGCCACTTCGGCTTCGCCCGCTTGGGCATCCACCATGAATGGCTGCCACCCGGGCGCCGCACCTCAAGGCCCCATGCCGAGGCCACCGAAGACGAATTCGTCTATGTGATCGCCGGTCATCCCACCGCCTGGATCGACGGCCACGCCCACCGACTCAAGCCGGGCGACGGCATTGGCTTCAAGGCCGGCGACGGTGTCGCCCATACCTTCATCAACGAGACCACGGAGCCGGTGGAACTGCTGGTGGTGGGCGATACCAGCCGGGCGGACAATCGGCTGCACTATCCGCTGCATCCGGAATACACCGCAGGTCTGGGGGATAAGCAGTGGCGGGAGTGTCCGCAGCGGGAGTTGGGGCCGCATGCGGGTGAGGCCCGGAAATCCGGCGGGTAGGCGCGGTTATCGAGGATAGGCTGTGGCTGTTGGACTTCGGCGATGGAGCTGCCTCAACCCAACCTACGTCGAGATGCTTTCGTAGGTTGGGGTTGAGCGCAGCGAAGCCCAACAGGGCCTCAGCAACCACTCTTGGCGCGTGGAAAACGCTGCGCGGTTTTCCACCCTACGCGGGGCTCCCCGTTACCTCCCCCTCTCCCTCTGGGAGAGGGCCGGGGTGAGGGTCGCCTCGACGAAAAAGCCTCGGCACGGCCAGGGCTCTCTGGCAGCAGAACTGCAAGCCCCCGTTACCGCCTGGCCTGGGCCTCGCTCACTGCCGCGCGTAGCGCCAGCAGGTAGCTGTCCACGCCGAAGCCGGCGATCTGGCCCAGGACGATCTCGGCGAATACCGAATGATGGCGGAAACCCTCGCGCGCGTGGATGTTGGACATGTGCAGCTCCACCACCGGCACGGCAAGGATCGCCAGGGCGTCGCGGATGCCGTAGCTGTAGTGGGTCCAGGCGCCGGCGTTGATCAGCACCGCGTCGACGCCCTCCTCGTAGCCCCGATGGATGCACTCCACCATCGCCCCCTCGTGGTTGCTCTGGAAGCTTTCCACCTCGACGCCCAGTTCCGCGCCCAGGGCCGTTAGCCTGGCGTCGATCTCGGTCAGGGTCACGGTGCCGTACTGCGCCGGGTCGCGCTTGCCGAACATGTTGTGGTTGATACCGTGCAGCATCAGGATCTTCATGGGTTCGCTCAGGTCAGGGGAAGGGTCAGCTGGTCGATGACCGGCCGGGTCTCGGGGCGTACGCCGCGCCACCAGGCGAAGGCTTCCGCCGCCTGCTCCACCAGCATGCCCACGCCATCGGCCAGCTGCGCCACGCCCTGCTCCTGGGCCAGGCGCAGGAAGGGCGTCAGCCCCTTGCCATAGGCCAGTTCATAGGCCAGCGCCGCCTGGGTGAAGACGCCCACCGGCACCGGCGGCAGTTCGCCAACCAGGCTGGCAGAGGTGGCGTTGACCACCAGATCGAAGGTCTCTCCTTCCAGCGCTGCGTAGCCCTTTACGCTCAGCAGCGGATGGTTGATCTCCTGGGCTAGCTCAGCCGCCTTCCGCTCATCGCGATTGGCCATCACCAATTCGGTCGGTCCGGCGGCGAGAAAGGGCAACAGGGCGCCACGCACCGCACCACCGGCGCCCAGCAAAAGCACCCGCTTGCCGGCCAGGGGTTGACCGAGATTGACCTCGATGTCGCGCAGCAGGCCGATGCCATCGAAGTTCTCCGCCAGCACCCGCTCGCCCTCGAACTTCAGCGCATTGGCCGCCCGGGCCAGCCGTGCCCTTTCGCTGGACTCGGTGGCCAGCTGGAAGGCCTGCAGCTTGAACGGCGCGGTCACGTTCAGGCCTTGCCCGCCCTGGGCGCGAAAGCGCTGCACGTCGCCAGCGAAGTCTTCCGGCGAGCCCTCGATGGCGCCGTATTCCAGGTCTTGCCCGGTGGTGGCGGCGAACAGGCCATGGATCAGCGGCGACTTGGTGTGGTTGATCGGGCGGCCGATCACCGCGTAGTGGTCGGTCATGCGCAGGGCTCCTGGCTGAACAGCACGCCGTCGGCCTGCAGCCGAGCGATGTCTTCCGCGCTGTAGCCCAGGCTCTGAGCGACAGCAGCGTTGTGCTCGCCCAGGTCCGGCGCCACCTGCTGGATGGTGGTGTCGCACTCGGAAAAGCGGAACGGCAGATTGGGCATGCGCAGGGTGCCGAAGCGCGGGTGCTGCTGTTCCTGGATCATGCCGCGCGCCTTGATCTGGGGATCCTCGATCACCTCGTCGATGCGCTGCACCTTGGCACAGGGCACGTCGATCTCGTCGAGCAGGGCCAGCAGCCGTGCGACCGGATTGGCCGCCACCCAGGCCTTGACGATGGGCAGGATGGCTTCGCGATGGGCGTTGCGGCCGGTGGAGGTATGGAAGCGCAGGTCGCTGCCAAAGCCCGGCTGGTCCGCGTCCTGTTCGACCAGGGCGGCGAAGCGCTTCCAGGAGTCGTCCACCTGGGCGGCGATCACCAGGTCGCCGTCCTGGGCGCGAAACACGCCATAGAGGGTCGAGGTGGGCATGTCGTGGCCGGTCTGCTGCGGTAGGATCTCGCCGCCGGACAGGGTATAGCACTGCACGGCGTACTCGTGCATCGATACCAGGGTGTCATACAGCGCCATGTCGATGTGCTGGCCACGGCCGCTGGTGACCCGCCCCAACAGCGCCGCGTTGATGGCAGCCACCGCATGGGCACCGGTGTACATGTCGCCCAGGGAAATCCGCAGCAATGGCGGGGCCTCGCCGGGCGTGCCGACCATCTGCATGATGCCGCTCTTGGCCTCGGCGATCAGCCCGAAGCCGGCGCGATGGGCGTCGGGGCCGGTGTGGCCGTAGGCGGAAATCGAGCAGTACACCAGTCGCGGATTGCGCGCCGACAGTTCCGCATAGCCCAGGCCGAGCCTGTCCAGGGCGCCGGGTCGGTAGTTCTCGATAAAGACGTCGGCGCTGTCGCAGAGCTGCTGCATGAAGGCCTTGCCGCGCGGGTCCTTCATGTTGACGCTGACGCCCTGCTTGCCCATGTTGAGTTGCAGGAAATAGCCGCTCTGCTGGTCATCGAGGACGAAGGCGTGCTGGCGACCGGCATCGCCACTGCCCGGGCGCTCCACCTTGATCACCTCGGCGCCCAAGGCCGCCAGGCAGCGCCCCACATAGGGGCCGGCGAGGAAGTGGCTGTAGTCGATGACCCTCAGGCCGTGCAGCGGCAGTGGCTGGCTCATACCACGCCCTCCCGCCGCGGCACCATCAGCCGGTGTTCGCCGCGCTGGACCACCTCGCCCTTCTGGTTGATCAGCTCCGAGGGCAGCACCACGATGCCCCAGCCCGGCCTGCTCTTGCTCGGGCGCATGGCGCCGACGCGCACCCTGACGTGCAATTCGTCGCCGACGCGGATCGGCAGGAGGAAATCCCAGGTCCAGCCCAGTGACATGCCTGGCAGGAAGCGGTAGTCGCACTGGGTCTTGAGGCCGTCGGCGATGGACAGCCCCATCAGGCCATGGGCGACCAGACCGCCGAAGTGGCTGGCATTGGCATAGGCCTCGTCGACATGGACCGGGGTATGGTCACCGGTGAGGTCGGCGTAGGCCAGGATGCGCTCCCTGGTGACCTGGTAACTCGGCGTGAGCGCCTCGTCGCCCTCGCGGGCATCCTCGAAATATTTTTCCTGTACGGTCATGGTCGCTGTCACTCGGCTTGGCGGGCGTTGACGGCCAGGGCGTCGTGCACGGCGCGGGCCGGCACGGCCTGGATGAATTCCAGCGCCAGGCCATCGGGCAGGCGCAGCCAGTTGGGGCCCTGGGGCAGTTGCTCCACCCCCTCGAAGCGCCGGGCCGCGGCCAGGGCGGCCTCGAGGTCCTCGCACATCAGCCCCAGATGACCCAGGCGCCCCTCAGGGCCTTCGAAGTCAGGCTTGCTCATGAATTGCATCCCGCCCAGCGTCCAGTACTGACTGGGCTGTTCGACCGTGCCCTGCACCTCGCGCAGGGTCATGCCGAACACCTCGTGGAAGAAGCGGATATGCCAGTGGATGTCCTTCACCCAGATAGCCACGTGTTCCAGATAGGCCTTGGGAATGCTCATGGTTTGGCGTCCTCTTGTTGTCGGTCGGCCAGGGCGCGCTCGATACCCTTGATGCAGGCGACCAGGGTGGCGTTGACCGGCGTGGGCACGCGGTACTGCTGGCCGAGCCGCACCACCGCGCCGTTGATGAAGTCGATTTCGGTGATGGAGCCCTTCTGCAGGCTCTGCAGCAGGGAGGTCTTGAAGGACGGCGGCAACCCTTCCCGTGCCAGCTCCCAGGCCGCCTGGGGCTCGCGCAGGCCCAGCTCGACCCCGGCGGCGCGGGCCACCGCGATGGCCTCGGCGACCGCCTGCAAGGCGGTGTCGCGCAGCTGCGGCTCGCTGTAGAGCTGGCCATAGGTGAGTTGGGTGATGCCGGTCAGGGCACCGGTGGCGACGTTGACCAGCAACTTGTCCCAGAGGGTGCCGCGGATGTTGCTGCTGACCGTGGTGGCCAGCCCGGCGTCCTCGAAGACGGCGGCAACGGCCTGGACGCGTGCCGAGAGCTGACCGTCGAGTTCGCCGATGAGCGTGCGCTTGCCCGCCACCCCGCTACGGATCCGCCCGGGGCCGAGCAGCACGCCGCCGACATAGGTCTTGCCGGCGATCACCCGCTCCTGGCCGACAATCTCGGCCAGCAGCTCTTCGTGACCGAGGCCGTTCTGCAACGACAGCACCAGGGTATGCGGACCGACCAGCGCCCGGGCATGGCTCATGGCCGCGCGGGTGGCGAAGGACTTGACCAGCACCACCACCAGATCCACTACCCCGACCGCCTCGGCGCTGACCGCCGCCCGCACCTGGACCCGGCGACGGCCATCGGCGGTCTCGATGTCCAGGCCGTCACGCGCCACCGCCTCGATATGGGCATTGGGGCGGTTGAGCAGCCAGGTCTCGTGTCCCGCCTCGCTCAACCAGGCGCCAAAGGTGCTGCCCAGGGCACCGGCCCCGAGGATGCAGATCTTCATGGATCGGGCTCCTTGTTTTCGCCCTACCCTAGGCCCGCGCCTGCTATTGAGCTATACAAAGAGCTCAATTCGCCCATCAGGAATTCTGATAATGCTACCCACGGATGGCCTGCCCGAGCCCAAGCTGCTGATGCTGTTCGAGGTGCTCTACCGCACCGGCAGCGTGACCCGGGCCGCCGAACAGCTGGGCCAGAGCCAGCCCACCATCAGCCTCTGGCTGGGCAAGTTGCGCCAGCAGCTGCGCGATCCGCTGTTCGTACGCACGCCTGGCGGCATGAAGCCCACGCCGCAAGCCGAGGCCCTGATCACCCCATGTCGCGAAGTGCTCGAATCCCTGCGCCGGCTGGTGGCCTGGGAAGTCGCCTTCGAGCCCGCCACTGCCCAGCGGCTGTTTCGCCTCTGCCTGAGCGATGCCAGTCACATCACCCTGCTGCCACGGATCCTGGCGCAGCTGCGCGAGGTGGCGCCCGGGGTGCGGCTGGAAGTCGCACGGATCGACGGCAACACCGAACAGGCGCTGGAGATCGGCGAAGCGGACCTGGCGGTCGGCTTCATTCCCTGGCTGGGCGGCAGCCTCTATCAGCAACTGCTGTTTCCCCAGGACTGGGTGTGTCTGGTCAGCGCCCGCCATCCGCGCCTCGGCGAGCAACTGACGGCCACGGCCTATGCCGAGGAGGGCCATGTGCTGGTCAGCGCCGGCACCGGGCAGAAGCTGCTGGAAGCGGGCCTGCTGCGCGCCGGGGTGCAGCGCCGCATCGTGCTGGAGCTACCCGGCTTTCTGGGCGTCGGCGCGGTGGTCGGCAACTCCGACCTCATCGTCACCCTGCCGCGGCACATCGGCACCACCCTGGCGCAGACTTACGGCCTCAGGGTCCACGAATGCCCGCTGCCAGTCGAGGGCTTCGCGGTCAGGCAGCACTGGCACGCGCGCTATCACCAGGATGCCGGCAATCGCTGGTTGCGCGGGGTGCTGCTGGAGCTCTTCAGCCACCATCGCTAGCGCAGTCGCCACAAACGAAAGAGCCCCAGCGCGGGGCTGGGGCTCTTGGGCAGGACGCCTGGACGATCAGTTGTCCAGGGCCGGGCGCTGGCCGGAGATGGCGATGCGCTTGGGCTTGGCTTCTTCCGGGATCACGCGCACCAGTTCGATGCTCAGCAGGCCATGCTTGAGATCGGCACCCTTCACCTCGATATGGTCGGCGAGGCGGAAGGACAGCTTGAAGGCGCGCTGGGCGATGCCCTGATGCAGGAAGGTCACGCTCTCGGCGCTGTTTTCGCGCCGGCCACCCTTGACGGTGAGCACGCCACGCTCGACTTCGATGTCCAGGTCATCTTCCTGGAGACCGGCGGCGGCGATCACGATGCGATACTGGTCGTCACCGTGCTTCTCGACGTTGTAGGGCGGATAGGAGCTGCCAGCGTCGTTGCGCAGCGCGGATTCGAACAGGTCGTTGAACCGGTCGAAGCCGACGGAATGACGGAACAGCGGGGCCAGGGACAGTACATTGCTCATGGTGAATCTCCTGATAGGTTCAGCAAGTTTCGGTATTGCCTGCGGGACCCGACTTCGGCATCCCGCACGAACCTAGATAGGAATTCTCCAAAAAATTTCAAGGACAAAACCCGACGAACGGTAGTGCCCGCTACTTCTTCTTCGGCTTGCGCTTTTTCTTCTTGGCCGCGGTCAGCGGCAGCGCCTGCTCGAAGGCCGAGCGCACCTCCTGCAGGCGGCGCTCCTTGAGGTCGTGGATGCGCTTGCCGCGCTCGGTGGTGAAGTCGATGAGATTGCTGTCGTCGCTCATGTCGCTATCCGGCGAAAGGTGAGATTCAGCCGCAACCCGCTGGCTTTGCGGGTCTTGGCGATCTGGTGCTGCCAATGATGCTGGGTCGCGCCGGCCATGACCAGCAGGCTGCCGTGACCCAGTTCCAGGGAATGGCCGATGCGGCTGGTGCCCTTGCGGCGAAAGTCGAAGCGCCGCGCGGCCCCGAGATTGAGCGAGGCGATCAGCGGATTGGCGCCGAGACTGGCCTCGTCGTCGCTGTGCCAGCCCATGGAGTCCTGGCCATCGCGATAGCGATTGAGCAGCACGCCGTTGAAGCCCCGGCCGCAGGCCGCCTCGACGGCTTCGCGAATCCGCTGCAGCAGGGGTGTCCAGGGCAAGGCGGCGTGGTCCAGGCCGGCGTAGCCGTAGACCACGCCCGGGTCGGCGTACCAGGCCACCTGCCGCGGCACCGGGTGCCAGCGCCCGTACACCCGCACCTGCGGCTGGTTCCAGGGCGTTTCGGCGTCGAGTTGCCGCAGCCAGGCGTCGGCGGTTTCCGCCGCCAGCCAGTGCGGCTGGAAGATCAGCTCGGCATCGTCCAGCTCCAGGCGCTCGACCATGGCTAGACCCGCAGATCCACCTGGGCGCCCACCTGCTCCGGCTCTTCCAGGGCCTGGGCACGCTCGGCGCCGAAGCCCTGGCGCAGGGCTTCGCGCTGCCGGCGACGACGACGCGCCTCGCGGTCCAGGGTGGCTTCGTCCTCCAGGGGTGCGTGGGCGGTCTCGGCCGCCGGCTGCACGGGCGCTATGGGGGCGCTGGCGGGCCGCACCGGGGCGGGATCCAGCTGATTTGGCGGGGTCACGCCGGGCGGCGGAATGGCAGGGATCATGACGGGGACCTCGAATTCGCGGACTGCGGCAAAGAGCGCGTTAGGCTTCTGACTCCGCTTTCGCTAAAATAGCCGGCTTTTTGATAGCTGGGGAGAAGCTTCCACATGGCGTCGCATCAACCGGGACAACGCTGGATCAGTGACAGTGAGGCCGAACTGGGCCTGGGAACCATCCTGGCCCTGGACGGCCGCCTGCTCACGGTGCTCTATCCAGCCACCGGTGAGACGCGCCAGTATGCCCAGCGCAACGCCCCGCTGACCCGGGTGCGCTTCGCCCCGGGCGACGAGGTGACTCACTTCGAGGGCTGGAAGCTCACCGTGCGCGAGGTCTCCGAAGCGGACGGCCTGCTGACCTACCACGGCTTTACCGCCGAGCGCGAGGCACGCAGCGTGCCCGAGGCCCAGCTGTCGAACTTCATCCAGTTCCGCCTGGCCAGCGACCGCCTGTTCGCCGGGCAGATCGATCCCCTGCCCTGGTTCGGCCTGCGCTATCACACCCACGAGCATCGCAACCGCCTGTTGCAGTCCAGCCTCTGGGGCCTCGGCGGCACCCGCGCCCAGCCGATCCCGCACCAGCTGCACATCGCCCGCAGCGTGGCCGACCGGGTCGCCCCGCGCGTCCTGCTGGCCGACGAGGTGGGCCTGGGCAAGACCATCGAAGCCGGCCTGGTGATCCATCGCCAGCTGCTCAGCGGTCGCGCCAGTCGGGTGCTGATCCTGGTTCCGGAAAATCTCCAGCACCAGTGGCTGGTGGAGATGCGCCGCCGTTTCAACCTGGAAGTGGCGCTGTTCGACGCCGAGCGCTTCATGGCCAGCGAAGACGGCAATCCCTTCGAAGACGCCCAGCTCGCCCTGGTCTCCCTGGACTGGCTGGTGCGCGACGAAAAGGCCCAGGACGCCGCCTTCGCCGCCGGCTGGGACCTGCTGGTGGTCGACGAAGCCCACCACCTGGTCTGGCACCCCGAGGGCGCCAGTCGCGAATACAGCCTGGTCGAGCAACTCGGCGAGGTCATCCCCGGCGTGCTGCTGCTCACCGCGACCCCCGAGCAACTGGGCCAGGACAGCCACTTCGCCCGTCTGCGCCTGCTCGATCCCAGCCGCTTCCATGACTTCGCCGCCTTCCAGCAGGAGTCCCAGCACTACCGCCCGGTGGCCGAAGCCGTGCAGGAACTGCTCGACGCCGGCGCCCTGAGTCCGGCCGCCCAGGACGCCATCGGCGGCTTCCTCGGTCAGGAAGGCGAGACCCTGCTGGCCGCCGCCGCAGCCGGCGACGCCGACGCCCGCGCGCGCCTGGTGCGCGAGCTGCTGGATCGCCACGGCACCGGCCGGGTGCTGTTCCGCAACACCCGCGCCGCGGTCAAGGGCTTCCCCGAGCGCGAGCTGCACGCCCACGCCCTGCCCTTCCCGGATGCCTACCTGGACGAGGGCGTCATGCCCGGCCAGTCGCTGCAGCCGGAGACCGAATTCGCCCCGGAAGACGACAACGATCGCTGGTGGCGTCACGACGGCCGCGTCGAATGGCTGATCGACACCCTCAAGGCGCTCAAGCCGCACAAGGTGCTGGTCATCTGCGCGCGCATGGAAACCGCCCTGGATCTGGAAGACGCCCTGCGCCTCAAGTCCGGCATCCCCGCCACGACCTTCCACGAAGGCATGAGCATCCTCGAACGCGACCGCGCCGCCGCCTACTTCGCCGACGAAGAATTCGGCGCCCAGGTGCTGATCTGCTCCGAGATCGGCAGTGAAGGCCGCAACTTCCAGTTCGCCCATCACCTGGTGCTGTTCGACCTGCCGGCCCACCCGGACCTGCTGGAGCAGCGCATCGGCCGTCTCGACCGGATCGGCCAGCGCCACACCATCCAGCTGCACGTGCCCTATCTGGAAGGCAGCCGCCAGGAACGCCAGTTCCAGTGGTACCACCAGGCGCTGAACGCCTTTCTGGCCACCTCGCCGACCGGCAGCGCCCTCCAGGCACGCTTCGCCAGCGAGCTCGACGAGCAGCTGGCCGGTGGCGACGAAGCCACCTGGCAGGCACTGCTGGAACAGGGCGCCCAGGCGCGCGCCGCGCTGGAGACGGAACTGCACAACGGTCGCGACCGCCTGCTGGAACTCAATTCCTCGGGCGCCGGCGCCGGCGAGCAACTGGTCGAGGACATCCTCGACCAGGACGACCAGTTCGCCCTGCCGATGTACATGGAAGAGCTGTTCAACGCCTTCGGCATCGACAGCGAGGACCACTCCGACAACGCCCTGATCCTCAAGCCCAGCGAGAAGATGCTCGACGCCGGCTTCCCCCTCGGCGACGACGAAGGCGTGACCATCACCTACGATCGCAACGTGGCCCTGGTCCGCGAAGACATGCAATTCCTGACCTGGGAGCACCCCATGGCCCAGGGTGGCATGGACCTGGTGATGTCCGGCTCCATGGGCAACACCGCCGTGGCGCTGATCAAGAACAAGGCGCTCAAACCGGGCACCGTGCTGCTGGAGCTGATCTACATCAGCGAGGCAGTGGCGCCGCGCGCCCTGCAACTGGGTCGCTACCTGCCGCCGCTGGCGATCCGCTGCCTGCTGGATGCCAACGGCAACGACCTGGCTGCCCGGGTGGCCTTCGAGACCCTCAACGATCAGCTGGAAAGCGTGCCGCGTACCAGCGCCAACAAGTTCGTCCAGGCCCAGCGTGACTCCCTGGCCAAGCTGATCGGTGGTGGCGAAGACAAGGCCCTGCCCCGCCACGAGGAACGCGTCGCCAAGGCCCGCCAGGCCTATGTGTCGGGTATGGACGAAGAAATCGCCCGCCTGGAAGCCCTGCGCGCGGTCAATTCCAGCGTCCGCCAGGACGAGATCGATCGCCTGCGCCAGCAGCGCGAAGAAGGCCTGACCTACCTGGACAAGGCCTCGCTGCGCCTGGAAGCCATTCGGGTGCTGGTGGCGGGCTAGGCCGGTCGCACTGTTGGGCTTCGCTAGCGCTCAACCCAACCTACGAGACTCGCGCTTGGGCGTGACCTTGTAGGTTGGGTTGAGACGGCTCCATCGTCGAAGCCCAACGGACGGACGCGAACACGCCGCGCTGGCGCTCAACTCAACCTACGGAACTGCGGACGCCCGTAGCATGGAAAACGGCGCAGCCTTTTCCACTGGACTTCTTAGCTGGGGGCGCCCTCACCCCAACCCTCTCCCGAGGGGAGAGGGGGTTATCCGAGCAGGCGTTCCGCCCCGGCAAACTCGTGATCGATCGCCGCGCCCGGCCGTAGGTTGGGTTGAGGCTTTATCGTCGAAGCCCAACGGAAGGACGCGAACCCGCCGCGTTGGCGCTCAACCCAACCTACGGAACTACGGACGCCCGTAGCGTGGAAAACGGCGCAGCCTTTTCCACTGGACTCCGTAGCTGGACACGCCCTCACCCCAACCCTCTTCCGAGGGAGAGGAGGCTGTTCGAGCGAGCGCTCCGCATCATCAGCCCCGGCAAGCTCGGGATCGCTCACCGCGCCCGGCCGTAGGTTGGGTTGAGACGGCTCCATCGTCGAAGCCCAACGGATGGACATGAACCCGCCGCGCTCGCGCTCAACCCAACCTACGGAACTGCTGACTCCGTAGCGTGGAAAACGGCGCAGCCTTTTCCACTGGACTCCGTAGCTGGGCGCGCCCTCACCCCAACCCTCTCCCGAGGGGAGAGGGGGTTATCCGAGCGAGCGCTCCGCTTCATCAGCTCCGGCAAGCTCGGGATCGCTCAGCGCGCCCGGCCGTAGGTTGGGTTGAGACGGCTCCATCGTCGAAGCCCAACAAACGGAGTCGAACCCGTCGCCTTGGGCTTCGCTCGCGCTCAACCCAACCTGCGAAAATACCTCACGCCGCCAGCGTCGCGCCGCCGTCCACCACGATGTCCTGCATGGTGATATGGCTGGCCAGGTCCGATGCGAGGAACAGTACGGTATTGGCGATCTCGTCGGGCTGGGCGATCTTGCGCAGCGGGATGCCCAGCTTGAAGTCTTCCGGCAGGCCGTCCACCAGGCGCTGATAGCCCTCGGGCGAGCCGAGCATGCCGGCCAGCATGGGGGTCGCCGTGGAACCCGGCGAGACCACGTTGCAGCGCACGCCCGACCCGGCCAGTTCCAGGGCCACGCAGTGGCTCAGGGACACCAGCGCCGCCTTGGAGGTGCAGTAGCCGGCCATCTGCAGGCGCGGCACATGGGCGGCGTTGGAGGCGATGTTGACGATGGCGCCCTGGCCCTGGGCCTTGAACAGCGGCACCAGTTGGCGGAACAGGTAGAAGGGACCGGAGACGTTGACGTCCAAGAGCGCCTGCCAGTCATCCAGGCTCAGGCTGTCGCTGGTGCCCAGGCGCAGCACGCCGGCGCCGTTGACCAGCACGTCCAGACGGCGTTCTTCCGCCAGCAACGCCTGGCAGACTTCCTCCACCTGGGCCGCGTCGGCGACGTCCAGCAGTTGGGTACGAAAGGGATAGTCGCTCTCGGCGAATTGCCGGTCGAGGCCGATCACCTCGGCGCCCGCGGCTTGGAAACGCCGCGCCACCTGCAGGCCGATGCCCTGCCCTGCGCCGGTCACCCAGACGCGCTTGCCGGTGAAATCCAGTTGCGTCATCAGGACACTCCTCAGGCGCGGGCGCGCAGCAGATCCAGCCAGCCCTGCAGGGTCGGCTGGGCGGCCAGATCGGCGAAGGTCACGGGCAGGCCGCGCTTCTGCCACTCGCCCACCAGAGTCATGACCTGCACCGAATCCAGACCGAAAT
Organism: Pseudomonas flavocrustae; assembly: GCF_029872515.1. Lineage (NCBI taxonomy): Bacteria > Pseudomonadati > Pseudomonadota > Gammaproteobacteria > Pseudomonadales > Pseudomonadaceae > Pseudomonas > Pseudomonas flavocrustae. The sequence goes on along the minus strand of NZ_JAPDIQ010000001.1, from coordinate 575,282 downwards.
CGGTGAGGTTGTCGTCCAGCGCCGGCGCTTCGTCGTCAGCGTCCAGCAGCGGCTGGACCTGGGCACGCAGCCAGGCTTCGTCCAGGGTTACCGCGCCGCCGGTGACCTGGGCGGTGCTCAGGGTACTGCCGCAACGGGTCGCCACGTAGCGCAGGGCCATGCGGTGCTCTTCCTCGCTGAAGTCGGCCACGGCGTCGCCGATCAGGAAGGCCTGGATGTCCCGCATGAAGGCGTCGGTGCAGGTCGTCAGGCAACCGATATGGGCGTAGACGCCGCAGACGATCAGCTGGTCGCGCCGCCACTCGGTCATCAGGTCCTGCAGGTTGGAACGGTGGAAGGCGCTGTAACGCCACTTGGTCAGCACCACGTCACCGTCCTTGGGCGCCAGCGCGTCCACCACCTGCTGCAGCGCGGGATCGGCCTGGGTCAGGCCCGGACCCCACATGTCGTTGAGCAGGGCGCGATCGGCTGGCGGCTGGTCGGTGGGCTGAGCGGTGTAGACCACCGGCACGCCCCGGGCATCGGCCCAGGCGCGCAGCGCGGCGATGTTGGTCACCACCTGGTCGATCAGCGGGCTGCTGTCGCCATAGAACTCGACGAAATAGCGCTGCATGTCGTGGATCAGCAGCACGGCGCGGTCGGCCGCCGGTGTCCAGTCGACCTTGTTGGCGGGAAAGCCGTCGGGCTGAGGCAAGGGATAGGAAGCAAGACGGGGGATAGCCATGGGAAACCTTAGGAACGCTCGGTGGAAGGGGTCTGCAGCTGCTCGCGCAGGCGCCGCTTGTCGATCTTGCCGACGGCGGTGAGCGGCAACTGGTCAAGGAACTGGAAACGGTCGGGCAGCTTGTATTCGGCCACGCCCTGCTCGCGCAGGTAGCGACGCAGCGCCACCGGCTTGAGTGCCGGATCGCTCACCACCAGGCAGGCGCAGCTCTTCTCGCCCATCAACTCGTCGGCGATGGCGACCAGGGCCGCGTGGGTAATGCCGGGATGGCGCAGCAGCAGCCCCTCGATCTCGGCGGCGGCGATCTTCTCGCCGCCGCGGTTGATCTGGTCCTTCACCCGGCCGACCACCTTGAGATAGCCGGCGGCATCGCGCTGGACCACGTCGCCGGAAAAGTAGAAACCCTCGGCATCGAACACCTGGGCATTGTGCTCGGGGCTGCGGTAGTAACCGCGGAAGGTGTAGGGACCGCGGGTGGACAGCAGGCCCGGCTCGCCGTCGGGCACCGGATTGCCGTCCTCGTCGGTGATGCGCACCTCGTCGTCCGGACTCATGGGACGGCCCTGGGTGGTGAAGATGCGCTCGGGCTCGTCGTCCAGGCGGGTGTAGTTGACCAGGCCCTCGGCCATGCCGAACACCTGCTGCAGCTGGCAGCCCAGTTCCACGGGCACGCGGCGGGCCTGGGCCTCGGCGAAGCTGGCACCGCCCACCTGCACCACGCGGAGGCTGGCCAGCCGGGCGCGCTGCTCGGGGGCAGCCGCGGCCTGCAGCCAGAGCGCCACCGCCGGCGGTACCAGGGCCACCCAATCCACCTGATGGCGTTCGATCAGCGCGAAGCACCGCAGCGGCTCGGGATCGCGGGCCATGACCACGCAGCCACCGGCGATGAAGACGCCCAGGGCGCCGGGCGAGCTGAGGGTGTAATTGTGGCCCGCCGGCAGGGCGCAGAGAAAGCGCGTCGCCGGGGTCAGGCGGCAGATCTCGACGCTGCGTCTGAGGCTGTAGTAGTAGTCGTTGTGGGTGCGCGGAATCAGCTTGGGCGTGCCGGTGCTGCCACCGGAGAGCTGGAAGAAGGCCACCTCGCCACAGGCGGTAGGGGTCAGCTGAAAACCGTCCAGCGGGGTATCCAGACGCTGCTGCAGGCTGCGTGCGTCGTCGGCGCCATCCAGCAGCACCTCGCCGAGGCCCGGCGCCACGTCGCGCAATTCGGCGAGGAAGTTGTCGTCGCGGAACAGGTTGTGCTCGCGGGAGGCGATCAGCAGCCGGGGCTGGATCTGCTGCGCATAGGCGAGCAACTCCAGCTTCTGGTGGCTGAACAGGGCGTTGACCGGGGCGATGCCAGCCTTGAGCAGGGCGAAGAACACCACATAGAACTCGGCCACGTTGGGCAGCTGCACCAGGGCCGTGTCGTGGCGCCGCAGCCCGGCGGCCTGCAGGTGGGCGGCCAGCCGACTGGAGCGCTCGTCCAGCTCGGCATAGCTCAGCTGCCGCTCGCCGCAGAGGATCGCCGGCGCCTCGGGCAGGGTCGCGCGGCTGCGCGCCAGGATTTCGGTCATCGGCAGATCGGGCCAGTAACCCAGGGCGCGATAGCGCGCCGCCAGGTCGTCCGGCCAGGGGGTGAATTCCAGACTCACGTGGGGTTCTCCTCGTCGAGCAAACCACAGGCGGCACGCATGGTGCCCAGTTTGGCGGTGACCTCGGCCCACTCCGCCGCCGGATCCGAGGCTTCGACGATGCCGGCGCCGGCGAACAGCCGCAGCCAGTCGCCCTGCACCGTGCCGCAGCGGATGGTGACGACCCACTCGCCGTTGCCCTGGGCATCGCACCAGCCGACCATGCCGGTGAACAGGCCGCGGTCGAAGGGCTCGATACGCTGGATCAGCTGGCGCGCCGCCGCCGTGGGAAAGCCACAGACCGCCGGGGTCGGATGCAGGCGGCAGGCGAGCTGCAGCGCCGAGGTGCGACTGTCGGCCAGTTCGCCATCGATGGCGGTGGACAGGTGCCACATGGCGTTGGTGCTGAGCAGCGACGGCCCTTCGGGCACGTCCAGCCGGCTGCACAGTGGTGCCAGCTGCTGGCGGATGTCCTCGATCACCAGGCGGTGCTCATAGTGATCCTTGCTGGACTCCAGCAGATCGCGGGCGACACGCTGGTCTTCCTGCGGATCGGCGCGACGCTTGGCCGAACCCGCCAGCGGATTGGTGTGGACCCGGGCGCCCTGCTTGCGCACCAGCAACTCGGGGCTGACTCCGACCAGCTCGCCGCCCTCGGCGAGGGGGATGCGGAATTGATAGCCGGTGGGATTCTGCCGCGCCAGATTGGCGAGGATGGCTTCCACGTCGGCGGGTTCCGCCAGGTGGATCTCCTGGATCCGCGACAGCACCGCCTTGCTCAGCTCGCCGCGGCGGAAGGCCTCGATGGCCTCCTCCACCGCCAGGCAGAAACCATCCGCACTGGGCAGGTTGCGCACCTCGCGCACCTGCGCCGGGGCGACTGGCGCGCTGCTGACCGGCGCCGGACGAGCCACCCAGGCATGCTCCCGGGGCACATAGAGACAGGAGGGCCGAGTGGTATCGAAGGGAATGGCACCCATGATCACCGGCTCGGCGATGCCGGCCTGGCGGGCACGGGCGAAGGCCTCTTCCACGGAGTGGAGGAACAGACTGTCCCGGTGCGCACCGCCGCTGGCCGGTGTCTCGACCCGGGCACAGATGCCCCGCCCCTGCAGGACGCGATCACCCGACTGGAACAGGAATGCGGCCTGTTCCCGACGATCGGCGCCTACGTCTCCGACCCGCTCGGCCCTCTTGCTCGTCATTTCGATGAACCTCTACACGAATGATAATGCTTATCAATAAGCAGAAGCTAACTTACTGGATACCGGAAAGTCAATTCGTTAGGGACCGAACGATATTCCCGACTATCCCGCAAATCCTTGAAATAAAAGACAAATACCCACCGGCCGGAAGGCGTCTGGCGATGAGCTCCTGCCCTTCCCCTGGGCGCACACCGGCGGCTTGACCGGAACGACTTGCTGCCAGAGAGCGCTTCTTTGAAAATGAGAGTGATTATCTTACAACCGGAAGGCGTTCATGTTCAGCTTGTCGTCAGTGTTTCGCATTCTCACCACCCTGGTCCTCGCGACCCTGGCGCTGGGCGGTACCGCTCGGGCGGCGGACTGGCCCCGGCAGATCAGCACCGACGGCAGCCAGGTCACCCTGCCCGCCCAGCCGCAACGTATCGTCTCCACCAGCGTCACCCTCACCGGCGCCCTGCTCGCCATCGGCGCACCGGTGGTGGCCAGCGGTGCCACCTCGCCCAACAACAGATTCGCCGATGACCAGGGCTTCCTGCGGCAGTGGGGCGCGGTCGCCAGGCAGCGTGACGTGAAACGGCTGTACATCGGCGAAGCCAATGCCGAAGCCGTGGCCGCCGAGGCACCGGACCTGATCCTGGTCAGCGCCGCCGGCAACGACTCGGCGCTGCGCCTGGTCGAGCAACTCAAGGCCATCGCCCCGGTGCTGGTGGTGGGTTACGACAATCGCAGCTGGCAACAGGTGGTGGAATTGCTCGGTCAGGCCACCGGCCGCGAGGACGCCGCCAGCCAGGTGGTCGCCGATTTCGACCGGCGTGTCGCCGAGCTCAAGGTGCGCCTGCAGCTGCCGCCGCAACCGGTATCGGCCTTCGTCTACAACCCGGCGACGCGCCAGGCCAATCTCTGGACCGCCGCCTCTTCCCAGGGCCAGTTGCTGGAAAGCCTGGGCTTCGAACTGGCGGCGCTGCCGGCGGGACTGGAGACCGGCCATAGCCAGGGGCAGCGCCACGACATCCTTCAGCTCGCCGGCGAAAACGTCGCCACCGGTCTCACGGGCCAGACCTTCCTACTGTTCGCCGCGGACGCCAAGGAAGCCGAGGCGGTACGCGGCAATCCGCTGCTGGCGCACCTGCCGGCGGTCAAGGACAACCGTGTCGAAGCCCTGGGCGCCGAGACCTTCCGTCTCGACCCCTATAGCGCCAACCTGCTGCTGGATCGCCTGGAACAGCGCTACGCCAAGCCTTGAATAGAGCAGTCGTGGCCAGGGCGGTCCGCCGATGCGGCCGCTCCTACAGGTACCGTCTAGCCTGTAGGAGCGGCCCATGGCCGCGATCTGTCTTGTCCATCGCTGATCGCCATGAGTCCCCAGTGGAAAACGCTGCGCGGTTTTCCACGCTACGCCAGGCGCACCGAAGCGGATCAGGTGCCGAGGCTTTCAGCCCTACGCAGACCTCGGGCCAGCGTCCAGCAGAGGGCGGCCACACCAGTGGCGACCAGGCCGAAGACGAACGCCGCCTGCGCCGGCAGCATCAGGCTGGCCAGGCCGCCGAACAGCGCCGCGCCAATGGCCTCGCCGCCGATGTTCTGCGCCGTCCACAGCGCATTGATGCGCCCCAGCAGGCGATCCGGCGTCAGGCGCTGGATCAGCGCGTACTGCACCAGGGCATTGAGCGCGCCCAGGTAGCCGAACAGCACCAGGCACAGCGCGGACAGCCAGAAGCCGGGCAACAGTGCGAACACCGCTACCGCCAGAAAAGTGGCCACCGCGGTCATCAGCAGGGTACGCCCCGGGCGTGGCGCCTGGTTCAGTCGGCCACTGGTGAGGGCGCCGATGGCCGCACCCAGGGGCGCGGCGGCATAGAGCCAGCCCAGGTGTGCGGTATCCAGCCCCCAACTCTCGCCCAGCGACGGATAGAGCACCCGCACCGCATTGGCCATGGTCACCAGGGCGCCGACCAGGGCAACCGCGCCCAGCAGGCGATTCTCGAACAGGAAGGCGATGCCGCCGCCCAGGGCCTCCCAGGGCGTCTCGCGCGGCTGCTCTGGCGGCGGCAACCGCGGCAGGCGCAGCAGCACCAGCAGGGTGATCAGGGTGCCGCAGGCGGTTAGGCCGTAGTTCCAGGCCACGCCGCTCTGGGCAATCAGCAGGGTGCCCAGCGGCGGGGCAACGATGGCCGCCACCCGCACGCTGAGCATGTTCAGGGCACCAGCCTGCACCATGGATTCGCGACCGACGAGGATCGGCGTGACGGCCAGCAGCGCGGTGACGCCGAGGGCGCCAAAGAAGCCGTCCCACAGCGCCAGCAGGTAGATGGCGTTCAGCGACGGCTCGGGCAGGCTGGCATTGACCGCCAGGCCGATGAAGCCCAGGCCGCAGATGGAGCGTGCCGCCAGGATCAGGCGGCGCCGCTCCAGGCGGTCGGCCAGTACCCCGCCGGTGAGCAGGCCGACGAACATGCCGATGCCGGCCATGCTCAGCGCCAGGCCCACCTTGAGCGGCGACTCGGTCAGGGCCTGGACCTGGATGGGGATCGCCACGGCCAGCAGGCCGAGGGACAGCACGGACACCAGGCGGGCGATGAACAGGGTGCGAAAGGCGGCGTGGGACCTGAGCAGGCCGAAGTCGAGCAGGAAGGACGTCTTGGACATGAATCACCGGAAAAACACAGGGGACGCTATCGAGCCGCCGGGGCAAGGCTGTTAGCATGTAATACAGACTATCATGTGTTAATACGCCTTGTTCTCATCCACTCCCCTTCCCGTCGGTCGCCGCGGATGACCGGGCGCAGCCTCTTCATCCTCGGCTGCGCCGCGGTCCTGCTGCTGCTGGTGATGGCTGCCAGCCTGGCGCTCGGCGCCACCGCCATCCCGCTGGTCGACGTCTGGCAGGCACTGGGCCAGGGCTGCAGCGAGCCGGCCTGTCTGATCGTGCGCGAAGCGCGGCTGCCGCGGACCCTCGCCGGTCTGCTCGCCGGCGCGGCGCTGGGCGTGGCCGGCACCCTGATGCAGGCGCTGACGCGCAATCCCCTGGCCGACCCGGGCATCCTCGGCGTCAACGCCGGTGCCAGTTTCGCCGTGGTGCTGGGCATCGCCCTGTTCGGTGCCAGCGGTCCCGAGCAGTACCTGGGCTTCGCCTTCGGTGGCGCCCTGCTGGCCAGCCTGGTGGTACTGCTGGCCGGTATCGCCGGTGGCGGTGGCTTCAACCCGATGCGCCTGGTGCTGGTCGGGGTGGCCCTGGGCGCCATGCTCGAAGGTGTCAGCTCGGGCATCGCCCTGCTCGATCCCCAGGTCTACGATCAGCTGAGATTCTGGCAATTCGGCTCCCTGGACGTGCGGCAGCTCGACCTGCTGCGCAGCGCCAGCCTGCCGGTGCTGGGCGGCGTGGTCATCGCCCTGCTGCTGGCTCCGGCGCTCAATGCCCTGAGCCTGGGCAGCGATCTGGCCGTGGCCCTCGGCACCCGGGTCCGCCAGACCCAGTTGCTTGGCCTGCTGGCCATCACCCTGCTCTGCGGGGCCGCCGCAGCGGCGGTCGGACCCATCGCCTTCGTCGGCCTGATGGTGCCGCACCTGGGTCGCTGGGCCATCGGCGAAGACCATCGCTGGCTGCTGCCCTTCGTCCTGCTGTTCACTCCCAGTCTGCTGCTGACGGCCGATATCGTCGGCCGCCTGCTGGTCACCAACGAGCTGCGGGTCTCGGTGGTGACCGCTTTCCTCGGCGCGCCGCTGCTGATCTGGCTGGCGCGCCGTCAGCGCCAGGGAGGCCGGGCATGAACCGCCCCGGTCGCCTGCGCCTGCCCGGCGTGCTGTTCGCCCTGCTCGGCGGCGCGCTGTTGTTGGCGCTGTTCGCCCTGGGCAGCGGCAGCCTGGCCCTGAGCCCTTCCCAGGTGCTGGCCGCGCTGCTCGGCGAGGCGCCGCGCGGCATCGAACTGGTGGTCACCCAGTGGCGCCTGCCGCGGGTGGCCCTGGCGCTGCTGATCGGCGCCGCCCTGGGCCTCAGCGGCGCGCTGTTCCAATCGCTGCTGCGCAATCCCCTCGGCAGCCCGGACATCATGGGCTTCAACACCGGCGCCTACAGCGGGGTGCTGGTCGCCCTGGTGCTGTTCCAGGCCAGCATCCTCTGGAGTACCACCGCCGCCCTGATCGGCGGCCTGCTCAGCGCGGCGCTGGTCTATGCCCTCACCTGGCGGGGCAGCGGCGTGGATACCCTGAGACTCATCATCGTCGGCATCGGCGTGCGCGCCCTGCTGATGGCGCTCAACACCTGGCTGATCGTCCACGCCTCCCTGGAGGCCGCCTTCAGCGCCGGCCTGTGGAGCGCCGGTTCGCTCAACGGCCTGACCTGGGGCAAGGCCTGGCCGGCGGTGGTCTTCATCCTGCTGGCGGGTGCCGCCAGCCTGGCGCTGAGTCGCCGGCTGTTCCTGCTGGAAATGGGCGACGACACCGCCTGCGCCCTGGGCGTGCCGGTGGAGCGCACCCGGTTGTCGCTGCTGGGCCTGGGGGTGGTGCTCACCGCCGCCGGCACCGCGGTGGCCGGACCGATCTCCTTCATCGCCCTGGCCGCGCCGCAGATCGCCCGCCGCCTGACCGGCACCCAGCGCCTGGCGCTGCCCGCCGCCGCCCTCACCGGCGCGGTGCTGCTGCTGGGCGCGGATCTGCTCGCCCAGCGCCTGTTCCTGCCCTATGTCCTGCCGGTGGGCCTGGTCACGGTGAGCCTGGGTGGGCTCTACCTGATCGGCCTGCTCATCTGGGAGTCCCGCCGCTCATGAACGACGCCCCCGCTTCACGCCTGCACGCCGAGCGCCTGACCCTGGGCTACGGCCGCAAGCTGATCGCCGAAGACCTGTCGCTGACCATTCCCGACGGCGAGCTGACGGTCATCATCGGCCCCAACGGCTGCGGCAAGTCGACCCTGCTGCGCACCCTCAGTCGACTGCTGGCGCCCAGCCAGGGCCAGGTCTGGCTGGACGGCCAGGCGATCCAGAGCTATCGCACCAAGGAGGTGGCCCGCCGCCTGGGCCTGCTGCCGCAGAGCTCCCAGGCCCCGGGTGACATCTCGGTGCGCGACCTGGTGGCCCGCGGACGCTATCCGCACCAGACGCTGTTTGGTGGCGTGCGCGCCGACGATGAACGCGCGGTGACCCACGCCATGCAGGCCACTGGTGTCTTCGAACTGGCCGACCGGGCGGTGGACACCCTCTCCGGAGGCCAGCGCCAGCGGGTATGGATCGCCATGGCCCTGGCCCAGGAAACCCCGCTGCTGCTGCTCGACGAGCCCACCACCTGGCTCGACATCACTCACCAGATCGACCTGCTGGAATTGCTGGAAGACCTCAATCGCCAGCAGGGCCACACCCTGGTGATGGTGCTGCACGACCTCAACCACGCCTGTCGCTACGCCACTCACCTGGTGGCCATGCGCGACGGCAAGGTACTGGCCACCGGCCGCCCGCGCGAGGTGGTCACCCCCGCGCTGATCAAGGCGGTCTACGACCTGGACTGCCTGATCATCGACGACCCGGTGGCCGGGACTCCCATGGTGGTGCCCCTGGCGCGGCGCTCGGCTGGCTAGAGTCCTTTCAACGCCCGATTCAGTACCGGGCCGATCTGCGCCAGCTGGGCCGGGGCGATGATGTCGACGTGGGCGCAGTCCACCTCGTGGGCTTGCAGGCGGGTGATCCAGGGCGCCCAGGTGGCCTTGACGTCCATTCCCGCCGGCAGGGTGCGGCGGGCGACGAACATCAGCGCCTCGCCGTCGAAACGCGCGCTGCGCGCCGAGGCCAACAGCCGCACCGAATCGGCGTAGTTGCCCTCGATGGTGGCGAACAGCTCCGCCCCCTCCCCCAGCGCCGGATCGGCCAGGCCCTGCTGGGCGGCGAGGAAGGCCTCGCGCTCGCGATTGACCTCGGCCAGCACTTCCGGGTCCAGCTCGCGCTGGCCTTCGCGCTCCTGCCAGTTCTGGGTTTCCGGCGGATAGGTGTCGAGCAGGCCGAGGAAGGCGACCTCTTCCCCTGCCGCCTGCAACCGCGCCGCCAGGCCCTGGGCCAGGGTGCCGCCCAGGGAATAGCCGAGCAGATGATAGGGGCCGTGCGGCTGTACCTCGCGCAGGGTGCGCAGATGGCGCTGGAGGACGGCTTCCAGATCGGCGCCCTGGGCCAGGGGACCGTCCGGACGCGGCGACTGAATACCGAGCAGCGACCAGCGCGGATCCAGGTGGCGCTGCAGCACGCTGAATTGCCAGGCGAAGCCCGAGGCCGGATGGAAGCAGAACAGCGTCGGGCCGTCGCCCGGGCGCAGCGGCAGCAGGGTCTCGAAGCCGGCCCGCGCTGCGCTGGCCGCGTCCTGCTCCAGCTGCCGCGCCAGGCGGGCAATACTGGAGGCCACCATGATCTGGCCGATGGATACCGGCCGCCTCAGGCGCCGGCGCAGGTTGGCCGCCAGGGTCATGGCCAGCAGCGAATGGCCACCCAGGGCAAAAAAGTCATCGTCCGCGCCGACAATGGCGCAGCCGAGCACCTCGGAAAAGGCTGCCGCCAAGTCGCTTTCCAGCCCCGGCGCCAGGGGACGGCTCGCGGCCCTGGCCACGCCCTGGGGCGCCGGCAGGGCCTTGCGATCCAGCTTGCCGGTGGCGCCCAGGGGCAAGGCCTCCAGCTCGACCAGCGCCACCGGCACCAGATGCGGCGGCAGGCTTTCGCCCAGCCGCGCCCGCAGGCGCTCCAGGTCCAGCGCGGCACCTGGCTGGGCGATCAGATAACCCACCAGCTGACGGGCATCGCCGCCGGTGGTAACGGCCGCCTCGCCCAGCACCCGGGCGTGGGTGACCGCCTGGGCCACGCCGGGCAGCGCCAGCAGGGCATGATCGATTTCCGCCAGTTCGATGCGCTGCCCCCGGATCTTCACCTGATCGTCGCTGCGGCCCAGGTATTCGACGACGCCCTCCGGCAGCCAGCGCGCCACGTCGCCGGTGCGATACAGCCGCTCGCCCTGCCCGCCCGGTGCGGCGATGAAACGCGCCGCGGTCAGTTCGGGGCGACCCAGATAGCCATCGGCCAGCTGCACCCCGCTCAGATAGAGTTCTCCCGCCACACCCGGCGGGACCGGTCGCAAGCGTTCGTCGAGGACGTGCAGCCCGGTGTTCCACACCGGCTTGCCGATGGGCACGCTGCTGCCGGTGACGGCCGCCAGGGCGGCGCCGTGGGCCGGATGATAGGAGACGTCCACCGCGGCTTCGGTGGGGCCATAGAGGTTGTGCAGGGGCGCGCCGACGCGGCGCTCCCAGGTACGAGCCAGCTCGGTGGGCAGCGCCTCGCCGCTGCAGAACACCTGGCGCAGGCTGGCGCAGCGGGCTACCGCGGCCGACTCGTCCAGGCTGGCGACGAAGGCCGCCAGCATCGAGGGCACGAAGTGCACCGTGGTCACCCGTTCGCGGGTGAACAATTCCTGCAGCGCCAGGGGATCGCGATGGGCCTCGGGCGGCGCCAGGTACAGCCGGGCGCCCACCAGCAGCGGCCAGAAGAATTCCCAGACCGACACATCGAAGCTGCTCGGCGTCTTCTGCAAGACCGTGTCGCCGGCGCCAATGGGATAGCTGTCCTGCATCCACAGCAGGCGATTGACGATGGCGGCATGGCCGACCATTACGCCCTTGGGGCGGCCGGTGGAGCCGGAGGTATAGAGCAGATAGGCCGGATCGCCTGGACGCGGTCCGGCGAACACCGGCTCGTGGTCCAGCGCCTCCAACGGCGCATCCAGAATCAGCACCCGATCCTCGCCCAGCCCCGGGAAGCGCTCGCGCTGGCTGGCATCGGTTACCAGCACCCGGGGTCGCGCGTCGTCGAGCATCAGCTGCAGGCGCTCGTCGGGATAGCCGCTGTCCAGCGGCAGGTAGGCGGCGCCCAGTTCGAGCGTCGCCAGCAGCGCCAGGGACAGGAACACCGAACGCGGCAGGGCCACCGCGACGATGTCGCCCCGCCCTACCCCGGCATGGCTCAGCCGCTGGGCCAGCGCCAGCACCTGCTGGCGCGTCTCTCGATAGCTGAAGGCACGCTGCAGATCGGCCAGTGCCGGCGCAGCAGGGCTGCGCGCCGCCTGGTCGGCGAGCAGGGTCGCCAAGGTAGCCTCGGGCAGCGACTGCCTGGTCGCATTGATTTCGGCCAGCCAGGCGCGATCCGCCGGGGCCAGCAGGTCTCCAGCGCCCAGGGCCAGACCGGGCTGCTCGGCGAACTGCCCGGCCAGCAGGCCGAACCGCTCCACGTGCCCCTGCAACAGATCGGCGGCGTAGCGCTCGGCGTTGCCCAGCAGCTTGATATCAAGGGCGCCGCTGGCCTCCAGGTAGAGGGCGATCTCCAGGTCGCGCACCGGCCCCGAGGCCAGTTCGTGGGTGACGCCCGGCACCCCGGCGAAATCCAGGGCGAAATCGAACAGCTTGAGGTTGATGACCGGTCCGGTCAGCGGCTCGGCATCGCCCGGACGGCCAAGATCGCGGGCGATCTGCTCGGCGTCGTAGCGCTGGTGACGGCGCACCTTCTTCAGCTCGGCGGCCAGCATGGCGGCGAGTTGCGGCAGCGTCTGGATCGAGTCGGTGCGCACGCCCAGGGGCAGAACGTTGAGCGTCGCGCCTCCGGATTTGAGCGCCACCGAACCCATGCGTCTCATGAAGATGAAGCCGGCGCTGAAGGCCGGCTGGCCACTGAGGCGCGCGAACCAGGTAGCGGCCAGGGCCACAGCCAGATCGGCCGGCGTCACGCCCTGGGCCCTGCCCTGCTCGGCCAGCCTGGTGAAGACCGCGGCAGGCACCCGGGCGCGGGCTTCCACCACGCGTGGGGTCGGCACCTGCCCTGCCAGACCACCCGGCGCCAGGGACGCCGCCGGCGGCAAGGCCGCGCCACGCTCGCGCCAGAAGGCTTTGTCGCGCTCGCGGACGGCCGACTGCTTATAGTCCTGATATTCGCGCACCACCTCGGCAAAGGACACGAACGGCGAGGCCTCGGTCGTCTCGCCCCGCACCATGGCGCTGTACAGGGCCGCTACCCGCTTGGCCAGGGCCGCGAAGCCATAGCCATCGATCAAGAGGTGGTGATAGCGCTGGTACCAGAACAGGTGATCGTCGCCCAGCTGGTAGATCCGGTTGAGCCACAGCGGACCGCCACTGGTGGCGCGCAGGTCACCGTCGAGATCGGCGCGGATGGCCGCGCGCGCTACGACTTCCGGATCGGCTGCCCCACGCAGGTCCAGCCACTCGGGCGCAGGGATGGCCATGTCGCTGTCGATCCACTGCACCAGCTCGCCCTCGCGCTCGGCGAACGTCAGCCGCAGACTGTCCAGTTCCCCCAGGCCCTGGACGATGGCCGCCATCAGCGCCTGGGCGTCGATCGGCCCGCGCAGCTCGACCAGGTGGGCCACGGCGAAGGCGTTGGCATGGGGCGACAGCTGATCGGCCAGCCAGATGCCGGGCTGGGCAGCGACCAGCGGCAGCTCGGGAAAGCGTGAACGGGGCATGGAAGACACAGGAACTCCAGTCAGGAAGGCAGGGAGGCGACCGGGCGGACATCGCGCCAGTGGCTGGCGAGCCAGTCGTCGCAGGCCAGGCGCGGCGCCGGCCCGAACACCGGTTCCCAACCGGTGGGCACGGCCATGGCCTCTGGCCAGAGGCTGCATTGGCCGCGGGCATTGCGCAGGATCAACAGCACCTGGGCGGGATCGTCGAAGGGATTGGGGGCGTCCATCGGAGCTCCTGGAAAAGGGGGATTAGCGAGGGGCGTCGGCGAGCAGGGGTTGCCAGAGGCGGACCAGACCGTCGAGCAGCCCGCCGCGCCACCAGAGGGCATCATGGCCCCCATCGATCTCGCGATAGTCGAGGTCGTGACCCTGCTCGCGCAGGCGTGGGACCAGGGCGCGGGAGGCTTCGAGGATGGCCGGCTCGCGCAACCCGGCCTCGATGAACAGCCGCAAGGGATGCGTGCTCCCCTGCCCGCTCGCCAGTGCCTCGAACAGCCGTCCCGGCGCACCGCGCTGCGGCCACCAGAAGGAACCGGACTGGCTCAGGGCGCAGCCGAAGCGCTCCGGCCAGTGCAGCGCGGCATAGAGCGCCGCCAGACCGCCGAAGCTCTGCCCGGCGGCGACCGTCGAGGACGGTGACTGCGCATGAGGCGCCCAGTCGCGCACCTGCGGCAGCAGCTCTTCCTGCACCGCCAGCCAGAATTCGGGATTGCAGGGCAACTCGCTGCCACGCAGGGCGCGGTCGCTGTTGTCGATCAGCAGATAGACCGCCTCCGGCAGTTGCCCGGCAGCGGTTAGCTGCTGCAGAGGCGCGCCGATGGACATCGTCTGCGCCCAGAACTGTCCATCCAGCAGGATGGCCAGCGGCCGCTCCAAAGGGGTGGTAGTACCGGTGGCGAAGACCCATACCGGGCGGCTGTTGCCGAGCCGTGCACTCTGCCACTCGTACTGTTGCAGACTCGGCCAGGCCGCTGGCGCCAGGCTGCGGTCGGCATCGAAGGCCGCCCAGGCCGGCTGCGCAGGCGCCTCCGGCAGGTGCACGCCCGACACCGCCAGCCCGCGCCCACCCTGCCAGGCACGCCGGGGGTTGAGCGGGTCGGCCTGGGCCAGGGGAAAGACGCTGCGCCACCAGAGGCGGATGCCCTGGAGATCGGGCTGGGCCTCGCCTTCGAAGGGCGCCGGCTCCGCGCTGGGGATCAGGCAATAGCTGCCGCGCCAGCCGCCCTCCAGCTCGGTCTCCCAGGCCCAGACATCGCTGCCTGGCAGGCGCCGCAGGCTCTGCGGCAGGCCCGGTTGATGATGGTCGGTGACCCCGGTGACATTGAGCCAGACCCGCTGAGTGCTGGAACGCTCGGCCAGCCCTTCGGGATCGCGCCAGACAAAGGTCAGGCGATAGCGCCCGGCCACAGTGGGTTCGATCAGCGGCGTGCCGCGGCAGGCCACGGCCTGCCACCAGGGCTCGCTGCCGACATCGTCCCGCTGGAAGAGTGAATCTTTCATCGCATCTCGGTACATCGTGGAAGAGATCGTCACGGCGTGCAGCGCCTTGGCCGACCTGAGCCCGACTCAGGTCGGCCTGAACCTCAGAAGTCGTAACGCGCGCCGACCATCACGCTGCGCGAGGGGCCCTGGAAGTTGAAGGTGGAAACCGAACCTACGCGCGACCAGTATTCCTTGTCGAGGAGGTTGTTCACGTCCAGGGTCGCGGTGAGCTGCTTGGTGACCGGATAGGAGAACTTGGCATCCACCGTGGCATAGCCGGGGGCGGACACGGTGACCCCGGAGGTCTGGTTGGTCTGGGAGAAATCGCTCATGGCGGTCACCCCGCCACCGATGCTCAGCCCGGTCAGCGGACCACCCGCCAGGGTGTATTTGGTCCACAGCGAGGCCATGTGCTTGGGCATGGCTTCGAACAGGGTGTTGCCATCACCGCTGAGGTTCTGGGTATCCATGTAGGTGTAGCCGGCGAGCATTTCCCACTGCTCGGTGAGCTTGCCGCTGACCTCGATCTCGGCCCCCTTCACCCGCGTCTTGCCGGACGCTTCGGAATAGGTGGTGATCGCAAGACCATTGGCATCGAAAGGCGTGGACGCGCGATTCTCGTCGGTCAGCTGGAAGATCGACAGGCGCGCATTCATGTCGCCATTGAAGTAGCTGCCCTTGATGCCGACTTCGTACTGGTCGCCCTCGCGAGGATCGATGGCCTTGCCCTGGGCATCCAGCTCGCTCTGCGGCTTGTACACCTTGGAATAACTGGCATAGAGGGAATGGTAGTCGTCCAGGTCGTAGACGGTACCCAGATAGGGGGTGACGAAACCGCTGTGCTTCTGGCTCTCCCCCGCCTCGGCACCGCTGGCCAGGGTGGTGGTGTAGGCATCGCCCCTGTACCAGGAAACACGGGCGCCACCGATCAGCGCCAGGCGTTCGATGGGGCGGAAGGTGACCTTGGAATAGAGGCCGAATTCGCGATCCTCGCTGCTGAAGTCGGTCTGGTAGGCGCGCGCCGGCTTGGCGAAGCGGGTCGGCGAATAGCTGTTCACATTGACCGTACCCAGGACGCTGTTGCCGTTCTGGTAATCGGTGTCGTAGTGCTTGTAGTCGGTACCCACGACGAATTCGCTGACCTGACCCAGCGCCTCGAATGGCTGGCTGTAGCTGGCGTCGAGGGAATAGGCGTCCTGCTCGAAGTCCCGGGTGCTGGCACGAATGCTGGTATTGCCGTTGGCCTGCACCGCCCCGCCGGTGAAGGCATAGAGGTAATCCGCCTCCCGGTGCGACGCCCGCGCGGCGATGCGCCCATAGCCGCCGTTATCGAACCTGTGGGTCAGCTCGAAGATGCCGTCGGTGGTCTTGCCGTCGAAGTAGTTCCAGTCCGCTCCCAGGAAGCGCGATTGGCTGAAGTCCAGCAGATTGCCCTGGGCGTCGGTGGGATAGCCGTTGTGCGGGGTGAGGTTCTTGACCTGATGGATCAGGCCGAAGGAGATTTGGGTGGCGTCGGACAGGTCGATGTCCAGGTCGCCGTAGTAGCTCTGGTCGGTGTTGGCGTTGTAGTCCACCTCGCCATTGGTGTCGGCGCGAGAGGCGACGAAGCGACCGCGGACATTCTTGCTCTCGGTGAGCGGACCGGCCAGGTCGATCTCCTGGTAGTTGGTGTCCCAGGAGCCGTAGCGCCCGGTGATATGGCCCTGGAAGTCCTCGGTGCCGCGCTTGCGCACCATGTTGACGATGCCGCCCAGCTCGCTGGTGCTGTTGAACAGCCCCGAGGGCCCGCGCATGATCTCGACCCGGTCGAAGGGCGAAAGGATGGGCACGGTGCCGAAGATGCTGGTCATGGGCGCCGGCAGGCCGTCGATGTTGTATTCGTCGTACTCGTAACCACGCGAATAGATGGAGGAACGCCCGCTGTCGTTGGTCAGCACCCGCAGGCCGGCGGTGGACTTGGCCAGCTCGTCCAGGGTGTTGAAGTTGCGGTCCTTGATGTAGTCGCTGGTGTAAGAGGTGATCGACTGGGGAATGTCACGCAGGGCAGCCGGCGTCTTGGTGCCCACGGTCGCCGAATCCACGGTATAGCCGCCGGTCTGTTCCGAGGGCGCCATGTCGTAGAGGCGGTTGCCTTCGATGGTCAGGGTGTCCAGTTCCGTGGCGTTCTGCTCGGCCACCGTGGCGGCCAGGGCCGTCAGCGGAAAGGGAATCAGCGCGCCGATCAGGAGCAGCTGACGGAGAGCCCCGCGGCGAAGGCGGACGGGCTGGCAGAGGGTTCCTTGGGTGTTCATGGTGATCCTTGTGACCGTGGCGTTGCAGCCGACGCCGTGCACTTGAAGGCTGCTCTTCGCGGGATCCCGCGAGGGCCAGCACTTTAAATGATAAAAACTCTCATTATCAAATGTTACGGTAAGCAATAGCTGTTCGCATCGCGAATGCCAGGCAGCCGTGATCCACGTCCAGAGGTCAGGACGGCATCAGGAAGGAATGCAGGAAAGAGGCATCACCGGGCCGAAAAGGTCCGGTCACAGGATCGGGCTGATCCTGAACGGGCCGCGCAGTGCGAAGCCTGACGGTGGTTTAGAGGCCGGAGACCGCCGGGGTCTTGGCTGCCACCTGGCCGATCACCGGACTGGGCAGCCGGCAGACGATTTCGCCGATGGCGTTCATTCGCGCCAGGCCACCGTCACCCTTGCAGGCGTGATAGTCGGCGAGGTGTTCCGAGGGCGAGTTGCGCAGGCCCTGATCGACAGCGATCACCAACGCGATGACGCCCAGGCCCAGGGCGACGATTTCGAGCGTGCTGCGGGCACGATACCAGTGGATCGGTCGCGAAAGGCTCATGGCGGCTCCGGAGGCTGGACGAATGATGGCGAAGTGGCCCCTACTCTAATCGTCCTGGCCCGGATGTAAACAGCCGTTGCTCGCCTCGATGATGGCTGTCGTCGGCACGCCGAGGCCCGTTCACCGCGCCGCCGATCAGAGCCTTGCCCTGGCCCTCGTCCTCCTGCTCTCCGGATGTTCCGCCAACGAGAGCGTCACGACCTGATTTCGCGGGACAGCAAAGAAGGCGCTAAGCCCTCTTGCGGCAGGCCTTGCCTCTCGCTTCGCCCCCTCGACGGCCGGTCCTGAACCGACCGCCGACCGGGGTCGAGACTCAGGGATTTTCCTTGCCGGGCGTCTTGATATAGCCGGGCACGGCGGAATCGGGAGGCGTGTTGCGCCCCTCGGTGGCCGCGGCTTCATTGGCCTGGGCCCGGTCTTCCTGCGCCTTGGCCTGCTCCTTGGAGGCGCGCTCGACCTTGCCTTCGGCCGCCTTCTCCTGGGCCTTCTGGCTATGGGTCTGAGCGTCCTGGGCGTGGTCTTCGGAGGTCTTGTCGCACGCCGTCAGGGTTGCGGCGGTAGCCAGTACGAGGGAGCACAGCAGAGCTTTGGACATCGGGTAATCCTGAGAAAAGAGACCTTTCAGGGACCTGGCGAAGCCCGGATTGGTTTCTGGCCGAGCACTTCAGGATCGCAACCTGAGGTGTCCGTCGCACGGTGGCGCTATTCGAGCCCCCGACCCGTGCCTGGCCGTCAGGGGATGCAGCTGCCCGTCCAGCACGCGAAACGGCACGCCAGGCTCTGGCACGAGCGCTGGCGGGTGTCGACGACAGCTGATCGCCCGGCGCAGGCCGCACGTCTGCAGACCCTGCGGAAAGGTCAGGCGATAAGACTAGGCTGCGGGGATGTTGGCCATGGACAGGCATCGAGACGCACGATGACACCTGCCGCCAATGGCCTCCTGCCTCTACACCGATAACAAAGCAGGGAACAACCATGACGCTTCTTCAACGGGTAGTCGGCGGCATCGCTCTTCTGGTGCTGCTGCTGCTGGGTATCGTCGCCGTAAGCTTCACCAGTACCCAGTCCATCCATGAGCGGCTGGCGGTCATCACCGAGCAATCCGCGCCGCTCGGCCAGGCCGTCGGCGAAATCAACGTGCAGCTGCTGGGCGCCAACCAGACCCTGCTCAGCCTGCTGGCCGAGACCGATTCCGCGCCGATCGCCACGCACGAGCAGCAATTCCAGCAGCAGTTCGCCGACTACCTTCAGCTGCACCAGCGTTTGCCGGCGCTGTTGCGCGGCCACGACCCGCTGATCCAGGCGCTCGCTCAGGAGCAGAAGCTGGGCAACGCCTATGGCGACCAGGCAAAAATCCTCATCGACAGCTATCGCCAGCTGGTCGAGGTGCGCCGTGCCACCCGGACCCTGCAGGGCTATGCCACGCCGGAGGCCAATCGACTGTCCAGCTACCTGCAGGCCTACAGTGCGCAACAGAAGGCGGAAGGTGCCAGCGCGGCGGTTCGCGCCGCCCAGATGCTGCTGATCGAGACGGACAAGACCTATGCCGCCTTCGCCGCTCAGGCGGCCCGCCTGGATCTGCCAGGTCTGGCGGTGACGCTCAACCAGCAGCAGGATGTCATCACCGATCGGCTGCGCGCCCTGGCCGCCATCGACGAGCGCAGCGCGCGCATCGTGGGGGTGATGGTCACCCGTCTGCTGCACGAGATGACCGCGCCCGACGGCCTGCGCCAGGGCTATGAGCGGCAGGCCGCGGCCGAGGCCCAGTTCGACGCCCAGCGCCAGCGCACCGGCACCGCCCTGCAGGCGACCCTGGATGCGCTGCGCACCCTCAGCGCCGGTGCCGTCGCCGTGGCGCAACAAGCCAAGGGCGATACCGATGCCAGCGTGGCCACCAGCCGCCAGGTCCTGGCGATCGTTGCCCTGCTGGCGATCTGCGCCGCCGTGATCATCGGCCTGTGGGTCGCCCGCGGTCTGCGGCGACCGCTGCAGGCGTTCCGCGACTCGCTGCGCCAGGTCACGGCCGGCGATCTGCGGGTCCAGTTCGATGTGCGCCGCAAGGACGAATTCAGCGAACTGGGCGGCTATCTCAACGAGTTGATCCGTTCGCTGCAGACCACGGTGCAGACCCTCACCCAGTCGGCCGACGACCTCCGGCATACCGCCCTGGCCAATGCCGACATCAGTGCCAGTACCACCCGCGCCGTGGAGGAGCAGACCGAGCGGCTCGGCTCCGCCGCCTCGGCGATGACCCAGATGGAAAGCACCGTGGCCGAGGTGGCTCAGCGCGCCATCGACACCAAGGATGCGGTCGACCACACCTTCGAACTGAGCACGGCGACCGGCACCACCGTCGCCGAGACCATCGACAGCATCCAGCGCCAGGCACGGCAGATCCAGGTCGCCGCCCAGGCCACCGATGAATTGCAGGGCTATGGCCAGAGCATCGACGGCATCGTCGACGCCATCCGCAATATCGCCGAGCAGACCAATCTGCTCGCCCTCAACGCCGCCATCGAAGCCGCTCGCGCCGGTGAGCAGGGGCGCGGCTTCGCCGTGGTCGCCGACGAGGTACGTTCCCTCGCCAGTCGAACCCAGGCCTCCACCAGCGAGATCCAGCAACAGATCGAACAGATGCAGCAGAAGATCCATTCGGTGGTGGAAATCATGGGGGTGAGCCGCGCCCAGTCCGGGGAGTGCGTGCAACTGGCCTCCTCCGCCCGGGAAGCCCTGCAGAGCATGAGCCAGGCGGTCGGCACCATCCGCGAGATGAATACCCAGATCGCCGCCGCCACCGAAGAGCAGAGCGCCACCGTGCAGGAAACCAGCCGCATGATGGTGCAGATCAACGACGCCGCGCTCAGGGCTGCAGAAGGTGCCGACAGCGCCGCGCAGAGCAGCGAGGACCTCTCGCGCATGGCCAGCCGGCAGCGCGAGCTGCTGCAACGTTTCAGTGTCTGACCGGGGACCGACTCATGTTCAAGCCAAAGCTTCGCCTTCTCGCCGGTCTCGTGCTGGCCGCCACCTGCGCCAACCTGGCCCACGCCAGCGCCCCGCTGATCGGCGTCCTGACCTCCAAGCGCGACAACTTCCGCACCCTGCTGATCAACAATGTCGAGGAACGCGCCCATACCCTGGACGCCGACGTCTTCCTGGAAAACGCCAACAGTGACAGCGCCCTGCAGTTGCGCCAGTACCGCAACCTGATCGCGGCCCATGTCGATGCGGTCATCGTCAATCTCATCGACGACAGCCATACCCAGGAGATGCTGTCGCTGGCGATGAGCAGCAAGGTGCCGCTGGTGTTCATCAACTATCGTCCCAGCGTCTCTCCCCTGCCCGCCTATGCCGGCTTCGTCGGCTCGGACGAGGTAGAGGCCGCGACGATGCAGATGGAGGAGCTGGCTCGCCGTGCCGGCTACAAGGGCAAGGTGGCCATCCTGATGGGCGAACCGGCCCACCCGGCGACCAAGCTGCGCACCGAAAGCGTCGAGAAGGTCGTCGCCAAGTACCCCGACATGCAGGTGGTGGTGAAGGCCTCGGCCAACTGGCAGCGCAGTGAGGCGACCGAACGCGTTCTGCAGTGGGTCGACAAGGGCGTGGCCTTCGATATCGTCGCCGCCAACAACGACGAGATGGCCATCGGCGCGATCCGCGGTCTGGAAAAGGCCGGCAAGCCGCTTTCGAAATACCTGGTGGGCGGCATCGACGGCACCCCCGACGGGCTGCAGGAGATGCGCGAGGGCAAGCTGGCGGTCAGCGTGCTGCAGGACGCCAAGGGCCAGGGCCAGGGCGTGGTGGACATGGCCCTGCGGCTGGCCAACGGCTCCACCAGCAGCAATCTCACCCAGGTCCCCTTCCAGCTGATCACGCCGGACAATCTGGCGTCCTTCTAGCCCTCACGGCAGGAGGCTGTCCGTTTCCGGCAGCCTCCTGCCCGGGCCAGGCGCCCTGCCCTTTCGGACAGCCAGGACGCCTTTCCTCAGAAGCGCCAGCTGAGCCGGGCGTTGAGGTCCTGGTCCTTGGTATGGCTGCTCAGCTGACCCTCATAGCCCAATCCGAGCGACACCGTCTCGCTCAGCGCCAGGTCCAGGGCGCCACGCACCACCGCCGCGTCCCGCGCAATGGGTGCCCCCACCAGCTTGAAGTCCGGGCCACCGGCAAAGGCCGACTCGTGCTCGGGGGTGGTGTCGCCAAAGGCATGGCGCCAGCCCAGGGTTGCGCTCGGCACCACCTTCAGCCCACCGAGTGGCTTGGCCGCCAGGCGCAGGCCCAGGGTGCTGAAGGTCGCATCGGTGGTTTGCCGCCGACTGTCCAGTTCCAGCGCACCGCTGCGCTCGCGAAAGGCATCGGTCTGCAGATGCACCCGGGCCAGATTGGCGAAGGGCTCCAGACTCAGGCCGCCCTGCTCGATCCGATAGGCCAGTTCGCCGAAGGCCTGGCTGGTACCGGCATCGTAGTCCGGCGCCAGGCGCTGGTCGTTACCGAGGATCGCCAGGTTGCGCCGCGCTTCCACCGAGTGCCAACTGTGGGCCAGGCCCAGCTTGAGGCTGAGGGCGTCCCACTGCTGGCCAGCATAGAGGCCCAGGTGGTAGTCGGTGCTGTCCGCCGAACCGGACTCGCCGCGCAGGTCGAGATCGGTGTGACCGAAGCCCACCAACCCGCCGACGCGCCAACCGCTGTCCAGGGGTACGTCGCTGCCGATCAGCAGGCCACGGCTGTGGCTGCCCAGGCTGCTGGCGTCGTGACTGCCGTCGTTGCGACCCCAGGCGCCAAGGGCCTGGGTCCAGACCAGACCGCGCTCGCGACTGCCGGCCAGCCCCTGGATGCCGGAGCCGGACGGCAGCTCGTCCTGGGCGTCGCTCAGGCGATCGCTCATGGCATTGCGTACCAGCCGGCTGTTTTCCACCAGTACGGTCTTGGTCGAGGCGTGCAGCTCGTTGCCCAGGCTCTGGAAGGTGCTCCGGGCGCCGGCGGCGTTGGTCGCGGCCACCTGATTCCACAAGGCATTGCCGGCACCGGCGTTATCCAGGCCCATTGCGGCGGCGCGGGCGTTGCGGCCCTCGGCCAGCTCGGCGAAGGCCACGCCATTGCGCGCCAGGCTCAGGGTCGCCTGGTTGGCGCCATAGCTCAGGGTCGGGGTGAGGAAGGCGAAGTCGGACTGGATCTGGCCGAAGCGGCCGCTCAGGCCATTGCCCGCGCTCAGCAGCTGATAGCTGCCCAGCGGCTGCCAGGAGGGGCTGGAAACCAGCGCCAGGGTGGCGCCGTCGACGGTGATGCTGCCACTGGCCACCAGGCGATCGGCGCGGCCGCTGGCATCGGTCTCGACCTGATAGATCGAGCCCTGGTCGAGGACGGCGTTGCCGTTAACGTTGAGTTGCCCCACCGAGTTGCCGGGCGCGAGGATGCCGCCCTCGGCCACGCGCAGGCTGGCGAGACTGCCGGTGCCGCCAAGGATGGCGCCCGTGTTGACGGTGACCGCCGAATTACCGAGGTTGCCGTTAATGGCCAGGCGACCCCGGTTGACGCGGGTGGTACCGGAAAAGTCGCTGTTGCCGGTCAGGCTCAGGGAGCCGTCCCCGGTCTTCACCAGGCTACCGCTACCGTGCAGGTTGTTGACCAGGCTGCTGTTGACCGACTGATCCAGCACCAGGGTGGCGTTGTCGGTGATGTCGCCGCTGCCGAAGGCCTGGGCATGGCCACGCAGGGTGCCGCCATTGATCACCGTCCCGCCGCTGTAGGTGTTGACGCCGCTGAGGGTGAGTTCGCCGCTGCCGTTCTTGGTCAGGCTGCCGCTGCCAGCGATGTTATTGCGCCAGGCGTCGCGGGCGTTGAAGCCACCCTGGCTGGCCTCCATGTTGACGCTGACATTGCCGGTGAAGGCCGCGTAGCCGTCGGCCGCGGCCATCAGGTTGAGGCGACCGTAGCCGTTGGATTCGTCGATGACCACATAGCCGGAAGACAGCTCGGTGCTGGCCAGGATGTCGCGGCGCTGACTGGCGGTGAGATAGGGAAAGCGCGTCTCCAGCAGCACCTCGGCGTTGATCGGCACCACCGGCGCCAGGTTGGTCGGACCGACGGGAGCGAAGCCGTAGGTCATACGGGCGGTGTACAGCGCCTTGTCCTGGGCGTGCTGGGACTGCTGGTCGGTGGCCGGATCGATGCCGTCCACGCAGGTGTTGATGTCGCCGCCGCACTGCTGGGCGAAGTAGGCCTGGGCCTGGGCGAAGGCATCGCTGCGCAGCTGGGCGTTGTTGACCAGGTTGTCGATGGCGAAATAGGTGGCGGTGATGCGGCCACCTATCACGTCCAGCGGCGAGTGCATGCCGGCGACGATGCGGTTGTTGCCCAGCTCCGAGGCGCGGAAGAGTTCTTCACCCAGGCGCTGGGGTACGGCGTAGCCGAAGCCCATGGCCGCCAGGTAGGCCGCGTTGGTATGGCCGCTGGGAAAGCCGCCGTCGCTCTGCGGTGTGGTGCTGAGCGCCGGACGCAACGACAGCGGCACGATGTCCACGCTGGCTTGCCGCCAGGGCCGCGGATACTGGTAGGCGTTCTTCGCCGGAGTGGTGGAGGCATCGTTGCGGATCGCCTGGACCAGCTGCACCACCTTGCCCAGTTGCGTGTTGGCGTCGCCGGCACCGTTGCCGTTGTCGTTGTACTTGGTGGTCTGGGTGGAGGCGTCGAACACCGGGATGGTGGTGAAGGCGCCGGAGCCGGCCAGGTAGCCATTGGCCAGGGAACCCAGGCCGCTGATCAGGCTGTAGCTCTGGTCACGGCGGTCGTCGTAGTAGGCCGCTATCTCCTGGGCCTGGGTGCGGGCTTTCGCGAGGTCGACCACGTATTGGATATTGCGCTGCAGGATGGGCGCCCCGAAGGCGGTGGGCGTGCCGGTGTTCCAGGTGGCGCCGGGGGTCCAGAGCCTGTTGTAGCCTGACAGCAGGTCGACGCCATTGATGGCGTTGTTGCCCGAACGGCTGGCCGCCTGCACCGAAAGCGCCAACAGCGAGGCCGCGAACGCGACCGTCAACACCGCGGGTTTGTTACCTGAACGTTTCACCAGCTCTTCTCCTTGGCCCTGTGGATACAACTTGTTACAAGCTGTCTTGGGGCGGCGAGCCTAGAGCGGTGATGTGACGGTGTGGCGGCGATTTGGAGGCAGTTTCACAACATCTCATGACCATCGGGACCGCGATCTGGCGCCCGGCCGGGAAAGGATCGCGGTGTGGTGGATGGCAGGGACGCGCTAGCCGCGGCGCAACCTGTCCAGATCGCACCAGAGGTGCAGCTTGGTAAGCAAGCCATCCCCCACGGCGATCGCCAGCGGCTCGCTGCCGAAGAGGTTGAAGCCCGCCTGCCGGTACAGCGCCAGCGCGGCATCATTACCCTCGGTCACCGTGAGCTGAACGACCCTGAGCCCGGGCAACCCCTGCGCATGGGTCAGGAGTTCGTCCAGCAGGCCCTTGGCGATTCCCAGACGCCGGTAACGATCAGGGACGTACAGCCCGAACAGGGTCGCCTTGTGCCGGACCTTTTCCCGCGTCTCGCGGCCAAGACCGACAACGCCCAGCAGCTCCGCGCCCCGGGTTGCGCCCCAGACGAGCTCTTGTGCCTGGTCATCCTCTTGCAGCCGACGCTCCCACCAGTCGAGCGGCAGCGCCGCCCGCTCCTCGGGGCTGGAGGTGAAGGCTTCCGGATGTCGGGCATAGGCGTCCAGCATCAGTTGCCGGTAGACGGGGGCCCAGGCAGGCCCCAGGCGCTGGATATTCATGGTCAACCTCCTTCCAGCGCCAAGCCGCTTGCGAAGCCGGCGCTCTGTCATGACCGCTCAGAAATCGTCGTAGCTGACCTTCCAGAACAGGTCGATGCTGCCGTCATCGCGATGGGCCACGATCAGGCCTTCGGTCTCGCCAAAGGCTTCAAGCAACAATTCCCAGTCCTCGCTGCTCGCTTCCAGGCGCTCCACATGCACGTGCTTGTCGATGACCCCGCGCGCGTTGTTCACCAGCCGCGACACCCGCATCGTCAGGCGATCATAGGAGGTCAGCTGGGATGGCTGGCTCTGGGCCATGGGCGCGGGCTCCATAACTGTTCTTTTATACAGTAGTTCTCGACCGAGGCGATTGGCAAGTCGCCCGGCTCCCTGATCCGCCGGCAGCCCCTGGAGGTCTACGCCGGAGGACCCTTTTTGCCCAGTGTCCGCCCGCGAGGAAACCCGGGTTCCCCATGATGGCGACACGCCGTCCATCCAGGAATAGCCACCAGCCATCTCTGGAAAAGGTGTGACATGGATCACTTTTTCTTGGCTAGGGTCAGACCCATCCACAACGCTCAGGGCGCTCTTGATGCGCGCCGCGCCCCCCGCGAGCAGCGACTGACGGCACCTCCATGGCGTCAGGTATTCAGAGCCCGTCCAAGGGCTTAAAGCTATCGTGATAACAAATCACCGTTAATCCGGCTGAGGTGCTTCCACCCGGCCCTCCTCTCCAGGTAGTCCACATGCAGCACAATGGCTGGAATTTCCTCAGCAACATCAGCGTCCGGGCCAAGCTGGCACTCGGCTTCTCCCTGCTCATCGGCATGATCCTGCTGGTGGCCTACACCGGATGGCAGGCTACCGACGCCCTGCGCGATCGGAGCGAAAGAATCGGCGACATCTCCGGATTCAGCACCTTGGCGCGCGATATGCGCATCGAGCGACTCGTCTACATCGTCAAGGCCGACGAGGCCCAGGCGGCCAAATGGCTGGCCGCGCTCGACAAGCTCGAAGCCCAACTGCAGAGCATCATTCCCAACTTCAACTCGAAGGCCAACGAGGCTTTGCTGAGCGAAGCCCAGGCCGCACTCAAGCGCTATCGGGACTTCTACACCCAGGTAGTGACGGCCACGCGGGAGCGTGCGACCGTCCAGCAGGCAGCGACCGCCACGGCGGAAGCGGCCAACACCTATCTGCTGGCCCTGGCCACGGCGGCCAATGCCCAGGAAGGGCGAGTCGAAGACCGTCAGCAGGTAGCGGCCCTCTTCATCGACCTGCAGCGGATGCGCATTGCCCTGCGTAGCTATGCCACCACGCCCACCAAGGACAACGAGGCCGCTGCCCATGGCGCCCTGGACGGTATCCAGGCAAAGGTCAAACAACTCGCTACGACCAGCACCCTGCCGACCGAGGCGTTGCAGAAGCTTGGCAGCGAACTCGACGGCTACCAGCAGCGCCTGCAACAGCTGATCACCACCCAGGCCCAGGTGGACCAGGGTCAGGCCGGTATCACTACCACCATCACCACGCTGCTGTCGGTCGCCGACAAGCTCACCGCGATCCAGAAGGAATTCCAGCTGACGGATGTGAGCGGTGCACGCCAGCTGCTGCTGGTGTGGCTGACCATCGCGATCGCTCTGGGCCTCCTGGGCGCCTGGCTGATCACCCGCTCCATCGTCCGCCCGCTGAAGGACACCGTTCTCCTGGCACAGACGGTCGCCAACGGCGACTTCACCCGTCAGCTGGAGGTGACCCGCAAGGATGAACTGGGCGCGCTGCAGATCAGCATGCAGCAGATGACCACCAACCTCCGCGGACTCATCGGCGAAGTGAAGGATGGCGTCGTCCAGGTCGCCAGTGCCGCCGAGCAGCTGTCGGCGGTAACCGAGCAGACCAGTGCCGGGGTGCAATCCCAGAAGGTCGAGACCGATCAGATCGCCACCGCGATGCAGGAAATGACGGCGACCACCCACGAAGTGGCGCGCAACGCCGGGGCCGCCGCGCGCTCGGCGCTGGAGGCCAGTCAGCAGGCCCAGCAGGGAGACCAGGCCGTCAACAAGGCCGTCGCCCAGATCGAACTGCTGGCCGGCGAAATGGCGTCGACCAAGATCGCCATGGCCGCCCTGCGCGATCATGCCGACAGCATCGGTGGCGTGCTCGACGTGATCAAGGCGGTTTCCGAGCAGACCAATCTGCTGGCGCTCAATGCCGCCATCGAAGCCGCCCGCGCCGGCGAGGCGGGACGCGGCTTCGCCGTGGTCGCCGACGAGGTCCGCGGCCTGGCGCAGCGCACCCGCTCCTCGACGGACGAGATCGCCCAGCTCATCACCGGTCTGCACCAGAGCACCGACCGCATGGCGGCGGTGCTCGACCATAACGTGCAGTTGACCGACAGCAGCGTCGGCCTGTCGCGCGAAGCGGGCGAGCTGCTCAAGCGCATCACCCGCTCGGTCAAGGACATCGAGTCGATGAACGAGCAGATCGCCTGCGCCGCGGAGCAGCAGGGCACGGCGGGTGAAGAAATCAGCCGCAGCGTGACCAACGTCCGCGACATCTCCGAGCAGACCGCCGCCGCCAGCGAGGAGACCGCCTCCTCGAGCACGGAGCTGGCGCGCATCGGTGTCCGGCTGCAGGAAATGACCCGCCGCTTCCAGGTCTGACAACAGCCCGAGCCCCTGCCGCAGCAGCCTGCGGCAGGGGCTCGCACCGTCAGGTTCTCCAACTCAACCGCCGGTCATTTCGGCTGAATCCCTGCACCAGCGGCCGGTCACTAGGTGCCATCATATTGATATTATCAATGTCACTTATCGCACATTGATATCTCTTCTGTCAGTCCAGGTCACGCATGAAAACCTCACCAGAACTGGGTCGGCTTGTCGATCAGACGCTTGCTGTGCCGGTCGGGCCCTTTGCCTTCGTCTCGGTGCTGGAGCGCCTGTTTCAGCTGGATATCCACAAGCAGCGCACGCGGCACCTCACTCGCTGCCTGCTGATCGGCACCCTGAGCTACGACAGCTTTCTGATCTGGTGGTGGCTCCTGCTGCAAGACGCCCTGCCCTGGGCGGCCGCCCAGATGCTGGGGATCGCCACCCCCTTCGCGCTGCTGGTCGTGGTGCTGCTGCAGGTGGTGCCGACACGTTGGCGCGAAACCCTGGCCTCGCTGCCGTTCTATGTCGGCCTGGTGGTGGTCTACAACATGGTGATCAACGGCCCACCGGGCAGGGAGATGAATCAGACACTGTTCATCTTCACCTGGCCGCTGATGCTGGCCTTCGTCAACACCTGCATGAAGAGTCCGCTGCTGCCGGCCCTGCTGTTCAACGGCTTCGCCCTGTCGGTGATCGCCCTTGCCGTCCATGAAGCGCCGGTGTCACCAATCGTCGGCGGGCTGATGATGACCAACGCCATCGTGATGGCGTTCTTTTCGCTATTGGCCAGTTACTGGCTCAACGTCGAAGGGCGCCGCTCCTACCTCTACAAGCTGCGCGAAGAAGTCCGCCTGGCGTCTCTCAATTCGGCCAATCAGGATCTGCAGATCCTTTCGGAAACCGACTCCCTCACCGGGCTGGCCAATCGTCGTCAGCTCCGCCCGCTCCTCGAAGACTTCTGGCAACGCCGCCTGGCCGGAGAGCAAGGCGCCGTGCTGCTGATCGACGTGGATCACTTCAAGCGCTACAACGACTACTACGGCCACCTCGCCGGGGATGACTGCCTGCGCTCCGTGGCCAAGGCCCTGGCGGTCGGGCTGGGCCCGGGTGACAGGATCGGTCGCTATGGTGGCGAGGAGTTCGTCGTCCTCCTGGACCGGGTCGGCCCGGCCGAGGCGCTGGACGTGGCGGAGGCCATCCTGGAACGCGTTCGCGACCTGCAGATCCCGCACCAGGGGCGTCAGGACGACAAGACCCGGGTCACCGTCAGCATCGGCATCGCCCGCAGTGGCCTGGCCGGTCTGAGCAGCGCCGACGACCTGCTGGACTGTGCCGACCGCGCGCTCTATCGCGCCAAGCGCGAGGGCCGGGACCGGGTCTTCGAAGGGGGCGTCGATGCCATCCTGGGCGCACCGCTCGACCATGCCGCGCTGCTCACCCCGGAGGATGTCCGCAAGGGACTCGCGAGCAACGAATTCCTGCTGCACTACCAACCCATCTATCGCGTCGATCCCCGGCAGGTGACGGGTTACGAAGCGCTGCTGCGCTGGCAGCATCCGACCCTGGGCATGGTCTCGCCGGAGGTTTTCATCCCGCTCGCGGAACAGGGCAATTTCATCATCGCCCTGGGCGAGTGGGTGGTGAAGGAGGCCTGTCTCGCGGCCAGTCAGTGGCCTCCACACCTGAGCATCTCCATCAACCTGTCGCCGCTGCAATTCGCCGATCCCATCCTGCATGAGCGGGTATCCGCGGCCCTCAGGCTCTCGCGCCTGGCGCCCAACCGCCTGGTCCTGGAGGTCACCGAAGGGGTGGAACTGGTCATAGATACCAAGACCCGCCAGTCCTTCGCCCTGCTCCAGCTGCTGGGCATCCGCATGGCCCTGGACGACTTCGGCAGCGGCTTTGCCGGCCTCGGCCCCATCCTCGAACTGCCCTTCCAGCTGATCAAGCTCGATCGCCGGATCCTGGCGATCGAGGACGAGGAACAGCGTGGCCAGGTCCTGACCTCCCTGTTGCTGCTGGGCAAGGCCATGAAACTCGAGGTGCTCTGCGAAGGCGTGGAAACCCCTGAACAACTGGCGCAGCTGCAGCAGCTGGGCGTCCGGCTCGCCCAGGGGTATCTGCTGGGCAGACCCGCGGCGGCTCCTAGCGGTCAGGAATTCCAGCTTACGGCGTCGCTGGAAGCCTGACGCCTAGCGCTAACCGACTTCCGGCGCCCTGCCGGGGGCCGGCGGCGATGCCCTGCCTACGGTTCGTCTAGAAGATCGCCAGGCTATCCAGCACCGCCGTGCAGAGCGCGCTTCCATAGGTGACCACGCCTAGCGGTACCCCTACCGCAGCGCCCAGGATCAGGGCGCAGACCAGCAGCGCCACCAGCGGTATCCCGAACACGGGCTGCACCAGGAAATGGCCGCCGCTGCTATCCCCCGCGGCTTTTGCCTTGGACGTCTCTGCCGGATTGGCGGCTTCGGACCGGGCGCGGGTGGGCTGCCCGGGCGGCTGACGTCCTGGCCTGGCCTTGCCTTCCATCTCGATCAGATCGGCGATATCGGCGAGGGTCCCGCTGTTGCGGGTGATCTGCTCATGAGCAGCGCGGAGGGAATCGGGCTTGGCCGTGCGGCCTGCACCGCGAGGAGGTCTTCGTGAGGCGGTCATAGTGCAAGAAACGGCGGAGAAGGTGCTTAGGATGACACAGTCTGAGGTTAAGGCTATTAACCTTAGCCCTATATATAGCTAATTGCCACTATTTCTCGGGCGCCTGCCTGAGCAGCGGAACGCTGACCTCCTCCCCCGCTTCGAGCGCCGCCAACGCCAGGCGGGTGGCTTCGCGCCGCTCTTCCAGGGAGTAGTCCTCCGCGTCCTCGTCCGGCAGCTCCAGTTGTTGTTCAAGCGCATTGAAGGAATGCCATTCGGCATCCTCCGCCACAGGGCGGGCCAGGCTGTCCTGCGCAGGGACAGACCCCGGTTCATCCGCTTCAACCGGCTGAGCGGACTCGCTCGGGCCCGACCCGGGCAGGAAGTCGTGTGCAGCGCCCTGCTGGATATACAGCGGGACCGCCGCTTCGGCGGCCTGCCCCGTTGCGGTCAGCGCAGCCGGGGTACGCGCGAGTTCGAGCCTGGGCACTACCCCGGCCTGGTACAGCGCCAACAGGCGGGCATCGACGTAGCCCAGCAACAGATAGCCCGCCGAGGTTTCGCTGCCATCTTTATTCATCACAGTGCTTCCTGAATGGGTTGGAACGATCGCCTCCAGGGTTCGCGGAGGCGAATGAAGGACCGCTCATCTGGCTATCCGATCCTGAGGGCCGCAGCCCTTCAGCTGTTTTCGCAACCCGGACGCTGAGCGAGCGTTACGCACAGGCAGCGCCATCAGGCCGAACAGCCGGGGCGGCAGGGTCTATCGCTGCACGGCGATGCACTTGATTTCCGCGAGCAGTCCGGCACGGGCCAGTTCGGCGACGCCGATGCAGGTCCAGGCGCACGTCCCTCTGGGAAAGACGGCATCCTTCACGCGCCTGAAGACCGGCATGTGCCTATGCAGGTCGACGTGGAAGGTCGTCAACTCCACCACATCCTCGAACGTACAGCCACCCGCTGCCAAGACAGTGCGAAGATTGTCCCAGGCCGCCCGGAATTGCTGCTCGGGATCCTGGATAACCTCCAGCTCCGGCGTACGGCCCACCTGCCCTGCGCAATAGAGCGTCTTGCCGACCTTCACCGCCGGTACATAACCCGCACGTTCGACAAGCCCTTTCATGCTGTCGGGGATGATCAACTGGCGGTCTGTCATTGTCTTCGCGTCCGCGGTCGTAGAAAAGGCAAACTAACAGCAGCAGTGCTCCGAGGCCTAGCCGCGCTTTTCCGGGGCTGCCCCGGACGCCTGACCTCGCGGGCTCCGCCCCAATCCTCCGGGGATGCCGAGGGCAGCCTTGATCCGGTCTCGGCCAGGACGACATCGCTCGCATCAACGCTCAGCAGACGGCCGTCACTCATGGCGGAAGTCCGTATCGATCGCATGAGCGTCTGCTTCAATTCAAGCGGTCACGACTTCGAAAAACAGGCCGAAACCCGCGTCCTTGAAGGCATCCGCTCAAGTTATCTGGGCCATTGCCGTTATGTTCATCACACCCCCAACCGGTACATGGATATGACCCTTCGCGCGTTCAACATCGCCACCCGCAGCCTGTTGTGTTTCGGTCTACTCGCCGCGTTGGTAGCCGGCCTGGGTATTTTCGGCATCACCCAGATGTCGCAGATCAGGGGCCAGAGCCTGGTGATCGAAAACAACAGCGTTCCGAGCATCGTGGAGGCCGACAACCTCGCTTTGCAGCTGGCCCGTACCCGCATCGAGGTGCTGCGCCTGCTGGCCATTCCTGACGCCTCGACCGTCGCCAATACCCGCAGGAAGATCGACAGCATCAGCGGCGAGGTCGCGGAGGCCTTCGGTCGCTATGCCAAGCTGGTCAGCTCCGATCGTGAACGCCAGGCCTTCGAGAGCCTGCGCCAGGTCCACCGGGACTACCTCAATAACGTCAACCAGCTGGCCGATCTGGTCGTCGCCGGCAAGGTGGAAGAAGGCCGGGCCCTGGTGCAGTCGGGCATGGCCCAGCTGGGCGCCAGGATGAACGAGAGCACCGAGGCCCTGCGCAAGGTGAACCAGGAGGGCGTCAAGGCCGCCGCGGAGAACGCGGGTGTCACCTACAGCAACTCCAAGACGATCACCTGGCTGTCCATCGGCCTCGCGCTGGGGCTGACGCTCCTGCTCGCCTGGCGCATGACGGTCAGCCTGACCTACCCCATAGCCAACGCGGTAGCCGCGGCCAGGGTCATTGCCGCTGGCGACCTGACCCAGACCCTGGATGCCCGTGGTCACGACGAGGCCGCCCAACTGCTGCAGGCCATGCAGCAGATGCAGACCAATCTGCGTGACACCCTGGGTCATCTGGGCCAGTCCGCCACCCAACTGGCCTCCGCCGCCGAGGAAATGACCGCCGTCATGCAGGAGAGCGCTACCGGCCTGCAGCAGCAGAACAGCGAAATCGAAATGGCGGCCACCGCCGTGACAGAGATGAGCCAGGCGGTCGAGGAAGTGGCCGGCAATGCTACCTCCACCTCTACCGATTCGCGCCAGGCCGCGGCCAGCGCGCGTGACGGCCAACAGCAGCTGGGCAACACCCTGGTTGCGATCGAGACCCTGACCGACAATGTGCTGAGTGCCAGCGATCGCGCCCGTGAGCTGGCCGAACAGACCCGCAACATCAGCCAGGTCCTCGACGTCATCCGCTCGGTAGCCGAGCAGACCAACCTGCTGGCGCTCAATGCGGCCATCGAGGCCGCGCGGGCCGGCGATGCCGGTCGCGGCTTCGCGGTCGTGGCGGACGAGGTACGGGGGCTGGCCCAGCGGACCGGCGACAGCACGCGCGAAATCGAGAAGATGATCGGCAGCATCCAGCACGGCACCGGCCAGACCGTGAATGCCTTGCTGACCAGTGCCGACCAGGCGCGCCAGACCCGTGAACAGGCGCAGGCCGCCAGCGGCGCCCTGGAAACCATCGCCCAGTCGGTGTCAGGTATTGACGAGCGCAATCTGGTGATCGCCAGTGCTGCGGAGGAACAGGCTCAGGTGGCCCGCGAGGTCGACCGTAACCTGGTGCGGATCCGCGACCTGTCGGTCCAGACGGCCGCCGGCGCCCACCAGACCCGCGTCGCCAGCCAGCAGCTGTCTGAACTGGCGGTGCAGCTGAACGGGCAGATTCGTCGATTCCGCGTGTAGACGTCCCTGCCCCCCTAGCTGCTGCCCCCCTGCCCGGGCCTGTCGGCAACCAGCCGGCAGACTGACCGCTGAGCTACGACAGGTCGCGTATCACCCGATCCGGGTGATACGCGATGGGCTTCTGGTTTCACCGAACTGCCCCTTCCTGCGGGCGCGGGTCAGACACTGCCGTACTCAAACACCCCGGCCAGGCTCGCTGCCCTCTTCGCTGGGAAGCAGACCGCGCGCCGGTCTTGGCGGATCGTTCCAGTAACAGGTAGCACGGGTATTGCTCTGCGGCCGGGCCGACTACTCGCAGCTCATCGCAGTCGGTGACCGGAAAGACCGCGCTGGCTCAGCGCAAGGTGGGGAGTGGTCCGCAATCAG
Source organism: Pseudomonas flavocrustae (assembly GCF_029872515.1). NCBI lineage: Bacteria > Pseudomonadati > Pseudomonadota > Gammaproteobacteria > Pseudomonadales > Pseudomonadaceae > Pseudomonas > Pseudomonas flavocrustae. The sequence continues at coordinate 541,382 of NZ_JAPDIQ010000001.1, read as the reverse complement.
GGTCTGATGCGTTGAACCAGGCAGGTGCCCTGGTCGAATGGCGCTGGCCACGCAGTTGCTCCGCGGATGAATTTGAACTGCCCGTGCGGCGGGATTTTCTTCACCTGCCGCCTGCCACTTGGTGGCCTTGTGAGCTGGCGTCCCTTGGAAAGTAGCCCTGGGTGGACTTCCGATCACCCAAGGCCACCGGTTTGTCAGTTGGTCGCCTCGACCTTGGAGGCCTTGTCGGCCCGCTGCCCTTGCTGGGCCAGCGTTTCATGCAGCTGCCGATGCTGCAGGAGCGCCGCCTGGCTATCGCGGAAATCCTCATTGTGTGAGATCGAGCGTTCGCTGCCGTCTGCGGCATAGCCGAGGTTCGCAACTACGAGGGTGGCAGCAAACAGGGCCGTCTTGAGGAATGTCATGGTGTTTCTCCTTCTAGAGTGCAGCGTGGGTATGAGCGCCACTCTAGAAGTGCGCGGCCAACGCCAGGATGAGCCGCGCATTACAATCCTGTCATCCTTTCAGGGGCTGTTCGCGATGGCGCGAAAACATACAGATCCCGAAAGAACGGCTCTGCCCCCTCAAAAGGCGTCAACCTCCCCGCCCGTGTGCAGCGATCGCCCACCGCTCAGGCGTCGGAATCGCCGGTGTCTTCACCCATGGCGTTGATATTGGAAAAGCGCTCGACCAGAAAGTCGATCAGGCTGCGCACCCTGGCCGAAAGGTGCAGCTGTTGCGGATAAACCGCGTAGATATCCGCCTGCTCGGTCTGGTCTTCCAACACCACCCTCAGGCGACCGCTGCGTACATAGCGGGCGATATCCCATTCGGAGCGCTGTAGAATCCCATAGCCCTCCAGGGCCCAGTTCAAGGCCACTTCCCCGTCGTTGCAGCTCAGGGCACCGTGGATCTTGATATTCTGGGTGCGCCCGCCGTTGTTGAAATTCCAGACGCCGTAGGTCGCTTCGTTCTGCCGCAGGAAAATGCAGCTATGGTCTTGCAGGTCCGTGAGCCGGGAGGGGCTGCCATGCTTTTCCAGATAGAGGGGGGAGGCGCATAGCAGTCGGCGATTGGAGGCGATCTTGCGGGCATGGAACGCCGCGTCGGGGAGGTTGCCGATCCGGATGGCCAGATCGAAACCATGGGCGGCAAGATCCAGCGGATGATCGCTGATCTCCAGCTGCACCTTGACCTCGGGATAGCGGGTATGAAAGGCAGCGAGGGCCGGGCCGATATAGCGGCGGCCGAAACCCAGGGTCGCATTGACTCGTATCAGGCCCTTGGGGGTCGCGCGACAGCTGCTGACCAGCTGCTCCACCTCATTGATCTGCGTGAGGATGCGCTCGGCGTGGTTGAAGTACATCTCCCCCTCGGCCGTCAGGCTCATGGACCGGGTTGTCCGGGTGACCAAGCGAATGCCCAGGCGTGCTTCGAGGGCACTCAGACGCTTGCTCACCGCCGGCGGGGTCACCCCCAGTTCCCGGGCGGTCGCTGCCAGGCTGCCTTTCTCGGCAAGCAGATGGAAAAAAGCGAGATCGAGGGTCTGACTCATTGGTAACTCAAAGTTAATTAAGTAGTGATTTTGAAGCACTCACAGGGTCGCGATCACTACATATACTCCTCTCACACACTGCTGAACAGCCTGCGGTCAACCATCCCGCACCAATCGGCTTAGTTGAGCCAGTTAAAAGCGCCATCAAAACTCCCGCAGTTTCAGCGAAGTGTATTGGACTGAGCCAGACAATGGGATCCAAGACCAGTAACGACTGCCGAAGACGTTCGACGTTGAACTTCACCCTATTGAAAGCGGCTCGCACCGGGGCTTTAACTTCGATAGAGGAGATGTGCGCGCTGGTACTGATTGATCGCTGACCGCCTTCAATCGCGCGAGGCAATACCTCAGACATCTCGCGATCGGTCGAAAGCCGATTACCCGATGTCTCCTGACAAAAATAAAAATTCAGGGGTTAACAATGAAAAAAGCGCTCGGAAAACTCTACGTACAGGTGTTGATCGCAGTAATAGCCGGTGCTCTTGTCGGCGTGCTGTTTCCTGAAACAGGGGCGGCACTGAAACCCCTGGGCGATGCCTTCATCAAGCTCATCAAGATGCTGTTGGCGCCGGTCATCTTCCTGACGGTAGTGACCGGCATCGCCGGAATGGAAAACATGAAGGAACTGGGACGGGTCGGCTTCCGTGCCCTGATCTATTTCGAAGTGGTTTCCACCCTGGCGCTTGTCGTCGGCCTGGTGGTCGCCAATGTATTGAGGCCCGGCAGTGGAATGAATGTCGACGTCACGACCCTGGATACTGCAAGTCTCAGCAGCTACGCCACGGCCGCCAAGCATACGTCGGCCATGGACTTCCTGATGGGCATCATTCCCAACACCATCGTCGATGCCTTCGCGAAGGGCAACGTGCTGCAGATACTCCTGTTTTCAGTCTTGCTAGGGGTGGCCCTGGCCAATGCCGGGCCGCGGGCGAAACTCTTCGTGGACACGCTCGACAGCCTGACGCAAGGCATGTTTCGGATCGTCAGCATGATAATGCGCCTGGCGCCTATCGGAGCCTTCGGCGCGATCGCCTTCACCATCGGCAAATACGGCTTCGGCTCGCTGTTTTCGTTGGGCAAGCTGGTGGCTTGCGTCTATCTGACCTGCGCGGTGTTCGTGATTTTCGTACTGGGTCCGATCTGCCGATACAGTGGCTTCAGCCTCTGGAAGTTCCTGAAGTACATCAAGGAAGAACTGTTCACCGTGCTGGGGACCTGCTCATCCGAATCGGTGTTGCCGCAGATGATCTCGAAAATGGAGAAGGCCGGTGTATCCAAGCCGGTGGCAGGACTTGTCATTCCCTCAGGGCTGACCTTCAACCCTGATGGGCAAGCCATTTACTACACCATTGCCGCCATCTTCATCGCCCAGGCGACCAATACCCCGCTGACCTTGACCGATCAGCTGATCGTGCTGACCGTTCTGATGTTTACCTCCAAGGGGTCCGCGGGCGTGGCCGGGGCAGGCTTCATCATCCTCACGGCGACCCTGGCTTCGCTCGACACCATCCCGGTGGCCGGCATGGTGCTGCTGTTGGGTGTGGATCGCTTCATGTCCGAGGCGCGGGGCATTACCAATACGATCGGCAATGGGGTCGGAACGATGGCCATCGCCAAATGGGTGGGCGCTTTGGACACGGCCAAAATGAATAGAGCGCTTGATGGCGAAGACCTGGAAGAAACTCGTGATGATGCGCGCTCCGAGACCGCCAGATCGGCGACGTCATCGAGCGAGACGCTTGTTCAACTACCCGATGTTACAAGTCGGGCGCTCAAACATCAATAAAGATCTGACTGCCCTTTATTAAGCAGCCTCACGTCGGCGTCTGCTCCGCACAAAGATTGTGTTCATTACTTGTCGATGAAAAACACGTTCTTGTTGTTCGATTCGATCTAAGAGCCAGTTTTCTGGCATACAAAAAACTCAAGGCAGGATAATGCAATGGTTAGCCGAACGCTTTACGACAAACTCTGGGATTCGCATCTGGTGAAACAGCGCGACGACGGCTCGGCGCTGCTCTACATCGACCGTCACATCATTCACGAAGTGACCTCGCCCCAAGCCTTCGAAGGCTTGCGGCTGAGCGGCCGCGCGCCCTGGCGTGTCGATGCCAACATCGCGACCCCGGACCACAACGTGCCAACGACAGCTGAGCGCAAGGGTGGCATCGCCGCCATTGCCGATCCGGTTTCGCGTCTGCAAGTGCAGACCCTCGATGACAACTGCGACCAGTACGGCATCACCGAATTCAAGATGAACGACGTTCGCCACGGTATCGTTCATGTCATCGCTCCGGAACAGGGCGCCACCCTGCCGGGCATGACCGTGGTCTGCGGCGATTCCCACACCGCTACCCACGGCGCGTTCGGGGCACTGGCACACGGTATCGGCACCTCCGAAGTCGAGCATGTGCTGGCGACCCAGTGCCTGATCGCCAAGAAGATGAAAAACATGCTGGTTTCCGTCGATGGCCAATTGCCATTCGGGGTGACCGCCAAGGACATCATCCTCGCAATAATCGGCAGGATCGGTACCGCCGGGGGTAATGGCCACGCCATCGAGTTCGCGGGCAGCGCCATTCGGGCCTTGTCCATCGAAGGCCGCATGACCATCTGCAACATGGCGATCGAGGCCGGCGCCCGCGTAGGTCTGGTAGCGACGGACGAAAAAACCATCGCCTATATCAAGGGCCGCCCGTTCGCCCCGAAAGGCGCGGAGTGGGATATGGCCGTCGAAGCCTGGAAAGACCTGGTATCTGATGCCGGCGCTCGCTTCGACAAGGTGGTCGAACTCGACGCCGCGCAGATCAAGCCGCAAGTCAGCTGGGGCACTTCGCCGGAAATGGTCCTGGCCGTAGACCAGAACGTTCCCGATCCGGCCCAGGAGACGGACCCGATCAAGCGCGACTCCATCGTCCGTGCCCTGAAATACATGGGTCTGACCGCCAATCAGGCGATCACCAACATCCCGCTCGACCGCGTGTTCATCGGCTCATGCACCAACTCGCGGATCGAAGACCTGCGGGCTGCGGCCGTGATTGCCAAGGGCCGCAAGGTGGCTTCGACCATCAAGCAGGCCCTCGTCGTGCCGGGATCGGGTCTGGTGAAGGCCCAGGCCGAAGCGGAAGGCCTGGACAAGATTTTCCTCGACGCCGGTTTCGAATGGCGCGAACCAGGCTGCTCGATGTGCCTGGCGATGAATCCGGACCGCCTGGAGTCCGGCGAGCACTGCGCCTCTACGTCCAACCGCAATTTTGCCGGACGCCAGGGAGCCGGTGGTCGTACCCACCTGGTCAGCCCGGCCATGGCCGCCGCTGCGGCGGTGAACGGTCGCTTGGTCGACGTCCGTGACCTGATCTGATCTGAAGGAGCCAAGCATGAAAGCCTTTACCCAGCACATAGGACTTGTCGCCCCTCTGGATCGCGCCAACGTCGACACCGACCAGATCATTCCCAAGCAATTCCTGAAGTCGATCTACCGAACGGGTTTCGGCCCCAATCTGTTTGATGAATGGCGCTACCTGGATGAGGGACAGCCATACCAGGACAATTCCAAGCGGCCGCTGAACCAGGATTTCGTCCTCAACGCCACGCGCTATCAGGGCAGCAGCGTCTTGCTGGCCCGGGAGAACTTCGGTTGTGGTTCCAGTCGCGAGCATGCGCCCTGGGCGTTGGAGGAGTACGGTTTCCGCAGCATCATCGCGCCGAGCTTCGCCGATATCTTCTTCAACAACAGTTTCAAGAACGGCCTGCTACCGATCGTCTTGCGCGATAGCGAGGTGGACGAGCTGTTCCGGCAGGTTGAAGCCGAGCCGGGCTACCAGCTGCACATCGACCTGGAGGCCCAGACCGTGACCCGTCCGGATGGCAAAATCCTGAACTTCGAGATCGACGCCTTCCGCAAACACTGCCTGCTCCAGGGGCTGGACGATATTGGCCTGACCTTGTTGGAAGCCGATGCGATCACGGCGTTCGAAATCAAGCACCGGGCACGTCAGCCCTGGCTGTTCAGAAACCCTGAAGAATCGACGCGAGCGCTTGGCTAACGGCTATGAATCCATGATCACCCTTGTTTCAGTGACATCAGCTGCGCATTGAGATAAGCCGATATCCCCTCTCGCTCTGGTGGTAAAAACAATCTGGCAGACGACCACTCATCGCTCTGTCCAGGCCAGTTTTCAGAGAGAGAGGGGCTCTAGGAGGCCGTGATCGAGGAGGATATCCAGAAGCTCGTCGTACCGACCGTTACTTAAGACCTCTGATCGGACTATGCCTTTTTACGGACCCTCCCGGCACGTACCTGCTTACCCTGCTGCGGTACGAAATCGTCAATGGGGGGGTATGGCGAATCCTGGCGGACCGCCAACAACGTGAACGGTCGGCGTCACAGCTGCGCGTGGATGGCACCACCGAAATGCGAGACGGGCTACTACAGGTGATGGCGGGTCGGCTGGAGGACGTCAGCGAGCGGCCTCAAGGGCTGGAAGCAGGCGGCGGGGATGTTCACAAGTTGCATCCGTCAGAGCCACCTGACACCCAAGCCCCAGGGCTTGCCTATGGTTTTCACAGACTAGGCGCTTTCGCTGACCCTGACGTCCTTGAACAGCAGGAACACCATTACGGCCGCCAGAATCTCCAGCGCCGCAACAAAGTACAGGCCCGCGGAGAGACTGCCGGTCAGGGTGCGCAGGAAACCGATCATGTAGGGCGCGACGAAGCCCGCCAGATTGCCGATGCAGTTGATCAGAGCGATTCCACCTGCGGCGGCGGTACCCGCCAGGAATGCGCCGGGGATCGACCAGAACACCGGGAAGGCGGCCAGGATGCCGGCCGCCGCCACGGTCAGGGCGATCAGCGCCAGGGTGGCGCTGCCCAGGCACAGGCCAGTCGCTATCAAGCCCAGACCCGCCAGGAGTGCAGCGATGGCGCAATGGGCGCGTCGCTCGCCGGTCTGGTCGGAATGGTGGCCGTTCCACACCATTGCCAGCGTTCCAATGATGAACGGAATGGCGGCCAGCAAGCCGATGGTCATGTTGTTATCGATGCCCAACGACTTGATCACCGACGGGGTCCAGAACGCGATGGTGGCGTTGCCCGAGACGATGCAGAAGTACACCAGTGCGCATAGCCATACCTTGGGATTGCGAACCAGGCTTCTCAGATCGCTGTGTTTTTCGGGGGCGGCATCTTCTCGAGCAATGACCTGGCTGACGTGATCGCGCTCTGCCTGCGTCAGCCACTTGGCCTGGGCCGGTTTTTCAGGCAGGTAGCGCAGCACCGCGATACCGGCCAGTACCGAGGGAATGCCCTCGATGATGAACAGCCATTGCCAGTTGGCCAGACTGCCAACCCCGACCATGCGGCTCATGATGAAGCCTGCGATAGGACCGCCTACCACTCCGGCGATGGCGAACGACGTCATGAACATCCCATTGATGCGTGCGCGCTGCGCCGCGGGAAACCAGTAGGTGAGGTACAACACCACGCCAGGGAAGAAGCCGGCTTCGAATGCACCGAGCAGAAAGCGCAGGACGTAGAACGACATTGGACTTTCCACATAGGCCATTGCCACCGAGGTCAGTCCCCAAAGGATCGTGATACGCGCCAACGTGCGCCGTGCGCCAATCTTTTCCAGGAGCAGGTTGCTCGGCACTTCGAAGAGGAAGTAGCCGATGAAGAAGATGCCTGCGCCGAGACCGTAGACCGCTTCACTGAAACCCAGGTCATCAAGCATCGCCAGCTTGGCGAAGCCGACGTTTACTCGATCAATCCATGCCAGAACGAAGAGGAACACCAGGAATGGCAGCAGACGCCAGGCGATCTTGCGATAGGTCGCGGCGGTAGCGGTACTGTCCGGGTTCGCGCCTTGGGAATCGGCGATCAGGACGGGGTTCTGGTTCATACTGCATCTCCATCGATTCAGCGCCGAGGAAGACCCTGAGGGGACGTCGGAGCATCAAGGGTTCAAGGGGGTACCGCTGGCGTTGCCCTGCGAGAACGGCACTGCTTCAACTGTTGCGCAACAGCGACTCAACGCTACGGGCCACTTGCAGCACGCGCGCGTCCTGGCCGTTCAGCCCGGCGATCGATAGGCCCACAGGCAATTCGTCGCCGCAGTGACAGGGCAGACTCAGCGCGCAGCCGTCCAGGAAGTTGATGACGCTGGTGTTGCGCAGTACCAGGCCGTTGGTGGCAAAGAACTGCTCATCGTCCTGCTCCAGGGCGGATAACAGCGGCGGAACGACAGCTACGCTGGGCAGCAGCCAGGCATCGGCGTCACCCAGACGTGCCTTTGCAGCGGCGATCATGACCTTGCGCTGGGCTTGCAGGTGCAGGTAGTCGGCCGCGCTCAGGGACTGGCCACGGCGAATTCGTTGGGCCACGCGCGGGTCGTAGTCGCCGGCCTGGCTACCGCTCAACCAGGGATGATGCAGATACCACGCCTCGGCAGCGGTGAGGCCGCCTGCGGCATTGATCGTCGGCAGCTGATGCAACTCAGGGAAGTCGAACCAGCTGATCACAGCACCGGCTTCCCGCAGACGCTCCAGGCTGCGCTCGAAGGCGCGAGCCACGGTGTCATCCAGGCCATCCAGAACGAAATCACGGGTCACTGCGAGGCGTAAGCCGGCAAGGGAGGCAGGGCGAGAGTCGAATGTTTCGCCTGAAAGAATTTCGTCAAGCAGGATGCTATCGGCCACCGTTCTGGTGAGGGCACCAACCGAGTCCAGGCTGCTGGCCAGGGGCATGGTGCCTTGAGTCGACACCCGTTGTGCGCTGGGCTTGAAGCCCACCAGACCACAAAAGGCGGCCGGGATACGCAGCGATCCACCGGTATCTGTTCCCAGGCCAGCCACGGCCATGCCGCCGGCTACGCTCACCGCTGCACCGGAGCTGGAACCGCCTGCGATGCGCCCAGCAGCTACCGGGCTGGTCGGCGAACCGTAGTGGGGATTCAGGCCCAGGCCGGAAAAGGCGAATTCGCTCATATTGGTCCGCCCGAGCAGAACGGCGCCAGCGGCGCGCAGGCGAGCCACGATGGCGGCATCGCAGCCGGCGGGCGCTGCCCGGGCCAATACCTTGGACCCGGCGGCGGTGACTTGCCCGCGCACGTCGAAAAGGTCTTTGATCGATACCGGCAGGCCCGCCAGGGGCGACGGGGCGTAGCCAGCAGCGCGAGCCTGGTCGCTGGCTCGTGCCGCCAATAGCGCAGCCTGGGTATCGACGCTGATGTAGGAGTGGCCACCCGCAGCGCGATGGACTTCGATGCGCTCCAGCGCTTGCGTTACCAGCGCCTCGCTGGTGGTCGTGCCCTGGGCAAGCTCAAGCGCCAACTCACTGATCGCTTTCATCAGGGTCACTCCGCTACCGGCAGTGGCTCGACGCGGTAGGTATGGCTCAAGCTGCGGCCAAGCACCGGGTCGAACAGCTCCATTTCGAAGGATTCGCCATACCCCAACTCGCCGATCACCGGCTGGGTGCCACAGAACATCGCGGTACCCGCGGGTAGCGCAGCGCTGTCATCGAGCTTGGCCAACAAGGTCGCGGGCGCCAGCAGCGAGGTCACAGGGCCGTCCTGATAAAGGGCGCGGACGCCGTCGCGATCTCGCCAGGTGCGCATCACCAGTTGATCCCAGTGCCCTTCCACCTCGGCGAAGCGCCAGGCCATGGAGGCAATGGGCTTGTCACACATTTGCTTGGAAACCGTAACGTCGAAGGCTTCGACCTTGCGGTCGGTATGGTCAGAACCGAGGCCCACCAGTAATCCTTCAGGACTGGGTATCAGCACGATCTCAGTCTCGCCGGACGAGTGTTTGCCGGGCACCTGGATGCTGGGCGCAGGGTTAAGCAGGCTTGCCGCGACGCGGTAGAAACAGGGAATCTGAGTGGGACGGCGTACGCCCAGGGCTTCCAGTTCGGCAATGTGATGCTCGACCGCAGCGCTGTCGCGCCCAGCCCAGCCGGCAATGATCAGATGGTCGATATCGACACGGACTTCACCATGGCCGATCACGTTGAGGTTGAGTTGCGTCATCTTTCGCTCCTTGGACAGGGAATAACGGCACCAGCTCTGTTACTGATGATCGTCTGATATATCACAGTATTTTCACAGAGCAACGCCTGTGCCAGCTCGGCCCACGCCAAGGAAAGTCCCATCAAATCAGTGGATTGCGTAGCTGATGGATACGCAAGGAGGAGCGGAAAGGAGGCAAGCTGTTACCTATCTGCACCGTTTCAGCGCATTCCTGTGCAACTCCGGTTCAGAGCGGCCTATTGATTGACCCGGCAAGAGGCGACAGAGGCAGCCTTTTTCCATACAGTGATATATCAGTAGTGCCTCGAGGACAGTTTCTTGCTCGATACCACCGACACCTCCAACTCCGTCAAAGGCAGTGCCAGCCTGCGAGAGCTCGCTTATGCGCAGATCAAGCAGCGCATCATTACCTGTCAGCTACGTCCAGGCGACGCGATCAATGAAGCTCAGCTCACGCAGCTGCTCGGTTTGGGCCGGACACCAGTGCATCAGGCCTTGCACCGGCTGGAAATGGAGGGAATGGTGACTATCCTGCCGCGCAAGGGGGTGATAGTCACCGCGATCTCGCTCAACGACGTTCTCGACATGATCGATGTGCGCGTCTGCAACGAACAGCTGTGCGTGAAGCTGGCACTTGAACGGGCGCAGGAGAGCGATTTCATCGCCATGCGCACTATCCTGGAGCGGTCGCCAGCACTGCTCAAACAACGGGATGTACCCGGGTTGATGGACGTGGACCTGCAATTCCACCTGGCCATTTCAGCGGCTGCGCGTAACCGGGTACTCGCCGGCCTACTGCGCAACCTGCATGAAAAGCAGGCCCGCTTCTGGTTCCTGACCATGTCGGAGATGCACCATAGCGAGCGCATCTACGAAGAGCATCTGCAGATCCTCAATGCCATGGAGAACCGTGACAGCGAGGCGGCTATCCATGCCATCCATCATCACATCGATGACTTCCGCCGAGCGATCATCCGTACGCTGTGAGCTGATTGGTTCTTGGGTCAGCGTTCCTCTGTCCAAACCACATCTCAGGGGCTACCTAAGCGATGCCGCCAAGCCAGTAGGTCGAGGGGATCTTGAGCAGCGTTCGCCCTCCTCCACGTTTAACCGCTGGCCCGCGGAAGGCAGCTGGAAGCTGCGCGCTGCCCACACCTCAGGCCGCGCCTTCATATCGCCGCACTGACGGCTACTCACGCACGAACTCCAGTGGTACCCGCTGGTTGCGGTGTGATCCGTCGAGATGAACAAGATCCGCCGCGACGCACAGTTGAACACAAGGCCGAACGCCTGGAATGGGGGCATACTCCATTTCAGCCCCCACCATGCTGAACAGGGATACTTGGATGTCTTGTCCCGTCTAGAGCATGAATTTCCCGAGTGCTTTTCCTTGATAGGTGCTGGGGTAGCTCGACCTCGAGGACGATGTGTCTCCCTGGTGCCCACAGACAGCCTCGCGACGCGTCAGCAGGCAGTCGATCGTTTCCAGCAGGACGCCGATTGTCGGATCTTTATCGGCCCGACGTCAGCGGCCGGAACCGGCAATAACCTGACTGTTGCCAACTAGCTGTTCTTGCTGGGGCTGCCCTGGACGCCTGGATCGCAGGACCAAGCGGAAGACCGGGCCTACCAAGACGGAAGCGTCGCTTGGTGAGAGGCAAGATCCCGCTGGTGGAGAACAGCCTCAACTTGCAGCTGTAACAGGTGCTGCAGGAGATGCGGTGAAGTGCTCGGGGCAGATAGGCGCAGATGCAATCGGCCGATCACACAGTGAGCGTGCTAGAGCCGTTTGAAACCGTCTAGTCGTATGCCTCTCAGCCATTGGCCTCAGCGAGTCTTTGCGCCCGTGCTATAGGGTGACCGCACGTCCGCTAGGCAAACGCAGCTCGAATATCGCGTTAAAGATAATCGCGCCTGTGCCGACAGCTGATATCAAACAGACATCACATGTCTGGCCATATCACCTTCTCGGAATCGCCTTATGTCCATCCTTCGGTACCTGTCCATCATGCGTGGTCTCGACGTAATCGCTGCCGCTGTGGAACAACCCGAGGCCGCAGCCAGGCTCGACTCGCTGACCGGCCCAGCGCCGGTGCGAAAGGTAGCTGAAGGCTTGAAGGGACTGCTGGCTCGCCAAGGGACTCTCGACGCTCAGTTGCACGAGATGCAGAGTGAGATCGAACAGCTGACTGCTCGCCTCGCCGAGCGCGAGGCCGCGGTTGACCGTTTGGCTACCCGCTTCAACCTGGTCAATCGTGCTACCAGTGAAGGCCTGTGGGATATGGAAGTGGTCGCCGGAGATCCGGTGAACCCGCGTAATGCGTTCTGGTGGTCGGATCAGTTTCGTGCCCTCCTGGGCTTTCGCAGCGAACAGGACTTTCCGAACGAACTCGGAAGCTGGGCCAATCGGCTACACCCTGAGGACAGCAAACCTACCCTGGACGCATTCGCCCGGCACCTGAATGATCGCAGCGGTAACACCCCCTATGACATCGAATACCGGGTGGCGACCAAAAGCGGCGAATATCGCTGGTTTCGCGCGAGCGGCGAGACTCTCCGCGACGCCCGGGGTACGCCGCTGCGGGTGGCTGGCTCTCTCAGAGACATCCATGATCAGCGCCAGCGCGATGCTGAACTCGAGGTGACCCTGACACGTTTCGAGCTTGCGCGTGCAATGCTCAACGATGGCCTGTGGGACATGGAGGTGATAGCGGGCGATCCGGTCAATGCGCAGAATCCTTTCTGGTGGTCGCCCCAGTTCCGCCGCCTGCTGGGATTCGAGACAGTCGAAGAATTTCCCGATGTTCTCGACAGCTGGGCGTCCCGTTTGCATCCCGAGGACAAGCAACGCAGCATCGAGGCCTTTGGCGCCCACCTCAATGACCGTAGCGGCAAGACCGGCTTCGATATCACCTACCGTCTGAAACTGAAGGATGGAAGCTACCGTTGGTTCAGGGCACGGGGTCAGACCAGGCGCGCCAACGACGGAACGCCGCTGCGGGTAGTGGGCGCCCTGACCGATATCCATGCCACCCATGAGCAGAATGCGCTTCGGGACGCGCAGCAAGCCCAGCATCGCGAGATGGAAGAGAGCCTGAAGAACGTCACCGACATCGTCAGCTCGATCCAGGGCATCGCCGCCCAGACCAACCTGCTGGCGCTCAATGCCGCGATCGAAGCGGCACGAGCCGGAGAGGCCGGTCGAGGCTTTGCGGTGGTAGCCGACGAGGTTCGAAAGCTGGCTACGCGCACGTCCGAAGCGACGCAGCGAGCGGCCAACATGATTCAACAGTGACGTTGCTCACGTCCTGGCGGCCTGGCCTGAATCGCCAATTGGCGGTGCAGTCAGCTTGAGAGAGTGCTCCAGCTCTTCTTTCAGGTTGGCATATCTGAAGGCTTCGAACTGAATCTGCCCCCGCCCTGTGCGGGGGCTTTTTTTGGCCACGATTAAGTCAACCGCTCGCGACGCCAGGACGCAAGACGCTCAAACCGAACACCTCCCCCTTGTCGCAGTCGAATCCGTGCCCACCGGCGTGGCGCTGACATCCACGCTGGTCCAGTCGCCCGGGGTGACGCTGCCTGTCCGGCAATCTCCCAACCGTCCCTCAGGCGCCGGGCACCTTTTCGTCAGCTATTGTGCCGGTAGCCGTTCTGCCCCAGGCGAGAGCGGCCACATCTGCAGGTCAGGGGCGCGGAATACGCCTCGGCGCCGGAAGTAGACAAGGCCTTCCAGCGTACAGCTCAGGTTGCTCCCATGTCTGACTTGGTGGTTAAACCCCAGGGCAACAGCTCCTCGCAGCCCGAGCGAGCCTTATCCTGGCGGCAGCTGGTTGTGGATTCGACGATGCCATTGGGAGGATGACCTACCCTGTCGACATGCAAAGGCACCTGCCGATTTTCAGGTAGGTAAAGGCTAAGGTCCTATCCAGACGCACCTGTGCATGGACCTGCATAGGCGTTTCAGAGGTGGCTAGACCCGGCCTATTTGGAATCAGGTGCATCCACCGCGCAACGCCAAACCGTGCAGCCAGGGACGCAGCGTTTTTCAAGCCGATATCGACGCCCTCCGACAACATCAGAGGACCGCGCTGGACCTTACGTGGATCGCCGCTGCCTGGGCCTGAAACGCAGAAACCCTCCTTGCGGAGGGTTTTCTGGTGAAGATGGTGGGTCGTGTGGGATTCGAACCTACGACCAATTGGTTAAAAGCCAACTGCTCTACCGACTGAGCTAACGACCCGTTAGTGGGCGCCATTCTAGCGATTTTCTCAGGAGAATCAACACCCTAGATGAAATTTTTTTTCTGGTAGCGCGTAGGGTCCGAAATTCCCGCCGCCTTGAAGCCGTCGGCGCGCAGGCGGCAGCTGTCACAGCGCCCGCAGGCCTTACCTTCGTCGTCGGCCTGGTAGCAGGAGACGGTCTGGCCATAGTCCACGCCCAGCTGGCTACCGGCCTGGACAATCTGCGCCTTGGAGAGGAATTGCAGCGGGGCTTCGATCTTGAAGCTATCCCCTTCCACACCGGCCTTGGTGGCGAGATTGGCCAGGCGCTCGAAGGCTTCGACGAATTCCGGCCGACAATCCGGATAACCGGAGTAGTCCACCGCGTTCACCCCGATGAAGAGATGACGGGCGCCAAGCACCTCGGCCCAACCCAGGGCCAGCGACAGGAACACGGTGTTGCGCGCCGGCACGTAGGTGATGGGGATGCCCTCGCCAGGGGTCTCCGGGACGGCGATATCCGGATCGGTAAGTGCCGAGCCGCCGATGCCGTTGAGATCCAGGCCGATCACCTTGTGCTCGACGACCCCCAGCTGGCGCGCCACGCGCTCGGCGGCCTGCAGCTCGGCTCTATGGCGCTGGCCGTAGTCGAAACTCATGGTGTAGCAGGCGAAGCCCTGAGCCTTGGCCATGGCGACGATGGTGGCGGAATCCAGGCCGCCAGAGAGAAGGATGACCGCTTTAGGCTGATTCATGCTCAGTGTCCTGGCTCGTCGTTCCAGAGAATCTTGTGCAACTGCAGCTGGAAGCGCACCGGCAGATTGTCCGTCACGATCCACTCCGCCAACTCACGCGGCACCACCTGGCCATGGCTGGGCGAGAACAGTACCTCGCCCGCACGCTGTTCCAGGCGATACTCGATCAGCTTGGAAACCGCCCAGTCATAGTCCTCGCGGGAACAGATGACGAACTTGATCTGATCGTTGGGCGTCAGGTGGTCAAGGTTGGCGTACAGGTTGCGCCCCACCTCCCCCGACCCTGGCGTCTTGAGGTCGACGACCTTGCTCACGCGCACATCCACGCCACTGACATCCAGGGCGCCACTGGTTTCCAGGGACACCTGGTAGCCGGCATCGCACAGTTGTTCGAGCAGCTTGAGGCAATTGGGCTGGGCCAGTGGCTCGCCACCGGTCACGCAGATGTGCCGCGGCCGGTAGCTCGCGACCTGCTCCAGGATGGCATCCAGGTGATGGATCTCGCCGCCGGTGAAGGCATAGGCCGTGTCGCAATAGTGGCAGCGCAGGGGACAGCCGGTGAGGCGGACAAAGACGGTGGGAAGACCGGCGGTGCGGGCTTCACCCTGGAGCGAATAGAAGATTTCGGTAAGACGTAGGGTATCTTTTTGCATGAAAGCCACGGGCGTGACGGCTACACAGGCCATCCGCCTCCGTTGCGGTAGATAGAAGAAAAAAGCCTGCGCTAGGGCAGGCTTTTCAGATCCCGCTGCGCCAGTTGCGCAGCGGAGGTTCCGGGATACTGGCTGATGACCTGCTGGTACATGCCCTTGGCCCGATCGGTGCGGCCGAGCTTCTGCTCGACCCCACCCAGTTTGTAGAGCGAATCCGGCACCTTGTTGCTGGTGGGATAGGCCTGACTGACCTTGGCGAAAGCCTGGCCTGCGGCCTGCAGATCGCCCTTGGCCAGATTCACTTCACCCAGCCAGTATTGGGCGTTGCCGGCGTACTGACTGTTGGGATATTTGCGCAGAAAGGCATTGAACGCCTGACTGGCCTTGTCGAAATCCTTGGCTTTGATCAGATCGAAGGCAGCGTCGTAGTACAGCTTTTCCTTCGCTGGATCGCCCGGTTCGCTACTGGCGGCAGGTGCCCCTGCGGAAGCAGGCGGGGTCGGCGTATTGTTGGCCGCGATGGCACCCCCCTGGGCGGCACCCGCAGCGGCTCCGGCACCTGCATTGGCAGGAGCGGAAGAAAGCTGGGAAATACGGCCATCCAGATCCTGGTAACGATCCAATCCTTCCTGCTTGAGCTGGCGGATCTCGTTTTCCTGAACCTCGACCTGGCCACGCAGGCGCGCGATATCGTCCTGCATCTGCTGCAACTGCATGAACAGTTGACCCATGCCGGAAACGGGAGCCCCGTTTCCGGCACTGGCCGCGCCTGCGTTGCCATAGCCTTGCCCAGCGGACTGGGCAACGCCATAACTACCATCCTGTACGGGAACCTGAGCCCCGGCGACAACCGGTACACCAAGGGTCAGGGCGATCAAGAACTGCAGGCGCTTGGACATCGTTTATTACTTCTTCAGCTCGACGCGACGGTTCTGAGCCCAGGAAGCCTCGTCGTGACCGACGGCAACCGGACGCTCTTTACCGTAGGACACCAGCTCCAGCTGAGCCGGGGACACGCCCTGCAGCACCAGGTAGCGCTGAACGGCCTTGGCACGACGCTCGCCCAGCGCCAGGTTGTACTCGCGGGTACCGCGTTCGTCGGTGTTGCCTTCCAGAACGACGCGCTGGCCGCTGGCCTTCAGGTCACGGGCGTGAACGTCCAGAGCGCGCATGGCTTCCGGCTTCAGGTCGGAGCTGTCGTACTCGAAGTAGAAGGTGGTGATGGCGCGCAGAGCGGCTTCGTCACCCATGCTGCCGTCGACGGCACCCGAGTTGGCGCCGTAGCCAGCGTTCGGGTCGACAGCACCGGCGCCAGCGCCAGCACCAGCGCCTTCACCGGAGGCGTCGCCGCCCTTGGAGGAACAGCCTACGGCCACGGCCATGGCCAGAGCCAGCGCAGCGAACTTGCCGAATTTCAGCATTTCCATCATGTAACTCCTAAAAGAACCGCAATGTTGGTGTAACTAAGGACTTTTCTAATTAGCCGTCAGTTCAGGTAAGGAGACCAGGAAGGCTCGCGCACGTCACCCTGGGCGGTGGGAATAGGAATCCGGACGCGACCATTGATGGAGACAAGCATCAGTACGCCTCGGTCCTGCTGGCGGGTGGCGTAGATTAGCATGGTGCCATTGGGCGCAACAGTGGGCGAATCGTTGAGGCTGGTGTTGGAAAGTACCCGCACAGAGCCGCGCTGGAGGTCCTGCGCAGCGATCTGGAAGTTGGTGAAACCTTCCTGACGATGCACCATGACCAGGGTCTTTTCATCCGCCGAAAGTTTCGGGTTGGCATTGTAGTTACCGACGAAAGTCACGCGCTCAGCACCCCCGCCATTGGCGCTGGTCTTGTAGATCTGCGGCTTGCCGGAACGGTCAGAGGTGAAATAGATGGTCTGGCCATCCTTGCCCCAGAAGGGCTCGGTATCGATGGCGGAGTCATTCGTCACACGACGAATGGCACGCGAACCGAGATCCATCACATAGATCTCGGGGTTGCCATCCTTGGACAGCACGAAGGCCAGGCGATTGCCATCGGGCGAAAACGCCGGCGCACCATTCAGGCCTTCGAAGTTGGTCAGCTGCTCGCGGCGACCGGTGTCGATGTACTGCATGAAGATGCGCGGGCGCTGCTGCTCGAAGGAGACGTAGGCGATGCGCTTGCCATCCGGCGCGAAACGCGGCGACAGGATCGGCTCACGCGACTGCAGCAGGGTAACGGCACGCGCACCGTCATAGTCGGCGCGCTGCAGGGTGTAACGGGTGTTGGTGGCGGAGAAGCGCTCGGCGGTCACATAGAGGATGCGCGTCGAGAAGGCACCTTTCACCCCGGTCAGCTTTTCATAGGCCTGGTCCGAAATGAAGTGCGCCATGTCGCGCAGCTGATCGGTGCTGCCGCCGACGTTGCCGGTCAGGACCTGCTGTTCGGTGGAGACGTTGAAGAGGGCGTAGCTGATCTGCAGGCGGCCACCGTTGGGCACGACATTGCCTACCAGCACGTAATTGGCGCCCAGCGCCTTCCAGTCACGGAAGATGACTTCGCTGGCCTGGCTCGGCTGACTCAGCATGTTCTGGCGTGGAATCGGCGAGAACACCCCGGAGTTGCGCAGGTCGTCGCTGACGATATTGCCCAGGTCTTCCGGCAGCGGCTGACCACCCTGCCAGCCGAAGGGCACGACGGCGATCGGAATGGCACGATCACTACCGCTGGAGATCACCAGCGGATCGGCCGCCTGGGCGGAGCCCACCACCAGGACCAGGCCCAGCAGGATGTAACGGATCAGGGTGTTCACAGACTCAGGTCCTCCGGTTTGAAGATCATGCGGCGCTGACGGTACAGCTGATCGAAGGTCTTGCGATCCAGCTGCTGCAGCTCACGGATACGACCGACGTTACGCACGGCCGATACCGCTGAATTATCGAATTCCTTGTTGCCACTGGAGCGGGTAACCGTCGCGCTGGTAATGGTGCCGTCTGGCAGCATGTTGATCTGCACCTCGACGCTCATACCATTGCGCGCCGACTGCGGACGCGTCCACTGCTCGCTGACCAGACGCACGATCAGGTCATCGAAGCTCGATGCCACCTCGTCACCCTGCTCTTCGGCCAGTGCCTGCTGCCGCTGGGTATCATCGGACAGCAATTCGGCCAACGCCTGCGCCTTCTTGTCTTCCGCCGCCTTGCGTGCAGCTGCCTGGGCAGCCTTCTTCTTGGCGTCGTCTGCCGCTTTCTTCTTGGCAGCCTCGGCTGCAGCCTCTTTCTTGGCCGCTTCTGCCGCCGCCTTCTGCTTGGCCTCTTCCGCCGACTTCTGCTTGGCTGCTTCGGCCGCCGCCTTCTTGGCCGCTTCGTCGGCTGCCTTCTGCTTGGCGGCTTCGTCGGCCTTCTTCTTGGCGATATCCGCCTGCTTCTTCTGCTCGACAGCCTGTTTGGCTTCCGCAGCCGCCTTGGCGGCCTCGGACTGTTTCTCGGCCTCAGCCTTGGCTTCGGCGGCTTTGGCCGCCGCTTCCGCTTGCTGCGCCTTTCGAGCGTCGTCGGCTTTCTTTTGTTCCGCGGCCTGTTGCTGGGCTTCCTTCTGTTGCTGAGCCGCCTTGGCCGCCGCCGCTTCGCGCTGGGCTTCCTGTTGCTCGCGGCGCTGCTCCAGCTGCTCCTGCTCGTACTGTTTGGCCGCCGTCTTCTTCGCCTCCCCCGCCAGTTTCTGCTCGGTCTGCACCTGCGCGGAACTCTTGGACTTGAGCTGGACCAGGGTGGCCTGGACGACCGGGCGCGACTGGGGCAATTCAGGGGTGAAGGCGAAGCTGACAAACAGCAGGCCGAAAATCAGCACATGCAGGGCGACTGCCCAGATGACCGGCCAGAAATAACTTTCGGACGACGAACGCTCGCGGTGTCGCATCAAGGCGCCTCGGTAATCAACCCGACGTTGGGCACGCCGGCCTGTTGCAAGGCACCCATGGCGCCGGCCACGACACCGTAGTTGGCAGCCTTGTCACCCCGGATGAACACCTGGGTGTCCGCCCGCTGACGCATGATGGCACCGACCTGCTGACTCAGTTGGGGCAGCGACACCGCGGTCTCGGACTTGGCCTTCTGATCGGTATCCACCTCGGAACCGACGTTCCAGTAGTAGGTGCCGTTGGCCTTCACCGAGACGGTGAGGATCTGCTTGTCGTTGTCTTGCGGCAGGGCCTGACTGTCGACCTTGGGCAGGTCGACCTTGACGCCCTGGTTGAGCATGGGCGCCGTCACCATGAAGATGACGAGGAGCACCAACATCACGTCGATGTAGGGCACCACGTTCATCTCGGCGACGGGCTTGCGTTTCTTGCGGCGAGGGACCATGGGATACCTCTTTATTCGTCGCTGGTGTGGACTTTGCGGTGCAGGATGGCCTGGAATTCGTCCGCAAAGGTGTAGTAGCGGTTGATCAGCATTTCCGAGCGGGCAGCGAAGCGGTTGTAGGCCACGACGGCGGGAATGGCGGCGAACAGACCGATGGCGGTGGCGATCAGGGCTTCGGCGATGCCGGGAGCCACGGTGGCCAGGGTCGCCTGCTGGGCGGTGGACAGGCCGCGGAAGGAGTTCATGATGCCCCAGACGGTACCGAACAGACCCACATAGGGGCTGGTGGAACCGACGGTGGCCAGGAACGGCAAGGCCTGATCGAGTTTTTCTTCCTCACGGGAGATGGCGACGCGCATGGCGCGCGAGACGCCTTCCATCACGGCATCGGGATCCACTCCGGGCTGCTGACGCAGGCGGGAGAATTCCTTGAAGCCGGCGCGGAAGATCTGCTCGACGCCGGAGTCCGGATCGGGGTTGCTGCCGGCCTGGCGATACAGCTTGGACAGATCGATGCCCGACCAGAATTTCTCTTCGAAGGCATCCAGGGAACGCTTGGCGGCGCGCATGGCATTGCCGCGCTGGATGATCATGATCCAGGACGTGACAGAGGCTGCGACCAGGATGAGCATCACCAGTTGCACCACCAAGCTGGCGTTGGCAATGAGGCTCCACATGGACGTATGGTCGACGTTGGGTTGCACGCTTAATCTCCTGATTGAATTGACGCCGGATTTCCGGCAAGAACCGTTCGCATGGCTGCAGGGATAGCCCTGGGCCTGAAGCTGTCAGCACGCACGCAGGCGACCGTCACCCACCCTTCACAGAGCAGGACAGCGTCCCTGGCGCGCCGGACCTCCTGGTGAAACCTGAGGCTGGCGCGCTTCGCCTCGACCACCTCGGCACCGATCAGCAACTCGTCATCCAGTCGCGCGGGCGCATGGTAGCGCGCTTCGCTGCTATGGACGACGAACAGCAGACCATCCCGGGCGAGTTCGGACTGGGCATAGCCCAGCGCGCGCAGTCGCTCGGTGCGGGCGCGTTCCATGAACTTGAGGTAGTTGACGTAATAGACGATGCCGCCGGCATCGGTATCTTCGTAGTAGACACGACACCTGAGGACGGACGGCGACGGGCTCCGCGATTGCGCGTGCATACTCTAGAACCTAGCCTCGCCGTTGCCAATCAGAAATGTTCGCAACTGCATTTAATTACCATTGACCTCGAACAGATCGGGTGTACCACCCTGGGCCAGACGCGTCGGCAGATTGAGCCCGAAGTGCAGATAGGCATGGCGGGTCACCACCCGTCCGCGCGGCGTGCGCATGATATAGCCTTGCTGGATCAAATAGGGTTCCAGCACATCTTCGATGGTGTGACGCTCTTCGCTGATGGCGGCAGCGAGACTGTCGACGCCCACCGGACCACCGTCGAACTTGTCGATCATGGTCAGCAGCAGACGGCGATCCTGGTGATCGAAACCCTGGGCGTCGACGTCCAGCAGATCGAGGGCACGACTGGCGATGTCGTGGCTGATGTGACCCTGCCCGCGCACCTCGGCGAAGTCCCGCACCCGCCGCAGCAGGCGATTGGCGATCCGCGGCGTGCCACGCGCCCGGCGGGCGATTTCCATGGCCCCCTCGGCCTCGATGGCGAGACCGAGAATGCCGGCCGAGCGGGTGACGATGGTGGCCAGATCCGCGGTGCCGTAGAACTCCAGACGCTGGACGATCCCGAAGCGGTCGCGCAGCGGATTGGTCAGCATGCCGGCGCGGGTGGTCGCGCCGACCAGGGTGAAGGGCGGCAGATCCAGCTTGATGGAGCGAGCCGCCGGACCCTCACCGATCATGATGTCGAGCTGGTAGTCCTCCATCGCCGGATAGAGCACCTCCTCGACGATGGGTGAGAGTCGATGGATCTCGTCGATGAAGAGCACATCACCGGCTTCCAGGTTGGTCAACAGCGCGGCGAGATCGCCCGGGCGTTCCAGCACGGGGCCCGAGGTGCTCTTCAGGGAAACCTGCATTTCCTGGGCGATGATGTTGGCCAGAGTGGTCTTGCCCAGGCCGGGTGGGCCGAAGATCAGGGTGTGGTCGAGGGCCTCGCCCCTGCCCTTCGCGGCCTGGATGAACAGCCCCATCTGGTCGCGCACCACCGGCTGGCCGATGTAGTCGGCCAGACGCACCGGACGGATGGCGCGATCCTGGAATTCCTCACGGTCGCGGCCAGTGCCCGAGATGAGGCGATCGGTTTCTATCATGGGATCAGACCATGCCCTTCAGGGCGCGACGGATGAGTTCCTCGCTGGAAAGGTCTTCCCCCTCCACGGCGGCGACGGCGCGGCTGGCTTCCTGGGGCTTGAAGCCCAGGGCGACCAGGGCGCTGACCGCATCGGCCTCGGCGCTGGCCACGACGGCGGCCTGGTTCGGCAGGACCAAGGGAGCGATGCCGGGCAGGCTTTCCCAGGCCTTGAAGCGGTCCTTCAGCTCGACCAGCAGGCGCTCGGCAGTCTTCTTGCCCACCCCTGGTACCTTGACCAGGGCGGCCGTGTCCTGGGCTTGCACGCAGCGAACCAATTCATCCACCTCGAGACTGGACATCAACGCCAGGGCCAGCTTGGGGCCGACACCATTGAGCCGGATCAGCTCGCGAAACAGCTCACGCTCGCGCTTTTCCCCGAACCCATACAGCAGGTGCGCATCTTCCCGTACCACGAGGTGGGTATGCAATGTGACGATTTCACCCTGGGCCGGCAGCCGATAAAGGGTCGTCATGGGCACTTCGACCTCGTAGCCGACTCCGCCCACGTCGAGCAGGAGATGCGGCGGCTGCTTTTCCGCCAGGGTGCCACGTAGACGACCGATCACAGGGTTACCTTCCTAACGTTGGAGCGAGAGGGTTGAGCGAATAGGACTAGAGCCGCAGACGACCGCCGCGGCGGCGGGTGGCCAGCAGGCCATGAGGCACCAGGCTCTGCCGGGTATGGGCATGGCACAGGGCGATGGCCAGGGCATCGGAGGCGTCGATCTGCGGCTTTTCGGTCAGCCGCAGCAGGTGCATGACCATCAGCATTACCTGCTGCTTGTCCGCCCCGCCGTTGCCGACCACGGCCTGCTTGACCTGGCTCGCGGTGTACTCGGAGATCTCCAGGCCACCCTCGGCACCGGCGACGATGGCCGCCCCCCGGGCCTGACCCAACTTGAGCGCCGAATCGGCGTTGCGCGCCATGAACACCTGCTCGATGCCCATGGTGACCGGCCCGTACTGGGCGATGACGTCGCGCACCCCGCGATAGACGATCTGCAACCGCTCGGGCAACGGACCGTTTCCCGTACGGATGCAGCCGGAGGCCACGTATTCGCAGCCCCGCCCGGTGTCGCGCACCACGCCAAAGCCGGTCAGCCGCGAGCCCGGGTCGATGCCCAGCACCAGGGTGCCGGGCGCATCGGGCGGCAGGCGCTCGTAGAGGGACATCAGCCGAGCTGCTCCATGACATCCTCGGGGATGTCGGCGTTGGAATAGACGTTCTGCACGTCATCCAAGTCTTCGAGCATGTCGATCAGCTTGAGCACCTTCTGCGCGGTGTCCAGATCCAGGGTCGCAGAGGTCGAGGGGATCATGGTCACCTCGGCTTCGTCGGCCTTATAGCCGGCGGCGGTCAGGGCTTCGTTGACGGCGATGAAGTCGGCGAAGCTGGTGAAGACGTCGATGGAGCCATCGTCGTTGGCCACCACGTCGTCGGCACCGGCTTCCAGGGCCGCTTCCATCAGGGCGTCTTCGTCCAGGCCGGGGGCATAGCTGATCTGGCCCTTGCGCTCGAACAGATAGGCCACCGAACCGTCGGTACCCAGGTTGCCACCGCACTTGTTGAAGGCGTGGCGGACTTCGGCCGCGGTACGGTTGCGGTTGTCGGTCATGGCTTCGACGATGATGGCGACACCGCTCGGGGCGTAGCCTTCATAGGTCAGTTCCTCGACGTTCTCGCCTTCGCCGGCACCCACGCCACGGGCGATGGCCCGGTCGATGGTGTCGCGGGTCATGTTGGCGGTCAGCGCCTTGTCCACCGCCAGACGCAGGCGGGGATTGTCGGCAGGAACGCCGCCGCCCTGGCGCGCGGCCACGGTCAGCTCACGGATGATCTTGGTGAAGATCTTGCCTTTCTTGGCATCCTGGCGTTCTTTGCGATGCTTGATGTTGGCCCACTTGGAATGACCGGCCATAAGCTACTCCAATCTCTTGACGATGACGGCACCGGCGGCGAGGGCCGCGGCGCACTGAAAAGGGAAACGGAGGGCATCCACCTGGGCGCCCTCCTCCGATAGGACCTATTCCGCCTTGGGCTGCTCGCGCAGGCGGATGTGCAGCTCGCGCAGGGCCTTGGCATCCACGGCGCCGGGCGCCTGAGTCATGACGTCGGCCGCGCTCTGGGTCTTCGGGAAGGCGATGACTTCGCGAATCGAGGAGGCGCCGGTCATCAGCATCACCAGGCGATCCAGACCGAAGGCCAGGCCACCGTGGGGCGGTGCACCGAACTTGAGGGCGTCCAGCAGGAAGCCGAACTTCTCTTCCTGTTCCTCGGCGCTGATGCCGAGAACCTCGAAGACCGCCTGCTGCATCTTCTTGTCGTGGATACGGATGGAACCGCCACCCAGCTCGGTGCCGTTGAGCACCATGTCGTAGGCCCGCGACAGGGCTGCGCCCGGATTGGCCTTGAGCGCCTGCGGGTCGCACTTGGGCGAGGTGAAGGGGTGGTGCATGGCGGTCAGGCTGCCATCGTCGTTTTCCTCGAACATCGGGAAGTCGACCACCCACAGCGGCGCCCACTGGCAGGTCAGCAGGTTGAGGTCGTGGCCGAGCTTGATGCGCAGCGCGCCCAGGGCTTCGGAGACGACCTTGGTCTTGTCCGCGCCAAAGAACACGATGTCGCCATCCACCGCACCGACGCGGTCGAGGATGACGTTGATGTTGTCCAGCGGGATGTTCTTGACGATGGGCGACTGCAGGCCCTCGACGCCGGCGGCGCGCTCGTTGACCTTGATGTAGGCCAGGCCCTTGGCGCCATAGATGCCGACGAACTTGGTGTAGTCGTCGATCTGCTTGCGCGGCATGCTCGCCCCGCCCGGTACCCGCAGGGCGGCGACGCGGCACTTGGGATCGTTGGCCGGACCGGCGAAGACCTTGAAGTCGACGTCCTTGAGCTGGTCTTCCACGTCCACCAGCTCCAGCGGGATGCGCAGGTCCGGCTTGTCGGAACCGAAGCGACGCATGGCTTCGGCCAGGGTCATGTGCGGCAGCTCACCGAATTCGACGTCCAGCACTTCCTTGAACAGGTTGCGCACCATGGTCTCGGTGATGTCCATGATGTCTTTTTCATCGAGGAAGCTGGTCTCGATGTCGATCTGGGTGAATTCCGGCTGGCGGTCGGCACGCAGGTCTTCGTCACGGAAGCACTTGGCGATCTGGTAGTAGCGATCGAAGCCGGCGACCATCAGCAGCTGCTTGAACAGCTGGGGCGACTGCGGCAGGGCGAAGAAGCTGCCGGGATGGGTGCGGCTGGGCACCAGGTAGTCGCGGGCACCCTCGGGGGTGGCGCGGGTCAGGATCGGGGTTTCCACGTCGAGGAAACCGTTTTCGTCCAGGTAGCGGCGGATGCTGGAGGTGATGCGCGAGCGCAGCTTGAGCTTCTCGGCCATCTCCGGACGGCGCAGGTCGATGAAGCGATAGCGCAGGCGGGTCTCTTCACCGACGTCGGTGTACTCGTTGAGCGGGAACGGCGGGGTCTCCGCTTCGTTGAGCACTTCCAGCTCGTAGCCCAGCACCTCGATGGCGCCGGAGGCCATGTTGGCATTGCGCGCGCCTTCGGGACGCAGGCGCACCTTGCCGGTGAGCCTGACGACATATTCGCTGCGCACGCGGTCGGCCTTGGCGAAGGTTTCGGCGCGATCCGGATCGAACACCACCTGGGCCAGGCCTTCGCGATCGCGGATGTCGAGGAAGATGACCCCGCCGTGGTCACGGCGGCGGTGGACCCAACCGCAGAGGGTGATTTCCTGGCCGTCCAGGCTCTCGTTCAACTGGCCGCAATAGTGGCTGCGCATCATGGTCGTGGTTTCGCTTCTCTAGAACAGGCTGAATGCGTGGAGGCACCGGGCCGCCAGGGCCGGGTGCTCGACTGAACGGGAGATTCTATATCATCCGTCACGATTTTACCGTAGCCGGGCGCGCAGCTCGACACGCGAACACTGGCTAAACGGCCAGCAGTTCTGTGATAGCCTCGGAGCCCTTCGCAACCGACGCACAGGAGCCGTCAGCATGGAAATCAACATCGGAATCGCCGAACAGGATCGTGCCCAGATCGCCGAGGGCCTGTCGCGCCTCCTGGCCGACACCTACACCCTGTATCTGAAGACCCACAACTTCCACTGGAACGTGACCGGGCCGATGTTCAACACCCTGCACCTGATGTTCGAGACCCAGTACACCGAGCTGGCGGTCGCCGTGGACGACATCGCCGAGCGCATTCGCGCCCTCGGCTTCCCGGCGCCGGGCACCTATGCCGCCTACGCCCGGCTGTCGAGCATCAAGGAAGAGGAAGGCGTACCGGACGCCCAGGAGATGATCCGGCTGCTGGTGCAGGGCCAGGAAGCCGTGGTGCGGACCGCCCGGGGCATCTTCCCGCTGCTGGACAAGGTCAGCGACGAGCCCACCGCCGATCTGCTGACCCAGCGCATGCAGACCCACGAAAAGACCGCCTGGATGCTGCGCAGCCTGCTGGCCGCCTGAGTCCGGCTACCGTCGCGGGCCACGGCCCGCGACGGTGCCATGATTGAGCGGCCCTCACCTTTTGGGTTTAATAAGGACGCGCTTTTCGCGCCGGGTCATTCCGCTGTCGGGCACCGCTCCGGCAGTTTCGGCAGACCCGTGTTATCTATCCCAAGGTGATTTCACATTGAACACGTTATCTACTGTCCATGTCGTGGTGGGCGCTGCTGCGCTCCTGTTATCGGCGATTCCCGGACTGCAGTCCGATACCTCGTCCTTCGATCAACCCGAGTCCATCCACCTGGCCCTGCTGGGTCTTGCCACCCTCCTCTTCACACCCTTCTCCCGTAGCCGCAGCAGCGGCGCCCAGAAACTCGCCAGTGTCCTGCTGGTGCTCGCCGTCGTGGCCCAGACCTTCATCCTGCTGGCGCCCCTCGAGCAGATCGGCGGCCTGCCGGCCGAGCTGCTGCCGCTGGCGCTGACCCTGGTCGCCGCCCTGGCCAGCCTGCCGGAGAAGTTTCGCGGCCAGGCCGGCAGCGCGCCGGTGGTCGATGCCGAGCCACGCCCGCGCCAGGCGGCGCGTCCGGCGCCCGTTGCGGCCGCCCCGGCACGCCCGCTGGCCGATGACCGCGAGCGCGGCACGGTGAAGTGGTTCAACACCTCCAAGGGCTTCGGCTTCATCTCCCGCGATACCGGCGACGATATCTTCGTGCACTTCCGCGCGATCCGTGGCGAAGGCCATCGGGTGCTGATGGAAGGCCAGCGCGTGGAGTTCTCGGTGATCCAGCGCGACAAGGGTCTGCAGGCCGAGGACGTGATCATCGCGGCCTGATCCGTACCAGCCAAAAGAAAGGCCGCCCATGGGCGGCCTTTTTCATGGGCGCGCGAGGCTACTGCCGCTGGGCGGCCGCTGCCTTGCTGTCGTTCATGCCAGTGGTGTTGCCGAGCAGGCTTGCCGTGGCGATCTGGATGAAGGCCTCCAGGCGCTTCTGCAGCTCGGGCGCGCTGGCGTCGCCCTTGAGCACCTCGCCACCGGCCTGGGTGCCCAGGTGATAGCGATAGAGCACGGCATCGCGATCACGCGGCTTGACCAGGATGCGATCGCCGGTGACCAGGGCCACGGTCTGGTCACTGCCCGAGGGCTTGATCACCGCCACACCCGGATCGCCCTGGGGCAGGCCCAGCAGGTCGCGGCCCCAGCACTGGTGCTGGGTCGGCTTGCCGAAGCGGGCCAGTACCGTGGGTACCACGTCGATCTGGCTGCCCACGGTGTCGCGACGGGCGCCAAAGGTTTCCTGCACGCCCGGACCGATCAGCAGCAGCGGCACGTTGAAGCGCGACAGGTCCATCTCGGTGATCTGCTCGTTGTTGCCGAAGCCATGGTCACCAACAATGACGAACAGGGTGTCCTGGTACCAGGGTTCCTGCTTGACCTTGGCGAAGAACTGCCCCAGCGACCAGTCGGCATAGCGCATGGCGGTGAGGTGCTCGTCGAGCGAGCCGTGGCCGGTGACCGGCGTGACCGGCAGGTCCTTGGGCAGTGCATAGGGGGTGTGGTTGGACAGGGTCTGCAGCAGCGCATAGAAGGGCTTGCCGTCCGGCGCCTTGGCCAGGGCGTCCAGTTCCTGCACGGAGCGGTCGAACATGTCCTGGTCGGAGACACCCCAGGTCGGGTCCATGAACACCGGATTGACGAAGTCTTCGCGACCGACGAAGCGGGTCATGCCCTGGTTGCTGAAGAAGCCGGACTGGTTGTCCCACTGGAAGTTGCCGTTGTAGACGTAGACATCGTCGAAACCGCGGGTGCTGAGCAGTTGCGGCAGACCGGAGAACTGGTGGGCGCCCTCGGGCATGCGCATCAGGTACTCGAAGGCCGGCAGATTGGGGAAGCAGGCCATGGTGGCGAACATGCCCTGGTGGGTATGGGTGCCGTTGGAAAAGAAGCGGGTGAACAGCGTGCCCTGCTTGGCCAGGGCGTCGAAGTTGGGGGTGATGCCGTCTTCGTTGCCCAGGGCGCCGATATAGCGACCGGCCATGCTTTCCATGAGGATCACCACCACGTTGCGCACCTTGGGCAGTTGGCCGTCGGTGGGCGGGGTGTAGATCCGGCGGACGGCAGCCTTGTCGGCATCGATCAGTTCGTCACGCGGGGTCAGCAGCAGCTGCCGGGTGGTGGCCAGCGCCTCGGCGGCCGGCATGGTGGCCTTCCAGCTGTTGTCGCGATGATCGGAGAAGCTGTTCTCGGCGGCATTGATCAGCGTCAGGGTGCCGTTCAGACCCAGATGGTTGGCGAACATCGAATCGGTGGTATAGGCGTCGCCCCAGCGCAGCGGCGGCCCGGACCTCAGGGTGCCACGGGCGGCGATGACGGCTACCACCAGGCAGAGCATGAAGACCGCGCCCCGGCGATACCAGGCGGCCGGTCGCGCCGCGACATGACGCCGTGTGGCCCGCTCGACGCCAAAGAACACCAGGCCCAGCAGCAGGGTCGCCACGGCCCAGGCCAGCAGCAGGCGCACCACCGGGAAGCCGTTCCAGATCATGCTGGTGACGGTGTGCAGGTCTTCCTGCATGTACTGGAACACCAGGCTGTTCAGGCGCTGGTGGAATTCGCGATAGAAATTCAGCTCGCCGACGCCCAGCAGCAGGCAGAGGCTGGCGGCCAGGGTGAACCAGCCGGCCTGCAACCGGCGCGCGGCCATGGCTCTGGCGCTCAACAGGCAGAGCAGCGAGGGCACGCAGATATAGACCACCAGGCGCAGGTCGAAGCGGGCGCCGTTGAAGAAGGCCTCGGCGAAGGTGGCGAAGGGCGAATCACCGATCAGGTCGGTGTTGTAGGCCAGCAATGCCAGGCGCAGCAGGGTGAACATGACCAGCAGCGCCAGGCCGCAGCCCAGGACGAAGCTCAGGTGGCTGCCCAGCGTCGGCACCGGGCGGATGCCGGGGGTGCGCGGGGATTGGGGGACTTCCGTTTGCGACATGAAAACACCTTGTCAAAAGCAGCAGGGATTCGCGGCGCGTGGCCAGCGGCTCGGGATCGGCCACGCAGAGGCCTCGGGCGCGGTCGGCAGGCGTGGGAGTTTAACCCTCCGGCGCGATCGCGCCAGTCTTGGCCGCTCGGGCTTGGCCGAAGCGAGACCTCCACCGCGCCGTCGATCGCCCAGCCTGAGCAGGAGCTCGTCAAAATTTCGTCAAGGACTGCTCTGGTTGCGACGTCAGCACAGGCATGGGCGGCAGCCGCCGCTTGCAGTAAAATCCAGCACCCTTGACCGCTCCAGTGCCGTATTCAGGATGTCCCATGGCTCACCGTGACGCTCTGCAGATGCTTCGCACCTACCTGACCAGCCAGATCCTTGGCCAGGAAACCCTGGTGGAGCGCCTGCTCATCGCGGTGCTGGCGGATGGTCATCTGCTGGTGGAAGGTGCCCCGGGGCTGGCCAAGACCAAGGCCATCAAGGACCTGGCGGAAGGCCTGGAGGCCGATTTCCACCGCATCCAGTTCACGCCCGACCTGCTGCCGGCCGACATCACCGGCACCGAGATCTATCGCCCGGACACGGCGACCTTCTCCTTTCAGCAGGGGCCGATCTTTCACAATCTGGTGCTGGCCGACGAGATCAACCGGGCGCCGGCCAAGGTGCAGTCCGCGCTGCTGGAAGCCATGGCCGAACGCCAGGTGAGCATCGGCCGCACCTCCTATGCCCTGCCCGACCTCTTCCTGGTGATGGCCACCCAGAATCCCATCGAGCAGGAAGGCACCTATCCGCTGCCCGAGGCCCAGCTCGATCGCTTCCTGATGCACGTCAAGATCGGCTACCCCGACGCCTCCGTGGAGCGTCGCATCCTGGCCCAGGCCCGTGGCGAAGCGCTGGACGGCGAGACCCTGCCAACCGAGCGCGTCACCCAGGCGGAGATCAATGCGGCTCGTCGCGAGGTGCTCGGGCTGTACATGGCCGATGCCGTGGAGGAATACCTGGTCCAGCTGATCATGGCGACCCGCACCCCGGGGCGCTTCGACCAGGACCTGGCGCACTGGATCACCTATGGCGCCAGCCCGCGTGGCTCCATCGCCCTGGATCGCTGCGCCCGCGCCCATGCATGGCTGGCCGGGCGGGACTTCGTCAGCCCGGAGGATATCCAGGCGGTGGTCTTCGACGTCCTGCGCCACCGCGTCATCCTGTCCTTCGAGGCGGAAGCCGCCGGTATCGATCACGACCGGGTGGTGCAGCGCATCCTCGATCTGGTGGCCGTGGCCTGAGATGGCCGAGCGCAACGGCGTGACCCTGAGCCTGGCCGAGCTCATCGAAATGCGCCACCGGGTGGTCGAAGTGCAGCTGTTTTCCGCCGCCGGACGCCGCAGCCCGCTGATCGGCCTGCACCACTCGCGCCTGCGCGGCCGCGGGGTGGATTTCGACCAGGTGCGCGCCTATCAGCCCGGCGACGACGTCCGGGCCATCGACTGGCGCGTCACCGCCCGCACCCGCGAACCCCATACCAAGCTGTTCCATGAAGAGCGCGAGCGCCCGGTCTATCTCCTGCTGGAGCAGAGTCCGCGCACCTTCTTCGGCACCCGCCAGCAATTCAAGTCGGTGCTGGCCGGGCGGCTGGCCGCGCTGATCGGCTGGGCGGTACTGGAGCACAACGACCGTATCGGCGGCATGATCTTCGGCGGCGAACGCCTGCACGAGGTGCGCCCACGGCGCAGCAAGCAGAATCTGCTGCGCTTCTTCGATCACCTGGTCAACGCCAATCGGGCGCTGCAGGACCCGGCCCTGGCCCAGGTGCCGCGCATCACCTTCAACCAGGTCCTGCGCCGTGCTCGCGAGGTGCTGCGTCCCGGCAGCCTGGCGCTGGTGATCTGCGACGAGCGCAGCCTGGACGTGGCCACCGAGCAGCACCTCACCCTGCTTTCGCGGCACAGTGACCTGGTCCTGCTGCCGCTCTCCGATCCGCTGGATCATGCATTGCCCCAGGCCGGCCTGCTGCGTTTCACCAGCGGCCAGGCCGAGGTGGAGCTGGATACCGATCGCGCCGACGTCCGCCAGGGCTATGCCGAGCAGGCCGCGCAGCGTCGTGAACGCTGGACCGAACTCAGCCTGCGCCTGGGCATTCCGCTGCTGCCGCTGTCCACGGCGGACGATCTGGTCGAACAGCTGCGGCACCTGTTGCGGCAACATCGCCCGGGGTACACCTCGTGACCTCCGGCCTGCCGACGCTGGAGCCGCTGCGGCTGCCAGCGGAACCGGCCTGGTGGCCACCGGCGCCGGGCTGGTGGTTGCTGCTGCTGGTCGTGGTGGCCCTGGGTTTCTTTCTGCGCCACCGTCGCGGCCGGCGGCCGCTGGACAGCGCGCTCCCCGTCGAGGCGACCACCGAAGAGGATCTGCGTACCACCGCCCTGGCCGAACTGGCCCGCCTGCCGCGTCCCTATGGCGCGCCGGCCGGACCCTGGCTGCAGGCGCTGAATGCGCTGCTCAAGCGCCTCTGCCGCGCCAGCTATCCGGATCAGCTCAGCCAGACCCTGAGCGGCCGCGACTGGCTGGCCTTTCTCGATTCGCGCTGCCCGGCGGCCGGCCTGACGCGCTACATGATTCTGGTGGACGGCGGCTATCGCCCGGACTGCCGCCTGAATGACCGCGTCATCGACGGCCTGCAGGACGCCGTCGCCACCTGGATCCGCAAGCATGTTTGAATTCGCCTGGCCCTGGCTGTGGCTGCTGTTGCCGCTGCCCTGGGCGCTGCGCGTGCTGTTGCCCGCGGCCGACAGCGGCCAGGCGGCCCTGCGCGTGGAATTCCTCGGTGAACTCGAACACCTGGGCGGACGCATCCGTCACACCGGCGGCCTGAGCGGCACTCGCCGCCTGCTGCCCTTTCTGCTGGGCTGGCTACTGATCCTGGCCGCCGCGGCGCGCCCGCAATGGGTGGGACCACCCCAGCCGCTGGACGTAAGCGGGCGCGACCTCTTGCTGGCGGTGGACGTCTCCGGGTCCATGGACACCCCGGACATGCCGCTGGGCGACGAGAATGTCAGCCGCCTGACGCTGGTCAAGCAACTGCTCGGCCGCTTCATCGACAGTCGCCAGGGCGATCGTGTCGGCCTGATCCTGTTCGGCTCCCAGGCCTATCTGCAGGCGCCCCTGACCGCCGACCGACGCACCGTGCATGCCCTCCTCGAAGAAGCCCAGATCGGCCTGGCCGGGCGCAACACGGCGGTGGGCGACGCCGTGGGCCTGGCGGTCAAGCACCTGCGCAAGCGGCCGGACAACAGCCGCACCCTGATCCTGGTCACCGATGGCGCCAGCAACGGCGGCGTGGTGACGCCCGAGGTGGCGGCCAGCCTGGCGGCCAGCGAGCGGGTACGCGTCTATACCCTCGGTATCGGTGCCGATCCGGACACCCTGGGCGCCGGCGCGACACCCAGCGATCTCGACGAACCCATGCTGCGTCACCTCGCCGAGGTCACCAACGGCGCCTATTTCCGGGTGAGATCCAGCATCGAACTGGCCGCCGTGTCGCGCCAGCTTGATCGGCTCGAACCCATCCGCCAGCAGCCGGACCAGGCCCGTCCCACCCGTGAACTCTATCCCTGGCCGCTGGCCGGGGCGCTGCTGCTCGGCCTGGCCCTGGCGCTCGGCCGCCTGCCGTGGCCGCAGCGCTGGCAGCGTGGAGGCAAGGCCCGATGAACGACTGGCTGCCGCTGTTCCTGCGTCCCGGTTGGCTACTGGCCCTGGTGCCGGTCGCCCTGGTGATCGGCTCGCTGCGCCGACGCCGGCATCGCCACGGGCACTGGCAGGCGCTGCTGCCTCCGGCGCTGCAACCCTGGCTGCTCAGTGACAGCGATCGCCAGCGCTCGCCCCTTGGCCTGGTGCTGCTGGGCCTGGCCGGGGTGCTGGCCTGTCTGGCGCTGGCCGGCCCCAGCTGGCAGCAGGGCGAAGCGCAGAGCTTTCGCCGCAACGATCCGCTGGTGGTGGTGCTGGCGCTGACGCCCGACCTGCTCGCCACCGACGTCACCCCGAACCGCCTGCTGGCCGTGCAGCGCAAGCTGCAGGATCTGCTCAAGGCGCGCCAGGACGGCGAGACCGCCATCGTCGTCTATGCCGGCAGCGCCCACACCCTGGTGCCCCTGACCGACGACCTGCCGACCATGGACAACCTGCTCAAGGCGCTGCGGCCGTCGATCATGCCGGTGCCCGGGCGGCGCGCCGACCTGGGGATCGCCCAGGCCCTGGAGCTGCTCGGTCCGGCGCCCAGCGCCAGTGCCCGGTTGCTGCTCATCGCCAGCGACCTGGACGACCGCGAGCGCCTGGGTATCGAGCGCCAGCTGCAGGGTCGACTGCGCCAGCTGGCGATCCTCGGCCCGGGTACGCCCCAGGGCGCGCCGGTGGCCGCCGAGACCGGCAACTACCTGAGCGACGCCGCCGGCGGCATCCGCATCGCTCGACTGGACGAAGGCCACCTGCAGGGCGTCGCCCAGGCACTGGGCGGGCACTATCAGCGCTTGCAGCGTGACGACGGCGACCTGCGCCGTCTCGGCCTGCTGGAGCGTCCCGGCGCTGTGCGAGCCAGCGACGGCCGGGCCCCCGCGGACTGGCGCGACCAGGGTTACCTGTTGCTGCTGCCTCTGCTGCTCCTGGTCGCCTGCGGCGCGCGCCGCGGCTGGCTGCTGAGCCTGCCCTTCTGTCTGCTGCTGACGCCCCCTCCGGCGCAGGCCGGCAGTTGGGACGACCTCTGGCTGCGGCGCGACCAGCAGGCCCTGCAGCTGCTGACCGACGACCAGGCTGGCGCGGCCGCCGAGCTCTTCAGCGACGAGCGCTGGCGCGGCGTGGCGCTCTATCGCGCCGGCGACTTCAGCGGCGCCGCCGCGGCGTTCGCCCGGGATCCGTCGGCGGACGGCCACTACAATCGCGGCAACGCCCTGGCCATGGCCGGACGCCTGGAAGAGGCCCTGCGCGCCTACCGGGCGGCACTGGTGCTGCGCCCGGATCTGACCCCCGCCCTGCGCAATCGCAATCGCCTCGAACGTCTGCTCGCCCAACGCGCCGCAGCCCAGGCCGAGGCCGCCGCCCGCAGTCGCAAGGCGCAGAACGCCAGCCAGAGCAGCACCCAGGCGGACGAACCGGCCAATAGCGGTACCCCGCCGTCCGCTGCAACCGCCGCGGCCAGCCCGCAGCAGCAGGCCCAGGCCGGCGCGGACTGGCTCGTCAGTCCCGCCTATGCCGAAGATCCCCTGGCGGAAGAACAGCGTCAGGCGGCCGAACAGTGGCTGCGGGAGATCCCCGACAACCCGGCCGAGCTGCTGCGCCGCAAGTTCTGGTACCAGCAACAACAACGCGAGGAGAACGCGCTGCAATGAAGTCCTATCCGTTGCTGCTGCCCCTCGCGCTGCTCGCGCCCCTGCTTCAGGCGGCGGATCTCAGCGCCCGTCTGGAGCGCAACCAGCTCAGTCAGAACGAGACGCTGGAGCTCATCCTCGAGACCACCGACCCCGCCCAGTTCGGCAAGCCCGATCTCGGCCCGCTCGAGCAGGACTTCCGCGTGCTCGGGGTGCGGCAGAACAGCCTGCCGCCCGGTGAGCGGGTGACCACGCGCTGGAACGTGACCCTGCAACCCAAAGCCAGTGGCGCCCTGACCATTCCCGCCCTGACCCTGGACGGCGCCCGCAGCCAGCCACTGACCGTTACCGTGGAGGCCACCGCCGCCAGGCGCCAGACCCGCGACCCTGTCTATCTGGAAGCCGCGGTGGAGCGCACCCGGCTCTATGTGCAGGCGGAGACCATCCTGACCATCCGCCTCTACCACGCGGTGGCGCTCTATGACGACCATGTGCTCACCCCGCCCAATCCCAGCGATGCGCGGGTGGATCTGCTCGGCACCCCCCAGGTCTACGAGCGCGACGTCGAGGGGGTACGGCATGGCGTGATCGAATGGCGCTACGCCATCCATCCGCTGCAGAGCGGTACCCTGGTGCTGCCGCCCCAGACCTTCAGCGCCACCCTCGCCGGTGGCCTCGACGACAGCTCGCGCGCTGGCCAGCCGATCCAGCTGCGCACCCCGGCGCTGACCCTGGAGGTTCTGCCACAACCGGCCAGTTATCCGGCGCAGACGCCCTGGGTGCCGGCGCGCAGCCTAACCCTGACGCAACAATGGAATCCCGCGCCGGAAGACGCCCGCGAGGGCAGCGCCCTGACCCGCACGCTGCAGCTGCGTGCCGAAGGCCTGGCACCCGGTCAGCTCCCCCCGCTGGTGCTGCCCGAGATCGAGGGCGTTAAGCGCTATGCCGAGCAACCGCGGCTGTCGCTGCAGACCCAGGCGCGCGGGCTGGTCGGGCAACGCGAGGAACGGGTCGCCCTGATTCCCACATCCACGGGTGACAAGGTCCTGCCGCCGGTGGAGGTGGTCTGGTGGAACACCGAGACCGATACCCTCGAACGCGCCACCCTGCCCGCCCAGCCCCTGGTGGTCGCCGAGGATCCGACGCTGCAACCGGTGGCATCAGCGGCGGCCAAGATCACCGGCAGTGACCGGGGACTCTGGCGCTGGCAGCTGGCGACGGCCTTCTTCGCCCTGACCACCCTGCTCGGCTTCGGCCTCTGGTGGCGCGCCCGGCGTCAGCCGGCGGTGTTGCCGACCGTGCCCGATCTCGACAGCCGCCTGCAGCGCGAAGAGCTGCGCCGCGCCTGCCAGAGCAACGATCCCCACGTCACCCGTCACGCCCTGGACGCCTGGGCCCGACAGCAACCGGAAACCCTGGCGGCCATGGGGGCACGTTTCGAGCCCCTGGCCGCCGCGCTCGACGACCTCAATGGGGCGCTCTATAGCGAAGCCGGTCAGCGCTGGCAGGGCGAAACGCTCTGGCAGGCGATCAATGCCCTGCCGCCGCTGACGCCGGCAGCCGTGCACGACACCCTGCCACCGCTCTATCCGCGCTGAGCGGCTTCTTCCAACTGCGCCAGCCGCTCTTCGAGGGCGGCGATGCGGTCTTCCAGCGCCTCCAGCCGGCCTTCGCGTCCGCCGGCAGGGGTAGCGCTCTCGGCGGCACTACCCAGCTGCGCGACCTGGGCATCGCGCTCTGCCGCGTTGCCGAACAGATGCAGATAACGCTCTTCGCGCTGGCCAGGCTGTCGCCCCAGGCCGGTGGCCAGGCCGCGGGCGATCAGCCGCTCCAGATGGTGGCGCACCTGCTCAATATCATCGAAGGCGTGCATCCGGCCGCTGCGGGCCAGCAATTCGCCCAGGGTCTGGGGCCCGCGCAGGAACAGCAGGGCGCAGAGCACCCACTGGGGTGGAGGGAGTTCCAGGGCCCTGTCCAGCCGCTGTTCCCAGCGATCCGCCCGGCTGCCCATGACCAGGCGGGCCAGGCCGCGTTCCTCCAGACGTCGCAGCCCCTGCCCCACTTCGCCCGGGGTGAGGTTGAGCACCGGCTCGCGGCTGGTCTTCTGGTTGCAGGCCAGCACCAGGGCATTGAGGGTCAGGGGATAGCTTTCCGGGGTGGTCAGCTGCTTCTCGATGAGACTGCCGAGGACGCGGATCTCGGTAGCCTCCAGCGGCTCTTCGGCAAAGGCGGGGGTGACTGCTTGGCTCATGGCGGACTCCGCTTGGATGACTCGCCAGCCTAGCCTGCTCTCAAAGCCGTCGCCACTGCGGCAGCCCGATCAGCACCACCGCGCCCACGATGACCAGCATGGCCAGCGCTTCGGCCGCACCGATCCGTTCTCCGGCGAACAGGGTACCCAGCAGCACCGCCACCACCGGATTGACGTAGGCGTAGCTGGTGGCGGCCGCCGGCCGTACCCGCCCCAGCAAATAAAGATAGGCACTGAAGGCGATCAGCGAGCCGAACACCACCAGATAGCCCAGCGCCAGCCAGCCACCCAGGGCCGGCCAGTGCTGCAGGCGCTCGCCGCTGAGGTAGCTGGCGCCGAGCAGCACCGCGCCCGCCACCAGCATCTCCACCGCGCTGGCCATGGCGCCACGCGGCAATGGCAGGTAGCGACTCCAGATCGAGCCGAAGGCCCAGGCCGCCGCGGCGAGCAGGATCACCGCGGCCCCGAGCGGCGTGGCGCTCATGGTATCGCCCAGATTGAGCAGGGCGATCCCCACCAGGCCCAGGGCGATGCCGGCCCATTCCAGCAGGGTATTGCGCTGCCCCCAGAGCAGACCGAACAGCAGGGTGAACAGGGGACCGTGGCGATCGACAAGGCGGCGATACCGGAAGTCACGCCCCAATGCTCGGCCAGGGTCACCCCGCCGTTGCCGACGCCCAGGAGCAGGATGCCGATCACCGCGGCCGCGGCGGTCTCGCGCGCCGTTGGCCAGGGCGCCCCGCGCCAGCGCAACCAGCCCAGCAGGAGACTCCCGGCGATGAGAAACCTCAGCCCCGCCATCAACAGCGGTGGCCAATGGGCCACGCCGATGCGAATCACCAGATAGGTGGAACCCCAGACCACATAGAGCGCGAAGAAGGCTGCCAGCAGCGGCAGCCAGCTGGGCAGGCGTGGCGGCGCGAGGCAGGGCGAGGCGGAGGTGTCCATGCGCGAGAGCTTCCTGAGGGGTCAGGCTGCCATTGTAGAAGCGCGTGAGGCGCCGGCTAAGATACAGTCAAGAGAGAAACGGCCGACCAGCCTTTGATTCAGCATACTTTAGGGATGGAGACCTTCGATTCGAAGGCAGGGAAACGGACATGGACCATATTGATCGTCGGCTCATCGACCTGCTGCTGGTGGACGGCCGCGCCAGCTACGCGGAGCTGGGGCGCCGGCTGAACCTCTCCGCCCCGGCCATCGCCGAACGAGTCGCCAAGCTGGAAGACACCGGCATCATCACCGGCTATGGCGCCCGTATCGACCGCCGCGCCCTGGGCTACGGCACCGAATGCCTGATCTCCCTGCGCCTGCACAGCACCAGTCAGGGCCCGGTATTGAAGAAGCTTGAGGCCCTCCCCCAGCTGCTCGCCTGTCACCGGGTCACGGGCGAAGACTGCCTGATGCTGCGGGTCGCCGTACGCGACATGGGCGAACTGGAGAGCCTCATCGATCAGCTGACCCGATTCGGCATGAGCCGGACCGTGGTGGTGCTGTCGACGCCCTTCGAGCGCCCGCTGCCGCT
Source organism: Pseudomonas flavocrustae (assembly GCF_029872515.1). Classification (NCBI taxonomy): domain Bacteria; kingdom Pseudomonadati; phylum Pseudomonadota; class Gammaproteobacteria; order Pseudomonadales; family Pseudomonadaceae; genus Pseudomonas; species Pseudomonas flavocrustae. Next base: position 502,993 of record NZ_JAPDIQ010000001.1, on the reverse strand, counting down.
CATGCCCAGCTGAAGACGCGCATAAAAAAGCCCGGCGCCTCACGGCACCAGGGCTGGCGGAGTACGACCCCCTAGATGAAGGAATCGTCGTCGCCACTGTCGTCGAAGAAGCCGCTACCACCGCCGGTATCGCCATAGTCGGCGGCGTCTTGGAAGCCGGCGTTATCCTGGAAACCACCGGCATCCTGGAAACCCCCGCCATTGTCGTAGCTGGCGTTGTCCGCCCAGCCTCCCTGGGAGCCGGCATCGGCCAGGCCCTGGTCGGCGGTCGGGGTCTCGTTGATGACGTTGACGATCTCCTCGGGTTGCGAGTGATGGAACAGGCCCGAGATAGCCTGGGCCGCCAGCACGCCACCGGCGACCCCGGCCGCGGTCTGCAGCGCACCGCCCATGAAGCCGCCCATGCGGGAAGGCGCGGCCTGGGGCGCGCCATAGCCGGGTGCGGGCTGGGCATAGCCGGGATTGGACTGGGCATAACCCGGATTGGCGGGACGCGGCGCTGCCGGACCCGGGTCATTCCAGCCGCGCGACGGCGCGGCGTTGGCCGGTGCCTGACCGCCCGTTGCCTGGCTGCTGCCACCGCCGAACAGGCTGGAGAGGAAGCCACCGCTGCTTGGACGATTCTGCTGGACCTGGGCCATCTGGCTTTCCAGCTCCTTGACGCGCTGGTCCAGCCGCTTGATGGCGGCCTCCTGGATCAGCATCGCCTGGGCCATGTAATAGGGAGCCGCGGGCTGCTCGCGCAGGCGCTGCTGGATCAGCGCCTCGGCTTCCCGGTCACGGGGTGCGGTCTGGGCTTCCGTGGTCTTGAGACGGTCGAACAGACCTTCGATCAGCTGGCTTTCTTCGCGTTGCATGATGACCCTCCCGCAGACGGTCTACTGGCGGCCTTCCCCTGGGAACGGCCTGGATATCGAAAGGCGCAGCAGCCTGCGCTGCTATGCCAGATAGAGGCGTTGTAGCAGCTTTTCAAGCAGGACACGCGCTATGTTCAGCGCGGATTCAGCCAGCCCTCCCCGCCTTGGCATCACTCTTCTGAAGGGACAGCGGGGTGACGAGTTCCAGCGCCGCGCCGGTGACTGGACAACCGGCCTGTGCTGGGGGAGTCTGCCGCTTTGCCCGCGAGACTCGCCCATGCAGCCGCTGCTTATCCTCATCGACCAGCAACAGGGGATCCGCGCGCCCCATCTGGGCCCACGCAACCACCCGGACGCCGAGCTGCGCATGGGCGACCTGCTGGCGGCCTGGCGCCAGGCCGGAGCGCCCTTGCTGCACGTCCGGCACCTGTCGCGCAGTCCGACTTCGGTGTTCTGGCCGGGACAGCCCGGCGTGCAATTCCAGCCGGCGCTGGCGCCGCTGCCCGGCGAGACGGTGTTCGACAAGCAGGTCCCCGACGCCTTCGCCAACAGCGGCCTGGAGCGCTGGCTGCACCAGCGCGGCATAGCCTCACTGCTGATCTGCGGCGTGGCTAGCGAGAACTCGGTGGAGGCCACCGCGCGCAGCGCCGGCAATCTGGATTTCACCACCTGGGTCGCCGAAGACGCCTGCTACACCTTCGCCAAGACCGACTTCGCCGGTCGGCCGCGCAGCGCCGAGGAGGTCCATGCGATGGCCATGGCCAATCTGCACGGCGAATACGCCACCGTCACCTCCAGCGCGGCCATGCTCGAACGTCTGCGGACGAACGGGTCGCCCTGCTAGACTGCCCTCCTGCCCGTCTGGAAGAGCTGCATGAACCCTGTCGATATCCTGCGCGACTCGCTGTCTTTCTTTGCCCGCAATCTGCGGCCCCTGGCCGTCCTCACCCTGCCCTGGCTGCTGCTCGAAGCCCTGCTGCGCTATCAGGTGCTGGAACGCTTCGGCGCCAGTGGCGGCCTGTGGGACATGCTGGTGAGCCTGCTCTGCTATCCGCTGTACACCGCCGCCCTGCTGATCTTTCTGGAGGCACGCACCCAGGGTAATACCCCGCGCCTGAGCGGCGTGTGGGGCGCCGCCCTGCTGCTCTGGCCACGCTTCGCCCTCCTCGCGGCCTTGACCTCGGGGCTGGTGATGCTGGGCTTCTCGCTGTTGATCGTGCCGGGCTTTCTGATCATGGCCAAGCTGGCTTTCGCCGAGAATCTGCTGGTGCTGGAGGGACGGGCGCCGCTGGACGCCCTGCGTGGCAGCTTCCGGCTGAGCCGCGGGCACTTCTTCACCCTGCTGGCGTGCATCCTGGCCACGGTCCTGCCGGCCTGGCTGCTCGACGCCTGGATCACCCGGCATTTCGCCGAGGCCGCGGTAACGGAGATCGCACTGCAGACCTTCTCGGGCTTCCTGCAGCTGATCCCCAGCATCGCCGTCTACCGCATCTACATGCTGGTCAGGCAGAACGCCTGACCTGGCCACTTACCACATCAGGTCATCCGGAACCTGATAGGCGGCATAGGGATCGTCCGGATCCGGCTCGCCGCTCTGCACGTTGAGCAGCACCACCCGCTTGGGATCGCGCTCCTGGATGCGCTCGGCGGTAGCCCGGGGCACCACCTCGTAGCGGCCTTCGTAGCGCACGATGGCCAGACTGCCCTTGCTGAGCTTGTCTCTCATCATGACGTTGACCGACAGGCGCTTGACCTTCTTGTCGTCGACGAAGTTGTAGTAGTCCTCGGTGCTCAGCTTGGGCAGGCGGCTGGTCTCGATCAACTGCTTGATCTGTGCCTGCTCGGCCTTGCGCTTCTTCTTGTCTTCCTGAGCGCGATTGAGCTCCTGGTCCTTGGCCAGCTTCTCCGCCTGGGCCTGCTGGACAGCCAGCTCCTGGGAGCGGTCCTTTTCCGTCTGCCCGCGATGCTCCATGCGGGTCTGCTTCTGCTTCTGCTTGACGGCCTGCTTGGCCTGCTTTTCATTGACCAATCCAGCTTTCAGCAGCTGGTCGCGTAGGGACATGCTCATCGATACGACTCGTCTAGATCATCCAAGGGGGCGCGACTCGAAAGCGGCCGCGCGCCAGGGTGTCCATCCTGCGCAGCCGACGAAGCGAGTGCAAGCCTTTCTCTGGGGTGAAATAATGCGGTCATTACCTATCCGCCCCTGGTTCGGGCGCTGCCGATCACAATTCGCCCATGATTACCTTCGCGATCGTCCTGCTCTTCGTCGCCAGCGTGCTCTTCGTCCACCTTCGCGGACGCGCTCGGCTGCCTTTCCTGCGCCAGCTGGTCAACCACTCGGCGGTGTTCGCCCCCTACAACGCCCTGATGTACCTGTTCTCCAGCGTGCCGTCCAAGCCCTATCTGGATCGCAGCCGCTTTCCCGAGCTGGACGTGCTCAAGGACAACTGGCAGGAGATTCGCGTCGAAGCCCTGCGGCTGTTCGACGAGGGCTATATCCGCGCCGCGGAAAAGGACAATGACGCCGGCTTCGGTTCCTTCTTCAAGAAGGGCTGGAAGCGTTTTTACCTGACCTGGTACGGCGAGCCGCTACCTTCCGCCCAGACGCTCTGCCCGCGGACCGTCGAACTGGTGCGGCAGATCCCCAACGTCAAGGGCGCCATGTTCGCCCTGCTGCCGGGTGGAAGCCATCTGAACCCCCATCGCGATCCCTTCGGCGGCTCGCTGCGCTACCACCTGGGCCTGGCCACGCCGAACTCGGACGCCTGTCGCATCTATGTCGACGGCCAGCCCTATGCCTGGCGCGACGGCGAAGACGTGATGTTCGACGAAACCTACGTGCACTGGGTCAAGAACGAGACCGATCAGACCCGGGTCATCCTCTTCTGCGACGTCGAGCGTCCGCTGCGCAACCGTCTGCTGACCCGCGTCAATCAGGCGGTCAGCCGTTTCCTCGGCAGAGCCACGGCGCCGCAGAACGTCGAAGGGGAGCGCGTCGGCGGCATCAACCAGGCCTATGCCTTCAGCAAGAGGTTCGGGGATCGCATCGGGGGTGGCGTGAAGAAGTTCAAGCGGCGCCATCCCAAGGCCTACCGCATCGCCAAGCCAGTGCTGGCGGTACTGGTAGTGATTGCGCTCTACCACTGGATCGTCAGCTGAGGCAGCGATCCTGCGCCACCGGCCTGATCAGCCGGAACGCTGCTGGCGCTGCCGATGCAGCCGCGCCACCAGCTCAGCTTCGGCCTGTGACAGACCACAGGCCTGAGTGAGATCGTCGGCGCTGGCGCCCAGCCCCACCAGGCGTGCCGCCTGGGAAAACGACAGACTGGTGGGATCGCTCTGCTCGATCTGGGTCAGGCGATCGGGCAAGGGTGCCACCACCTGGGCCAGCCCCTGCACCTGTTCGCCCATGCGTACCTGCCCGGCCTGGTAGGTTTCCAGGCGTTTGAGCAGGATCTGCATGCGCTTGTCGACCAGGGCCTCCCGCTCGGCCAGCTTGGCCGCCTGTTGCTGCTGGCGCTGCCAGAGCAACCAGCAGCAACCACCGAGGCCGGCACAGGCCAGCCCTAGGGCAACGCTGAGCAGGATCAGCCCGACGAGCATCAGATGCTTTCCAGCTCCGACCACTCTTCTTCGGTCATCAGCTTGTCAAGCTCGACCAGGATCAGCAGCTCGCCGTTCTTGTTGCACACGCCCTGGATGAACTTGGCGGACTCGTCATTGCCGACGTTCGGTGCGGTTTCGATCTCCGACTGCCGCAGATAGACCACCTCGGCCACGCTGTCGACCAGGATGCCGACGACCTGCTTGTCGGCCTCGATGATGACGATACGGGTGTTGTCGGTGACCTCGGTAGGCAGCAGACCGAAGCGTTGACGGGTGTCGATCACCGTCACCACGTTGCCGCGCAGGTTGATGATGCCCAGCACGTAGCTCGGCGCACCCGGGACCGGAGCGATTTCGGTGTAGCGCAGGACTTCCTGGACCTGCATCACGTTGATGCCGTAGGTCTCGTTATCCAGGCGGAAGGTGACCCATTGCAGGACCGGATCTTCGGAACCCTGTGCGGACGTTTTTTTCATGTTCCCTAGCCTCGTCAAATACCGCACGTGCGGCGAAGCGGGCGAACCCGCCGGTTAGTTGCAGCGGGCAGCCCTAGCGACGGCCACCCACCACCTGTTCAGCGAGCGCCGCCACATCCAGCAGCGCACACATCTGATCGATCACCGTACCGGCCAGCCACGGCCGGGTAGCGCGCTGATTCCGCCATTTGACCTCGGCGGGATCCAGCCGTACCGAATGGCTGACGCCATGCACGGCCAGGCCCCAGTCCAGGCCTTGCAGCGATATAACGAATTTCAGGCCTTCGCGATAGTCGTCGCGGTAGCGCTCGGGCATTACCCAACGCGCCGCGTCGAGCACGCGCAGGTTGCCTGCCTGGCAGGGTAGCAGGCCCAGGAACCAGTCTGGCTGACCAAACAGCGGCGTCAACTCTTCGTCGGTCAGCGGGTAGATGGAGCCCAGGCACACCAGGGGCGCGGCCAGGGTCAGGCCGGCCACGTCGAACAGCAGGCATTCGAAGGGTTCTTCGCCCCACTCGGGGCGACCTTCCAGGTGCACGGCGCCGGGCGGTACGCCAGCCGCGGCGGCGGGCTGCACCGCCGGGGTACCGAGAGCAATGCCCTCCACCATCGGACGCGCCGGCTCGGCGGCGGGGGCCAGTTCGGGGACACGCCAGTCCAGCTCGATGTCGGTTTCCGGCGGCAACGGCACCTGGGTTGCAGGCTGCAGCACCTCGGGCAGGGCGACGCCGGCACGGCGGGCTGCCAGCGGCACGACCCGGGGTTGCCACGCGGCATCCCGTTCGAGCTCCTCGCGCACCGCGGCGGCGAATTCGTCTTCGCTCACGCTGGCGATCGGCGCCGCCGGTGCCACCACGGAAGCCACGACCGGCGTGGATTCGGCGGTCGGCAGTTCCAGGAACGCGTCCAGCAACAGGGCATCGAGATAGCCCTGGAGGACACGCTGAGGACGATTGTCGAGAGACGTCGGTTGGCTCATGGCGATCTACGTGGGTGAGTTGTCCAGCCTATCGGCCGGCAGGGTGGAAAACTTGAATCAGGCGACCTGGCTGCTGGGCGCGCCGTCGAGCAGATGCCGCAGCAGCGCCCGGTAGGCAATGACGCCGCGGCTGTTCACCTCGTGGCGCGACGGCACCTGCCCGGAACGACTGGCGTCGCGCAGCCGCGTATCGATGGGAATGAAGGCCTGCCACAGCTGCGCCGGATAGGTGCTGCGCAGCACCTTGAGCGTACCGATGGAGGCCTGGGTACGGCGGTCGAACAGGGTCGGCACTATGGTGTAGGGCAGCGCCTGCTTGCGCGAGCGGTTGATCATGGTCAGGGTGTTGACCATGCGCTCGAGCCCCTTGAGCGCGAGGAACTCGGTCTGGGTCGGAATCACCAGATGCTGACTGGCCGCCAGGGCATTGACCATCAGCACGCCGAGCAACGGCGGACTGTCGATCAGCACATGATCGAAGTCGTTCCACAGCTGTGCCAGGCTTTTGGAGATCACCAGGCCCAGGCCGCTCTGGCCGGGCGACTGACGTTCCAGGGTAGCCAGCGCCGTGCTGGACGGCAGCATCGACAGCTGCGGATGACTGGTGGGCAGCAGCAGCCGCTTCGGCAGGCCCTCCGGAACCTGACCACCGTGCTGGAACAGGTCGAACGCGCTGTGTTCGAGGCTGTCCGGATCCTGACCGAAATAGCTCGTCAGGGAGCCGTGGGGATCGAGATCCACCAGCAGGACGCGCTTGCCTTCATCGCCAAGCAACCCGGCGAGGGCAACGGTGGTGGTGGTCTTGCCCACCCCACCCTTCTGATTGGCGACAGCCCAGACTCTCATGTGCAGACTTCCTCCCGACGACACGACCAGCCGGGTCAAGGTGCCGGCTTGGTGGCCGGCGACGAAGATTTGACAGGCGCCACCCCGGGCGCCGGTTCTCCAGGCGATGCTGCAGATTGTGTGCCAGTCGACGAATTTTGCAAGGTGCTCTGTGGCCGAAACAGGTCGAGATTGCGCGAGATCAGCAGAACCACGCGCCGATTGCGGGCGCGATTGACGTCGCTGGTGTTGTCGACCACCGGCTGATAGGCGCCATAGCCCACCACGGCCAGGCGCTGCGGCGCGATGCCGTTGCCGATCAGCAGCCGCACGATACTGGCCGCCCGCGCCGCAGACAGTTCCCAGTTGGTGGGATACAGCGCCGTGCTGATGGGGCGGTCGTCCGTATAGCCCTGTACCTGGATCGGATTCTTGAACGGCGCCAGAATCTTGGCCACCTTCTCCATGAGGCCGAAGGCGGGATTGCTCGGCAGGGAGTCGCCGCTGGCGAACAGCAGATTGGAGCTGAGTTCGATCTCCAGCCACATCTCACTGGCCTTGATGTTCAACTGGTCGCCGGCGATGAGATCGCCGAAGGTGGCGCGCACGCTGTCGGCGATCTGCTGCAGCGGGTCACTGGGGGTGCCCCTGGCCGGCTGAGCGGCACTGGCGTCCATCACCGTGGGTGTCACGCCCGCGGGACGCTGATCGCCGAGGGGAATGGGTTTGAGCGAGCGCTCCGGCTGACTGAAGATGCCCGACAGGCTGTCCGAAAGCACCTTGTACTTGCTTTCGTTCAAGGAAGAGATGGAATACATCACCACGAAAAAGGCGAACAGCAGAGTAATGAAGTCCGCGTAGGAGACCAGCCAGCGTTCGTGGTTCTCGTGTTCTTCGGGACGGCGGCGGCGACGAGGCATGCGGCGTCCTCCTAGTCCAGAAAACCTTGCAGCTTCATTTCGATGGAGCGGGGATTCTCACCCTCGCCGATGGACATCAGCCCTTCCAGCAGCATTTCCCGGTAGCTGGACTGTTGCTGGGCCAGCGCCTTGAGCTTGTTGCCGACCGGCAGCAACAGTAGGTTGGCGAAGCCGACACCATAGATGGTGGCGACGAAGGCCACGGCGATGCCGCTGCCCAGCTGGGAGGGATCGGCGAGATTCTGCATGACATGGATCAGGCCCATCACCGCGCCGATGATCCCGACCGTGGGTGCATAGCCACCCATGGCTTCATAGACCTTGGCGGCAGCGATGTCGCGATCTTCCTGACCGTAGAGATCCACCTCGAGGATGCTGCGCAGGGCCTCGGGCTCGGTGCCGTCCACCAGCAGCTGCAGGCCCTTGGCGGCATAGGGATCGGCTTCGCGGGCGACCAGGGGTTCGAGACCCAGCAAGCCTTCCTTGCGCGCAACGTTGCTCCAGTTGACCACCTTGCGGATGCCGCCAACGAGGTCCAGCCGTGGCGGTACGAACACCCAGGCCAGCATGGTGAGGGCCCGGCGCAGTACCGGCAGGCGGGTCTGCAACAGGACGGCACCGAGAGTGCCGCCGACCACGATCAGCGCCGCCGGGGCGTTGGCCAGGGCGGTAAAGGAACCGCCCTCCAGCAGGTTGCCACCCATGATGGCGGTAAAGGCCAGCAGGATGCCGATGAGACTGAGAACGTCCACGCTCAATGCCCTTCTGGCCAGAGAACGCCTGCCGTCACGAACAGGCCTCGGTCAGGTGTCTGCCGATGTCGTCCAGGCCATAGATGGCGTCGGCCAGATTGGCCTTGGCGATGGCCATGGGCATGCCGTAGATGACGCAGCTGGCTTCGTCCTGGGCCCACACCTGGCTGCCGACCTGCTTGAGCATCCGCGCGCCTTCGCGGCCGTCGGCGCCCATGCCGGTCAGGACCACCGCCAGCACCTTGTCGGCATAGGCCTTGGCCGCGGAGCCAAAGGTCACGTCGACGCAGGGTTTGTAGTTGAGGCGCTCGTCGCCGGGCAGGATCTTTACTGTGCCGCGGCCGTCCACCATCATTTGCTTGCCACCGGGTGCCAGCAGAGCCAGTCCCGGACGCAACTGGTCGCCGTCCTCGGCTTCCTTGACGCTGATGCGACAGAGCTTGTCCAGGCGCTCGGCGAAGGCCTTGGTGAAGGCCGCCGGCATGTGCTGGATCAGCACCAATGGTGCCGGGAAATTGGCTGGCAGCTGGGTAAGCACCCGCTGCAGAGCGACCGGGCCGCCGGTGGAGGTGCCGATGGCCACCAGGCGATAGTGCTTGCGCTTGGGCGGCGGCGAAGCCGGAGCCGTGGCTACATGACTGGCAGGAGCGCTGCTGGGCGCCACCGGACGCGCCGCCGGGCGAGCGGTGGCCGGCGCGGTCGCGGCACTCGCGGGCGTAGCCGGCGCGACGCTGGGGGCCACGGCGAAGCGCCGGTTGGAACGAGCGATATGGTGGATCTTCTCGCACAGCAGCTTTTGCACACTGGCGGGATTGCGCGAGATGTCCTCGAAATTCTTCGGCAGGAAGTCGACCGCGCCAGCATCCAGGGCATCCAGGGTGACCCGGGCGCCTTCATGGGTGAGCGAGGAGAACATCAGCACCGGAGTCGGGCACTTCTGCATGATGTGGCGGACCGCGGTAATGCCGTCCATCATCGGCATCTCGTAGTCCATGGTGATGACATCGGGTCGCAGCGCCAGGGCCTGGTCGACCCCTTCGCGCCCGTTGCTGGCCGTGCCCACCACCGAGATGTTGGGATCGGCCGCCAGGATTTCCTTGAGCCGACGCCGGAAGAAGCCGGAATCGTCCACCACCAGTACTTTTACCGGCATACGTTGAAACTCCTAACTGGGGCGGCGCAGGCCGCCCGATGGCGCCAGGCCCAGGGCCCGACGCCGCTCGTATCGGGCCGACTCAGAGTCCGCGACGGGCGTAGCGCTTGAGCATGCTGGGCACATCAAGGATGAGCGCGATGCGCCCGTCGCCGGTGATAGTCGCTCCGGACATGCCGGGCGTTCCCTGCAGCATCTTGCCGAGTGGCTTGATGACCACCTCTTCCTGGCCCACCAGTTGATCGACCACGAAGCCGATGCGCTGGGTGCCCACCGAGAGGATCACCACATGCCCTTCCCCCTGCTCCACATGGGCCGCATTGGGCACCAGCCAGCGCTTGAGGTAGAACAGCGGCAGCGCCTTGTCGCGCACCACCACCACTTCCTGGCCGTCCACCACGTTGGTGCGGGACAGGTCGAGGTGGAAGATCTCGTTGACGTTGACCAGCGGGAAGGCGAAGGCCTGGTTGCCCAGCATCACCATCAGCGTCGGCATGATCGCCAGGGTCAGGGGCACCTTGATGACGATCTTGGAGCCCTGGCCCTTGGTCGAGTAGACGTTCAGGGTACCGTTGAGCTGGCTGATCTTGGTCTTGACCACGTCCATGCCCACGCCACGACCGGAGATGTCGGAGATCTCGGCCTTGGTGGAGAAACCCGGGGCGAAGATCAGGTTGAAGCACTCGGTCTCGGTCAGGCGATCGGCCGCGTCGCGGTCGAGCAGGCCTTTTTCCACGGCCTTGTTGCGCAGCAGATCCGCGTCCATGCCCTTGCCGTCATCAGAGATCGACAGGAGGATATGGTCGCCTTCCTGTTCGGCGGAGAGCACTACACGCCCCGCGCGGGACTTGCCGTTCTCTTCACGCTCGGCTGGCCCTTCGATGCCGTGGTCGACCGCGTTGCGCACCAAGTGCACCAGCGGATCGGCCAGGGCCTCGACCAGGTTCTTGTCCAGGTCGGTTTCTTCGCCGACCAGCTCCAGATTGATCTCTTTCTTCAGGCTGCGCGCCAGATCGCGGACCAGGCGCGGGAAGCGGCCGAAGACCTTCTTGATCGGCTGCATCCGGGTCTTCATGACCGAGGTCTGTAGATCGGCGGTGACTACGTCGAGATTGGACACGGCCTTGGCCATGGCCTCGTCGCCGCTGTTCAGGCCCAGACGCACCAGGCGGTTACGCACCAGTACCAGCTCGCCGACCATATTCATGATCTCGTCCAGCCGTGCGGTATCGACCCGCACGGTGGTCTCCGCCTCGCTGGTGGGACGTTCGGCGGGCGCTGCCGCTGCCGGCTTGGGCAACGCGGCCTCGGCAACCGGAGCCGATTTCGGCACGGGTGCAGGTGCAGGCTGAGGCGCAGCTACCGGTGCCGGCGCAGCAGCAGCAGCAGCAGCAGGTGCGGCTACAGTGTCGGCAGCTGCCGCGGGACCACTGAATCTGCCCTTGCCGTGCAATTCGTCGAGCAGGGATTCGAATTCGTCGTCGGTGATCTCGTCACCACCCGCCGCCGCCGGAGCCGCTGCAGCCGGGGCGGCTCCGGCCGGTGCCGCGGCCTCGCTCGCGACGAACTTGCCCTTGCCGTGCAATTCGTCCAGCAGGGCCTCGAATTCATCGTCGGTGATGTCATCACCGCTTGCGGCAACGGCAGCAGGCGCTGCGGCAGCAACCGGCGCTGCGGCCGGCGCGTCATGGAACTTGCCCTTGCCGTGCAACTGATCAAGCAGGGCTTCGAATTCGTCATCGGTGATGTCGTCACCACTGGCGGTCGCAGGCGCTGCCGCTGCCGCACTCGGCTCGCTACCCAGGGCATCGAGCAGATTCTGGAAATCGGCATCGCTCAATTCCGGCTCGGCAGCTGCAGCGGCAGCGGCGGGCGCCGGTGCCGCGACCACCGGAGTGGCAGCTACGGGCGCAGCCGCTACCGGCGCCGGTTCGCTGCCGGCCGGGTCGGCCAGGCGGGCCAGCGCCGCCAGCAACTCGGGCGAGGCCGGGGTCGGCTCTTCGCGTTCCCGAACCTGACCAAACATCTCGTTGACGGAATCCAGTGCCTGCAGCACCACATCCATCAGTTCGGCATCCACGCGGCGTTCGCCCTTGCGCAGGATGTCGAAAACGTTTTCCGCGATATGACAGCACTCGACCAGGGTATGGAGCTGCAGGAAACCGGCACCGCCCTTTACGGTATGGAAGCCACGAAAAATGGCGTTCAGCAGATCCATGTCATCCGGACGGCTTTCCAGCTCGACCAATTGTTCCGACAACTGTTCGAGAATCTCGCCGGCCTCTACCAGGAAATCCTGGAGGATCTCTTCATCGGCGTCGAAGCTCATTCCTGCACTCCCCAAGAGGGTCTGGGTCAGAAGCCCAGACTGGATAGAAGATCGTCGACGTCGACCTGAGCGGCCACGACGTCTTCACGCTTATCGGCATGAATCTGCGGACCTTCACCCTTCATCGTCTTTTCTTTTCGATTCTGTTCGATCAGCGCGCTGTGATCGTGACTGAAGCCGGTATAGCGATCGACCTGGCTGGCCATCATCACCAGCTTGACGAGGTCTTTCTCGATCTGCCCGACGAGATTGACCACGCGCTTGATCACCTGACCGGTAAGGTCCTGGTAGTCCTGCGCCAGGAGGATGTCGTTGAGCTTGGCCGACAGTTGTTCGGCGCTGCTCTCGCTGTGGCTGAGGAAGGCATCGACGCGCTTGGCCAGCTCGCGGAATTCGTCCGCGCCCATTTCCCGGCGCATGAACTTCTTCCAGTCGGCATGCACGGCACGGGCTTCGTCGCCGAAGTTGCCCACCAGGGGCGCGCTCTCCTCCACCAGATCCATGGTCCGATTGGCGGCGTTCTCGGTCATCTTCACCACGTAGGAGAGACGATCGGTGGCATCGCTGATCTGGGAAACCTCTTCGCCGGCCATGCCGCGCGGATCGATCTCGAAGTTGACGATGGCGTTGTGCAACTCGCGGGTCAGCTTGCCGACTTCCTGGTAGAGCCCCCGGTCACGCAACTGGTTGAGTTCATTGATGACATGCACCGCCTGGGTGAAGTCGCCACTTTCCAGGCATTTCACCAGCTCCTGGGCGTGCTGTTTTAGATTCGACTCGAAGTCGCTGAAGCTGTTGGTGCCAAGCTGATCCATAACGTCCCCGCGGCTTTCTTCAGCCGTTCACCCGCTCGAAGATCTTGTCGATCTTTTCTTTCAGCACCTGGGCGGTGAAAGGCTTGACCACATAGCCATTCACGCCGGCCTGAGCGGCTTCGATGATCTGCTCACGCTTGGCCTCGGCGGTCACCATCAGCACCGGCAGAGTCTTCAGGCGCGCGTCGGCGCGTACCTGGCGCAGCAGGTCGATGCCGGTCATGCCGGGCATGTTCCAGTCGGTGACGAGAAAATCGAAGTTGCCGCTCTGCAACATCGGCAGGGCGGTGTTGCCGTCGTCTGCTTCGGCGGTATTGGTGAATCCCAGATCGCGCAGCAAATTCTTGATGATGCGTCTCATCGTGGAAAAATCATCCACGATGAGGATTTTCATGTTCTTGTCCAAGTCGACCTCCGTCCTAATCCGCACACACGCCGCAAGGCGCGCCTAAGCAATCGTAGTAGCCTGAGTACCAGCCGGTTAACGCGAACGCCATTCCGCCAGCCGCGCCCGCAGGCGTGCCGCGCATTGACTGTGAAGTTGGCAGACGCGTGACTCGCTCACGCCCAGCACCTCGCCGATTTCCTTGAGGTTGAGTTCCTCGTCGTAATACAGCGAGAGCACCAGACGTTCACGCTCCGGAAGATTGGCGATGGCGTCGGCCAGGGCCTTGCGGAAGCGCTCGTCTTCCAGACCGCGACCGGGTTCGAGTTCATGCGAACCGCTCTCCTCGAGCCCATGCTCACCACCCTCCATGAGGTCGTCGAAACTGAACAGGCGACTCCCCATGGTGTCGCCAAGGATGCCGTAGTACTCATCCAGACTCAATTTAAGTTCGGCCGCGACTTCGGAATCTTTAGCGTCGCGACCCGTGCGCGCTTCCACGGCGCGAATGGCGTCGGTGACCATGCGCGTGTTGCGGTGCACCGAGCGCGGCGCCCAGTCGCCCTTGCGGACCTCGTCGAGCATGGCGCCGCGGATGCGGATGCCGGCGTAGGTCTCGAAGCTAGCGCCCTTGCCGGCGTCATATTTGCGCGAGGCCTCCAGCAGACCGATCATGCCGGCCTGCATCAGGTCCTCGACCTGCACACTGGCCGGCAGACGCGCCAGGAGGTGGTAGGCGATGCGTTTCACCAACGGCGCGTAGCGGTTGATGAGTTGCTCCTGCTGGGTACGTTCCGAGGTTTTGCTGTACATGCGAAGCCCGCTAGATGCTGTCATGCGTGGGTACCGATGGCTGGTTGCACAAGGCGCTCGACAAAGAACTCGAGATGGCCGCGCGGATTGGCGGGCAACGGCCAGCCATCGACTCTCTGAGCTACCGCACGGAAGGCCAGCGAGGCCTTGGCACGCGGAAAGGCTTCGAACACGGGGCGCTGTTTCTGTACGGCTTTGCGCACCGCCTCGTCGAACGGAATGGCGCCCACATACTGCAGGGCGACATCCAGGAATCTGTCGGTCACCTTGGTCAGCTTAGCAAAGAGATTGCGACCTTCCTGGGGCGTCAGCGCCATGTTCGCCAGAACCCGGAAACGGGTGACGCCATGGTCGCGATTGAGCAGCTTGATCAGGGCGTAGGCATCGGTGATGGAGGTGGGCTCGTCGCACACCACCACCAGGACTTCCTGGGCGGCGCGAACGAAGCTGACCACCTGGTCGCCGATGCCGGCAGCGGTATCGACGATGAGCACATCGAGGTTCTCGCTGATGTCGCTGAAGGCCTGGATCAGACCGGCGTGCTGGGCCGGCGTCAGATTGACCATCGCCTGGGTGCCCGAGGCCGCCGGAACGATGCGGATGCCGCCCGGGCCGTGCAGCAGCACGTCGCGCAGCTCGCACTCGCCGGAGATGACGTCGGCCAGGGTGCGCTTGGGCGACAGGCCGAGCAGAACGTCGATGTTGGCGAGGCCCAGGTCGGCGTCGAGCAGCATGACGCGCCGCCCGATATCGGCCAGGGCCAAGGCCAGGTTGACCGACACATTGGTCTTGCCGACACCGCCTTTACCGCCCGTGACCGCTATGACTTGGACGGGATGCATGCTACCCATTGCCTGATACCTTTGATTGAAATCCGTCACACTTTAGACTAAGTGCATTTGGCGTGCCCAGGCATGCAATGCACCACTACCGTTCGTCTGCGCTAACCGGCGCGGCGGGCATTGCCTTGATACAGGCCGGCAAGCATGCCGGCCATGGTTTCTTCGCTCGGCTCCTCGGAGGCCTGTAGGCTCACCGCACGGCTCACCAGCTGGTGGCTGCGGGCCGGATGCAGGTCGTCCGGGATACGCGGGCCGTCGGCGATATAGGCCACCGGCAGACGCTGGCTGATGGCCAGGCCCAGGGCTTCGCCGAGGCTGGCGGCTTCGTCCAGCTTGGTCAGCACGCAGCCACTCAGGCCGCAGCGCCGATAGCTGTGGTAGGCCGCCTTGAGCACCTGGCTCTGGCTGGTGACACCCAGTACCAGATAATTGCGAATCTTCAACTGGCGGTTGGCCAGGGCTTCGAGCTGCACCTTGAGCGCCGGATCATTGGCGGGCATGCCCGCGGTGTCGATCAGTACCAGGCGCTTGCGCGCCAGGGGTGCCAGCGCCTGGGCCAGGGACTGGCCGGGATCGACCAGGGTGACCGGCACGTCGAGAATGCGGCCGAGGGTCTTGATCTGCTCCTGGGCACCGATGCGGAAGCTGTCCATGCTGACCAGCGCCAGACTCTGGGGGCCGTACTTGAGCACGTAGTTGGCGGCGAGCTTGGCCAGGGTGGTGGTCTTGCCCATGCCGGCCGGACCGACGAAGGCGACGACACCGCCCTCCTCCAGGATCTTGGCGTCGGTGGTCTTGGCCAGCTGGGCGAAATTGGCCAGCAGCATGCGCCAGGCATGCCGCGGGTCCTGGATCTTGGCGACGCTGTCGAGCAGGTGGCGAGCCAGATCGGCGGGCAGGCCCATGCGCTGCAGACGGCGCCAGAGGCCGGCCTGTTGCGGACGGGTGGACTGCACCTGGGTCCAGGCCATGGAACCGAGCTGGACTTCCAGCAGTTCACGCAGGCCGCTGAGTTCGCTGCGCATGGCTTCCAGGGCGCGGCGGTCTTCCGGCGCGGCGCTGGCGGCAGGGGCGGCGGCGGCCGGCTGAGGGGCACGTGGCGGGGCGATTACCGGCTCGCGACGGCTGTCGGCGGCGCTGATGGCGCCGAGCAGCTGCTTGTCCTTGGGTGCGGCCGAGGGCACGCCCGGCGCGCGGATGCTGAGGTCGGCATGGGCCTGGGCGATCTTCGCATGGGTCTTGCGCAACTCCGCCTGCAGCTCCGCGTTGGGCGCGGCCGGTGCCGGAGCCTGGTAGTCCAGCGCCGCGGTCAGCTCGACCCCGCCGGCGACCCGGCGGTTGCTGAGGATGGCGGCATCCGGGCCCAGCTCGTCGCGTACCAGCTTCATGGCTTGACGCATATCGGCAGCGAAGAAACGTTTGACTTGCATGATCTAGACCTCAGCCATTCTGGCCAACGGTAGCGACGATGGTGACCTGCTTGTTGTCCGGAATTTCCTGGTAGGCCAGAACACTCATGTTCGGTGCCGCCATCCGGGCGAAGCGGGACATCATCCCGCGGATCGCACCGGCCACCAGCAGCACCACTGGCTTACCCATCATTTCCTGACGCTGCGCTGCCTCGATAAGGGAACGCTGCAGTTTTTCAGCCATGCCAGGCTCGAGGAACATGCCGTCCTCAGCGCCTTGACCGGCCTTCTGCATACTACTTAGCAACATCTGTTCCAACCTTGGCTCAAGGGTGATAACAGGCAGCTCAGGCTCCATTCCCACGATGTTCTGGACGATAGCGCGCGACAGGGCGACCCGCACGGCACCAGCGATGGCGGCGGGATCTTGACTCCGCGGCCCGACGTTGGCGATGGCTTCGGCGATGGTACGGATGTCACGGACCGGCACCTGCTCCTGCAGCAACTGCTGGAGGATCTTGAGCAGGGTCGACAGGGAGACGATGCCGGGCACCAGCTCCTCGGCCAGCTTGGGCGAACTCTTGGCCAGCACCTGCAGCAATTGCTGGACTTCCTCGTGACCGATCAGCTCGTGGGCGTGCTTGAAGAGCACCTGGTTGAGGTGCGTGGCGACCACCGTGCTGGCATCGACCACGGTGTAGCCGAGGGATTGGGCCTGGTCGCGCTGGGTGACGTCGATCCAGACGGCCTCCAGACCGAATGCCGGATCCTTGGCGGCGACGCCGTTGAGGGAGCCGTAGACCTGACCGGGGTTGATGGCCAGTTCGCGATCCGGATAGATCTCGGCCTCGGCCACACTGACGCCCATCAAAGTCAGACGATAGGCGTTGGGCAGCAGGTCAAGGTTGTCGCGGATGTGCACCGACGGCATGAGGAAGCCGAGGTCCTGGGACAGCTTCTTGCGCACGCCCTTGATCCGCGCCAGCAGCTGGCCACCCTGGTTGCGATCGACCATGGGGATCAGCCGGTAGCCGACTTCCAGACCGACCATGTCCACCGGGGTCACGTCATCCCAGCCCAGCTCCTTGGCCTCGGCCGGACGCTGTACGGGGGCCAGGTCCTGCTGCTTCTTGGCTTCCACCTCGGCGGTCTGCTTGGCCTGGCGCTGGCGCTTGTAGATCAGCCAGGCACCGGCTGCGGCGCCACCGCCCAGGCCGAGGAACGGCAGGTGCGGCATGCCCGGGACCAGGCCCATGGCGATGATGATGAAGGCCGAGACTGCCAGCGCCTTGGGCGAGGCGAACATCTGACGATTGACCTGCTGGCCCATGTCTTCGGCCGAGGACACCCGGGTCACCATGATGGCAGCGGCGACCGACAGCAGCAGCGAAGGGACCTGGGCGACCAGGCCGTCACCGATGGTCAGCAGGGCGTAGATGCGCGCCGCTTCGCCGAACGGCAGACCGTGCTGGGCCATGCCGATGGCCATGCCGCCGATGAGGTTGATGAAGAGGATCAGCAGACCGGCGACGGCGTCACCGCGGACGAACTTGCTGGCACCGTCCATCGAACCGTAGAAGTCGGCCTCCTGGCCCACTTCGGTCCGACGCTTCTTGGCTTCGACCTGATCGATGATGCCGGCATTGAGGTCGGCGTCGATGGCCATCTGCTTGCCGGGCATGGCGTCCAGGGTGAAACGCGCCGACACCTCGGAGATACGGCCGGCACCCTTGGTCACCACCACGAAGTTGATGATCATGAGGATGGCGAACACCACCGCACCGACCACGTAGTTGCCGCCGACCACCACCTCGCCGAAGGCCTGGATGACCTTGCCCGCAGCGTCGTGGCCGTCCTGGCCGTGCAGCAGCACGACGCGGCTCGAGGCCACGTTCAGCGCCAGGCGCAGCAGGGTCGACACCAGCAGGATGGTCGGGAAGACCGCGAAGTCCAGCGGCCGCAGGGCGTAGACGCTGACCAGCAGGACCACGATCGACAGGGCGATGTTGAAGGTGAACAGCACGTCCAGCAGGAACGGCGGCATCGGCAGCGTCATCATGGCGAGCATCGCCAGGACGGCCAGCGGCACGCCCAGGTTGCCGCGAGCCAGACCGCGCATGTTGCCCATCATCATGGATTTGTCGACTTTCACACCCATTCCTCGCTTGCCGGTGCCGGCGTCACGGAAAGTTGACGCAGCGCACTGTTCGCAAGGGCTTGAGCAAGCTCCGGGCCAACTGCTCAAGACCTTGAATCAGCGAGGTTTTCCGAGGAGTGATACAGGACTGGTTACGGATCGCCGGACGCGTCGGCTGAACCGTGGGCGGCGGCCATGAGTCTGTCTAGGGACCCGCGCTAGCGCGCCTATCCGAGGAACATCGCCATGAAAATCTGGACCGCGACGCTGTTGGCCACCTGCCTGGTCGGCACCGCCCAGGCAGCCGAATCCCTGACGATCCCGCTGAACAAGGTCACGACCGACGGTGTGGGCGAAAGCGTCGGCAGCGTGCAGGTGACCCGCTCCAAGTACGGTCTGGTCTTCACGCCGGATCTCAAGGGCCTGGAGCCTGGCATCCATGGCTTCCATGTCCATACCAAGCCCAACTGCGGCGCGGCCGAGGTGAATGGCACCCTGACCGCGGGTGGCGCTGCGGGCGGCCATCTGGATCCGCGCAACACCGGCAAGCACAGCGCGCCCTGGTCGGACGACGGCCACCTGGGCGAATTGCCGGCGCTCTATGTGACCGCCGACGGCCAGGCCACCCAGCCGGTGCTGGCACCGCGCCTGAAGCGCCTCGAAGAGCTCAAGGGCCATGCACTGATGGTGCATGCCGGTGGCGACAACTATGCCGACCAGCCCAAGCCGCTGGGCGGTGGCGGCGCGCGTGTCGCCTGCGGCGTCATCAAGTAGGCGCCTTCCCCTCCTCATCCCGCCGCAGATCCGGCGGGATGGGCAGATCGGACAGCTTGGGCTTGCGCCCGCGTCCGGCGCGGAATTGCCTGAGCTGATAGACATAGGCCAGGACCTGGGCCACGGCGACGTAGAGACCGGCCGGAATCTCCTGGTCCACTTCGGTGGAGAAGTACACCGCCCGCGCCAGCCCCGGCGACTCCAGCAGCGAGACCTGATGCTGCTGGGCGATCTCGCGGATCTTCAACGCGGTGAAATCGCTGCCCTTGGCCACCAGCACCGGCGCCCCTCCCTTGGCCGCATCATACTTGAGCGCCACGGCGAAGTGGGTCGGGTTGGTGATGACCACATCGGCGTTGGGCACCTCGGCCATCATCCGCCGCTGCGCCATCTGCCGCTGCATCTGGCGAATCTTGCCCTTGACCTCGGGCTTGCCCTCGCTGTCCTTGTACTCGTCCTTGATCTCCTGCTTGGTCATCATCAGCTTCTTGCGATTGCTGAGGATCTGGAAGGGCACGTCCACCGCAGCGATGATCAGCAGCCCCAGGGCCAGCAGCAGGGTGGCATGCCCCACCACCTGCATGCTGTGCAGCAGCGCCTGCTCGGTCGGCAGCTTGGCGATCTGCAGCAGCGCCGTGCGTTCGCTCATCAGCACCATCACCGACACGCCCAGGATGATGAAGAACTTGCCCAGCGCTTTGAGCAGCTCCACCAGAGAGTTCTTGGAGAACATGCGTGTGATGCCGGACAGCGGATTCATCCGGCTCGGCTTGGGCGCCAGTACCTTGCCGGAAAACAGGAAGCCACCCAGGGCGATATGACCAATGATGGCGGCGATCACCACCAGGGCGATCATCGGCAGCATGCCGATCATCGCCGCCTTGCCCGAGGCCAGCAGAAAGGTGCCCATGAAGCGCTCGTCCATGACCTCTTCCCGACGCAGGGAGAAGTTGCTGCGCATCACCTCCAGCAGCTTGCCGCCGAGAAAGGCGCCATACATCAGCAGGCCGCCGACCCCCGAGAGCATGACCGCCACCGTACCGAGTTCGCGTGATCGCGGGAGCTGACCCTCTTCCCGGGAATCACGCTTGCGTTTCTCCGTGGGGTCTTCTGTACGGTCTTCGCCATCGGATTCAGCCATGCGGCATATCTCCTAGCGGGCTCGGGCGAGTTCGCGCAGCCACTGCAGCGCCTCGCTGGCGAGACTTTCATAGTGGGAGAGGATGTCGGCAGTGCCGAGCCAGACGATGACCATGCCCAGCACCACGATCAGCGGCATGCCGACGGAAAAGATGTTCAGCTGCGGTGCTGCGCGGGTCATGATGCCGAAGGCGATGTTGACCACCAGCAGCGCGGTGATGGCCGGCAGCACCAGCAGGATACCGGCGCCCAATACCCAGCCCAGCCGCCCGGCGACCTGCCAGAAGTGCTCGACGCTCAGGGTATCCCCCACCGGCAGGGTGACGAAGCTTTCGGCAAGGATCTCGAACACCACTAGGTGGCCGTTCATGGCCAGGAACAGCAGCGTCACCAGCATGGTGAAGAACTGGCCCATCACCGGCGCCGAGGCGCCGTTGACCGGGTCGATCATGGACGCGAAGCTCAGGCCCGCCTGGGTCGAGATGATCTGCCCCGCCACCACGAAGACGTGGAAGAACAGCTGCAGGCTGAAGCCCATCACCGCGCCGATGAGGATCTGCTCGACGATCAGCGGCAGAGCCTGGGGGCTGATGGCATCCACCTGCGGCATCGGCGGCAGGGTCGGTACCAGCACCAGGCTCAAGGCCAGGGCCAGATACATCCGCACCCGCACCGGGACCAGCGTGGTACCGATGATCGGCATGGTCATCAGCAGCGCGGCGATGCGAAACAGCGGAAACAGGAAGCTGCCGACCCAGCCGCCGATCTGGGCGTCGCTGAGGGCGAGCATGGGCTAGCCGATCAGCCGCGGGATGTTGGCAACCGAGGTCTGGATGAACTCCATCAGCTGTCTGACCATCCAGGGTCCCAGCACGATCAGCGTCAACAGGGTGACGATCAGCCGCGGCAGAAAGCTCAGGGTCTGCTCGTTGATCTGGGTCGCCGCCTGGAACACCGCCACGATCAGGCCAACGATCAGGCTGGGTACCACGAGCACGGCCACCAGCAGCGCGGTTAGCCAGAGGCCCTGGCGAAACAGATCGACGGCGACTTCAGGGGTCATTTCGCTTCTCCGCAAAAAGGGGGCACCGCTAGACGGTGCCGAAGCTGCTGGCCAGGGTACCCATGATCAGCGCCCAGCCATCCACCAGCACGAACAGCATCAGCTTGAACGGCAGCGAGATGATCATGGGTGACAGCATCATCATGCCCATGGCCATCAGCACGCTGGCAATCACCAGGTCGATGACCAGGAAGGGAATGAAGATCATGAAGCCGATCTGGAAGGCGGTCTTGAGTTCGGAGGTGACGAAAGCCGGCACCAGGATCGACAAGGGCGCCTGATCGGCACTGGCAATGTCGGTGCGCTTGGACAGCCGCATGAACAGGTCCAGGTCCGATTGCCGGGTCTGCCCCAGCATGAAGTCCTTCATCGGCACCTGGGCGCGGGCGATGGCATCCTGGGCACTGAGTTGTTCGTTCAGGTAGGGCTGCACGGCAGTGGTATTGATGCGGTCGAACACCGGCGCCATGATGAACAGCGAGAGAAACAGCGCCATGCCCACCAGTACCTGGTTGGACGGCGTGGTCTGCAGACCCAGCGCCTGACGCAGAATGGCGAAGACGATGACGATGCGGGTGAAGCTGGTCATCAACATGACGAATGCTGGAATGAAGCTCAGCGCGGTCATGATCAGCAGGATCTGCAGGCTGACCGAGTACTCCTGCTGACCCTGGCCGTTGGTACTCAGGGTAATGGCCGGAATCGACAGTGGATTGGCCTGCCCGGCCTGCTGCGCCAGTGCCAGGGGCGCGAACAGCAGCACGGCCAGGCCCAGCAGCCAGCCCAGGGTGCGCCCCAGACCGACCGGTAGACGCGAAGGAATCATGGTTTCGCCTTGGGATCGCGGCTGATGAGTTCCAGCAGGCGCTGGGCGAATTCCGGCGCCGGCGCCTCGGTCTCGCCGAGTCGCACCGGCTCGCGCAGGCTGTGCAGCGGCGTGATCCGTCCGCCAGCGACGCCGATCAGCAGCTGCTCCTGGCCGACCTGCACCAGCACCAGCCGCTCGCGCGGCCCCAGGTGCTGGGTGGAGATCACCTTGATCACCTGCTGGCCACGCGGCCCCTGCTGCTGCACCCGACGCACCAGCCAGGCCAGACCGAGGATCAGCGCGATCACCAGCAGCAGGCCGAGCAGCAGCTGACCGACCTGCGCCCCCACATCCAGCCCCGGCGAGGTGGCTTCGGCGGCACGCGCGGTCAGGGGCAGGAGACCCAGCGGCAGGAGCAGACTCTTCATGGATCACCGCAGCTTCTTGATACGTTCCGTGGGGCTGATGACGTCGGTCAGGCGGATCCCGAACTTCTCGTTCACCACCACCACTTCACCGTGGGCGATCAGCGTACCATTCACCAGCACGTCCAGCGGCTCGCCAGCCAGACGGTCGAGCTCGATGACCGAGCCCTGGTTGAGTTGCAGCAGGTTGCGAATGGAGATGTCGGTGTGGCCGACCTCCATGGAGATGGTCACCGGGATGTCCAGGATCACATCCAGGTTGGGCCCTTCCATGCCAGTCACTGCCAAACCCCCACTGCTCTGACCAAATTCTTCCACCGGCGCCTTGGGCGGCTTGGGGGCTTCGACCTGGGTACCCTGAGCCATCAGGGCATCGATATCGTCCTGACTGGCATCGCCGGCTTCGGCCAGGGCTGCGGCCCACTCGTCCGCCAGGGCTTGTTCTTCGGGGTTGTCTGCCATCGTGTGGGTCTCGTGCTACGCCGGGCCGCGGCCCGGACGGAAAAACGGTTTTCGCTCAGCGGCCGCGGCTGACCGGTTCGAGAATCTGCAGGGCCAGGTTGCCCTTGCGTGCGCCCATCTTGACCTTGAAGGTGGGCATGCCGTTGGCTCGCATGAGCATCTCCTCCGGCATTTCCACCGGAATCACGTCGCCTGGCTGCATGTTGAGGATATCGCGGAGTTTGAGTTGGCGCCGGACAACCGTCGCCTCCAGCGGCACGCGCACATCGAGCAGGTCCTCGCGCAGGGCCTTGACCCAGCGTTCATCCTGGTCATCCACGTCCGACTGGAAACCGGCATCGAGCATTTCGCGGATCGGCTCGATCATCGAATAGGGCATGGTCACGTGCAGTTCGCCGCCACCGCCATCCAGCTCGATGTTGAAGGTGCTCACCACCACCACTTCGCTGGGACTGACGATATTGGCCAGCGCCGGGTTGACCTCGGAGTTCATGTATTCGAACTGGCAGTCGAGCATGGCGCCCCAGGCTTCCTTGAGATCGACGAAGCACTGGTCGAGCACCATGCGCACCACGCGCAGTTCGGTGGGGGTGAATTCCCGGCCCTCGATCTTGGCGTGGCGGCCGTCACCGCCAAAGAAGTTGTCCACCAGTTTGAACACCAGCCGGGCATCAAGGATGAACAGCGCGGTACCACGCAGCGGCTTCATCTTGACCATGTTGAGGCTGGTGGGGACGTACAGCGAATGGATGTACTCACCGAACTTGGTGACCTGCACCCCGCCCACGGAGACGTCGGCCGAACGCCGCAGGAGGTTGAACATGCTGACCCGGGTATAGCGGGCGAAGCGTTCGTTGATCATCTCCAGGGTCGGCATGCGTCCGCGGACGATGCGATCCTGGCTGGTGAGGTCATAGCCCTTGATGGTGCCCGGCTCGGCATCGGTCTCGGTCTCGACGATGCCATCGTCGACCCCGTGCAGCAGGGCATCGATTTCATCCTGAGAGAGCAGATCTTGCACGGCCATGGCGTTACCTATTGCAGGACGAGATTGGTGAACAATACCTGTTCGATGGCAGTCTGGCCGGTCAGTTTCTTCGCCAGCTCCTGAACCTTGCTGGTGGCCTGCTGGCGCAGCATC
The DNA here is from genome assembly GCF_029872515.1 of Pseudomonas flavocrustae. Lineage (NCBI taxonomy): Bacteria > Pseudomonadati > Pseudomonadota > Gammaproteobacteria > Pseudomonadales > Pseudomonadaceae > Pseudomonas > Pseudomonas flavocrustae. The sequence goes on along the minus strand of NZ_JAPDIQ010000001.1, from coordinate 478,879 downwards.
TCCTTGCCCACCGGGGTCAGGAGGCTGTTGAAGTCCTGGCCGGAAAACAGCATCACCAGCTGGTTGCGGACCTGCGGCAATTGCGCCTTGAGCGCATCCATCTGCGCCTGGTCACGCCCCATCAGGGTCACCGTGACCTGCATGTAGCGCTGGCGACCGTCGGCGTTGTAGTTGACCACGAAGGCCGGCACCAGCGCCTGGTAGACCGCCGCCAGGTGCACGGGTGCCGCCGGAGCGGCCGACGCGGCGTGCTCGGGCTCGGCGCTCTTCTTGCCGAGCAGGAACCAGGTCGCGCCCACCGAGGCGCCAATGACCAGCAGCAGGGCCACGACGATGATGATGATAAGTTTGAGCTTGCCCTTGCCCTTGCCTTCCGCGGCTGCACCCTCTGCCGCAGGGGCCTGCTTCTTCGCCATAAGTGCTCGACCGAATCCTGTGCTGCGCGTCACCCCTGCTGGGTGACGCAGCTAACCTATTGATACGAAGGGGATATAGCAGGTGCGGCCGAGGCTGTCACCTGGCAGCCGGCGGCCCGTCACGCGTAGTAGTCGACCAGACTGCGCGCCGCGAGCGTCGCCGCGCCACGGGTTTCGGCGACATTCGCCACCGCTTCGTCCTCGCCCCCGCCCGCGCCGCGGCTGCCGCGACGCGAATTATCGCTCTGGCCACCCTGCTGCGACTGCTGCCAGGCCTGACCGGACGACTGATCGGAAACATTGACGTTGGCGAGGTTCATGCCCTGCTGGGCGAAAAGTTCGCGCAGGCGCTGGCTGCCGTTGTCCAGCGCTTCGCGCACGTCGGCGTGGGGACTGGCGAAGGTGACCTGGGTCTGGTCTTGGGTCATGTCGATGCGCACCTCCAGCTTGCCCAGTTGCGCCGGCTCCATCTGGATGTCGGCGGTCTTGAGATTCTGGCTGGACATCCACATGACCTTGTCGACCACCGCCTCGCTGAAGTTGCCTGCCTGCGGGCTGAGCGGCTGGCCGGGTACCGTGGCCGTGACCGGGCGAGCTGTCGCAGCGGGCGTGCTGAGGGCCTGGGACAGGGCGGTGAGTTTGTCGGCGAAGGCATCGCTCTTGCTCGGTACCGCCGCGTCCTGCCCATCGCCCTTGTCCAGGGTCGCAGCCAGGGCCGCGCTGGCCGCCTGATCCGCCACCTGAGCGGGAGCGCCATCAGCCGGCAGCAAGCCTTGCAGCTGGGTGGCCGCCAGGTTGTTGGCGTTGGTGGCGGCCTTGGCGGCGTCACCCTGGGTCTGGGGTACCTGGCCCAGCAGTTGCGCCAGACCATCGTCCGCGGCCTGCTGCTCGCCAGCCTTGGTCGGGGTCGCCGTTGCGCCGGTCCCGACCCCCGTGGCGGTCGCCTGGGCGGCGGTAGCCACGGCAGCACCCAGCAGAGCCGCCGGATCCAGGGCCTGGGCAGTGGCGGTGGCTGCGGCGTCCGCGGCCGTCCCGGTCGGAAGCTGAGGCGTTGCCACAGGTGTGGCTACCGGCTGCGGGAACTGACCGGTCATGCCGAACATGAACAGCGGATCCAGCAGCGCATCGACGGGCGTCTTGGCGTCTTCACCCTGGGCCACCGGCAAGGTCTTGCCGCTGTCGTCGGTAGCGGCTGCCGACGGCGCGTCGCTTTTGGCGGTGCTGTCGACCTCGGGCTTGGCGTCCGCCGTGCGGTCGTCATCGCTGGAGCGCTTCACCCGGTCATCACCCTCCCGGGCTCGCCCAGGTTCGTTCTTGCGTGCCTGGGTCGGGGCCTTGCTGTCGCTGGTGTCGCGCGGCTTTTCGCTGCGCACCGGCTCACGCGGCTGCTCCTGGGCGAAGACATCGGCGAAGCGCTCCTGGGCTGCCGGGCGATCCTGGGAAGGGGTCTTGGCCGCCGCCCGGCCGGTGCCGGCTGGAGAGGTGGCGGTATTCAAAAGGAAATCGGGCACGACGGCCATGGAGAGCTCCGAACGACGGGTTTCCGGGTATCTAGCAAGTTGCGCGCCAGCTGGAAACGCCAGCGCTTTGACGAGGTCAGCCCGCGTAGCGTTGCCGCTCGACCTTGAACAGGATGCGGACGATGGCGAATTCGCGCTCCATGGCGGAAACGCCCATGGCCAGTTCCGCGGTGGTCGCCCGGCGCCGCGCGCCCTCCTCCACGTCCCGACACAGCTGCGCCAGGGGCGCGGCGCCCATGTTGCCGGCGCTACCCTTGAAGCTGTGCGCCAGCTGGCGGACCTGCTCGGCATCGCCACCGATCACGCTGCGCTTGAGTTCGGCGATGCGCTCTTCGCAATCGAGCAGAAAGGTTTCGATGAGATCGACGTACTCTTCCTCCATGCAGTCGCGCAGGGCGGCAAGCGTTTCCGGATCAAGATGGGAGGAAAACATCGGCATTCTCACTGACAAGAAAAGGAACGAAGGCGGGGCCCGGCCTAGATATAGGTCGAGCGCGCCCGCTGGGCGTATTCGTCCATCTGTTTCTGTTCGCGCTTGTCCTCGACCTGGCGCTGCTCCTGGCGATAGCGCTCGACCAGTTTGCGCAGGCCTTCGAGGCGGGCATAGCGCTCCTGCCACTGGGTACGCGCCTTGGCCACCACGTCCCGGTGCCACTGGGCGTTGCGCTCCTGCTGGCCGATCGCTTCTTCCAGCTGGCTGAGAAAGCGCTGATAGCCGATCAGCCACTGCCCGGTGACCCCACGGCTGCCGTTGACCACCAGGCGCTGCTGGTAATCTTCGCGATAGCGCTGCAATTCACCCAGCTTGAACTCGGCCTGGGCCAGTTGCTGCTGGCATTGCCCCAGGCGCTGGGCGGCGTCGCGCTCGTCGCGCTCGCTCATCTCCACCACCGGACCCAGACGCTCGGCTCTGCCTTTCATGATCTATCAGCCTCCCAATACGGCTTGGAGATTGGCGGAACTCTGCTCCAGCGATTCGCTTTCGCGCAGGCCCTGGCGCAGGAACTGCTGCATGGGCGCATAGCGGGCGATCGCTAGATCGGTTTCGGCATTCCCGCCGGGCACATAGGCACCGACGCTGAGCAGGTCCTTGGCCTGCTGATAGAGCGACCAGAGCTGCTTGACGCGCTGGGCGTTGCGCAGATGCTCCGGGCTGACCACCTGGGGCATGACCCGGCTGATGGACGCCTCGATGTCGATCGCCGGATAGTGCCCTTCCTCGGCCAGCCGCCGCGACAGCACGAAGTGACCATCCAGCACGCCACGCGCCGAGTCGGCGATGGGATCCTGCTGGTCGTCGCCTTCCGAGAGCACAGTATAAAACGCCGTGATCGAACCCCCACCTTTTTCTGCGTTGCCGGCCCGTTCCACCAGGCGCGGCAGCTTGGCGAACACCGACGGCGGGTAGCCCTTGGTCGCCGGCGGCTCGCCGATGGCCAGGGCGATCTCCCGCTGCGCCTGGGCATAGCGGGTCAGGGAATCCATCAGCAGGAGCACGTTCTTGCCCTTGTCGCGAAAGTATTCGGCGATGCGGGTGCAGTACATGGCCGCGCGCAGGCGCAGCAGGGGCGCATCGTCCGCCGGCGAGGCCACGACCACCGCCCGCTTGATGCCCTCCTCGCCCAAGATGTGCTCGATGAATTCCTTCACCTCGCGGCCCCGCTCGCCGATCAGCCCGACCACGATGATCTCGGCCTTGGTCAGCCGGGTCATCATGCCGAGCAGCACGCTCTTGCCCACGCCGGTACCGGCGAACAGGCCGAGACGCTGGCCGCGACCTACCGTCAACAAACCGTTGATGCTGCGGATGCCAACGTCCAGGGGCTCGCTGATGGGTTCGCGCTTGAGCGGGTTGATGGTGGGGCCGTCCATCGGCACCCAGTCTTCGGCGCGCATGCGGCCCTTGCCGTCCAGGGCATTGCCCAGGCCATCCAGGACGCGCCCCAACATCGACATGCCCATCGGCAGGCGACCGGTATCCGGCACCGGCACCACCCGGGCGCCGGGCGCGATGCCGGCCAGGCTGCCCACCGGCATGAGAAAGGTCTTGTTGCCGTTGAAGCCCATCACCTCGGCCTCGACCTCCACCGGCTGATAGCCACCGCCATTGATCAGCCGGCAGCGACTGCCGACGGCGGCGCGCAGGCCTTCGGCCTCCAGTGTCAGACCGACCATGCGCAGCAGACGGCCTTCGATCACCGGCTGCTGCTCCACCCGGATGGCTTCATCGTAGCCGCTGAGGCGGCGTTCGAAACTCAGACGCTCAAGACGCATGGGAGGCATCCTCGATGTCGATGTGCAGATCGGCTTCCTGGGGCTGGGTCGCCTGGTGGCGCTGCTGTTCGGCCAGCTGGGTCAGCGCCTGGGTCAGACGGGTCTCGATGCTGGCGTCGATGACGCTGCTCTCGGTCTCGATCCGGCAACCGCCAGGCATCAGGGTCTCGTCCTCGAGGATGCGCCATTTTTCTTCGTGGCGGTCACGCAAGGCCTTCATCAGCTCGAAGTCCTGGGGGCTGACCTGGATGCGGATGTTCTCGGCACCCATGGGCAGCAGCTTCAGCGCCGTGCGCACCACCTGAACCAACTGACTGGAGTCTAGCGTGAGTTCGCGCTGGATGACTTCGCGGGTGATATGCCGGACCAGCTGCACCATGCCGGCCTCCAGGGCCTGGTCCTGCTCGCCGATGGGATCGAGCAGATGGCTCATCAGAGTTTCCAGGCTGGCGAGGCGAGCGATCAGCGCCGCCTCGGCTTCCTGGCGCGCCTTGAGCTGGCCGGCGTGGTAGCCGTCGCGCTCGCCGGTGCCGAAGCCCTCGTTGTAAGCCTCCTGGCGGATCGCCTCCAGCTCTTCGAGAGTGATCGGCTGGACCTCTTCGACCGGGACCTCTTCGATCTGGGGCTCCGGCTGGGGCTCGGGCTCGGCTGCCGCGGGCACAGGGATTTCTGCAGGCGCATCGAAGCTGTCGAAGGCTGGCAGTCGCCAGACGTCGAAGGCTTCCAGATCCCGCGCCCTGATCAGTTCGCTCGCCGCTTCTTTGCTCATTACCTGTCCGTCAGAAAACCGCTACTGACCAGACCTTAGCAAAGCACAGGCCAATCCCGGCAAGCCGTCAGACCATTTCCTCGCCACCCTTGCCGCCGAGGACGATCTCGCCGGCGTCGGCCATGCGGCGGGCCACGGCGAGCACCTCTTTCTGCGCCCCCTCCACCTCGGACAGTCGCACCGGCCCCTTGGCTTCCAAGTCGTCGCGCAGCAGCTCGGCCGCGCGCTTGGACATATTGCGGAAGAATTTCTCCTTGATGCCATCGTCGGCGCCCTTGAGCGCCAGCACCAGCACATCCGAGGACACCTCGCGCAGGAGCGCCTGGATGCCGCGATCGTCGACATCGGACAGGTTGTCGAAGACGAACATCAGGTCCTCGATCTGCCCCGACAGATCCTGATCCGCGTCGCGGATCGCGTCCATCAGCGGGCCTTCGACCGAACTGTCCAGGTAGTTCATGATGTCGGCGGCACGTTTGACGCCGCCCAGGGCGGTACGGGTGGTGCTGGCGCTGCCGGAGAACTGCTTCTCGAGGATCAGGTTCAGCTCCTTGAGCGCCGCCGGCTGCACGGTGTTCAGCGAGGAGACGCGCAGGACGATGTCCAGGCGCACCTTGTGATCGAAGTGGCCAAGGACTTCGGCCGCCTGGTCGGGATCCAGGTAGGCCACCACGATGGCCTGGATCTGCGGGTGCTCGTAGCGAATCACATCCGCCACCGCCCGCGGCTCCATCCACTTCAGGCTGTCCAGACCGCTGGTGTTGCCACCCAGCAGGATGCGGTCGATCAGGCCGCTGGCCTTGTCCTCGCCCAGGGCCTGGGTGAGCATCTTGCGGATGTAGCCGTCGGCGCCCACGCCCAGACTGGTCTGGTCGCCCACCACCTCGATGAAGTCGCCCAGCACCCGCTCGACCTGTTCGCGGTTGACGTTGCGCATCTGGGCCATGGCGGTACCGACCTTCTGCACCTCCTTGGGCCCCATGTGGCGCAGGATCTGCGCGGCGTCGGCTTCGCCCAGCGACAGGAGGAAGATCGCGGCCTTCTCTACCTTGGAAAGTTGCGCTTCATTCGTCGCCATTGATCCAATCCTTCACTACCTGGGCGACACGGCCCGGATCATCGTTGACCAGCTGCTTGATGGCGGTCAGTTGAGCGTCATAGCCCTCGCTCGGGCTCGGCAGCAACAGCGGCGCCGGACCGGCCAGGCTCACCTTGTCGTCGGCCAGATCGTCCGACAGGCCATCCAGACCACCGGCACCCAGGGCACCGGCACCACCGGCAGCGGCCAGGGCAGCGGCGTCCTTGGTGTTGCCACCGGACAGATTCTTCAGCACCGGACGCAGCACCCCAAAGACTAGCACCAGGATGAAGAGGACGCCGAGGGCCTGCTTGACCACGCCCCAGAACCAGGGCTGCTGGTAGAAGGGAATGCTCTCGATCTCTTCCTGCTGCACCGGGGCGAAGGGCGCGTTGATCACGCTCACGCTGTCGCCACGGCTGGCGTCGAAGCCCACGGCATCCTGCACCAGACGGGTGAAGCGAGCCAGGTCTTCGGGGGTCCAGGGCTGGTGGCTGACCTTGCCGGCCGCATCGACCTTGACCTGATCGTCCAGCACCACCGCGACGGAAAGTCGACGCAGACGGCCCTGCTGCTGACGGGTGTAGCTGATGCTGCGGTCCAGCTCGTAGTTACGGGTGTTCTGCTCACGCTTGTCGGTCGGGTACGGCAGGGTTGCCGGCAGGCTGGTCTTGCTGTCGTAGATGTACTGGTCGTTGGCGTCCCGCAGCGGCTGGCCGGGAGCGATGTAGTTGGCGCCGCCACCCTGGGCACCGGCCTTCTCCGGGGTCGAAGACGGACCGGGCGGCTGGTTGGACAGGGCACCGGGCACGCCCTGGGCGCCGCCGCCGGACGTCTGGCGCTGCTCGCTGTTCTGCTGCTCGCTGCGCAGTGCCGGTTGATCGGGATTGAATTGCTCGGCAGTCGATTCCACGGCGTTGAAATCCACATCCGCGGCCACTTCGGCCTTGAAACGACCGTTGCCCACCACCGGCTGCATGATGTTCTGCACACGCTGGGTCAGGGAGCTTTCCATCTTGTGGGTGTAGTCCAGTTGCTTGCCGGCGATCGACAGCTCGGACATGTTCTGCTGGTCGGACAGCAGCTGCCCCTTCTGGTCGACGATGGTGACCTGGGACTTGTCCAGTTCCGGCACGCTGGTGGCGACCAGATTGATGATGGCCATGACCTGACCGGCATCCAGGGTACGGCCGGGATACATCTCGACCAGTACCGAGGCGCTCGGCTTGCGCTCGTCACGGACGAACACCGAACTCTTCGGGATCGCCAGGTGCACCCGGGCGCCCTTGATGCCGTTGAGGCTGGAGATGGTCCGGGCCAGTTCGCCTTCCAGGCTGCGCCGATAGTTGGCCGCCTCCATGAACTGGCTGGTGCCCAGCGGCTGCTCCTTGTCCAGCAGCTCGAAGCCAACATTGCCATCGGAGGGGGTGATGCCGGCTGCGGCCATCTTCATGCGCGCCCGGCCGAGGTCGTCGGACTTGACCAGCAGGGCGCCGGAATTCGGATCGACCTTGTAGCCGATGTCGGCCGCGCCCAGGGCCTGCAGCACCTGATTGGCGTCGAGACCATTCATGCTGGTGTACAGCGGCCGATAGTCCGGCTGCTGGGTCCAGAGCACCACGGCAAAGCCCAGGGCGACGCTGGCGGCCAGGCCGATCAGCAGCCCCATCTGCCGCAGCAGCGGCATGTCGGACAGGTTGTCGAGAAAGCTGAGCCCCAGCAGCGACTTCTTGGGCTTGTCTTCAGCCTCGGGCTTGGTCGTCGGGACGGGTGCGTTGGTGAGAGCTTCAGCCATTTTCTAGACCGTCCTCAAATCGACATTTGCATGATGTCTTGGTACGCCTGAACAAACTTGTTGCGCACCTGGGTCAAGGCCTGCACGGAGACGCTGGCCTTCTGCGAAGCGATCATGACTTGAGTGAGGTCGACGCCGCCCTGCCCCAGCTCGAAGGCCTTGGCCATCTCGCCAGCGGTCTGCTGGGTCTCGTTGACGGAGCCCACGGCCTTGCTGAGCATGTCGGCGAAGCTCGGACCCTGGACCTGCTCCGCGCCGGCAGCCGGAGCTACCACGGCTTTCGACCGGGCCATGGCTTCGGTCTGCATGGAACGCATTTCCAGCATTAACCGATTGAACTCGACACCTTGAACCATTTGCTCTGCTCCTCTGGCACGGGAAATTGACGCCGTACCCACTCGTGTCAGAGATAGAGCAATGCTTGTGCCAGATCCTAAAAATCCAGCCAAAACAATGGTTTGGGAAAAAGGTGCAAAGAGCCGGTTAAAGTTTGCCGAAAATCAGTCGACGCTGAGCAGTTCGCGGCTGCGCTGCAGCAGGGCCTTGCCGATGCCCTTCACCTCGAGCAGTTCGTCCACCGAGGCAAAGGCGCCATGGGCTTGGCGATGGTCGACGATCGCCTGCGCCTTGACGGCCCCTATTCCCCGCAGCCGTTGCAGCGCGGTGACGTCGGCGACATTGATGTTCAGGGGTGCCAGGCTGGCATTCGCGGCAGGTTTGGGTGCAGCACCCGTGCCAGGCTCACAGGCATTGGCCCAGGGACCGAACAGGGCCAGCAACGTCACTATCCAGATGAATCTCATAGAGGAACCTCCCTGTTCCGCTGTTTGATCCAGAGAGCTTAACGCAAAGGGTCAGACGGTCAACTCACCAGAGACCCTGCCTGGGCACGCTCGGTCTGGAGCGCCAGCAGGGTCTGGCGAACGCCCTGGCGCCAGTCGCTCGGCGGGATGCCGAAGTGCTGCTCCAGCGCGCTGGAATCCAGCATGGAATAGGCCGGGCGCTTGGCCAGGGTGGGAAATTCGGACGTGGCGATGCCGGTGATGAGCGGCGCCCGTTCCAGCATGCCCAGCTCCTCGCCGGCATCGATGATGTAGCGCGCGAAGTCGCACCAGCTCAGGCCGCTGTCGCCGCCGAAGTGATAGAGGCCATAGGCCGTCTGCTCAGGCCGGGCTTCGGCCTGGACGGCGATCTGCAACAGCGCATCGGCGATGTGGCCGGCGTAGGTCGGGCAACCCACCTGGTCGCTCACCACCCGCAGTTCGTCACGATCGGCAGCGAGCCGCAGCATGGTCTTGAGGAAGTTGTTGCAGTGTTCGCTGAACACCCAGGCGGTTCTCAGCACCACCGAGCGCGGGCAGGCGGAGAGCACGCGGTTCTCCCCTTCCAGCTTGGTCATGCCGTAGACCCCGGACGGACTGACCGGATCCTCGACCTGATAGGGTTCGGTGGCGGTACCGTCGAACACATAGTCGGTGGACAGGTGCAGCAGGGCGATGCCGGCGGCGCCGCAGGCCTGGGCAAGCACCGCAGGACCTTCGATATTGCCGCGGGCGGCGATCTCGGGTTCCTGCTCGGCCTTGTCGACCGCCGTGTAGGCGGCCGCATTGATCACGACGTCCGGAGCGAACCGCTCGAGATGGCTGGTTACCGAGCCTTCGTCAGCGATATCCAGAGTGGCACGTCCATGGGCCTCCCATGCCAGTTCTGAACGCTGAAGACGATCGGTCAGACAGCGTCCGACCTGACCGTTAGCTCCGGTAACCAGTATCTTCATCTATACAGCTCCGCCAATCGAAGGCCTTGTGCATCTTTGGCGGACAGGATGGGATCCGTTACCCGCCAGTCGATATTCAGATCCGGATCATTCCAGATCAAAGACCCTTCATCAGAGGGATCGTAATAATCTGTGCACTTGTATTCAAAATCAGCGGTTTCCGACAGCACCACGAAGCCGTGGGCCAGGCCCGGCGGTATCCAGAGCTGGCGCTTGTTGTCTTCCGAGAGGATCTCGGCGACCACGTTGCCGAAGGTGGGCGAACCGCAACGGATGTCGACGGCCACGTCCAGCACCTCGCCGCGCACCACGCGCACCAGCTTGCCTTGCGGCTTGCTGCGCTGGAAATGCAGGCCACGCAGCACGTTCCGGGCGGAGCGCGAATGGTTGTCCTGCACGAACGGCAGGGTGATCCCCGCCTGCTGGGCATAGCGCTCCGCCTGGAAGGACTCCAGGAAGAAGCCGCGGTCGTCACCGAAGACCTTGGGTTCGATCAGCTTGACGTCCGGGATCGCGGTGTCGAAGACCTGCATCAGTCCTGCTCCTTGCACAGCCGCGCCAGGTACTGGCCGTAACCGGTCTTGCTCAGCGCTTCGGCCTGCATGGCCATCTGCTCGCAGGTGATCCAGCCCTTCTGGAAGGCGATCTCTTCGAGGCAGGCGACCTTCAGACCCTGACGCTTCTCGATGGTCTGGACGAAGTGGCCGGCTTCCAGCAGGGCGTCGTGGGTACCGGTGTCCAGCCAGGCGAAACCGCGGCCCAGCAGGGAAACGTTCAGCGAGCCACGGCGCAGGTACTCGTTGTTGACGTCGGTGATTTCCAGCTCGCCCCGGGGCGACGGCTTGATGTTGGCGGCGATGTCCAGCACGTCGTTGTCGTAGAAATACAGACCGGTGACGGCATAGTTGGACTTCGGCTTCTTGGGCTTTTCTTCGATGCTCAGGGCCTTGCCCTGCTCGTCGAACTCGACCACACCGAAACGCTCGGGGTCGGCGACGTAGTAGCCGAAGACGGTGGCGCCCTTGTCCACGCTGGCAGCCTTGAGCAGCGTCTCGCTGAAGTGCTGGCCGTAGAAGATGTTGTCGCCGAGGACCAGGCAGACGTTGTCATCGCCGACGAATTCGCGACCGATGATGAAGGCCTGGGCCAGGCCGTCCGGGCTGGGCTGCTCCGCGTAGCTCAGCTGCATGCCGAAGTGGCTGCCGTCGCCGAGCATGCGCTGGAAGCCGGGCAGGTCGGCCGGCGTCGAGATGATCAGGACTTCCTGGATACCGGCCAGCATCAGCACGGACAGCGGATAGTAGATCATGGGCTTGTCGTAGATCGGCAGCGACTGCTTGGACACGCCCAGGGTAATGGGGTGCAAACGGGTACCGGAGCCACCGGCCAGCAGAATTCCCTTGTATTTGCTCATGGCAATCGTCCTCTGAAAATTGACTGTTGCTGTCGGTCGAACACGCCCGCGGGCGTGTCCGCGATAGGATCGTTAAACGGCTTCGCCGAGACGCTCGAGGCGGTAGGCGCCGGACAGTACCCGCTGCCACCACTCACGATTGTTCAGGTACCAGGTTACGGTCTTGCGCATGCCGGTCTCGAAGGTCTCTGCCGGCGTCCAGCCCAGCTCGCGGCCGATCTTGCTGGCGTCGATCGCGTATCTCATGTCGTGACCCGGACGATCCTTGACGAAGGTGATCAGGTCGCGATAGCGCTCGACACCCTCGGGCTTCTGCGGAGCCAGTTCTTCGAGCAGGTCACAGATGGTCTCGACGACCTGCAGGTTGCGTTTCTCGTTGTGACCACCGATGTTGTAGGTCTCGCCGACCTCGCCCTGGGTCACCACGGTATAGAGGGCGCGGGCATGATCTTCGACGAACAGCCAGTCACGTACCTGGGAGCCGTCACCATAGATCGGCAGCGGCTTGCCATGGATGGCATTGAGAATGACGTGGGGGATCAGCTTCTCGGGGAAGTGATAGGGGCCATAGTTGTTCGAGCAGTTGGTCACCAGTACCGGCAGCCCGTAGGTCCGACCCCAGGCACGTACCAGATGGTCGCTGCCGGCCTTGCTGGCCGAATAGGGCGAGCTCGGAGAATAGGGCGTGGTTTCGGTGAAGAGGTCGTCGGTACCGTGCAGGTCGCCGTAGACCTCGTCGGTGGAGATGTGGTGGAAACGGAAGGCTGCCTTGGCTTCCGGCGCCAGGTCGTTCCAGTACGCACGGGTCACCTCGAGGATGACGCCGGTGCCGACCACGTTGGTCTGGATGAAGGCGGCAGGGCCCTCGATGGAGCGGTCCACGTGGGACTCGGCAGCCAGGTGCATGACCACGTCGGGCTGGAAGGACGCGAAGACCTGCTGCAGGGCGGCGAAGTCGCAGATGTCCACCTGGTGGAATTCATAGCGGTCGGAGTCGGCGACTTCGGCCAGGGAATCCACGTTACCGGCGTACGTCAGCATGTCGACGTTGGCAACCTTGCATTGGGTCTCGTTGATAAGAAAACGTACCACGGCGGAACCAATGAAACCCGCGCCACCTGTTACCAGTACCTTCATCCTGAATCCTGCCTATATCGATTTGTACATCATCGCGCCCGGCGCTGCGGACGAGACATCGGAGGACGGCGCAGCCATCCCTGGCTTGGGTCACAGCCGCGGCTATGTACCCAAAGACCTGAGTTAAACAGTGGCAGGAAAAGAAAGTTCAGCCTAGCGCTGGGCGGCTGCCGCTTCTGTGCTCGGCTTCAAATCCAGGCTGAAAGAAAGCGTGGACGGGATCACTCGATGGATCTCTTGCCGTGCAGCCAGTCGACGATGTCGCCCTCTGGCGAATAGCCGGCGACGGTGTCGCGCAACAGTTGCCGGACGCGGAGATAATCACCCGCATCGATCGCGCGACTCAGCTCGACGAGGGCTGCCCGGAAGGCATCCCAGGCCAGGAAGTCTTCGCTGGCACGCATGATCTTCGGATGGGAAGTCGGACTCACGTCGTCACCGATGAGCAACTCTTCATAGAGTTTTTCACCGGGTCGCAGCCCGGTGAACTCGATGGCGACATCGCCATGGGGATTGGCCGGCGAGCGGACGCTCAGGCCCGATAGCTTGATCATCTGCTCGGCCAGTTCGACGATGCGTACCGGCTCGCCCATGTCGAGCACGAAGACGTCTCCGCCTTCGCCCATGGCGCCCGCCTGGATGACCAGTTGAGCGGCCTCGGTGATGGTCATGAAGAAACGCGTGATCTTGGGATGGGTGACGGTGACCGGCCCACCCTTGCGGATCTGGGTCCTGAACAACGGGATGACCGAACCGGACGAGCCCAGCACGTTGCCGAATCTCACCATGGTGAAGCGGGTGCGATTGACCTGATGGATACCATCCGTTTGCCCGTGCAGCACGGGCGCCGCCTCGCGACTAAGGGCCTGCAAGATCATCTCGGCCAGGCGCTTGGTACTGCCCATGATGTTGGTGGGCCGTACCGCCTTGTCGGTGGAGATCAGCACGAAACTGGTCACGCCAGCCTGGATGGCCGCCTGGGCGGCATTGAGGGTGCCCAAAACGTTGTTGCCGAAACCCTCGGCAATGTTGTGCTCGACCATGGGCACGTGCTTGTAGGCTGCCGCATGGTAGAGGGTGGCCACCTTCCAGTGCCGCATCACCTGCAGGAGCAACGGCGCGTTGCGAATGGAGCCCAGCACCGGCACCAGGGTGACCGGCAGCGCTTCGCGCTGGATATAGGTCTCCAGCTCACGGTGGATGCTGTAGAGGTTGAATTCGGCGTGGTCGAGCAGGATCAGGGTGCGCGGTTTCTGGCCAATGATCTGCCGGCACAGCTCGGCGCCGATGGATCCCCCTGCCCCGGTCACCATCACCACCTGGGCGGTGATGCAACGGGCGAACAGCTCGGGCCGGGGCGTCACCGGATCCCGTCCCAGCAGATCGGCGATATCGACCTCCTGGAGGTCGTCCACCTGTACCTTGCCGCAGGCCAGGTCGCTGATCCGCGGCACGGTTCTGACGTGCAGCGGATAGGGTTCCAGCAGACCGAGAACCTCACGTCGCCGTGCGCGAGTAGCGGACGGGATCGCCAGAAGGATCTCCTCGGCGCCCGTTTCATCGATCATCTGCTGGATGTGTTTGGGGGTGTAGACCTTGAGACCGGCAATGATGCGATTGGCGATGCTCTTGTCATCGTCGATGAAGGCCACCGGACGCATGGCCCGGCCCATGCGCAGCGCCGCGACCAGCTGATTGCCCGCCGAGCCGGCGCCGTAGATGGCGACCCGTGGCAGTTCGTCCGGCTGCTTGATGAAGGGCACGGTAATGGCGCGATACCAGTCGCCCAGGAAATACTGGCGCAGCGCGAGACGCAGGCCGCCGATCAGGATCAGGCTGACGATCCAGTAGTTGAAGATCATCGAACGCGGGACGATCTCCGGCAGGTCGCGATACCAGTAGATGACTACCGACAGCAGCAGCGTCGACAGCGTCACCGCCTTGGCGATGGCGATCAGGGCGTCGTTGCCCAGGTAGCGCATGACCGCGCGGTACATGCCGAAGCGGATGAACAGGGGAATGGCGATGGCCGGCGCAGTGATGAACAGCCAGGCATGCCCACTGAAGGGCTCGATCATCTGCACGGAACCCAGGCGCAGATAGAAGGCCAACCATAGCGAGAGCCAGATCAGCAACAGATCGACCGCGACCTGGATGACTCTCTTGGTACGCCGGTTCAGCTTGACCAGATGGTCACGCAACATGTCAGTGTCCCTAATCCCTGAATCCGGTGGACTGCGCAGCCATGGCTACCTCATCGGTCCCAGCATGGTATCGAAGGGCCAGGCAAAGCAAAGGCCCATAGGCAAGCAAGAGCCCCAGTATGGCACTTAAAAGCCCCAGCCCCACCAGCAAAGCGATAGGCAGCAACCAGAACAGGTTGATGGCGAGTACCGTCAGGGTCACCGGGCGATGGGCGCCATGCTGACGGGAGGCCCACTGATAGGCGTGGGTGCGATGAGCCTCGTAGGGCTTCTTGCCCCGGCTCAGCCGCCGCAACAGGGTCCAGGTCGCATCGACCACGAAGACGCCGAGCAGGATCAGCCAGGCCCAGAACAGCGACAGCTCCACCAGTGCCGCCTGCAACGACAGCATGCCGAGAATCAGACCGAGAAAGCCACTGCCGACATCACCCATGAAAATGCGCGCTGGCGGAAAATTCCAGCATAGGAAGCCACCCACGGCCGCCGCCAGGAGCAGGGGTGCGCCCAGCAAGGCGCCATGCTCGGTCACGGCATAGATCAGCGCCATGCCCAGACAGACGACGAGCGCCTCGACGCCGGCGATCCCATCGATGCCATCCATGAAATTGTAGAGATTCAGCAGCCAGACCAGATAGAGCACGCCAAGGGTCATCACCAGCCAGCCGGGCAGCCCCAGAACAGCGGACAGCTGCGCAGGAAGTGCGCCATAGCCGCCCAGCCACAGCAGGGCAGCGAGCGCCGCCAGGAAGTGACCCAGCAGACGCCAGCCGGCGCCCACGTGCCGATGATCGTCGACGAAGCCGAGCACTGCCACCAGCAGCCCCGCTCCTATCAGGACGCCGCAGGAAGCCGGATCAAGCTGCCCCAGCAGCTCCAGCACCACACAGCCGAGCACGAACACCACGACGATCGCCAGGCCGCCGCCTCGAGGCGTCGCCACCTGGTGCGAACTGCGCGCGTTGGGTTCGTCGAGCAGGCCTCCGGACAGGGCATAGCGGCGCAGCGCCGCCGTGCCGAGCCAGCTGCAGCCGCCAGCCAGGAGCAACAGGAGCAACATCATTTCCGACCCTCCGCACCGGCCCGTTGCGCGCCCAGCGCACGCAAGGCGGCGCGTGCCGACAGCGGGGGCTGCCAGCCCAGCAAGGTCTTGGTGGGCTGGATGTCGACCTGCAGCGACCCACAGAGACGTTGCGCCACCTCGCCCCGCCCCAGCAATCTGGCGCCCCATTCGAGCCAGGCGGACGGAACGGCGATCAGCCGGGGTTTCTGACCCAGGCCTTCGGCCAGCGATTCGAGCAGCTCGGCGGTGGAGAGATCTTCATCGTCGCTGACCAGCAGGATGGCCCCGGCCGCCTTGGGCGCCGCGATGCACAGGATCAACAGATCGAGCAGATTCTCCAGGGCAAGCAGACTGCGCCTGTTGTGCCGAACGCCCCCCAGTGGCAGCGGTACGCCCCGCGCCAGGGTGTCCAGCAGACGGGCCACATTGGCCTTTACCCCAGGCCCGTAGATCAGTGGTGGACGCACGATGACCACTTCCAGCCCGGTCTCGGCCATCAGCGCCAGCAGCTGCTGTTCGGCAGCGGCCTTGGAACGCGCGTAGGCATCGGTGGGTGCGGGCAGATCGTCAGCGCGAAAGGGCTTGCCGGGAAGGGTCCAGTCACCATTGACCTTGATGCTGCTGACAAAGATGAAGCGACGGACGCCAGCAGCCTGGGCGTCCCGTGCCAGCTTGAGGGTTGCCGCCCGGTTCACCTCATCGTAGCGAGCCTCGCTGACCACGCCTGGCTGCTCGCCCAGCTGATGGACCCGGGCGGCGAGATGAATGACGGCATCCACCCCTGCCAGGGGCGCGGACCAGTCGGTATCGGCGGACATCTCACGGATCACCGGAATCACCTCGCTCGCGATCGAGGCAGCTGCCGGCTGGCGCTGCGCGGCGACCACCGGATACCCCTTGGCCTGTAGCTGCCGAACCAGGGCTGCGCCGACGAAGCCCCCCGCCCCAGTCACCAGAATCTTGCGTTCCATCAATGCGTTGCGCCGTGCCAGTCAGCCAGGAAAGGGCGCTTATGGTATGACATTGCCCCGCAAGGGCCTAGCCACGCAGAACGCAGGCATAAAAAAGCCCGCCGAACCTGAGCTCGGCGGGCCGAAAAACTTGAGAACATTAGAAGGTCTTGGCGGAAGCCTGGACTTCGACGGCCTGGAAGCGAGCGGTCGGCTGGCCAACGTAGTGGCGCGAGAAGCTCTCGACGCGCTGAGCGGGCTGCAGAAACAGGGCAACCATCCAGCTACCGGCCAGAGCGGCTACAGCGAGGAAGGGATGACCGAGGTGCATGCTGGTGAAGCAGGCGGCGATACCGATCCAGATGAAAAGATAGTGGCGCATGACAACTTCCTCACTCGGCGTGGACTACGAGGTCACCCAAGACCTTATGTGAAGGAAGTCTCATACAAAAATCGGAACCCGTCTACAAAAATATCAAAACGGCTTGACTTTTTTTGTAAACGTCAAAATACCGATACCAGCCTTATGAATAACGCTTTTTTGACGGCTCCGAGCTAGCCAAAAAAACAAGGAAAATCAAACTCTTGTCGGGCAGACAGAGAAAAGACCGGCAGTGGGCGACGGCTTTATGGCTCCAGCTCGTTAACCCTGTCCCGCAGCTCCTTACCTGGCTTGAAGTGCGGAACGAACTTGCCGTCCAGCAGTACCGACTCGCCGGTCTTGGGATTGCGCCCCGTACGGGGTTCGCGATAGTGCAGCGAAAAGCTGCCGAAGCCGCGGATCTCGATACGGTCTCCAGTGGAAAGTGCCTGGGCCATCTGCTCCAGCATGGTCTTGATCGCCAGTTCGACATCCCTGGACGACAACTGCCCCTGATAGGAAACGATGCGCTCGATCAACTCCGACTTGGTCATGGATTTTTTCCTTCGTTATCAAGCGGCTAGATCACCTCCAAGGACTTTTAGCACGCCGACGGATTTTTGAAAAGTCAAGCG
This sequence comes from Pseudomonas flavocrustae, assembly GCF_029872515.1. NCBI lineage: Bacteria > Pseudomonadati > Pseudomonadota > Gammaproteobacteria > Pseudomonadales > Pseudomonadaceae > Pseudomonas > Pseudomonas flavocrustae. Next base: position 461,489 of record NZ_JAPDIQ010000001.1, on the reverse strand, counting down.
GACGACTTTGGTCCCGGCAACTTTTTACGGGTCATGACCACCCTGCCCACTTTTCGCCAGCCAAAAAAAAGCGACCCCGAAGGGTCGCCTTTTATTCAAGCTCGAACTTAGTTCTGGCTTTCCATCTGCGCCTTGATCAGGTCGCCGATGGTGGTGGGGCCAGCAGCAGGCTCTTGCTTGCTACGCAGGGAGCTCATGGCCTCCTTCTCGTCGTCAACGTCCTTGGACTTGACGGAGAGGCTGATCACGCGGCTCTTGCGATCGATGCTGATGATCTTGGCTTCGACTTCGTCGCCTTCCTTCAGCACGTTACGGGCGTCTTCGACGCGGTCACGGCTGATTTCGGACGCCTTCAGGACGCCTTCGATCTCGTTGGCCAGGGTGATGACAGCGCCCTTGGCATCGACTTCCTTGACGGTACCGCGCACGATGGTGCCTTTCTCGTTCAGGGAGGCGTAGTTGGAGAACGGATCGTCTTCCAGCTGCTTGATGCCCAGGGAGATGCGCTCGCGCTCCGGGTCAACGGACAGGATCACGGTGTCGAGCTCGTCACCCTTCTTGAAGCGACGCACGGCTTCTTCGCCGGTTTCGTTCCAGGAGATGTCGGACAGGTGTACCAGGCCGTCGATGCCGCCTTCCAGACCAATGAAGATACCGAAATCGGTGATCGACTTGATGGTGCCGGAGATGCGGTCGCCCTTGTTGAACTGACCCGAGAACTCTTCCCACGGGTTGGCGCGGCACTGCTTGATGCCCAGGGAGATACGACGACGCTCTTCGTCGATATCCAGGACCATGACTTCCACTTCGTCGCCGACCTGAACGACCTTGGACGGGTGGATGTTCTTGTTGGTCCAATCCATTTCGGACACGTGCACCAGGCCTTCCACGCCCTCTTCCAGCTCGGCGAAGCAGCCGTAGTCGGTGAGGTTGGTGACGCGCGCCTGAACGCGGGTGCCTTCCGGGTAGCGGGCCTTGATGGCGACCCACGGATCTTCGCCCAGCTGCTTCAGACCCAGGGAGACGCGGTTGCGCTCGCGGTCGAATTTCAGCACCTTGACGTCGATCTCGTCGCCGACATTGACGATTTCCGACGGATGCTTGATGCGCTTCCAGGCCATGTCGGTGATGTGCAGCAGGCCGTCTACGCCGCCCAGGTCGACGAACGCACCGTAGTCGGTGAGGTTCTTGACGATACCCTTGACTTGCTGGCCTTCCTGCAGGGATTCCAGCAGAGCTTCACGCTCGGCGCTGTTCTCGGCTTCCAGGACGCTGCGACGGGAAACGACAACGTTGTTGCGCTTCTGGTCCAGCTTGATGACCTTGAACTCGAGTTCCTTGCCTTCCAGGTGAGTGGTGTCACGCACCGGACGGACATCGACCAGGGAGCCCGGCAGGAACGCGCGGATGCCGCTGACGTCGACGGTGAAACCGCCCTTGACCTTGCCGTTGATGACACCCTTGACCACTTCGTCGGCGCTGAACGCGGCTTCCAGGACCAGCCAGGATTCGGCGCGCTTGGCCTTTTCGCGAGACACTTTGGTTTCGCCGAAACCGTCTTCGACGGCATCCAGGGCTACGTGGACTTCGTCACCCACGTTGATGGTCAGCTCGCCCTGTTCGTTGTAGAACTGCTCGAGCGGAACCAGGCCTTCGGATTTCAGGCCGGTATCGACCACAACCCAGTCGCCATCGATCGACACCACAGTGCCGACGATGATGGCGCCCGGCTGCATGTCGAGGGATTTCAGACTTTCTTCAAAGAGTTCTGCGAAGCTTTCGCTCATGTTCATACCTGTTGTATGGATACCCGATGTATCCGGCTACCGCATGACCAGCCCATGCGGGGTGAGTGGTTACCATCCGGCTGCCGGGATGCGACTGGTTCCCGGCAGCTTTCACCGACGACTCGGATGAGTCTCGGCCTTCATCCAGCCAGGTCGCGTTCAGCGGCCAGGGTCAGGATGCGTTCCAATACCTGTTGTATGGAGAGATGCGTGGAATCCAGCTCGACGGCATCGTCGGCCGGCTTGAGCGGAGCAACGCTACGCTGACTATCGCGGGCGTCCCGCTCACGGATCTCTTCCAGGAGGGCAGGCAAGCTAACATTTTCGCCCTTCTGCTTCAACTGAAGATAACGCCGCTGTGCCCGTTCCTCGGCACCGGCGGTCAGAAAGATCTTCAGCTCGGCGTCCGGAAACACCACGGTGCCCATGTCGCGACCATCGGCGACCAGCCCGGGCGCCTCGCGGAACGCCTGCTGGCGCTGCAACAGGGCATCGCGCACGGCGGGCAGGGTCGCCACCTGGGAGGCGCCGGCGCCGACTTCCTCGGTACGGATGACGTCGGTGACGTCCTCGCCTTCGAGGATGATGCGCTGGCCGTGCTCATGCCCGGCAAGAAACTGGACGTCCAGGTGGGCCGCCAGCAACTTGAGCGACTCCTCGTTGGTGTAGTCCACGCCATGGTTGCGGGCGGCGAAGGCCAGCAAGCGGTAGAGGGCGCCGGAATCCAGCAGATTCCAGCCCAGCTGACGGGCGACCAGCGCCGCGAGGGTGCCCTTCCCCGAACCGCCAGGGCCATCGAGGGTGATGACGGGTGCGGTACTGCTCATGAGTGCCCCTCCGTAAGAGATTGATGGACGGCGACCTGAGCGCCGGCCTGGGTACGACTGGCGAGGATGCGCCCGAAATATTCGCGCGCGCCGCGGGCATGGGTCAGCACCTCCATGAGGAACTGACCATCGCCGGCCTGGATGGCGCCGCGCAGCTCGTCGAGATCGGCGCGATAGGTGTCCAGGGCCTGCAGCACGGCTTCACGATTGGCGATGAAGATGTCGTGCCACATGGTCGGATCGCTGCCGGCGATGCGGGTGAAGTCGCGGAAACCGCCAGCAGCGTAATGGAAGATCTCGCGGTTCTCGCTGCGCTTGGCCAGGGAATCCACCAGATTGAAGGCCAGCAGGTGCGGCAGGTGGCTGGTGGCAGCGAGGACCTGGTCATGATGCTCGACGGTCATGTGTTCGACATCGGCCCCTATGGCGCGCCAGAGCCGGTCGACCTTGTCCAGATCGGACGGCAGGGTCTCTTCCAGTGGCGTGAGGATGACCTTGTGCCGATTGAACAGCGCCGCGTTGGCTGCCGTGACGCCGCTGCGCTCGGAGCCGGCGATGGGATGACCCGGCACGAAGCGCAGCGACTGGTCGGCGAAGGCCTGGCGAGCGGCGCGCACCACGTTGCCCTTGGCGCTGCCGACGTCGGTGAGGATGGCACCCTGCAGCGGCAAGGCCGCGAGATCGGCCAGCACCCGCTCCATGGCCAGGATGGGCACGGCGAGCTGGATGACGTCGGCACCCGGGCAGGCATCGTCCAGCTCGGCGACGCAGCGGTCGACCACACCCAGTTCGACCGCCAGCCGGCGGGTCTCGGGATCGCGATCGACCCCGACCACCTCACGACAGAGACCACTGGCGCGAGCGCCCTTGGCGAAGGAGCCGCCGATCAGGCCCAGGCCGACAACGACGAGACGGTCGATCAGAAGGGTGGCCACTTCAGCCACGACCCAGGACCTTGCTCAGCGCCGTCAGAAAACGGGCATTTTCCGCTTCGGTGCCGATGGAGACGCGCAGGAAGGTCGGCATGCCATAGCCGGCGACGGGCCGCACGATGACGCCCTCCTGCAGCAGCCCCTGGTTGATCGGCGCGGCGTCGCGCCCCAGGTCCACGGCGATGAAATTGCCACGGGAAGGAATCCACGCCAGGCCGAGGTCGCGGAAACCGGCTTCCAGCTGGGCCATGCCCGCATCGTTGAGGGCCCGACTGCGGGCCAGGTAGTCGCTGTCGGCCAGGGCCGCACAGGCCGCGGCCTGGGCCAAGCTATTGACGTTGAACGGCTGGCGCACCCGATTGAGGACGTCGGCCACGATCGGCGAGGAGAAGGCATAGCCGACGCGCAGGGCGGCCAGGCCATAGGCCTTGGAGAAGGTACGCGAGACGACGAGGTTGGGGTACTGGGCAAGGAATGCCAGGCCGTCCGGCAGCTCGTCGCCCTCGGCGTATTCGATATAGGCCTCGTCCAGTACCACCAGGACGTGCTCGGGTACGCGGGCGAGGAAGAGTGCCAGGGCCTCGCTGTCGAACCAGGTGCCGGTAGGGTTGTTGGGATTGGCGATGAAGACCACCCGGGTTTCGGCATCGATGGCGGCGAGCATGGCGTCGAGGTCATGCCCGTAGTCCTTGGCCGGGACGCTGCGGCCTTCGGCGCCGATGGCCAGGGTCACCAGCGGATAGACGGCGAAGGCATGCTCGCTGAACACGGCGTTGTAGCCGGGCGCCAGATAGGCCCGGGCGACCAGTTCGAGGATGTCGTTGGAGCCGTTGCCCAGGGTGATGCCAGGGGCGGCCACACCGAATCTCTGGCTGAGGGCCTGCTTGAGGTCGAAGCCGCCGCCATCCGGATAGCGGGTCAGCTCGGCCAGTTCGGCACGAATGGCTTCGAGGGCCTTGGCGCTGGGGCCGAGCGGGTTCTCGTTGCTGGCGAGCTTGACGATGCTGGCCGGCGCCATGCCCAGTTCACGGGCCAGTTCATCGACGGGCTTGCCAGGCACGTAGGGCGAGAGTTTCTGTACGCCGGGAAGGGCTTGTGCCAGGAAATCGCAGCTCATGGAGACCTCTTCAACTTGCAATGACGACGGTCGGGCCGCCGAAAATGGGCGCCATCTTAAAGCCAAGGCGGGTCGCGGACCAATCGAAGTTGCGCCTGCGCGACGGAAAGCCCCTAGCTGATGGCGCTGTAACGCCCGGGCCGATGGTTGATCGCCAGGGTCAGATTGAGGATCACGGCGCCCAGGATCGAGACGAGGATGGCAACGGGCTCGACGACCCACAGCGCCAACAGGACGATCAGGCAATCGATGCCCATCTGCACCTTGCCCGCTCGCCAGCCATAGCGCTGCTGCAGATTGAGCACGGCAATGTTGATGCCGCCGAGGCTGGCCTGGTGACGGAAGAGGATCAGCAGCCCCACGCCCATCAGGACGCCGCCCATCACCGCGGCATAGAGGGGTTGCAGTGCGCTGAAAGCGATGAAGTGCGGGGTCAACTCGGTCAGCAGCGACACCAGGGTCACGGCCGCCAGGGTCCGCAGGGTAAAGGCCCAGCCCATGCGCCGCACGGCCAGCCAGTAGAACGACAGGTTGATGAGAAAGAACGCCTGACCGAAGGAGAGGCGCGTGCCGTACTGGGCGAGAAAGGCCAGGCCTGCGGTACCGCCTGTGAGCAGGCCGGCCTGGCGATAGAGGTTGACCGCCAGGGCGATCATCAGGGTCGCGCTGAGCAAGGCCAGCACATCTTCGAGCAGATTGTGCCGTTGGGGAGTCACGGAGGTCATGGGGCCATCCTGGCGCGAGGGGAAGCCGACCCCGACGTCGGGGTCGGCCGGGAGACTGTCAGCCGAGTTCGGCCAGCAGCTTCTCCCACTCCTTGGTTTCCTTCTTGGAAGGCGCACCCAGCAGCTCGACCGCCTGGCGCAGGCGGAAGCGGGTGAGGTCCGGACCGAGGATCTCCATGGCATCCAGCACCGAGACCGAACTGGCCTGACCGGTGATGGCGGCGAACAGCAGCGGCATGACGTCGCGCAACTTGAGCTGCTGGTGCTCGGCGACCGCCTGGATCACCGCAGTAATGCGTTCCTTGTCCCACTGGCGCAGGGCTTCGAGCTTCCACAGCAGCAGTTGCATGACCAGGCGGACCTGGTCGGCGGACAGCTTCTTGTGCTGGAACAGCGCCGGATCCAGATTCAGGGCGCCGCTGAAGAAGAAGCCGGCCAGCGGGGCGATCTGGCTGAAGGTCTCGACCCGCTGTTGCACCAGCGGGGCGATCTTGAGCAGGTACTCGGGATTGAGCGCCCACTGCTGCACCTCGGCGGCGAAGCGCTCGGGGCTCAGCTCGCGCAGCCACTGGCCGTTGAGCCAGGAGAGCTTCTCGACATCGAAGATCGGACCGCCCAGGGAGACGCGCTGGAGGTCGAAATGCTCGACCATCTCGTCCAGGGTGAATTTCTCGCGCTCGTCGGGCATGGACCAGCCCATGCGGCCGAGGTAGTTGAGCATGGCCTCGGGCAGATAGCCCATGCGCTGATAGAAGGTCACCGAGGTGGGATTCTTGCGCTTGGAAAGCTTGCTCTTGTCGGGATTTCGCAGCAGCGGCATGTAGCAGAGCTGCGGCTGCTCCCAGCCGAAGTATTCGTAGAGCTTGATCAGCTTGGGCGCCGAGGGCAGCCACTCTTCACCGCGCAGGACGTGGGTGATACCCATCAGGTGGTCATCGACCACGTTGGCGAGGAAGTAGGTGGGCAGGCCGTCGGCCTTCATCAGCACCTGCATGTCCATGCGATCCCAGGGGATCTCGACCTCGCCACGCAGCAGGTCGGGGACGACGCAGACGCCCTCCTCCGGGACCTTCATGCGGATCACATAGGGCTGGCCGGCGTCCAGGCGCTGCTGCACCTCATCCGGGGTCAGCCGCAGGCCGCGACCGTCGTAGCGCGGGGTCTCGCCCCGTGCCTGCTGTTCGGCGCGCATCTGGTCGAGTTCTTCCGGGGTGGCGAAGCAGAGGAAGGCATGCCCTTTCTCCACCAGCTCCCGGGCGTACTTCCAGTAGATCTCGCCGCGCTCGCTCTGCCGATAGGGGCCATGGGGGCCGCCGACGTCGGGGCCTTCGTCCCATTCGATGCCCAGCCAGCGCAGGGCGTCGTAGATCTGCTGTTCGGATTCGCGGGTCGAGCGGACCTGGTCGGTATCCTCGATGCGCAGGATGAACTGACCGCCGTGCTGACGGGCGAAGCAGAGGTTGAACAGGGCGATATAGGCGGTACCGACATGCGGGTCGCCGGTGGGCGACGGCGCGATGCGCGTGCGAACGGTGGTCATCGGCTTTCTCGAAAAACGCGAAGGGACAAAGGCGGAATGGTAGCAGCGCCAGCCCTGGCGCTGCCAGTTGGCGGAAAGCCCGAGCCTGTTCATGTTCTCGCGAGCTAGAGCCAAGCAAGGCGAAAATAGCTGAGGAAGCGGAGTTTACGAAGGGTAAATGAGCATTCCGAAGCTATTTTCAACGCAGCTTGGCCGACGCGCAGCAGAACAGGTACAGGCTCCTAGACCTGGACCAGGCGCTCGCGCAGTGCCTGGATCTCATCGCGCAGCTGGGCGGCGGATTCGAACTGCAGGTCGCGCGCCAGTTGCAGCATCTTCTCTTCGAGCTGACGGATGCGCTTGCCGATCTCGCTCGGCGAGCGCAGTTCGGCGGCGTATTCGCCCTGGTCCTCGGCGGCCTTGGCCACCCGGCGCTTGCCCTTGGCACCCGGGGCCGCGGCGCCTTCCATGATGTCGCGGATGTCCTTCTTGATGCCCTGGGGCACGATGCCGTGTTCTTCGTTGAAGGCCAGCTGCCTGTTGCGCCGCCGTTCGGTCTCGTCGATGGCGCGCTGCATGGAGCCGGTCATGTTGTCGGCATAGAGGATGGCCTTGCCGTTGAGGTTGCGCGCCGCCCGGCCGATGGTCTGGATCAGCGAACGCTCGGAACGCAGGAAGCCTTCCTTGTCGGCGTCGAGCACCGCCACCAGGGAGACTTCCGGCATGTCCAGGCCTTCGCGCAGCAGGTTGATGCCTACCAGGACGTCGAAGGTACCCAGGCGCAGGTCGCGGATGATCTCCACTCGTTCCACGGTGTCGATGTCCGAGTGCAGGTAGCGCACCCGTACGTCGTGGTCGGCCAGGTAGTCGGTGAGGTCCTCGGCCATGCGCTTGGTCAGGGTGGTGCAGAGCACCCGCTCCTCCTGGGCCACGCGCAGGCGGATCTCGGAGAGCAGATCGTCCACCTGGGTGGTGGCCGGACGGATCTCGATGATGGGGTCGACCAGGCCGGTGGGGCGCACCACCTGCTCGACCACGCGGCCGGCGTGCTCTTCCTCATAGGGACCGGGGGTAGCCGAAACGAAGATGGTCTGGGGCGCACCGGCCTCCCACTCCTCGAATTTCAGGGGACGGTTGTCCAGCGCCGAGGGCAGGCGGAATCCGTATTCCACCAAGGTTTCCTTGCGCGAGCGGTCGCCCTTGAACATGGCGCCAATCTGCGGAACGGTGACGTGGGATTCGTCGATCACCAGCAGGGCATTGCTCGGCAGATAGTCATAGAGAGTGGGTGGCGGCTCGCCCGGACCCCGCCCGGACAGGTAGCGACTGTAGTTCTCGATACCGTTGCAATAGCCCAGTTCGAGGATCATTTCCAGGTCGAAGCGAGTGCGCTGCTCCAGCCGCTGGGCTTCGAGCAGGCGATTCTGGCTGCGCAGCCATTCCAGGCGTTCGGCGAGCTCCCGCTTGATGTTCTCGATGGCGCCCAGCAGGGTCTCGCGTGGCGTGGCGTAGTGGGTCTTGGGATAGAAGGTGAAGCGCGGCAGCTTGCGGATCACCTCGCCAGTCAACGGATCGAAGGCCGACAGGCTTTCCACCTCATCGTCGAACAGCTCGATGCGTACCGCTTCCAGGTCGGATTCCGCAGGGAAGATGTCGATGACGTCGCCGCGCACCCGGAAGGTCGCGCGGGCGAATTCCATGTCGTTGCGGCTGTACTGCAACTCGGCCAGGCGACGCAGGATGGTGCGCTGGTCGATGCGGTCGCCGCGATCCAGGTGCAGGACCATCTTCAGGTAGGCCTCGGGACTGCCCAGGCCGTAGATCGAGGACACCGAGGCGACGATGATGGCGTCCTTGCGCTCCAGCAGCGCCTTGGTGGCGGACAGACGCATCTGCTCGATATGGTCGTTGATGGACGAGTCCTTCTCGATGAAGGTGTCCGACGAGGGCACATAGGCTTCCGGCTGGTAGTAGTCGTAGTAGGAGACGAAGTACTCCACCGAGTTGTTCGGGAAGAAGGCCTTGAATTCACCATAGAGCTGGGCGGCCAGGGTCTTGTTCGGCGCCAGCACCATGGTCGGGCGCTGCACCTGAGCGATGACGTTGGCGATGCTGAAGGTCTTGCCCGAGCCGGTCACGCCGAGCAGGGTCTGGTGCGACAGGCCCGCCTCCAGGCCTTCCACCATCTGGCGAATGGCTTCGGGCTGGTCGCCGGCCGGGGTGTAGCGAGTGGAGAGCTGGAATGCGGACATGGCTGCCTCAAGAGCGCGGAAATGCACGGACACCACCGCGCCGACGCAAGGTCAGGGCGGTGTGGACGAGGAAAAAGCTGGAAGGCCCTAGATGAGGTCGCATGCACCCCTTTGCAATCCGCCTGCGGCGCCGCACGTCAGGAAATCTCCTACCGAGGTCGGGTCGCGATGGTGCCTGCAGGGGGCTATACTCCTGGTTCCTAAGCGTTCCGCCCTTCCCTTCACCCCTCATTCGAGCCCCTGCCCCATGAGTTTGTTCTCCGCCGTCGAAATGGCACCCCGCGACCCCATCCTTGGCCTGAACGAGGCCTATAACGCCGATTCCCGTCCGCACAAGGTCAATCTGGGCGTGGGGGTCTACTACGACGAGCAGGGCCGCATTCCGCTGTTGCGCGCCGTGGCCGAGGCCGAGCAGCAGCGCGTGGCCGCCCAGGCACCGCGTGGCTACCTGCCCATCGAGGGCATCACCGCCTATGACCAGGCCGTCCAGCACCTGCTGTTCGGCGCCGAGTCGAGCCTGGTGCGCGAAGGCCGTGCCATCACCGTGCAGGCCGTTGGCGGCACCGGTGCGCTGAAGATCGGCGCCGACTTCCTCAAGCGGCTGCTGCCGGATACCGTGGTCGCCATCAGTGACCCGAGCTGGGAAAACCACCGCGCGCTGTTCGAGGGCGCCGGCTTTCCCGTGCAGAACTATCGCTATTACGACGCTGCCAGCAACGGCCTAAATCGCGCAGGTTTCCTGGCCGATCTCCAGGCGCTGCCGGAGCGCTCGGTGGTGGTGCTGCACGCCTGCTGCCACAACCCCACCGGCGTCGATCTGCAGCCGGCCGACTGGCAGGCGGTGCTGGACGTGGTCAAGGCGCGCAACCTGGTGCCCTTCCTCGACATCGCCTACCAGGGCTTTGGCGACGGCATTGAGGAAGACGCCCAGGCGGTACGCCTGTTCGCCGACTCCGGCCTGACCTTCCTGGTCTCCAGCTCCTTCTCCAAATCCTTCTCGCTGTACGGTGAGCGGGTCGGCGCGCTGACCCTGGTCAGCGAGAGCCGCGAGGAAAGCGCCCGGGTGCTGTCCCAGGTCAAGCGGGTGATCCGCACCAACTACTCCAACCCGCCGACCCATGGCGCCACCATCGTCGCCAGTGTGCTGAGCAATCCCGAGCTGCGCGCCCTGTGGGAAGCCGAACTGGGCGGGATGCGCCAGCGCATCCGCACCATGCGCAACGCCCTGGTGGAAGGCCTGGCCGCGGCTGGCGCCACTCGCGACTTCGCCTTCGTCAACGCCCAGCGCGGCATGTTCTCCTACTCCGGCCTCACCGCCGAGCAGGTCGAGCGGCTGAAAAGCGAATTCGGCATCTATGCGGTCAGCACCGGACGCATCTGTGTGGCGGCGTTGAACGAGCGCAATCTGCCACCGACCGTCCAGGCCATCGCCGCCGTCCTGAAGGGCTAAGATGGCACTTCCGGCAGCGTCTTTTCAAGGCGCTGCCAAGGCTTGACTTCCCGTTATCTATCAGTAAGATACGCTCCGTTGTTCCGCGATAGCTCAGTCGGTAGAGCAAATGACTGTTAATCATTGGGTCCCTGGTTCGAGTCCAGGTCGCGGAGCCAAAATCTGAAAAGCCCGTAGCGGGCGACCGCTACGGGCTTTTTCATGGGCGCAACTTACCTGTCACCGGCCCCTGCAAAGGGTCTAGGCATAGCGCCCCTGGCGCCCGGGCGGCGGGCAACTGCGGTGCAACGCCTCCAGATCCCAGGGCTTGGGCAGAAAGGTCGCTCGTGCCGCGCGAGCGGGATTGTCGTCGCAATAGCCCGAGGTGATGACGATGGGCAGATTGGCCTGCCGCCCACGGGCCTGCAGTGCCAAGTCGACGCCGCTCAGGATTCCCGGCATGCGCACATCGGTGAAGAGCAGATCCAGCTGCGGCTGCTCGTCCTGCAGAAAGGCACAGGCCGCATCGGCACTGCCGAAGGCATGCACCTGATAACCCCAGCCCTCGAACAGCTCCTGCAGCAGATCCAATAGGACGGGCTCATCTTCGGCGACCAATACGCGCTGGCAACTCATGAGCGAATCCTGTGATGGTTAAAGACGTAATCGTTTGACCATAACGTTTCGCTGCCGTCCTGACTTGTACGACCAAGGGCACTCTGTACAAGAAAAAACCCTCGTCCCGCCCAGAGCCAGCCATTTCGCTCGGGAAGGTGCAGGCCTTGTACAGGAAATCGCCGTCGAGCCGGACAGAGCCACCTTTGGTGCCACCATCCGCCCAAGCGAGACGGCTTTGCGTTAAGCTTGCGCCGCCGCCGTCTACCCCGCAGGTCAGAGCCTTGGATCCGTCGTCTCGTCGTCACTGGATCAGCGATCTCAGCAGCAGGATCCGCGCTCGCCCGGCACTGGCCTACAGCCTCGCCTTGCTGGCATTCGCCCTGGCCCTGGCGGCACGCTTCGCCCTGGTGGACGTCCTGATGCAGGGCTTTCCCTACCTGACCTTCTTTCCCGCCGTCATCCTGACCGCCTTCTTCTGCGGCAGCCGCGCCGGCACCCTCTGCGCCGTGCTGTCCGGACTGGCCGCCTGGTACTTCTTCATTCCGCCGGGCTGGACCTTCGACGTAGGGCCCCAGGGTGCCCTGGCCCTGGCCTTCTATGTGGTCATCGTCAGCGTCGACATCGTGCTGATCCATTACATGCACACGGCCAGCGCCCGGCTGCGCGCCGAACAGCAGGTGATCCACGACCTCTACAACGTCCAGACGACGATGTTCCAGGAGTTGCAGCACCGGGTCGCCAACAACATCCAGTTCATCGCCTCGCTGCTCATGCTGCAGCAACTCAAGTTGCCCGGCGACAGCCAGGCGTCCCAGGCCCTGGAAGAAGCCCGTTCGCGGCTGGAGAGCATCTCGCGCATCCACCGGCGCCTGCACGACCCCGCCGATGCCGATCAGCCAGTGGCCCATCACCTGCAGTTGCTGACCAGTGATCTGCTGGCCGCCGCGGGCCAGGCCAATGTCTCCTGCGCCATCACCGCCGAACCGCTCAATTTCGACCTGCCCCGTCTGACCACCCTGTCGATGCTGGTGGCGGAGGTGGTGACCAATTCCCTCAAGCACGCCTTCGACGCCGGCCAGCGTGGCCTGATCAGCATCAGCCTGCAGCGCGGCGACGATCAGCGACTGCTGTTGCGGATCGCCGACAACGGTCGGGGCATGCCGCCGCAATTCAATCCGCGTACCAGCCAGCGCCTGGGCTTCAAGATCATCAAGAGCCTGGCCGAACAGCTCGGTGGCGAGGCGCACTACCGCAACGACCACGGTACCGTGGTCGAGGTACAGCTGGCAGCCTAGGGCATGGCCCCCACCCGCGCCGGGCTAAAACCCTATACAATGCGCGGCTTTTCCAGCCAGGTGCCCCGCCATGACCGCTTTGCCACCCTGTCCCCTCTGCGCATCCGAATACACCTACGCCGATGGCGATCAGCTGATCTGCCCGGAATGCGCCCATGAATGGACGCCCGGGGACGTCGGTACCGCGGCTGAAGCCAAGGTGATCCGCGATGCGGTCGGCAATCCCCTGCAGGACGGCGATACCGTCAGCGTGATCAAGGACCTCAAGGTCAAGGGCTCGTCGCTGGTGGTCAAGGTCGGCACCAAGGTCAAGAACATCCGCCTGGTCGACGGCGATCACGACATCGACTGCAAGATCGATGGCATAGGTGCGATGAAGCTCAAATCCGAGTTCGTCAAAAAGGTCTGATCGTCGTGCCGGGGTGTTCCCTGGCGGAGCGATGCCCTACCCTTGAGGCTCTTTCCCTCCTGCCAAGGACTCTCCATGTCTCAGCGCTTCATCCGCTCGGCCCTGTTCCTCGCGCCCCTGCTGCTCGCCGGCCAGGCCTTCGCCCAGTCGGCGCCTGCCAACGCCCAGGAACCTCAGCCGTCAGTCACGGAGAAGTATGGCGACTGGCAGGTGATCTGCCGCATCGCCCGCAACGCGGACCGCTCCGCGCAGCTGTGCGCCATCACCCAGCAGAAGGACAGCGCCAAGGGCCAGCGCATGCTGGTCACCGAGTTGCGCCCCAATCGGGAAGGTGTGGACGGCATCCTGGTGCTGCCCTTTGGCGTGGCGGTGACCAAGCCGATCTCGCTGCAGATCGACAAGCGCAGCCTGGAGAGTCGGCCCTTCCACACCTGCATCCCCCAGGGCTGCGTGGTGCCGGTGGAATTCGTCGGTGACGTCTTCAAGCAGCTGCAGCGCGGCGGTCGCCTGACCGTGACCACTCCGGTCGCCAATGGCGAGACCGCCAGCGAAAGCCTGTCGCTCAAGGGTTTTTCCAAGGCCTATGACCGCGCCAAGGAACTGACCAAGCCGCTGTAAGGACCGCTAGTCTGGCAAGGGCGCTGCCGGGTGCTGTGCCGTGCCGCTGGCGGCGGCACGCTCCACGGCGGCCACCAGCGCCAGGGTACGGGCGGCATCCTCAGTGCTGACCAGGGGAGCCTCCTCTCCCCGCGCGACCCGCACGAAGTGCTCCAGCTGTAGCCGCAAGGCCTCGTCCGGGACCGTTGCCCGCACCTCTGTCGCAAGCGGCTGGTGCCAGCCGGCGCCCGGCTCGGCATAGCGCCAGAGGCGCAGCTGCGGCACGCTCATGGCGCCTTCGGTGCCGGCGAAGAGGTAGCAGGACTGGTCAGGCTGGTGGGGATAGACCGGATTCTCGCCACTGGTGAGCTCCCAGCTCCAGGGCGCGACGGCGCCGTCACTGGCGGTGAGACTGCCCAGGGCGCCGCTCTCGAAATGCAGATTGATCACGGCGCTGTCGGCATTGGCGTAGCCGCGCAGGGCGTTGTCGGCGAAGGCCTGGACCTGGCGCACCTCCCCGCAGAGATGACGCAGCAGGTCGAGGTCGTGGATCAGATTGGTAAGCAGCATCCCGGCCCCCGCTTCGCGGCGCCAGGCACTCTCGAAATAGCTCTCAGGCTTCTGCAGTTGCCACAGCGCGGTGACGGTGACCAGGCGGCCAAGCGCGCCCTGGCGCAACAATTCATGAGCCCTGGCGATCAGCGGATTGTGGCGACGATGATGCCCGACCAGCAGTGGCACGCGCTGGTCGCGCTGGGCGTGCAGCAGCTGAGCCACCTCTGCTGACGTGGTCCCCACGGGCTTCTCCAGCAGCAGCGGGATGCCCAGATCCAGACAATCCAGGGCGGTGGCCACATGCAGCGCATTGGGATTGGCGACGATCACCGCTTCCGGGCGCACGCTTTCCAGCAGCTGCCGATGATCGCGGAAATGCGGCACGGCCCACTGCGCGGCGAGCTCGGCCGCCCTCGGATCGGGATCGGCCAGGGCGCACAGCCGGGCGCTCGGCACGGCTTGAAGATGATGCAGGTGCTGGCGGCCCATGTTGCCGGCGCCGATGAGGGCGATGCGCAAGGCAGCGACCATGAGAGAACCCCTTGTTGTGGTTGTCGAGGTCGCTCGACTCTAAGGGACGCCCGGTCGAAGGCGCTACTGCACCGGCAGGAAATTGATGAACAGCAGACTCTGGGCGTAGTTGACGCCGATGCGCCGATAGCGCTCGTCGAGCAACTGGGCGAGCAGGTCCAGGCGGGCGACGATCTTGCCGAACTCGGTGGCGAAGCTGAGGTTGCTGCCCTCCTCCGAGATCTCGTTGGCGAACAGCAGCGGTTCGCCCTCGGCGTTCTTGCGCTGGCCGAGCAGCCAGGTGGCTTTCTCAATGTTGCGGGCCGCGTTGTTGACGAAGCGCGCATTCACCACATCGGTGATGTAGAACTCGGTGCGATTGCCGTGGGCCGCGATGATCATGCTGCCGATGGCATAGATGAAGGCGCCGACGCGGTCGCCGCGGTAGTCGTCGCCGAGCACGTAGCTCAGGGCCGCCACGTCCTTGCGTCCGCCCAGCGCAGGCAGGCTGCGCTGCTGCTCGATGGCCATGCGGATCTCGCGCTCGGCGCTGGCGGCATCGGGCAGGCCGGTCTTCTTCCATTCGGCCGGATTGCGCAGGTAGAGCTTGTTCATCAGCCGGTAGAGACTTTGCAGATTGGCCTGCATGGCGAGGGTAGCCATGCGGTCGGAGCTGGTCTGCAGGAATTCGCTGGGGCGGGTCTTGCCGAATTGCCGGGCAATGTCCTGGGCGGACTGGCTGCTACAGCCGGCCAGGCTCGCGAGCAGGAGGCCAATCACACACCCGAGACGGGCGACGGCTGTGAAGGTAAGGGCAGGCATGGGGGCTTCGGCGGCTAAGGGCAGCCGAAGGGTAAGGCCTTCCCTGGCCGGCCTGCTGTGCGGCAGGCCAAGGAATGGGCCTTTTCGAGCCTATTCAAAGGCTCGCGAGCTAGCGACAAACACGGCCTAGGTGGCCCGCGAAAATGGCTGAGGAAGCGGATCGGACCTGCGCTCGGGTTTACAAGTAGTAAATGAGCATTCCGACCGGGCTGGCGACCCAGGGCATTTTCAACGCCGTTCGACCGACGCGTAGCAGCTTTTGAACAGGCTCAGCCGTTGCTGGGGAAGGCAAACTGCGAAGCCTCCTGGGCCTCGCGTTGCGGCCAGCGCTGGGTGATGGTCTTGCGGCGGGTGTAGAAGCGCACACCGTCCGGGCCGTAGGCGTGAAGGTCGCCGAACAGCGATCTCTTCCAGCCGCCGAAGCTGTGGTAGGCCACCGGCACCGGCAGCGGCACGTTGATGCCGACCATGCCCACCTCGATCTGATCGGCGAACAGCCGCGCCGCTTCGCCGTCGCGGGTGAAGATGCAGGTGCCGTTGCCGTACTCGTGGGCATTGATCAGGGCGATGCCCTCTGCCAGGCTCTTGACCCGCACCACGCAGAGCACCGGACCAAAGATCTCTTCCTTGTAGATGCGCATCTCCGGGGTGACCTGATCGAACAGGCAGCCACCGAGGAAGAAGCCCTCTTCATGATCGGCGACCTTGAGACTGCGGCCGTCCACCACCAGCTTGGCGCCCGCCGCCACGCCATCGACGACATAGCCGGTGACCTTGTCCAGGTGCGCGCCGGTAACCAGCGGGCCCATGTCCAGGCCGCACTGGGTGCCCGGGCCGACCTTGAGCTTCTCGATCTCCGGCACGAGCCGGGCGATCAGGGCATCGGCGACCTGGTCACCGACGCAGACCGCCACCGAGATGGCCATGCAGCGCTCGCCGCAGGAGCCATAGGCAGCGCCCATCAGGGCATTGACGGTGTTGCCGAGGTCGGCATCGGGCATGACCACCGCATGGTTCTTGGCGCCGCCCAGGGCCTGGACGCGCTTGCCCTTGGCGGTGCCGCGGGCATAGATGTATTCGGCGATGGGGGTGGAGCCGACAAAGCTCAGCGCCTTGACCTCGGGGGCGTCGATCAGGCCGTCCACGGCTTCCTTGTCCCCATGCACCACGTTCAACACGCCCTTGGGCAGGCCGGCTTCCTCGAACAGCTGGGCGATGGCCAGGGTGGAACTGGGGTCACGCTCGCTGGGCTTGAGGATGAAGGTGTTGCCGCAGGCGATGGCCAGCGGATACATCCACAGCGGCACCATGGCCGGGAAGTTGAAGGGGGTGATGCCGGCCACCACGCCCAGGGGCTGGAAGTCGGACCAGGTGTCGATGCTCGGACCGGCGTTGCGGTTGTATTCGCCCTTGAGCAACTCGGGTGCCGCGGTGGCGTATTCCACGTTCTCGATGCCGCGACGCAATTCGCCGGCGGCGTCTTCCAGGGTCTTGCCGTGTTCTTCGCTGATCAGCTGCACCAGGCGCTCTTCGTTGCTCTCCAGCAGCTGCTTGAAGCGGAACAGCACCTGGGCGCGCTTGGCCGGCGGGGTATTGCGCCAGGCCGGAAAGGCGGCCTGGGCGGCGTCAACGGCCTGCTGCAGGGTGGCCGCATCGGCCAGGGGCACTTCGCGG
Source organism: Pseudomonas flavocrustae (assembly GCF_029872515.1). Lineage (NCBI taxonomy): Bacteria > Pseudomonadati > Pseudomonadota > Gammaproteobacteria > Pseudomonadales > Pseudomonadaceae > Pseudomonas > Pseudomonas flavocrustae. Next base: position 444,421 of record NZ_JAPDIQ010000001.1, on the reverse strand, counting down.
ATGACCGCGCCGGTGGAGGGGTTGTAGATCGGTGCGCGGCGGCTGCCACCGTCGACCAGCTGGCCGCCGATGAGATGCTTGGGACTCATGAAGGGACTCCTTGTACGAGGGATGGGCGCTTCCTCGGGGAAGCGCCGGAAAGAGGGTCAGTCGAGGCGATTGAGGACGTCACCGACCGCGGCGAAGACGCGATCCAGGTCTTCGATCCTGGCATTGAAGGTAGGTCCGAACTGCAGGGTGTCGCCGCCGAAGCGGACGTAGAAGCCGGCCTTCCACAGAGCGATGCCGGCCTCGAACGGGCGGATTACCGCATCGCCGTCACGCGGGGCGAGCTGCAGGGCACCGGCCAGGCCGCAATTGCGGATGTCCACCACATGCTTGGCGCCCTTGAGGCCATGCAGCGAGGCTTCGAACTTGGGTGCCAGCTCGGCGGCCTGCTGCACCAGATTCTCACGTTCCATGAGTTCCAGCGCCGCCAGACCCGCGGCACAGGCCACCGGATGGGCCGAATAGGTGTAGCCATGGGGAAACTCGACCATGTGCTCAGGCGTGGCCTGGTTCATGAAGGTGTCGTAGATGGCGCTGCTGGCGATCACCGCGCCCAGGGGCACGGCGCCGTTGGTGACCTGCTTGGCCACGTTCATGATGTCCGGCGTCACGCCGAAGAATTCGGCGCCGGTATGACGGCCCATGCGGCCAAAGGCGGTGATGACCTCGTCGAAGATCAGCAGGATGTCGTGCTGGGTGCAGATCTCGCGCAGGCGCTGCAGATAGCCCACCGGCGGCACGATCACCCCGGCCGAGCCGGACATGGGCTCGACGATGACGGCCGCGATATTGGACGCATCGTGCAGCTCGATCAGCTTGAGCAGCTCGTTGGCCAGCTCGACGCCGCCGGTCTCGGCCATGCCCTTGGTGAAGGCCATGCCCGGTTGCAGGGTATGGGGCAGATGGTCGACGTCCATGAAGGAGCCATACATCTTCCGGTTGCCGCCGATGCCGCCCAGGCTGGTGCCGGCAATGTTGACGCCGTGGTAGCCGCGGGCCCGGCCGATCAGCTTGGTCTTGGCCGGTTGACCCTTGATGCGCCAGTAGGCCCGCGCCAGCTTGACCGAGGTGTCGGCGCTCTCGGAACCCGAGCCGGTGAAGAAGACATGGTCCAGACCCGCCGGGGTCAGCTCGGCCATCTTTTCGGCCAGCTGGAAGGACCGCGGATGGCCGTACTGGAAGCCCGGCGAATAGTCGAGGGTGCCCAGCTGGCGCGCCACGGCCTCCTGGATCTCCTTGCGCGAGTGACCGGCGCCGCAGGTCCAGAGTCCGGAGAGGCTGTCATAGATGCGCCGCCCCTGGTCGTCGATCAGCCAGCTGCCTTCGGCGGCCACCACGATGCGCGGATCCTTCTGAAAGGCGCGATTGGCGGTAAAGGGCATCCAGTGGGCACGCAGGTTGAGCTGGGCGGCGACAGGTGGCGAAACGGTCAGCGGCTGGTTCATGACGGGGCCTCGGGCGGTGACATTGAGCCTGCAGAGTGCGCCCAGTCTTGCGTGAGTTAAATGGTTTTCTTCTCGCGCCTAAACATCTTATAACTCACCCAATCACCGGTTCTAACTCGCTAAATCAAAAGAGGCTGACGGGGAGAACGACGCCGCTTCCTGCAGTCACGGATGGGCTTAATAGCCTTTCATAGACGCGATTATCCGTGCCAACTCGACACCCAAGAAACATCTTGAAATCAACAAATTTGATTAGTATTCAGTAAATTGCCTGAAACACTTTAAGCTGGCCGCCTGCCACCGTAGTCCCGTGGCGCCGAGGCACCCTCGCCTCACCTCTCTTCCCGGCGCGTAGTCCAGCCGGGCGCGGTAGCCTGTCCGCCGTCTCTGCCGCGTACCCAACTTTCCGCTTTTGCCAACCCGTGCCCCTCTTCCGAGGCAGAGCGCGCGGTTCAGCTATTCCTCAAGGAAACCTCCCCCATGCTGATTCAGCTCAACTGGATCCGCGGCCTGGCGGCCGTTCTCATCGTTTTCCACCACATGACTGTGGGCAGCTACCAGACCACCGAACATCAGCAGATCGCCCTGAATCTGCTGTCGCTGGAAACCACCTGCATCTTCGTCGCGCTCTCGGGCTTCTTCTTTCGCTACAACCTCGGCAAATACAGCTACCAGGTCTATCTGGGCAAGAAGCTGCAGAACGTCATCCTCCCCTATCTGCTGATCTCGATCCCCGCCGTGCTGCTCTATGTCTCCGGACTCAAGCAGGAACACGAGTGGATCGACATGAACGCCTTCCACGACTGGCCCCCCTTCGCCCAGACCGCGCTGCTGCTGGCTACTGGCGCCCACCTGGGTCCGCTGTGGTTCATTCCGGCGCTGACGCTGATCTTCCTGCTGGCGCCGGCCCTGGAGTGGATCGTCAAGCGTGGCCTGCTGCCGGCGGCGACCATGGTCGGCCTGCTGTATTTCCTGGTGTCCGATCGCCCGATCAATGACGCCGATCCGCTGCTGGCGGCCCTGCACTTCCTGCCGATCTACCTCTGCGGCATGCTGGCCTGCGAACAGCGCGAGCGGCTGCAACGGCCCCAGGCGCGTTACTGGCTGCTGGCGGCCCTGCTGCTGCTAAGTGGCGCGGCAGTGCTCGACAGCGCCTTCTACGGGCTACAGAAACTGGCACTGTGCCTGTTGCTGTTCGCCGTTTTCAGCCAGAAGGTCAAGGCGCCGGGATACGCCGAGAGCCGCCTGACCAAGGGCATGGCCCTGCTGGGCGCCTACAGCTTCGCCATCTACTTCCTGCACGGCTATCTCGCCGGCGCCTATCGCGTGCTGGGTCGCCTGCTGGGTGAGCAGAACTTCGCCCAGTACCTGGGCACCCGCCTGTGCCTGACACTGATCACCCTGCTCTGCTGCATCGCCGCGGTCTGGGTGGTCAAGCAGGTCACCCGGCAGCGCAGCCGGGTCCTGATCGGCGCCTGAAACCGGTCGCTGGCGCCGCTCCCGACGGCGCCTTATGCTGTCCCGCATTTGCGGTGGCAGCCATGAAGACGACGCGCAAGGCTCTGCTCGCCCAGGTCGGCGATTTCGAGATCCGCCTGCTGAGACTGTTCAAGACGGTGGTGGAATGCGGCAGCTTCACCGCCGCCGAAGGCCGGCTGGGCATCACCCGCTCGGCCATCAGCCTGCACATGAACGACCTGGAAAAACGCCTGGGCATGCGCCTCTGCCAGCGCGGGCGCGCCGGTTTTTCCCTGACCGACGAAGGCCGCGAGGTGCTCAAGGCCAGCCAGTCGTTGTTCGCCGCCCTGGAAGGCTTTCGCAGCGAGGTCAACCAGCTGCACCAGCACCTGCGTGGCGAGCTGAACCTGGGCATCATCAACAACCTGGTGACCCAGCCGCGCATGCGCATCACCCATGCCCTGGCCGCGCTCAAGCGCGCCGCGCCGGGGGTGGTGGTCAACATCGGCATGACCCTGCCCGGCGAGATCGAGACCGGCGTGCTCGACGGCCACCTGCACCTGGGCGTGCTGCCGCTGATCAATGCCCTGGCCGGGCTCGACTACCTGCCGCTCTACGAAGAGCGCGCCCTGCTCTATTGCAGCCGCAGCCATCCGCTGTTCGCGGTGGCCGACGCGGCGCTGGACGACGCCCTCCTGGCCGCTCAGGACGCCGTCGGCCCCAATCACCTCCTCAACCAGGACGGCCACGAACGCCATGCCGCGCTGAACTGCACGGCACGCGCCTCGGATCGCGAAGGCGTGGCCTTTCTCATCCTCACCGGCTGCTACATCGGCTACCTGCCCGACCACGTCGCGCAGCCTTGGGTGGCCCAGGGCCAGTTGCGCGCCCTCGATCCCGAGCGCTTTCACTTCGACACCACCCTGGCCGCCGTCACCCGCAAGGGCCGGCGACCGAATCTGGTGCTGGAGCGCTTTCTCGAAGCCCTGGCCGAGACCGTCTAGTTGGCGCTGCGGGTCGGGCGCACGACGATCTCGTTGACGTCCACGTCGTCCGGCTGCTCGATGGCATAGCGTACCGCGCGGCCGATGGCGTCGGGTTGCAGGGCAATGGCGCGATAGTCGTCCATCATCGCCCGCGCTGCGGGATCGGTGATGGTGCCAGCCAGTTCGCTTTCCACCACACCCGGATGGATGCAGGTGACCCGCAGATCGTCGCGCTCCTGACGCAGTCCCTCGGAGATCGCCCGTACCGCGTGCTTGGTGGCGCAATAGACCGCCGCCGTGGGCACCACCGACAGCGCGCCGATGGAGCCCAGGTTGATGATGTGTCCGGCGCCACGGGCGGTGAATTCCGGCAGCACCGCGGCGATGCCGTTGAGCACGCCCTTGATGTTGACGTCGACCATCTGCATCCATTCTGCGGTCTTGAGGGAGGCCATGGGCGACAGCGGCATGATCCCGGCGTTGTTGACGATGACGTCCACCCGCCCCCAGCGCTCGCGAGCCGCCTGGGCGAAGGCGGTCACCTCGGCGCTGTCGGTGACGTCCAGCCGGCGGCAGGCGGCCTCGCCACCCGCGGCGTTGATCTCGGCCGCCAGGGCCTCCAGCCGCTCGCTGCGGCGCGCGCCGAGCAGCAGCTTGCAGCCGGCCGCGCCCAGTTCGCGCGCGATGCCCGCGCCTATGCCACTGGACGCGCCTGTGATGAGTACGACCTTGTCGATAGCCATGAAGTGTTCCTCTCGAAATGGGGTGGTTTGCCAGGACGGCCTGCTGGCCGGCTGCGTGCCCTTCCGGCACTGCGCCCTTCCAGGCTTGCCACCACCTTAGCGAAGGCTCATTGTCGTGATAATTCCCCCGCTCCTGACTGCCATGGTTAGCCAGACTCACCAATGCACACCGATCTGAATCTGCTCAAGGTCTTCGTCGTGGTGGCCACGGCGGAGAATTTCCGCGTGGCGGCGGATCGCCTGGGCGTCAGCCGCTCCGCGGTGAGCCAGGCCATCCGCCGTCTGGAAGACGAACTGGGCAGTTCGCTGGTGCAGCGCACCACCCGCAGCGTGCGCCTGACCGAGGCTGGCGAACGCCTGCAGCGGCAGATTGCCGGGCCCCTGGCCGGTCTGCTGGGCGCCCTGGAAGACGCCAGTCACGCCGGCCCGCCGCGCGGATTGTTACGGGTCGCGGTCACCTCCATCGCCGAGCGCTTTCTCGATGGGCCGCTGCTGGCCAGCTTCGTCGAGGCCTATCCGGAGGTGACCCTGGACGTCACCGTCACCGACGAGGAATTCGATATCGTCGCGCGTGGTTTCGATGCCGGCGTACGGCTGGGCGAGGTGATCGAGCAGGACATGATCGCCATTCCGGTGACCGGACCGCAGCGCGAAGTGGCCGTGGCGACCCCGGGCTATTTCGCCCGTCATGGGCGACCCCGGCACCCACGCGAACTGGCGGACCACCGCTGCATCGGCTGGCGCCCGGCCCCGGAGGTGGCGCCCTGGCGCTGGGAATTCAGCGAGAACGGTCGCGCCTTCGATGTGGCCGTCGCGCCGCTCATCACCACCAACGACATGTTGCTGATGGTACGCACCGCCCTGGCCGGAGGCGGCATCACCTTTGGCATGGAGGACACCTTCCGCCCCTATCTGGCGCGGGGTGAACTGGAGCGCGTGCTGGAAGACTATCTGCCGCCCTTTCCCGGCTTCTACCTCTACTATCCGAACCGCCACAACCTGGCGCCCAAGCTGCGGGCGCTGGTGGAGCATGTGCGGGGGTATCGGGAGGAGAAGGCGGGGTAGCGCGGGTTGGGGCGGCCCTCACCCCGGCCCTCTCCCGGAGGGAGAGGGAGCGCCCGCCTGACCCCGCGTAGGGTGGAAAACGGCGCAGCCTTTTCCACCTGGTGCGAAGGCAGGCCCTGTTGGGCTTGGGCGGTGGAACCGCCTCAAACCAACCTAGGCATCCTGTAGGTTGGGCTGAGGGCAAGCGAAGCCAACATCGACCGACCGATATCAGCTTTCCAGAATCCACCGATCGATGGCCTGGGCCAGGCCATCTTCCTGGTTACTGGCCGTTACCCGGTCAGCCGCTTCCCGTACCCCTGCGCTGGCCTGGCCCATGGCGATGGCCAGGCCAGCCTGGCGGAACATGGGCACGTCATTGCTGCCATCGCCAATAGCCGCCGTGCGCGCCACCGGTACGCCCGCGGCCTGGGCCAGTTCGATCAGGGCATCGCCCTTGTTGGCCTTGGGATGGGTGATGTCGAGATAATAGAGCTGGGAGCGCAGCACCGTGGCGCCCTCCCCCAGCCGCTCGCCCAACTCGCCTTCCAGGGCTTCGAGGCCGGCATGATCGCTACCGGCGGCGACGATCTTGTCGACCCGATCCAGATAGGGTTCGAAGGATTTCACCACAGTCGGCCCATATCCCAGCGCCCGAGTTTCACGCGGAACGTAGGCACCCTGTCCATCGCGCGTCAGCCAGAGGTCATCGGCGAACAGCCAGACCTCGAAGGTTTCATTGTCCAGCCGCTCCAGCACCTGGCGCGTCACCGGCTCCGCCAGGCGATGGGCGCGGATCAGGGTACCGTCCGCCTCCACCAGATTGCCGCCGTTGAAACCGGCCACCGCCTGATGAATGCCCAGTTGCCGTACCAGCGGCAACAGCGCCCGCGGTGGGCGGCTGCTGACCAGGGTAATGGCCTTGCCGGCCGCCTGCAGCCGCTTGACGGCGGCGATCACCGCCTCGCTCAGGCTCTTGTCGTCGCGCACCAGGGTGCCGTCGATATCCGACACCAGCAGGTCGATGGGGATCAGGTCAGCGGATGCCATGAGCGGCCGTCCTTCTGCAGGAGTTCATCGGCACCGGCGGGACCGGCACTGCCCGCGGCGTAGCTTTCCACCGCGCCGCCCTGCTGCCAAGCGTCGAGGATGGGTTGCACGGCGCGCCAGCCGTTCTCGATGTTGTCGGCGCGCTGGAACAGGGTCTGGTCGCCGATCAGGGAATCGTAGATCAGGGTTTCATAGCCGGTGGACGGCTGCATCTCGAAGAAGTCGCTGTAGGCGAAGCCCATGCGGATGTTCTCCAGCTCCACCAGGGGCCCCGGGCGCTTGGCGTGGAAGTCGAACCACATGCCTTCGTCGGGCTGGATCTGGATGATCAGGTAATTGGGCCGCATCCGGTCGATCTTGGTATCGCGGAATTGTGCATAGGGCGCGTGCTTGAAGCAGATGGCGATCTCGGTATCGCGCGCGGTCAGGCGCTTGCCGGTGCGCAGGTAGAAGGGCACACCCGCCCAGCGCCAGTTGTCTACGAACAGCTTGAGTGCCACATAGGTCTCGGTCTGGCTTTGCGGATCGACCCGCTCTTCCTCGCGATAGCCTTTGACGGGCTTGTCGTTCATCGTCCCGGCGGCATACTGGCCACGGACCGAGTTGGCCAGGGCCTCTTCGGTGGTCTGGGGGCGGATGGCGCCGACCACCTTGGCCTTCTCGTCACGCACTGAGGTGGCATTGAAGGACGCCGGCGGCTCCATGGCGACCATGGCCAGCAGCTGGAACAGGTGGTTGGGCACCATGTCCCTCAGGGTGCCGGTCTTCTCGTAGAAATCGCCGCGCGACTCCACGCCGACGGTCTCGGCCGCCGTGATCTGCACATGGTCGATGTAGTGGTTGTTCCAGAACGACTCGAACAGCGCATTGGAGAACCGGCTGACCAGGATGTTCTGCACCGTCTCCTTGCCCAGGTAGTGGTCGATCCGATAGATCTGCTTTTCGTCCATGTTCGCCAGCAGGCGCTGGTTGAGCGCCTGGGCACTGGCCAGGTCGGCGCCGAAGGGCTTTTCCACCACCAGTCGGCGATAGGCGTCTTCGCGTTCTTCCAGCAGGCCTGTCTTGCCCAGGCGCTCGGCGACGTCGCCAAAGAAGCGGGCGGCGGTGGCCAGGTAGAAGACCGCGTTGTCGGTGTCGGCCTGGGCGATGCGCTCGCCCACCGCCTGATAGGTGGCATCTTCGAGGAAGTCACCCTGCAGATAGCGGATGCGCCCGCGCAACTGGCCCCAGAGATCGGCATCCAGCGCCTCGTCCCGGGACTTGCCCTTGGCTTCGGCCTGGTCGCGGATGAAGGCTTCCAGCCGGTCGGCGAAACCTTCGTCGGTGTTGGGATTGTGATCGACGCCGATGATCTGGGTGCGGTCGTCGAGCAGGCCGTCACGCAGCAGGTTGTACAGCGAGGGGATCAGCAGTCGCTTGACCAGATCGCCATTGGCGCCGAACAGAAAGAGCGTGGCGGGCGGCGCGGTGGGCGCCTTGGTACAGGAGCGGCGCTCCTGGGCGGCGGTGCTGGGGGTAACGGCAGGAGAATCGGTCATGACAGGGCCTTATCCACGAGGGCGGCTGATGCCGTCCCCCGGGACGCGGCCCGTGGCCGCTCCACAGGGGAACGGCCGGGGTTTTATTGCGGGATTTCGACGTGGCCGCCAAAGCCGAAGCGCATGGCCGACAGCAGCTTGTCGGCGTAGGTGGCTTGCTGGCGGGAACGGAAGCGCGCATAGAGGGCAGCGGACAGGACGTTGACCGGCACCGCCTCCTCGATGGCCGCCTCGATGGTCCAGCGGCCTTCGCCGCTGTCGGCCACCGAACCGGAGAACTTCTCCAGCTCGACGTCGCCGGCCAGGGCCTGGGCGGTCAGGTCCAGCAGCCAGGAGGACACCACGCTGCCACGGCGCCAGACTTCGGCGATGTCGGCCAGGTCCAGCTCGAAACGCTCGTCTTCCGGCAGCTTGTCGCTGTTCTTCATCTTGAGGATGTCGAAGCCCTCGGCGTAGGCCTGCATCAGGCCGTACTCGATGCCGTTGTGTACCATCTTGACGAAGTGACCCGAACCGGCCGGACCGGTGAAGATGAAGCCGCGCTCGGCACGCTCGTCCGGGGCGTTGCGGCCACGGGTCCGTTCGATGCTGCCGTAGCCGGGAGCCAGGGCCTCGAAGATGGGCTCCAGGCGCTCCACAGCCGCGGACTTGCCGCCGATCATCATGCAGTAGCCGCGCTCCAGGCCCCAGACGCCACCAGAGGTACCGACGTCGACATAGTCGATGCCCTTCTCGGCCAGGGTCTTGGCGCGACGGATGTCGTCCTTGTAGTAGGTGTTGCCGCCATCGATGATGACGTCACCGGGAGCCAGGCGGTCGGCCAGCTCGGCGATGGTCTGTTCGGTCGGCGCGCCCGCCGGCAGCATGACCCAGATGGCCCGCGGCTGTGCCAGGGCGGCGATGACGCCATCCAAGCTATCGGCGGTGATGGCGCCTTCCTTGCCGAGGCCGGCCACGGTTTCGGCACTGCGGTCATAGACCGCGACTTCATGCCCATGCTTCATCAAACGCCGTGCGATGTTGCCGCCCATGCGGCCCAGTCCGATGATTCCCAATTGCATGCTGATGACTCCTTGAGGTCAGGCGACCGCCGCCTCGACCAGTTCGACGATTTGTTGCAGGCCGGCGTCGATGTCGCCGCCCTTGATATGCACGCGCAGATAGCGCCGTCCCCGTTCGGCCAGTACCTCGAGGTCGCCTTTGGCCTGGGCGGCCTCGACGACACCAAAGCTCAGACTCCGCCCTGGAATCTGCAGGTCGTTCTGGGCATCGGCGGTAATCTGAATGAACACACCCGAGTTGGGACCGCCCTTGTAGGCCTGTCCGGTGGAGTGCAGGAAACGGGGGCCGAAGCCGCCGACGGTCGCTACGCGCTTGCTGTCGCGAATGCTATCACGCATGGCGCCCAAGGCCTCCTCGTGCACGGCATTGCGCTCGAGATAGGCCAGCACGGCGAGATAGTCGCCGGGCTGCAGGCGTGCCAGGTGCGCCTTGATCGCCGCGCGGGCGGTGTCCTGCCCCTGCAGGTCGGCATCGCCGAACAGTGTCAGCGTGCCCTCCTCCAGCAGCGGCTCATCACCGGCCAGACGACCCTCGCGCTCGTAGCCATCGGTAAGGGCACGGGTCTTGATCTTGCTGGCTTCCACATCCGGCTGGTCGAAGGGATTGATACCGATAACGGCACCTGCCACTTCGGTGGCCACCTCCCAGCGGAAGAATTCCTGGCCGATCAATTCGGCGCGCGCCAGACGGATGTCCACCACCGGATGCCCGGCGGCGGCCAGGGCCTGCAGGCGACTGTCGCGCTCGGCGTCTTCCTCGCCGGCCAGCACCAAGCTGACGAACACCCGGTCCCTGCCGTAGACGCCTGGCTCGCCGAGGGGCTCCAGGTCCACCGGGATGATGCCCTTGCCCTGCTTGCCGGTGCTCTCGGCGAGCAGCTGCTCCAGCCAGGCGCCCAGACTGGCGACACCCGGTGAAGCGATCAGAGTGACCTTGTCGCGTCCGGCACGCACCGCCTCGCCCAGGACCACGCCCAGGCGAATGCCGGGATTGATGGCAGGGGGCGCACTGGGGCTGCAGGCCAGTACCATGGGCTGGGTCACCTGGAAGAAGTCGGCTACCGAGTGGCCAAGCAGCGCCAGGGGCACCATGCCGAACACCGACAGCACCGAGTAGCGCCCGCCGATATGGGGATCGCCCTGGAAGATGGCGCGGTAGCCTTCGGCCGTGGCACTGGCTTCGAGTTTGGACCCCGGATCGGTGATGGCGACGAAGCGCCGCCGCACCTCTTCCGCCCCCAGCGCCTGCTCGACGGCCTTGTGGAAGTAGGCCCGCAGGATTTCCGGCTCCAGGGTCGAGCCGGATTTGCTCGATACCAGGAACAGCGTCTTGCGCAGGTCCAACTGTTCTTCCAACGCGGCGATTTGCGCCGGGTCGGTGGAATCCAGCACCTTGAGGGTGAGTCCGCCCGTGGCGGTACCCAGGGTATTGGCCAGCACTTCCGGGCCCAGGCTCGAACCACCCATGCCCAGTAGCACCACGGTATCCAGGCCTTCCTTGCGAACGGCCTCGGTCAAGACCCCGAGGGCAACCGGATCGGCCTGACGCCCCTGGGCCGCGGCCAGCCAGCCGACCCACTGGTCTTCGTCACGACCGGTCCAGAGCGAGGCGTCGCCCTGCCAGAGCCGGCGCGACCAGCCTTCACGCCGCGCCTCGTCCAGGCGGGCCTCGACGGCTTCATTCAGATCGTCTGGCAGTCGATAGTCCGCGGCATTCAGACGCTCGCCAAGAAATTCGAGGCGCTTCTGCCCAACCGCGCCCAACAGGACATCGGCGGCATCTTCGAATTGCCGGGCGCCATCCTTGACCAGCCGCTTGGCCACGCCATCGAGATCCAGCCCGAAACGGACCGTCGCATCCACCACCCGCTGCGCAGCGTCGATAGCGGTGCTCAGCATGGGGGCTGCCGTGCCATGGTCGCGGAAGGCGTCCATGGTCTTGGGCGGCATGGTGTTGACGGTGTCCGGGCCGATCAGTTGATCGACATACAGGGTATCGGGATAGGCGGGATCCTTGGACCCGGTGGAGGCCCACAGCAGACGCTGCGGATGAGCGCCCTTAACTGCCAGCACCTTCCAGCGTGGCGACTGGATGAGACGCAGGTAATCCTGATAGGCCAGCTTGGCGTTGGCGATGGCGACCTTGCCGCGCAGCTCGGTCAGTTCGCCGTCGTTACCCTTGCGCTCGTCGATCAGCTTGTCCAGCACGCCGTCGACCCGGCTGATGAAGAAGCTGGCGACACTGGCGAGCCGACTGATGTCCTTGCCCTGATGCAGCCGGGCTTCCAGACCCGCGATATAGGCCTCCGCCACGGCCATGTAGGCATTGCGATCGAACAGCAGGGTCACGTTGACGTTGATCCCCTCCTCGATCAGCTTGCGGATGGCCACCGCCCCTTCGGGCGTGCCGGGCACCTTGACCATGAGGTTGGGCCGATTCACCGCCTGCCAGAGGCGGCGCGCCTCGTCCAGGGTGGCACGGGTATCCAGCGCCAGATAGGGCGAAACTTCCAGGCTCACATAACCATCGCGTCCTTCAAGCCGGTCATAGACCGGCCGCAGGATGTCGGCCGCCTGCTGGATGTCCTCGATGGCCAGATGCTCGTAGACATCCACCGGCTCGGCATCGGCCCGTTCCAGGAAGGCCTTGAGGCTGGCATCGTAGTCGCTGCCGTGGCCCATGGCCTTCTCGAAGATCGAGGGGTTGGAGGTAACGCCCGTCAGGCCGTCACGCTCGATCAGCTTTTGCAGCTCACCCTTGGCGAGGAACTCGCGGCTGACGAAGTCGAGCCAGACCGCCTGGCCCTGCTCCGTCAGCTGTTTGAGTGGATTGCTCATGTGGCGCTCCCTTTGCGTTGCGCCTGCTCCTTGGCCAGCTTGACCACATTTTCCACGGTGTAGCCGTATTTCGCCTGCAGCTTGCCGATGGGCGCGGAGGCACCAAAGGTGCTCATGGTCACCGAGGCACCCTTGCGACCGATATAGCGCTCCCAACCCATTGGACCGGCCTGCTCGATGGCAACGCGGCCCAGGACCTCGTCCGGCAGCACCGACTGCTTGTAGGCCTCGTCCTGCTCCTCGAACAGCTCCCAGCAGGGCATGGAGACGACTCGTGCCTTCACCCCTTCGCCCTGGAGCTGCTCATAGGCCTGCATCGCCAGGCCCAGCTCGCTGCCGGTGGCCATGAGGATCACCTGGGGCTTGCCGCCTTCGGCATCGGCCACCACATAGGCACCCTGGGCGACGCCCTCGGCGCTGGCGTACTTGGCGCGATCCAGGGTCGGCAGCGGTTGCCGCGACAGCACCATGCAGGAGGGTCGATTGGTCTGCTGCAGCGCGATCTTCCAGGCCTGCACCGTTTCATTGGCATCGCCCGGACGCAGGGTCAGCAGACCCGGGGTGGCGCGCAGCTGCGCCAGGTGCTCGATGGGCTGGTGGGTCGGGCCATCTTCGCCGACGCCGATGGAGTCGTGGGTGAAGACGAATACCACCGGCAATTCCATGATGGACGCCAGGCGGATCGGCGGCTTCATGTAGTCGCTGAACACCAGGAAGGTGGCAGTGAAGCTGCGCAGGTAGCAGAGCGCCATGCCGTTGGCGATGGAGCCCATGGCGTGCTCGCGGATGCCGAAGTGCATGTTGCGCCCCGACGGCTCACGGGCGGAGAAGCTGCCCGCGCCATCGAACTTGAGATTGGTCTTGGTGGACGGCGCCAGATCCGCCGCCCCGCCCACCAACCAGGGAATGTTCTGGGCAAAGGCATTGAGCGCCTTGCCACCGGACTCGCGGGACGCCACACCCTTGGCATCGGTATCGAAGCTGGGCAGCTTGGCGTCCCACCCTTCCGGCATCTCACCGGCCCGCATGCGCTGGAGTTCATCGGCGCGGGTCGGATCGTCCTGACGCAGGCGATCGAAGGCACGGTTCCAGTCTTCGTAAAGACCGCTGGCACGCTCCAGCAGGGCGTCGCGTAGGTGGTGACGGGCGTCGTCGGGCACCAGGAAGTCAGCATCCTCGGGCCAGCCATAGGCCTTCTTCGCCAGCTTGATCTCGTCCGCACCCAGGGGCTCGCCGTGGGCTGCCGCGGTGTTCTGCTTGTTGGGTGCGCCGTAGCCGATGAGGCTGTCGACCACGATCAGGGTCGGTTTGCCGGTGTTGCCCTTGAAGCGATGCAGGGCAGCGGCCAGGGCTTCGGCGTCATTAGCATCCTTGACGTGCAGGGTATGCCAGCCATAGCCGCGGAAGCGCTCGGCCACGTCCTCGCTAAAAGCTAGCTCGGTGTGGCCTTCGATGCTGATGGTGTTGTTATCGTAAATCCAGCAGAGGTTGTCCAGCCCCAGGTGGCCGGCCATGGAGGCCGCCTCGCCGGTGACGCCTTCCATCATGTCGCCATCGCCGCAGAGCACATAGACGTCATAGTCGAACAAGGTCACGCCCGGCTGGTTGAAACGGGCGGCCAGCCACTTCTGCGCCAGCGCCATGCCGACGCTGTTGCCGCAGCCCTGCCCCAGCGGACCGGTGGTGGTCTCGATGCCGGTGGTCATGCGGTACTCGGGATGACCCGGGGTCTTGGAATCCAGCTGGCGGAATTGCTTGATGTCGTCGAGGCTGACCGCTTCCTTGCCGGTGGCGGTGCCGTGCTCGTCGATTTCCTTGACGCCCGCCAGGTGCAGCAGCGAATAGAGCAGCATGGAGGCATGGCCGACCGACAGCACGAAGCGGTCGCGGTTGGGCCAGTCCGGATGCTCGGGGTGATAGCGGAGGAAGCGGCTCCACAGCGTGTGGCCGACCGGGGCCAGGGCCATCGGCGTACCGGGGTGGCCGGAGTTGGCCTTCTGCACCGCGTCCATGGACAGGGTCCGGATGGTATTGATGACAAGCTGGTCGGCGTTGGAGCTGGAAGGTGCGGTGGAACCCATGGCAAGCGTCCTCGTGCTGGCAGGCGCGCCACCCGCGGCGAAAACGGCAAACACCGTCCGTGAAACCGTTTTCAGCAAAGGCAGCGCCTAGGAGAAGAGAGCAAAGCGGCCGGACGAGGTCCGGGAGGGCGGGGGGCATGCATCCTCTGCGACCCCACGCCGCAGTCGCGATCCTTTCTCTAGAACAGCACGCCAGAGGGTTGGTTCCGCACGGGTAGATAGCCGGCTATCGACTTGCGCGCTCAGTATCCGGCGGCGAGGGCCAACTCGACGTCCAGGCCGGCGTCGCGCATCTGCGCCAACTTGTACCTGAGGGTACGGGCACTGATACCGAGGCGCTCGGCGGTCTCCTTGCGCCGACCACGCTCGGCCCTGAGGGTATCGAGGATCACCTGGAATTCCCGATCGCGCAGATCGGCGTCCAGTGGCCGTACGTCATCACCCGTGCCTGTCGCTGGCACAGGCGCGGCGGCAGGCGTCAGGGATACCCCGGTCGCCAACCAGTGCAGCCCGAAGTCCTCGGCCTGGATCTGCTGACCCGGTTGCAGGATCAACGCCCGCTGCACGGCGTTGTCCAGTTCGCGCACGTTGCCCGGCCAGGGGTGCTCGGCCAGGGCCTGGCGCGCGGCAGGGCTCAGGACCGGTATCGGACGATTCATCCGTGCGGCCTGGACCGCCAGCAGTCGTTCGGCCAGGGGCACGATATCGGCCGGTCGCTCGCGCAATGGCAGCCAAGCCAGCGGAAACACCGACAGGCGATAGAAGAGGTCTTCGCGGAAGCGCCCGGCGGCCACCTCCTCCGCCAGCTTGCGGCTGCTGGTGGCTACCACGCGGATGTCCAGCGCCAGTGGCTTGCGCGCCCCAACCCGCTCCACCTCCCGCTCCTGCAAGACGCGTAACAGCTTGGCCTGCAGGCCCTGCGGCATCTCGGAGATCTCGTCCAGCAGCAGGGTACCGCCCTGGGCCAGTTCGAACTTGCCGGGCTGGGCGGCGATGGCCCCGGTGAAGGCGCCCTTCTCATGCCCGAAGAGGATGGCCTCGAGCAGGTGATCGGGAATGGCCGCGCAATTGACCGCCACAAAGGGGCCATCCGCCCGCGCCGATTGATCGTGGATAAAGCGCGCCAGCACCTCCTTGCCGGTACCGGACTCACCGGTGATGAGCACCGTGGCCTCGCTCCGGGCCACCCGGCTGGCCAGCTCCAACAGTTGCCGACTCTGGGGATCGGCCGCCACCGGCTGACGACCACCGGGCGCCCGCCGTCCCTGGGGGCAGCAGCGCGCCAGGGTCTCCAGCAACAGGCGCGGTTCGAAGGGCTTTACCAGATAATCCGCCGCCCCACCGCGCATGGCCTCGACGGCGCGCTCGATGCTGCCGAACGCGGTCATCAGCAGTACCGGTAGCGCCGGATCGCGCAGTCGGATACTGGCCAGCAATTGATGCCCGTCGATACCTGGCATGTTGACGTCGCTGATCACCAAGCCAAAGGACTCCTCGGCCAGCGCCAGCAGCGCCGCCTCGCCGCTGTCGACGGCGCGATAGCGATAGCCGCCAAGTTCCAGGGTGTCGGCCAGGGCTTCGCGCAGGGCACGGTCGTCTTCCACCAGCAGGATGGGCAGGGTCATGCCGGGGTCTCCTCGCTCGCCAGCAGCGGCAGGATGAAGGTCACCAGCGTGCCGCGCCCCACCCGGGAGCGCACGTTCAGCCGCCCGCCATGGGCCTTGGCCATCGCCAGGGCGACCGGCAGGCCGAGACCGGTGCCGGTGGTCTTGGTGCTGAGAAAGGGTTCGCCCAGCCGTTGCCGGACCGCCTGCGGAATGCCGGGACCGCTGTCACTGATCGCCAGGCGCAGCTCCCCGTCACGACGATGGAGATGCACCTTGAGTCGTCCCGGGCGGCCACTGCCGGCCATGGCCTGCAAGGCGTTGTGAATGAGGTTCAAGGCGGCGCCCACCAGCATGTCGCGGTTGCAGGCGAGCAGCCCAGCCTGGACATCGAGTTGCCAGCGCACCGGGCAGTCGCCGAGATGCGGGTTAGCGGCCTCGCGCAGGGCAGTGAACAAAGCGGCCGGCGTCAGCCGATCCGCCAGCGGCAATTCGCCCCGGGCGAACACCAGCATGTCGCGGACCTGGTTTTCCAGTTCGTGCAGCCGTTCCTTGAGACGGCCGGCGAAACGCTGCTGTTGCGCCAGCGCCAGCCCGCCCTCCTCCAGATGGCTGGCATAGAGCAGCGCCGCGGTCAGCGGGGTCCGTATCTGATGCGCCAGCGAGGCCATGGTTCGCCCCAGCGCTGAAAGCCGCTCGTGCCGCGCCAGTTCGCCTTGCAGATGGCGGGTTTCGGTAAGGTCGTTGAGCAGCACCAGTTGCCCCGGTTCGCCATCCAGGGAGCGGGTAGCGATGGACAGGCGTCGGCCGTTGCGCAGGGATACCTCGTGGCCGTCGTCATGACGCGGCGCAAAGGCCCTCGCGATCACAGTTCGCCACAGCTCGCCGGCCAAGGGTTTGCCGAGCAGCGCCTCCGCCACCGGGTTGGCGTCGCGCACGCGTCCGGCACCATCCACCACCACGATGCCGGCGGGCAGCACATCGAGCAGATTCTGCAGCCGGCTGGCCAGGCGTTCCTTTTCCGCTAGCTCCTGCAGGCGCTGGGCAGACACCCACTCCAGTTCGCCCTGCAGCGAAATCATCCGGGCTTCGAGCAACTGGAAGGATTCGCTCAGCTGGCGCGACATCTGCCCCAGGGCTTCACGGGCTTGCGCGGAGGCGGAAGCCTCCACGGCAGCGTCTATGGAGACAGAGGAAGAAAGGGCTTGCGCAGGCATCGGCTAGGACTCGCGACGGACAATTGACATCATCCAGGCCGGAGCAAGACCCATGCCGGCCTGGCGAAGGCGCCTTAGCGTGGAAAACGGCATGGCCTTTTCCACTTTTGGAGCGCCACATAGGCAGAAGTAGATGAGGGAGGTCCGGCAGGGAGCTACCAGGCACACGTTGGACCGGAAGCCTTCTACAGTCGAAGCCCAACACAGGAGGTCGGCGCTGGAAAAGTTGGGCTTGGCTTCGCTGCGCTCAGCTTTACCTACCAGCCTTGAGTTTGGCTAAAGCGTCGTACTGTTAGTTAGCGAAGCCGCATGGCCCTTCGCGCCGAGCTCAGCTGGCGCAAGACTTGCTTTGGATCACACTCCAGACCGAAGGCGACATTTTTCTGCCGATCATTAATCTACCTGCACACCAGAGGCTACGCTGATGTCCACTCACTTTTCTTGCGTAGGATGCGGCAAATGCTGCACATCGCACCATATCCCGCTAACGTTGAGCGAGGCGATCCGCTGGGTTCAGCAGCAGGGTGAGTTGCTCGTCCTGGTCGAAGCGTTTCTTGAGGACGGTCAAGGGATCTCGCCGGTGCAGCGCGAGCATGCTGAGCAGCGCTCTCTGCCGGTGTGGTGCGGGGAGACGCGCGCCTATGTCGCTATCACCTTCGCCGCCTATAATCCAGGGCGTTGCATGCGACTAGATGCAGACAACCGCTGCTCGATTTATGACGAGCGACCCCTGGTCTGCCGTATCTATCCAATGGAGATTAATCCGCATCTTCCCTTGAGGCCTCATATGAAAGATTGTCCGCCGCATGCCTGGGAACAGGGGCCGACGTTGATTCATGGTGGGCGTTTGCAGGACGTGGAGCTGATTACGCTCATCGAGCGGTCACGACAGGCTGATCAGGATGAAATAAGTCAGAAGGCGGCGATTTGCGCCGCCTTAGGCATTCGCACATCGGCACTCAAAGGCGATGGCTTCACCGCCTACCGACCTTACGGTCCAGATTTTTTGGCAGCGACCGAGCAGGTGATGACCAACCCACCGATGGATGCGGCCACGGACTGGACGCTTCATGTATCGCACCGCGAATTAGCGGAGCAGCTCAAGGCGACCGGCGCGCTGATCGCTTCGGCCTTGACGCAAACGGACTATGGATTCATCGCTTTGAGCGCAGCATGAGACTAAGCCTCGCCGGCTCCGGAGTAGGCAGAACCGTAATTCTGAACTGGCTCTTGTCAAGCTGGGTAACGACGCCCCGTCAAGTCGATGCTTGACTCAAAGAACCTAAGCTTTTTTCGAAAAGTCGGTGTGCCAGTAGCAGTCCATACAGGCCAGAATGACCATTGCCTTGAAGCTGCTAGCTGGCTTCTCGAACCGAGTGGAGAGGCAGCGTTTTTCCGTTGGCTGGCTGAGTAGGCGTTCGACCGCATTGCGCTGGTGGTACATGAATTGATTGAAACAAGGCTTACGACGCCTCTTGCGTTGGGCAACGACAGATTAATACCCACGCAGTCCCAATGATGCCAAAGCGCTTCGCTATCATATCCCGCGTTGACCAAGACACGTCGGCAGCATTCGCATGGTCCATCTTTGGTACCTCGCCACCGCACATTTTCGAGCAGGGAAAGAAGCGCGCTGCGAGTCGGCCTGCTGCCCGAGCAAAACCTTGAGGTCAGCGGATACCTCTGGACTTATCAGAGCAGATGGAGCGGTACCTAGTCCGCCACAGTTACTGCCTAGCGCATGATCTAGCGGTTCGTCTGGGTAGGCTTTTTCTGCCTAACATGAGGGCTCGTGAGGTACGGGGATTGTACTGGCATCGATCATTTAGATGTCCAGGTCTACATAACAATCCTGACGCAGCTTCAGATGCAGCGGGCGCCAGAAGGGACTCGAAGGTACCGTCATCGCACTTGTTGGCAGCCCTGGCAGACCATTTTTCAGGACCATAGTGATTGCGTAGGTCACGCCATTTTGCGACCGAGCGTAGGATCCAGAGGATGCCATTGAGCATTTGCCGATCATCACGACGTGGGCGTCCCATCCTTCGGGCGGGGAAACGATCTCCTCGCTCAACGCCAGCACTCATTCAAAAGGCCGTAACGCTAGCTGGTGTTATTGCTTGCCTCTGCTGCAATCACAGACTTAGCCTACCTAATACGAATTTTCAGGCGAACCTTAGATCTCTTCTTCAAACTCGTCGTCGCGGCGCCCCATGCCGTACTTGCGCATCTTCTCGACCAGCGTGGTGCGACGGATGCGCAGCCGCTCAGCGGCACGCGCCACTACGCCACCGGCATCATCCAGCGCCTGCTGGATGAAGCTCTTTTCCAGATTTGCCAGGTAGTCCTTGAGATCCAGGCCTTCACTGGGCAACAGCGCCGAGGAAGACACCTCGAGCGTCCCAATGCCGGCCATGGCTTCGCGTTCCTGCAGTTCCTCGCGCAGGGATTCCACCATGGGATCGGCTTCGTCTTCCACGTAGCGGAACTTGAGCGGCAATTCGGCCACGCCGATGACGCCATAGGGATGCATGATCGCCATGCGTTCCACCAGGTTGGCCAGTTCGCGGACGTTGCCCGGCCACTCGTGGCGGCACAGCGACATGATCGCCGCCGAGTTGAAGCGGATGGAACCACGCTTCTCGTGCTCCATCCGGGCGATCAGTTCGTTGATCAGCAGCGGGATGTCTTCGCCCCGCTCGCGCAGCGGCGCCATGTCGATTGGAAAGACGTTGAGGCGGTAGTAGAGATCCTCGCGGAAGGTGCCCGCAGCGATCATCTGCTCGAGGTTCTTGTGGGTCGCGGCGATGATGCGCACGTCCACGCTCTGGGTCTTGTTGCTGCCCACCCGCTCGTAGGTCCGCTCCTGCAGTACCCGCAGCAGCTTGACCTGCATGGGCAGCGGCATGTCGCCGATCTCGTCGAGGAACAGGGTGCCGGTGTTGGCCAGTTCGAAACGCCCGGCGCGACTGGTGATGGCACCGGTAAAGGCGCCCTTCTCGTGGCCGAACAACTCGCTCTCCAGCAACTCCGCCGGGATGGCACCGCAATTGACCGGTACGAAGGGCGCTTCGCGCCGCTTGGAGTGGAAGTGCAGGTTACGCGCCACCACCTCCTTGCCGGTACCCGATTCGCCGAGGATGAGCACCGTGGCCTCGGTATCGGCCACCTGCTGCATCATCTTGCGCACCCCTTGAATGGCGCGGCTGGTACCCACCAGGCTGCGGAACAACTCGGGCTCGCGCTGACGCCCGCGATCCCGGGCCTGGTCGTACATCTCGCGATAGACCTGGGCGCGGTGCAGGGAGTCCAGCAGCTTGTTGTAGGCCAGCGGATACTGGAGAGAAACCAGCACGCGGCGGCGAACGTCATCTGGCCACTCCGGCTGCGCTGATTCGCCCAGCAGCAGCAGCGGGACCATCTCGTCCCAGGCGACGACCTGCTTGAGCAGCTCGACGCTGTTGCCGCGGCTGTCGACGCGGCCGACCAGCACACAGCTGACCTGGCGACTGCTGTCGAGCGCTTCGAGGGAGGGTTGCCAATCGGAACTGGTACAGGCGAGGTGATCTTCGCCGAGAAAATCGAGAATGACCGATACCGCCTTGCGCCGCTCGGCTTCATCGTCGATCAGAAGGATCTTGGTTTCACGCCACATGTCCCTGCCCCAATTCGGCTTGTCGGTTCGCTACGCGCAGGTGTCGCCTGCATCCAAGTGCCAACTGGTCGGCATCTTGCGCAAGTTAAGACAAATTGTGATGCGGGGTCAATTTTATGGCGGCGAAATATTCAAACTTTGAATTACTGTCCAACAGATGACAGTCAACCGAACAGCTGATAGACCTTGGCGGCCTTGTCGGCGCGTTGCGCCTGCGTCAGCTCGACCGCGATGGCAGAACGTTCGGCCGTGGTGGCGGCGATCAAGGCCTTGTAAGTCTTGAGAAGATTTTGCAAGGCGAACGTCAGCTCGGTCTCACCACCCGGCGCTTCCTGCATGGCGACATCGACCGCCAGGCGGCAATCCAGATCAAGACGGCCGATGGCCTCCCAGTCCTGTTCGACGAGGGCCTGCTCCAGCTGACCGCGAAGCTGATTGATACGAACAACGATGGTAGCCATGGCTCTCACCCTCCCGGTCAGGCAGCGGTTATGCCATCCCAACCTTCTTTGATATTACGCAGCAGCTGGGCAACCTCGTCCAGGATGCGAGCATTGTTGGTACGGTTGGCCTCGGCCAAGCGGGTAGCCATGTAACCGTACAGGGCGTCGAGGCGATACGCCAGTTCGCCCGCATCGAAGTTCAAGGCATCACGAAGGCCGGCGATGATGGCCAGGGCCTTGCCGATCAACTGGCCTTTCAAAAGGTACCTCTGGTTTTGCATGGCGCCCTTGGCCTGGGCGATGCGGCTCAAACCACCCTCCAGCAACATCTGGATCAGGCGATGCGGTGAAGCCTCGAAGACCCCGGATTGAACACCAATATTCTGATATTGGCGCAGCGCTGCAGATTGTGCGTACATGACTTGGCTACCTTGGATTCAACAGATGATGCTGTGTTGGATATCCAAGCTATCGGCTCGCGCCCTGCAATCTTTAGCCTTAATAAACAGCTAGGATCAACTTGAAGACGAGTTCTTGTTCAGCACGTTCAGGGTAGTCAGCACACTACTGCTGGTGCTGTTCAGCTTGGCGACCAGGCTATCCATCGCATTGTATTTCGCGGTGAGGATATCGGTAAGCTTGGCCTGACGCGCGGTGAGCGTGGTCTGCTGCGTCTTGAGATCCGTCAGGTTGGTCTGGATCGTCGACTTCTCTTGAGCGATCAGCCCCGTACCACTCTGGGTATAGGTATTGACCAGCTTGTTCATGTTGTTCAGCAGCCCCGACTTAGCCGAGAAGAAGTTCTGCACATCGCTGGCGTTAGTCGCGAGGGCCGTGGACAGGGCTGAAGAGTTCAGCGTCAGGTTTCCCGAGTTAGTCATGGAAATCCCAAGCTGTGTAAGGTTCTTTAGATTGCCGCTGCCGGCGGACGTACCGAAAACCGTACTCTGCAGGCTGCGCATGAGTGTGCGGGTCATGGCGTCACTAGTCAGGGCCCCGGAGCTCGTGCTGGAAGCGCCGTCTTCTCCGGTCGTGGTACTGACCTTGGTAAGGGTACCGATGGTATTAACCAGCGTATTGTAGGCGTCAACGAACGTCTGGATGTTGGTCTGCAACCCAGAGGTATTTGCTCCCACGGTAACGTCGGTCTTTCCTGGCGCCGCCAGCGTAAAGGTCACTCCGGTGACGGCGGTATCCAGGGTATTGCTGGAGCTAGTCATGCTCAAACCGTCTAGGGTGTACTTGGCGTCGGTACCCTGCACCAGATAACCGCCGCCCGACGTCGAATAGGCCTTAGTGCCATCGATAGCTAAAGACGCCAGAGAGCTGCTACCGGTGGTGGACACGCCGATCGTAGAGTTGGCGCCCGTAGTGGTGGAGCTCAGGACTAACCGTGATCCCGTGGAGTCGGTGACGACGTTCGCCGAGATGCCCGAGGTGGCGCTCTGCTTGTTGATGCTGTCGCGGATGTTGGACAGACTGGCACCGTCACTCACGCTGATATTGTAGCTCTTGCCATTCTGGCTCAGCGTCAGGCTGCCTGAGCCGAAGGTGGTCCCGGACGAGATGTACTGGGTGCCGACCTTCGACGCGGTCGCAAGATTTGATACATCCAACGCATAGGTACCCGCTACCGCGGTGGCATCCACCGTTGCCGTCGCCGTTGCGGGGGTACTGGAAGTCGTGGTCAATCCGGCAAAGGAAGTCGTGGTATTCAGGTTGGCCACGGCCAACTGGAAATCGTTCAACGCCGAGGTCAGGGTACCTACTGCAGTCAGGCGATTCTGCGCCGAATTTTGCAGGGTCGTGATCTGTTGTTGCTTGCCAGCAGTTTGCGCGTTGACCAGCACCTCGACGATCGAACCGATGTTGATCCCGGAACCGAGACCGGTGGATGACTTGATCGCCCCGGAAGTGGCGGAGGCACTGGACGCAGAATTGCTCGTCGTCGAGCTAGTCGAACTGCTTGAAGTGGTCGAACTAGTCGAAGAAGTTGACGAGATAGTGGTCATGATCTGTCCTCAAAACATTGACGGTCCAGCTGCTGTAGCATCACTAAAGCAAAAGACACACCAACTAGGCTTTCTCGCTGAGCAGGTGACGGGACTCCTTGAAGTCCGCAGCCAACTTGACCACGACCTCCGACGGGATCTGCCGGATCAACTCGCCATTGGCGCTGTTCACCACCTTGACCACGGTAACGCCGGAATCCTGATCTAAGGAAAACTCAAGGTTGCGATGCAAGTCTTGGGCGCTGGAACTTAAATCCTTAACGGCCTTTTCCAGCTCTTCCCGACTAGGCGATACAGGGGCGGTCTTGGCCTGGTCGGCCGGTGTCGCTCCGTTACCGCTGGCGTTGGCCGTAGCAGAAGGGGCGCCAACGACGTTGCCTGATGGCGTCCCTGCCGCGCTGGTCGTCGTGGCAGTTCCCGTAACGACCGAATTCACGTTGATGCTCATGGTGCAACCCTCCCAAAAAACCTAACAACGCGGAAAGGGCGCCGCAGCGCCCTCCCCTTTCCCTGATAAGAATTACTGGAGCAGTTTCAGTACGGAGGCGGGCTGCTGGTTGGCCTGGGCCAGTACCGAGGTCGCTGCCGACTGCAGGGTCTGCTGCTTGGTCATCTCGGCGGTCTCCGCCGCGAAGTCCGCATCCTGGATGGTACTGCGGGCTGCCGTGGCGTTTTCCGAGATGTTCTGCAGGTTGGAGATGGTGGAGTCCAGACGGTTCTGCACGGCACCGAGCGTGGAACGCTGGGTATCGATCTGCTTCAGGGCGCCGTCGATGACTTGCATGGCGCTCTGGGCGTTGGCCGCCGTGGTGATGTCCAGCGACTGGACGCTGCCGGTGGTGGTAACCGAGGCATAGGAACCACTGGATACGCCGGTGGCGCCACCGGTACCCGCGCCGATGTCGATGGTCTTGGCGGAGCTGAGGTTGATGGTCGAGCTACCCGAGCTGGCCGCAGTAGCCGAGACACCACTGA
The DNA here is from genome assembly GCF_029872515.1 of Pseudomonas flavocrustae. NCBI lineage: Bacteria > Pseudomonadati > Pseudomonadota > Gammaproteobacteria > Pseudomonadales > Pseudomonadaceae > Pseudomonas > Pseudomonas flavocrustae. The sequence goes on along the minus strand of NZ_JAPDIQ010000001.1, from coordinate 420,223 downwards.
TGTTGTTGTTGATGGAGCTGACGATGTCGTTGAAGCTGGCGCCGGAGGCGTAGGTCACGGTCTGGCCGGCGATGCTCAGGGTACCGCTGGAGCTGGTGGTGCCGCCCGAAGCCGAGACGCCCAGGCTGCTCAGGTCCAGGCCGCCGGTGGCTACCGACGAGGAGCCGGACAGGCTGCTGGCGCTCATGTTGCTCAGGGTGAAGCTGACGGTCTGGTTGGCGTTGGCGCCGACCTGGAAGGTCAGGGTGCCGTTGGTGCCGGCGGTACCGTCCAGCAGGTTGATGCCGCTGCTGCCGCCACCGTAGGTGGTGGTGCTGGAGATACGGGTCAGTTCCGAGGTCAGCGACTCGAATTCCTGGTTCAGCGAGGTACGGTCTTCGGTGCTGTTGCTGCCGCTGGAGGACTGGACGGCGAGGACACGCATACGCTGCAGGATGTTGGTGGATTCCTGCAGGGCGCCTTCGGCGGTCTGGGCGATGGCGTTGGCATCGTTGGCGTTGGAGACGGCTTGGTCCAGACCCTTGACCTGGCTGGTCAGGCGGTTGGAGATCTGCAGGCCGGCGGCATCGTCCTTGGCGCTGTTGATCTTCAGGCCGGTGGACAGACGGGTCATGGCGGTGGTCAGGTTGCCCGATGCGTTGTTCAGGTTCTTCTGAACGGTCAAGGAAGCGATGTTGGTATTGACGGTCATCATGATGGAGAACCTCGTGGATTAGGATACTGCTTTAGCTCCCGGCCAAGGGGACCGCCCGATGTGACCTGGAGAACCTTCGATATGGTTATCGTCTTGCCTGGAGATTTCTTTAGGTTTTTTTGGAAAAACCTTGACTCTGGACGAGACAGCGAAGGCGTATGTCTTCACTCCCTCTTGTTATCGGGCGGAAGGCGAGAAACTTGATGGCTCCGCAAACGCGAACGGCCAGATTTCTCTGGCCGTTGGTTTCGGTACGGGGGCTGGCTCAATCCGGCAGCCAGACAGAACCCCATCGCTCCAGGCGCGGGCCGGTCAGCATCCAGTCACGCTGCACGGCCTCGCGAAGCGCCTCACCGGATTTATGACTGGCCTCCCGGTCGGTGAGGTGCATGCGAATAGCGTCTATCCAGTCGCGATAGCGGTTTTTCACTCGGGTCACCGGCAAGTCGCCCCGATAGCAGACCAAGTCCGAGCAGACCACGGGGAAGCCACAGGCCCCGTATTCGAGCAGCCGCAGATTGCTCTTGCAGTCGTTAAACAGATTTTCTTCCAGCGGGGCCAACGCCAGATCCAGATCCAGGCTCGCCAACTTTGCAGCGTAGCGGTCAATGGGGACGCCAGCGTGGAATTCTTTGATATAGGGCCGGAGCTCGTCGGGACACATGCCGAAGAAGATCCAATCCACCTCGTCCGCCAAGTCCTTCACCACGTCGCGGATCAGCTCCAGATCACCATCGTGACTGACGCCACCGCCCCAGCCTACACGCGGCTTGCGAGTGTCGCGGCGTTGCCCCTTGACGCCTTGCCACCAGTCCACCGGCAACAGGTTTTCGGCGACACGGATATCTGGATGCAGATCCTTGAACGCCTCGGCCAGCGGAGCCGTCGAGACGACGAATCGATCGCACAGCGCAACACCGCGCCGAAGCTGCTTGGCGACATCCTTGGGCATATGGGCCCGGTGGCGATTCTTGATTGGCAGATCGACGATATAGTCGTCGAGCTCGTAGATCCTGAAGGCCTGGGAAAAGCGCTTGGCCTCTCGGATCGATTCGATCTGCAAAGGCATGATCTGGCGTTGGAAGACGATGCTGGTCGGTGCTAGCCGCTCCTTTTCCACGGGTGTCAGGAGGCGTTCGCTAAGTCCGCCTTCTAGCAATCCGGAGCGTTGCATCGCCTCGAAGGGCTTGCGTATCCGGTAGTGGCCGCATCCATAGGGATCGGCAGGATGGCAGAGCACATAGGGTAGCTGGCGAACGGCGAAGGGATTCCACCCGGTTTCGCCGCGGTGGTCCAGGGCAAAGCCGCTACCGTCCAGGCTCAGGTTGGGGTTGTAGGCCGGATCACGAGCGATGCGCGGCAGCCAGCGCTGATACATGACCGCCTGCTCGCCCTGGAAACGCTTGATCTTGGCTTCCATGGCCGTGGTATCGACCAGGTTTTGACTCACGTTCGCTTCGTGCATAACCACGGCGTACGGCGTCCAGACATTCAGATAGCCCGCCGCGGTGAGCTTGAGGCAGAAGTCCACGTCGTTGAACGAGACTTTAAGGGCCTGCTCGTCCATTCCTCCTACTTCGAGATAGGTAGCTTTCCGTATCATCAGACAGGCAGCCGTTACCACGCTGTAGTTCTGATCGACCTGAAGGCGGTGCATGTAGCCGGGCGCCTGGCCGGGCTCACCGATAAAGGGATGGTCCGCCACGCCACGCAGGCCCAGGACCACGCCACCGTGCTGGATGCGGCCATCGGGATAATAGAGCTTGGCGCCCACGGCACCCACCTCGGGTCGCTGGGCATGATTGAGCAAGGCGCTGAGCCAGCCCCCGTCGAAGATCGCGGTATCGTTGTTCAGCAGAACGACATAGTCGCCCAGTGCCTGGGTAATCGCGAAGTTATTGATAGCCGAGTAGTTGAACGGATAGGGATAGCGCAAGATGCGTACCTTGGAGCTACCCATCTCTTCCATGCCAGCCAACCACTGGCGGGCATCCGCCTCTTGGCTGTCGTTATCCACCACGAGGATCTCGTAGTTCTGGTACTGGGTACGCTCGAGAAGCGACTCCACACAGCGCCGCAGCATGGGGAGTTGATTCTTCGTCGGGATGACTATGGAAACGAGCGGGGAGCTCTCTCTCAGATAGGCTATACGGTTGATCAACGGCATGGCACCCACCATGAATTGGTGGGACACGCCTAGTCGATCCAGATGGGCGCCCACTACCTGGCGCGATAGTTCTGGTATCCGATCGTTCGACAACCAGCGACCCAGGTGAAGACGAGCGTGCAGCAGAACGTCGGCGATATGCCCGACGCTGTCCAGCCCACATTGCTCCACCAAGCGGAACATGACGTCCACTCCGGCCAGTGCGCCGTGTACCTCGGTAAAACCTCCTATCTCGATCAAGGCTTGACGCTGCATGAAGAACACGGGCCCGACATAGGGGTAGCTACGCAGAAGGTCGAGATTGAATCTCGGCTTGAACACGGGCTCGCGATAGAGATCGCCGCTGATCTCGTCCTCGTCGGTGTAATAGCAGAGCGCCTGAGGATGGCTATCGATCCGATCGCCCACAGCTAACAACGCGTGGCGATCAAGGTGGTCACCGCTACGTACGACGAAGAACCAGTCCACTTCGATTTGCGGCAGCAGGCCGTTGAGCTGCGCCGCCCATCCGGCACCGAGCGATTGCCAGACTAGGTTGTCTGCCGCGGCTATGCCGCTGGGTTCAGCATCCGATAGCACCAGGATCGCGGCGCAGTCATAGAGCTGCGCGGCAAGACTATCCAGCGTCTGCTGAACACAGGCCGGGTCGCCGACCTCGTCGACTATCACCGCCAGCAAGCTCGGCTGGAACGCCCAGCGCTGGATGCGCGCCGGAACACGCTCGTACTCGACGTCTGCAAGTACCCGCGTCTTCAACCAATTACGATAATCCTGGCCTTGGCGGTCACCGCCGCTCGCACAGGCAAGAGGATAGAAAAAGCGCTCTAGGGCATGCGCCAGGGTACCTTCCGTCTGACCGGCCTCCGCCTCGAAATCCGCCGCCACCAGGCCCAGATCCAGGACGCGTTGAAGTACATCAAGGTGGGCGAAGAACATGGTACCGGCGAAGAACTCGCCATTGAGGATCTGGTCTTCGGCCAATCCCGCCCGTTGGGCAAGCCGCTGGAGGTTGGGCAGATTGTTACCTTTGAGGAACTGCGAAACTGGCAGAAGACCGTTTTCCGGCCCTACCATCAGGACGCCCTGCCCGCTTTCCAGCTGAGCGACACTCTTCTCGAAACGGGCAGGCGCCAGCAAATCGTCAAACAGTGCATCCGCCCACTCGGCACCCAGCTCCAGATGCAACGACTTCTTGGTGTGCAGCTTCAACACGACCGGCAGCCCATCCTTCCGTACCAGATGCAGGATGCGCAGGAAAGGCAAGACGTCGCGGCCACGATTCTCGGTGCGTAGCAGGCTGTGCGGATAGCCGCTCTGGGCCAGCAGGAGCTGCACAGCCTCCGCCGCCTCTGGCGGACACGTCACATAAAGATGCAAGGGCTGCTGGAGTCGGACGAGCCGGTCGAGAATGCTCGCCAAGACGTCCGGATAGAACGCGTGAATCACTACCGCTACCGGGTCGCGCTCGCCGTCTTTGACGGGCCTATTGAGTACCAGTACATCGTCCAAGTCGATGGATAGCCGCCCAGTCGTCACCTCGGCCGGCAAGCCGGTACCCTTTTCGATGGCCTGCGGTGCTTCCTGCTGCAATTCGGCGATAGCCTGCTGCCATTCCAGCCACCGTTGGCGCTCCTCGGCGGATCCCAGAAGGGTCATGCATTTCACCAGGACCGAATGGAAAGGCAAGGCGGCCACGGCTTTACGGATATCGCCTTGGTGCTGCTCCACGGTGGCTTGCGCGAATCCGTCGTGCTGTACGGCATCTAGCAGAGGAGCCAACAACGCCTGCATTTCAGCGCGCTGCTGCAGTTGCAGCTTGCCAGCCGGCAAACCCTGCACCATGAAATCCAGGCGTGCCAGAAACGCGAAGAACTCAGGCCGGTAAAAGGGCATCTCCGGCACTTGGCGGGGCTCGAACAGCCACTGCGGCTCGGCCACGGGCGCCACCCACTGCGACCGAAACAGCCGTTCGGCAGTGAGGGAGCGCTCCTGCTGCAGGCAATCGGCAAGTCGCTGGAAGGCGCCCAACAGGATATCGCGCGCCTGACCCGGCGACGTGCCGCCTCCTTCCAGTGCCGCCAGCAACTGGCCGAAGAGGTCGGCGAACTGCCGCTTGCGTTGAAGTCCCGCAGGCGTACTGTCCTGCAGTGCCAGCCGGACATCGGTGTTGTGGTCCGAAACCGGGTAGTTGAGTTCGCGAATCACATAAGGCTGCGGCAGGATCCTCACTTTGCCTCGCGCCAGCAGATAGAACGCGTGGCCGATCTCCTGGTACTCGAGCGTGGTGTCTTGCGGAACCAACCGGTACCAGTCTTGAACGACCTGAGTGCGGACCACCGAATAGAACGGCGGAATGTACTCACCGAAGCCCGTGTGCAATCGCTGTGCAATCCGTGACGCAGAGTGGTCCTCGCAAACCTTCTTATCGCGCCGCAGATATACGGTACAAGCTGCTTCGGCAAGATACATCAGGCAATAGCCGTGGCACGTCGAATAGTCCGGATGAGCGGTCAGAAACTCCACGCTCGCCTGCAATGCATCACCCAGGATGAAATCATCGTCTGGCACGAAAGCCATCAGTGGCGTCTGGATATGCGGAACGCCAGCCTTGAGCTTGTCCAGGAAGGTGAACGTATCACCTGGAAAATGCCGGTATTCAGCCCGTGAGAAACTCTCTACCAAGGCTTGCTGAGGAACGGCGGAAGAGTCCAGTACAAACAAGCGACAGGGAAATCGCGCGTAGTACCGCAAGGCACGTTCCAGAAAGGCGGGACGGTTGTGGGTGAGCAAGACCAGTGTCAGGAGATCGTTCATGGTGGACACTCTGGCAAATATGGGAAGAAAGCGCGAAACCTGACGCGCAATCAGAAGCGAAAGAAATCGTCGAGGATGTCGTGCTTCGGCTCACGACAGAGTAGGTCACCAGCCTCGGCTTGGAAGACGCAGCTGTGCCCGGGTAAATCCCGGTTGATCACGCTCACCCCCTGACCGATGTAACTGCGCGGCCCGACGTTGCAACGACCGATGACAGCGCTGTTGGGATAGAGGACGACACCTTCTCCCAGCTCGGGATAGATGCCGTGGTTTCGGCCTACGGTGGTATTCTGATAGAGCACGAGGAAGTTTCCATAGCGAGCCTTGGAAAGCACGATCCCCACCGAATGACCAATGAAGAATACGGGTGGCAGCTCGATCTCGTAGAAGAGATCGATACCGTTGAGTGCCTTGTTGAGCAGGAAGAGCTTGGTACAGGCGCGCGCATCCGGGTCGACTTGCCAAAGGCTGTTCGCGAGGAAGTACAGAAACGTCGCATATTGGCTGGAGTGCAAGTAATCGAAGCGATCCGGGTGCCAGGCTTTGACGTGGGCTATGCAATGCTGCAGCCGTTGCAGGGCCTTATCTAGGGCTATGTCCACGCTCGGTCCCGGCGCTTGGCCGTCGGGAAAGAAGTGTTCTAGCTGGCGCGTCACGTAATCACGTAGCCCTACTCGATCCATACCTTGCAGCTGCATAGCCTTCCTTCGCACGACGGACGTGCAAGATTCAGTGGGTCAGAAGCCTTGAGCGCCACCACGACATCGCATCGTCCAAGCCTTCATGCAGAGAAAATGACGGTCGCCAGCCCAACGCGTACAGACGTCGCGAGTCGGAGACCAGAAAGGCCGGATCGTTCTCCGACGCTTTTCTGGCGCCCAGTCGTACGAGACCTTCCGCCTGCAGGGACCGGGCCAGGTATCCAATGACGGTCTTAAGCTGTACCGGCTCTCCGCTGCCCACGTTGAATACGCCGGTTGCCTGCTGCTCACTCAGATGGACGAGTGCCGCAGCAACGTCTTCCACGTGCAGGAAATCACGCCACTGCTCACCCGAAGAACACTGGGCGGCTTCTCCCCTGAGCAGGGCCCGGATGACCGAGGGCACCAGGCGCGTCTCCGCTTCCCAAGGCCCGAACAAGTGAAAGATGCGCGCCCAGGCAACGCTCAGCCCATGCATTTCGCCGAACAGCATCGTCCATTCCTGGACCAATCGTTTACTGCGTCCATAGGGCGTCGCCGGCGTTAGCGGCGTGACATCCTCGCGACAAAGACCCTGGCGCCAGTCGTACTCGGCGCACGTTCCTGCCAGTACCGCATGGCGTCCGCCTTGGGCATGAAAGGCGCTCACCAGTTGTTGAGTGGCAACTATCCACTTGAGATTGTCCGGTGTCGTCCAGTAGTTGCTCGGCGCAACGCACCAGGCCAGATGGATCAGGTGGTCGGCGCCCACCCGACGGCAGAGCGACTGAATACCAGCCTCTCCTGCAAGCAGATCGATCCGATGCCAGTACAATCCGGGTTGTGTTGTGCAAAACTCCGGCGTTCTTGTCGTGGTGGCATGAACCTGATGTCCTTGCTCAAGGAGCTGCCTGACCAAGGGGCTACCAATGAAACCACTGGCTCCTGTCAGCAGCACAACGCTCATCGGATGGTTAGCTCTGGAACAACCGTCACGAAGCGTCCGCCCCATGTCTGGATGGACGCCCATTCGGCTGAAATCTCATCGACCAGATTCCAGGGCAACACCACCACATAATCCGGACGCTCCTCGAGTAGCCGAGCGGGCGACACCACGGGAATACGACTACCTGGCAGGTAGCGCCCCTGCTTGTGCGGACTGGCATCAGCCACCCAGGCCAAGAGGTCCTGACGGACACCGGCATAGTTCAGCAGGGTATTACCCTTGGCCGCGGCACCGTAGCCAACGACCCGCTTGCCAGTGGCCTTGGCCTCGAGCAAAAAGCGCAGAAAGTCGTGTTTGATCCGCTCCGCAGCAGGTGCCAGGGTGGCATACCGAGCGGCGCTATCGAGCCCTGCGAGTTGCTCTTCCTGCCGCAGTCGCGCCACCGCTGCGGTCACCTGCTGGCGACCGTCGTCCCGATGCTGGAGGTAGAGACGCAACGAACCACCATGAGTCGCCAGCTGTTCGACGTCAAACACCTCCAGGCCTTGCGTCAATGCCAGGCGCTCGACCACGCTCAGGGAAAGATAGGAGTAGTGCTCGTGGTACAGCGTATCGAACTGGTGTGCCTCCAGCAGTCGGAGGAGATGCGGAAACTCGAAAGTGATCACTCCCGTAGGGGCCAGCAGCAAGGAGAACCCGGCGAGAAAGTCGTTGATGTCTGGGACGTGAGCCAAGACATTGTTGGCGATGATCAAGTCGGCTCTACCCAACTCGGCGCTTAGTTCCCCGGCGCTGCCAGCACCAAAGAACGCTTCGCGTATCTCCAGGCCCTTGGCGCGAGCAGCTCGGGCAGTACTCGCCGTGGGCTCCACGCCCCAGCATGGAATACCCGCGGCGGCGAAGTATTGCAGCAGATAACCATCGTTGGCGGCTATCTCGACCACCCGATGGCGCTCATCCAGGCTAAAGCGCTCGATGACGCCCTCTACATAGCGTCGCGCATGAGCCAACCAGGACGACGAGTAGGAGCTGAAATAGACATAATCCGCATCGAAGAGCGTCTCGGCGCTGCGATAATCCACGGTCTGCACGAGCCAGCAATGCTCGCAGACCATCACTTTCAACGGCACCCAGTTCTCGACCTGGTTCAGGGCTGATTGGACCAGGAAGGCGTTGGATGGCGGTGCCGTTCCCAAGTCGATCAGCGGTAGCCTCAGGGGTGACTGGCAGGCACGGCAATTCATACAACTATTCCTCGAAAAGCGTCCGTTAGCGGCGGATGTGCCGCATCCCGAGATGACAGGTTGACGACTGGCAACGGCCACGAGATCGCCAGCCGCGAATCGCCGGGTGCAAGCCCGAACTCCTGATCGGGTACGTAGTCGGCACTGTGCAGGTAGAGCAACTCGACGTCGTCGCTGAGCGCCTGAAAGCCATGCGCGAAGCCGGGTGGTAGCCACAGGCTGCGACCATCTCCCGCCTCCAGACGCTCGGCGTGCCATTTCAGAAAGGTAGGCGAATCCTGGCGAACATCCACCGCGACATCCCAAACGCTGCCCCGTAGACAGGTAATCAACTTATCTTCGCTGAAGGGCGGGAGTTGATAATGCAACCCGCGAACGCTGCCACAACGTGACGTCTGCGACAGATTGATCTGCCGTACGGTGAATGGGGTTGTCGCCTGATTCAGCCAGGTGAGGCAGTAGAGACGTGAAAAGCGCCCCCGCGCGTCCTGATGCGTCCGGTGCGTTAAAAGCCGGAGGCCAGGGAGCGGAAGATCGCGCAGGGCCATGTCCGTCATGACGCGCCCAAATAGCTATCGATCTGGGCTTGAGTGGTGTGCCGCGGATCCAGTCCGGCGTGCCACGCTCGATGCCAAGCGAGGGTCTGAGAGAGGCACGTCTCCAGCGACCAACGGGGCCGCCAACCCAGGTACTCACGCGCGCGACTGCTATCAAGCTTGAGCAACCCGGCTTCGTGCAATCCGGCCGGATCGACTCGCACGCCGGGCGCTTGGGGCCAGTCGCGGGCGAGCAACTGGACCAGCCGCTCGACAGTACAGGTGGCGTCTTCGGCGGGGCCGAAATTCCAGGCGCCGCGGGCACGCTCGGCGGTGGCGGTCAAACGTTCGGCCAGCAGGAGATACCCCGACAGTGGTTCCAGGACGTGTTGCCAGGGACGGACAGCCGCCGGGTAACGCAGGGTGACCGAAATCCCTTTGCTCCAGGCGGCAAGCACGTCGGGAATCAGTCGATTGGTTGCGAAGTCACCACCACCCAGTACGTTACCGGCACGCGCGGTGGCAATCGCCACACCATGCTCAGCGTAACGCTCCGGAGCGAAGAACGACGCTGCATAGGACTCCGCCAAGAGTTCGCAGCAAGCCTTGCTGGCGCTATAGGGATCATGTCCACCCAGCGCCTCGTTCTCACGGTAAGGCCATTGCCACTCGCGGTTTGCATAGATCTTGTCAGTAGTCACCACTACGCAGGCACTGACACCGCCAACGGATCTGATCGCTTCCAGCACATGGAGCGTACCCATGACGTTACTGCCATAGGTACTTACCGGGTCATGGTAGCTCTCGCGGACCAACGCCTGGGCAGCGAGATGGAGAACGATCTCGGGACGCACATCTCCCATGACCCGGCGCACAGTGGAGAGATCACGGATATCGCCTTCATGATGATCAAGGACGGAGCGTGCGCCGGTCAGCTCGAACATGCTAGGCGAAGTCGCTGGCAACGCCAACCCGGCCACCTTCGCGCCGAGCCGATGCAACAACCAAAGCAACCAGGTTCCCTTGAACCCCGTATGCCCGGTGACCAGCACACGTTTGCCTACCCAGAAGGCTGGGTTCATTGCCAGACCCGCCAAGGCGCTACGCCCTCCTGCCAGAGCTGCTCGAGATAGTTCTTGTCCCTTAGCGTATCCATCGGATGCCAGAACCCCTGGTGTTGGAAGGCGTGGAGTTGCTGCTCGGCTGCCAGGCGAGACAAGGGAGTGTCCTCCCAAATCGTATCGTCACCCTCGATGAAGTCGAGCACAGCCGGGGAAAGGACGAAGAAGCCACCATTGACCCAGCCGCCGTCTCCGCGAGGCTTCTCGATAAACCCCCGCACCGTATCACCGACACAGTCCAGCGATCCGTAACGGCCCAGGGGCTGCACGGCCGTCACGGTAGCTAGGCGACCATGACTGTGGTGGAAATCGATCAGTTGAGTGATATTCAGATCCGACACGCCATCGCCGTAGGTAAGGCAAAAGGCTGAATCGTCCTGCAGATAACGGCGGACTCGCTTTAGCCGACCACCGGTCATGGACGCCTCTCCGGTATCGACCAGCGTTACCTGCCAAGGCTCACTGTAGTTCTGATGCACCTCCATGCGGTTTTCGCGCATGTCGAAGGTAACGTCGGAAGTATGCAGGAAGTAGTTGGCGAAGAAGTCCTTGATGACATAGCCCCGGTAGCCCAGACAAATGATGAAGTCGTTCACGCCGTGAAAGGCGTATTGCTTCATGATATGCCAGAGGATCGGCTTGCCTCCGATCTCGATCATTGGCTTGGGCCGCAGATGGGATTCTTCACTGATTCGCGTACCAAGGCCTCCGGCCAAGATAACTGCCTTCATATGTCATCCTCCATGATCGGCGTTCCATCATCGAGCCGATCCTAAATACCGAAGTTGAACGCCACCGAAATGCGTGGCCGTTGGCCAGTGAACCGGCGTACCGCGTGCATCAGCCACGAGGGGAATATCACGAAGGTGCCGCTGGATGGGCTGATGGTAGTCGAGTAGCCCGCGCTCAGGCAGCCTTCGATGCGCATGCGCAATTCGGGATTGTAGACCGAAGGCATCAGGCCGCGCGGATCGACGAATTCCAGCTCGCCGGCACAGTCGGCGGACTGAGCGCCGCCGTCGTCCACCCAATAGACGCCCGACCAGAAGGCTCCGGGATGGCCATGCAGCGCATTGCCCTGCCCCGCTTCGTTGACGTTGGCCCAGGCGTTGTACCGCCATTGGAAGGACGGCTCGATGAGGCCGTGCTCCGCGGAGTGGACGGCGGTGAGCTGGGTCGCGAAGGCTTGGGCGAAGGCCGTGAGTTCCGCTCCGGGTGCGCCGGACCAGCTATCGAAGTCATGGCTCGATTGCCAGCCCCCCTCATTGCTGTGTCGAGTCCCAGCATCCTGCGCGCGACGCGCCAGGATCACGGCCCTGAGCTCGGCATTGAGCCGCTCGGCGTCGGGATGCACCAGCTGCGCCAAGGGCGTGACGAAGAGTTTCTTGATCTCGATGTTGGCGGTATCGAATGGCTGGCTCATGGCGCCGGGCGTCCCCTTCAGATCTTGTCGAACAAGCTTAGCTGGGAAACCTTGGCGAAGGCGGCCTGGGCGGCCTGCAACATGGTCTGCTGCAAGGTGAGCTTCGACGTGGCCTCGGACATGTCGGTGTCGCGAATGGACGACTGAGTGGTGGCGTTGGACAACGACAGACTCTGGCTCTCGGTGGTCAGGGTGTCGATGGTCTGCTGCCGCGCGCCCAGCGACGAGGTGACCTTGTAGACCTGGTTCATGCCGTTGTCGAGGTTGGTGATGGCCGAGGCCACGGCGTTGCGGATATTCAGTTCGGCCTGGGGATCGTTGGTGGTGGGCGTATCCAGGGCGGTCCGCAGGTTCTTGATGGTGTCGAGGATGTTCTGCGTCTGGTTGCTGCTGCCGGCCACGGTGAACTGGTCACCGCTGGCCGCCGCCGAATTGATGCTGAACTGGGCGCCATTGATGGTGATGGACGCCGGATAGGTACCGCCCAGGGTACCCGTGGACAACGGGGTGCTGCTGGTGGTGGTCGGCAGCGCATACACCGAATAGTCGGTCGCCGAGCTGAATTTCAACAGCACGCCGTTGTTGGGGAAAGTAGTGCTGTAGGTGGTGGCGTTGGTAACGCTGCCACCGCTGAGCTGGGCGGTCGATGTGTTGGACGCGGTCCGGGTGATGTCGAAGGTCTCCGGCTTGACCCCGAAACTGAAGCTGTACCCCGCTACCAGCGAACTGGTGGCGGTACTGTCGTCAGTGGACTTCAGGGACACGTCCAGGGCCAGCTGCGCGCCACGGAAATTGACGGTTACCGCATCGCCCGTGGTCGTTTGGTAGGAGCCGTTGCCACTGACCTCGCTGGTCACGTCGGTGTTGTTGGCATCGAATATCTTAAACTGGGTGCTGCTGAGGACTTGCAGCTTGTAGGGCGCGCCGCTACGGAAGCTGCTGTTGAAGCTGTTGTCGTCGGTTACCGTGCCCTGGGACAGGAAGACGCGCTGGGTCCCGTCGGCATTGGGGTTGGTGGTCAGGCTCGAGGTGGTCAGGTCGGCGTTCTGGGCGCTCTGGAACGTACTCCAGCCGTTGTCGCTGATGGCCAGGTTGAGGGTGTCGGAAACCTGTACCGACAGGGAGCTCTGGTCACCTTTGTAGCTGTAGCTGCCATCGGGATTCTTGACGAAGGGCTGCACCGTGCCATTGCTGCCGGCGAAGAGGTAGTTGCCGTTGGCATCCTTGCTGTTCATCAGCGAGAACAGCTGATCCTGGATGTCGCCCAACTGGTCGCTGATGGCGCTCCGGTTGGCGTCGGTGTAGGACCCGTTGCCGGCCTGCACGGCCAGGGCGCGCGCATTCTGCAGCACGTTGGTGATGGTGGTCAGTACCGACTCTTCATTGGTCAGCGCATTGTTGGCGGTGGTCATGTTGCCGCTGTACTGGGTCAACAGCGTCTTCTGCTGATCCAGCTGCAGCAGACGCGCCGAGCCGACCGGGTCGTCCGCCGGCGTCTGGATGCGCACCCCACTGGAGATCTGCTCCAGGGTCTTGGTCATGTTGGAATAGCCGTCGGAGTAGCCCTGGGTGCTGGACGAGAACATCTGGGGGGTGGAGATACGCATGGCCGACGTCCCTTAGAAGGCTTGAATCAATGTATTGAAGACGGTCTGCGAGATTTCGATGATCTTCGCCGAGGCACTGTAGTACTGCTGATACTTGATCAGGTTGGCCGCCTCCTCGTCTAGGTTGACGCCCGACAGCGAGGATTGGCTCGCCTGCGCCTGCTTGAGGATCGCCGACGTCGCACTGGCATCCAGGCTGGCCTGGTTGGTCTTGGCGCCGACCGTTTCCACCAGGCTGCTGTAGGTGTTGTTCATGCTCGCGTTGCCGACGGTGGCCGACGTCTGCAGGTTCAACAGACCCAGGGCGTTGGTGTTGTCGGTGCTGCCAGCGGCGCCGAAGGAAACACTGAAGGTATCCCCACTGGAAGGCTTGCCCGCCAGGGTCAGCTGGAAGGTGAAGGCGCTGGGTATCGTCGAGCCGTTGGCCGCGATGTTGACGTTCACCGTGTTGCTCTGGCCGGCGACGATGGAGCCGGCACCGAGACTATTGCCGCCCGCGTCGTAGATCATGTAGCCCTGGCTGCCATCGCTCGCCGCGGCCGCGAACTGGAGTTTCACCGGCATGGCGTTCTGCACGCTGGTCGCCAGGCTGCTGGCCGAGGCGCTGTCGTAGATGCTGCGCTGGGTGACCAGGGACGGCGCGCTCACGGTGCCGGTCCCGGTGTTGGCGGCGCTGCTCGCCGCTTTCAGCGGCGAGGCGAACGCCAGGTCCTGGGCATCGGTCATGGTGACCGCCGCCTGGCTGGCAGCCAGGCGCGTGGGCTGGACGGTGAAGGTGTCACCGACGGCCACGCTGCCGGTCCTGAGACCCAACTGCAGGCCATCGATCTCATCTGCGGGCGAGGCGCCGAGGTTGTGGCTGCCCAGGTCCTGGCCGTCGGACAGGCGCGTGACACTGTACTGGGTGGCACTGGTGAAGACCACGCGATAGTCGCTGACGGTCAGGTCGCTGCTGTTGGCGATGGTGACATTGAGGTTGGCGTTGACGTCGCTGTTGGTGGAGCGCCCGATACTGCGCGAGGCGATGGCCGTGGCGCTGTTGATGTCATTCAACACCTTGGAGCCGAAATTTCCCTTCAGGTCCAGCCCCTGGGCCTGCTGCTTGTTAATCGAGTCCGAAGCCACCAGGGCCAGCCGGCCCAGGCTGTTGAGCGATGGATTCACCACCTCGTCGCGATAGCGCACCAGCCCGGTCATGGAGCCGCCGGAAATCGACTGGGTGACATTCACCGAGATCCCGCTGGGCATTTTCAGCGTCAGGGCATATTGCGAGGGATCCAGGGTACTGGACTGGGCGCTGAGCGAGCTCACCGAGCCACCCACCACCAGCGGCTGACCGGAGCCGATGTAGACGTTGTAGTTGCCATCCTGGTTGACCACGCTCACCCCGACCAGCTTGGACATATCGTTGATGGCCTGGTCCCGCGCGTCCAGCAACGAGTTGGGGGTGGTGCCGCCGGCAGAGGCCACGGTGATGGCCTGGTTGTACTGGGCGATCTTGTTCGCCAGCGTATTGACCTGGGTCGCCGAGGCACTCAGCTGGGTATTGATGTAGCTGCTCTGGTCGGAAAGCTGGCTGGAGAGCGAATTGAATCTCTGGCTGAGCGTGGAGCTGCTGGTCAGCACCAGGGAACGCGAGGCGCTATCGGTGGGCGTGGCCGAGGCCGTCTGCAACGCCGAGAAGAATTTGCTCAGGGCAGTGCTGATCCCGGTGGTGCTGTCGGCCAACAGTGAATCCACCGAGCTGGCCGCCGTGGAGAAGGTCTGGGCCTCGTTGTCCAGCGCGGTGCTGGTCTGCAGCTGAGTCGTCAGGTACTGGCTGTAGGAGCGACGCACGTCCGCCAGGGTCGTGCCGTTGCCGATGTAGGCGACGCCGACGCTCTGCGCCGGAGCCGCGTACTGCTCCGTCGTCTGTCGGGAATAGCCGGCGGTATCGACGTTGGTGATGTTGTTGCCGGTCGTGCTGAGCGCCGACTGGCTGGCCTGGATACCCGAAAGCCCGATGGAAATGAGACTGGCCATGGATTGTCCTTAGGTACGCTTTACCGAGGTATCGACCGCAGCGATGTTTTCGTAGGTGCTCTTCATCTGGCGGGCGATCTGGGTGACCTTGCGGGCGTACTGCGGATCGCTCGCATAGCCGGCCCGCTGCAGCTCGTGCATGAACTGGCTGGAATCGCCACCCTTGGCCAGGGCTTTGCCGTAACGGTCGTTGCTCTGCAGGAAGCTCACGTAGTCGTCGAAGCTCTGCTTGAAGGAATCGTAGGAGCGAAAATCCGCGGCTTCCTTGCTCGCCTTGCCATTGCGGTATTCGGTGGTCAGGGTGGTGGCGACGTCACCGTCCCAGCTCGAATGAGCCTTGATGCCGAACAGGTTGTTGCTGGTGCTGCCGTCCCGCTCGCGGATGATGGACTTGCCCCAGCCGGTCTCCAGGGCGGCCTGCGCAACCAGATAGTGGGCATCCACACCGATTTTTTTGGCGGCTTCCTGGGCCATGGGTAGCATGGCGTCGACGAATTCCTGACGCGAGCGGAATACCGACTTCCCGGTGGTCTGGCCTAGCGAGACGGCACCGCCGCCGTTGAGCTGCGCACTGCCGCTCACGCTGGCTACGGCAGGCTTGCCTAGCTGCTGCACGGCCTTCCAGTTGGTGGCGTTGGCAGCGGTGGCGCTATTGCCCGTGGCTTTGGCGGTGTTGGCCGCCGCTGCCAGCAGGGCTTCCTGACTCTGGGCCGCGCTGGCCTTGCTGGGCATGGCCAGGCGCCGGGAGTTCAGCAGCGCCGATACGTCCTTGCGCTCGCTGGTACCGGCACTACCGTTTGCGCTGGCAACCGCCGCTGCTTGCGAGGCCTTGCCATCCCAGAGGGCGCGACGCATGTCCATGGCGATGCCGGTACCGGACTGGGCGGTGGCGGCCATCGCCGGGGTGGCGGTCTTGGTGGCCGCGACCTCGGTCGACGGGGTCTTGCCGGCATCCTTGAGCATGCTCCGGGTCATCATGTCGGCCAGGCCGATGCCGCCGCCGTTCTTGGCGAGGTTGACCGACAGCTGCTGGTCGTACATGTCCTGGAACTGCTTGGTGGTCTGGCTGTTGAACGGGCTGTCCTGGGCGAGTACCTCATTGGCCGAGCGCATCGACTTGAGCATCTGGTTCAGGAACACCGACTCGAATTCCTGAGCGACCTTGCGCACGTTGCCTTCGCCATCGCGATCAGCCCCGTTCTTGAGATTGTTCAGTCGATTCAGGTCGGTATAGGCACCGGAATCCACCGAATCGAAGGTCCCGCCCAGGCGTGCCGTCATCGCCATTACTCCATCAGATTACGATCAGGTCGGCCTGCAGCGCGCCGGCCTGTTTCAACGCTTCGAGAATGGCCACCAGGTCGCTGGGCGCAGCGCCCACCTGATTCACCGCCCTCACGATCTCGTCCAGCGTGGTGCCCGGACCGAACTTGAACATTGGCTTGGCCTCCTGCTTGGCCTTGACGGTCGACTGGGGAGTCACCACCGTCTGCCCACCCGACAAGGGATTGGGCTGGCTCACCTGGGGGTCCTCGCTGATGGTCACGGTCAGGCTGCCCTGGGTCACCGCCGCCGGCGAAACCTTGACGTTCTGGCCGATGACGATGGTCCCGGTTCGCGAGTTGACGATGACCTTCGCCACCGCCTGCCCCGGATCCACCTCCATGTTCTCCAAGATCGACAGGTAGTCCACGCGCTGGCCAGGATCGACCGGTGCCGTGACACGAATCGATCCGGCATCAACAGCTGATGCAACACCCGCGCCAAGTGTCTCGTTGATCTTGTCGACCACTCGCTTGGCCGTGGTGAAGTCGCTGCGCTTCAGGTCCAGCGTGATGCTGTTGCCCTGGTCGAAGCCGCTCGGTACCGGCCGCTCGACAGTGGCGCCGTTGGGAATGCGACCCGCCGACGGAACGTTGACGGTAATCTTCGAGCCATCGCGGCCTTCGGCGTCAAAACCACCGACGACCAGGTTGCCCTGGGCGATGGCATAGATCTGGCCATCGATCCCCTTCAGCGGAGACAGCAGCAGGCTGCCGCCTCTCAGGCTCTTGGAGTTGCCGATGGAGGCCACGGTGATATCGATGGTCTGGCCAGGCTTGGCGAAGGCCGGCAGGTCTGCATGGATGGATACCGCCGCCACGTTCTTGAGCTGGGCCGAGCTCGTTCCTGCCGGCACCTTGATGCCGAACTGCGCCAGCATGTTATTGAAGGTCTGGATGGTGAAAGGCGTCTGGGTGGTCTGGTCGCCCGTCCCAGGCAGGCCAACCACCAGGCCGTAGCCGATCAGCTGGTTGGTCCGCACGCCTTGGATATTGGCGATGTCCTTGAGACGTTCAGCCTGGGCGAAGGGCATTGCCAGCAGCAGGGCGAACACGCCGAACAGAGTCTTGCGCATGACGATCATCCTCAGAACGGCATCAGGGCGCTGCCGAAGAACTGGCTCAACCAGCCCGGCTGGCTCGCATCGGCGAAGGAGCCGGTCCCCGAGTAGGTGATCCGTGCATCGGCCACCCGGGTGGAAAGCACGGTGTTGTCGGTAGCGATGTCGTCGGCGCGCACCATGCCCTGGATACGCATCAGCTCGTTGCCGGTATTGAGCGTCAGCCATTTCTCGCCTCGCACCACCAGGATGCCGTTGGGCAGCACCTCGGCGATGGTCACGGTCAGGGAGCCGGTCAGGCTGTTGCCCTGGGCCGCGGTCGACTTGCCAGTGTTGGAGCGCGCCCCCGAATAGCCGGCGTCCAGGCTGAGGTCACCATCGGATAGCGGATTGGGAATCGACGGCTTGGCGCCGAACAGCGACGTGAGGCCGAGGGTCGCCTTGCTGTTCTTGGCGATGTCGGAACTGGCGTTCTTGCTGGCCTGGGTCTTCTCCTGCAAGGAGATGGTGATGATGTCGCCGATGCGGAAGGCCTTGCGATCGGTGTAGAGATTCTGCTCGAAGCCCGACTGGAAGATGGCGCCGTTGTTCTGCGCCGCCGGCACCGGGGTGCGTGGCAGCACGGGAGAGTAGTAGGGGTCGTCCGGCTTGGCGGCCGGGGCTACGCATCCTGCGAGAACGAGCGCTCCGAACAGCGGCGCGACGGCAAAGAGACGATTCATGGAGCGCTACCTCGCAGGGAAAGCGATTACAGGTTCTGGGTGATGAAGCCGAGCATCTGATCGGCGGTGGAAATGACCTTGGAGTTCATCTCGTAGGCGCGCTGGGTGGTGATCATGTTCACCATCTCTTCCACGGTGCTTACGTTGGAGGTTTCCAGGGTGTTCTGCTGGATGGTGCCCAAGCCGTTGTTGCCCGGCGTGCCGACCTGGGGCGCGCCGCTGCTAGTGGTCTCGGCGAACAGGTTGTTGCCCATGGCCTGCAGGCCACCCGGGTTGACGAACTGGGCGGTCTGGATGGTGCCAATGGTGGTCACCGTCGAGGCGCCGGCCTGGGTCACGGAGACGGTACCGTCCTGGCCCACGGTGAACGTCTGGGTATCGGCCGGCACCGTGATTGCCGGCTGCACCGGAAAGCCGTTGGCGGTGACGATCTGGCCATCGGCGTTCAGGTGGAAGGTGCCATCACGGGTGTAGTTGGTGGTGCCATCGGGCATCTGGACCTGGAAGAAACCGTGGCCGTTGATGGCCATGTCCAGAGGCTGCTCGGTGGTCTGCAGCGTGCCTTGGGTAAAGGTTTTCTGCGTGCCGACGATCCGCACGCCGGTACCCAGCTGCAGACCCGAGGGCAGCTCGCTGTCCTGGGTGGACTGCGCGCCGGGTTGGCGACGGATCTGATAGAGCAGGTCCTGGAATTCGGCGCGGTCGCGCTTGAAACCGGTCGTCGAGACGTTGGCCAGGTTGTTGGAGATGGTCGTCAGGTTGGTGTCCTGAGCGGCCAGGCCGGTCTTGGCGACATAAAGGGCGGATATCATCGTTTTTCTCCTTCGGCGCCGGGAATCAGGCGTCAACAGCGTTCAATCAGCTGAATTGCAAAACCTTTGCCATGGACGCATCGTTGTCCTCGGCGGATTTCATCATCTTGATCTGCAGTTCGAACTGCTTCGACAGGGAGAGAATCGAGGTCATCTCCTCCACCGCACTGACGTTGCTCGACTCGGTGAAACCGGACACCACCTGCACGCTGGCATCCGCCGCAGCGGGCTTGCCATCCTTGGTGCGGATGGTGCCGTCCAGGCCCTTCTCGAGTGTCTTCGGATCCGGCTTGACCAGCTTGATGCGGTCGACGACCGCCAGGGCGTTGGTGTTTTCTCCGGCGCCACGGACGGTGATGGAGCCGTCCTGACCGATCTCGATCTGCTGGTTGGGCGGCACGGCGATCGGCCCGCCATTGCCGAGTACCGGCAAATCATTGCCGGTGCGCAGCATCCCTAGGGCATCCACCTTGAGGCTGCTGGTACGCACATAGGCCTCTTTGCCGTCGGCGCCCTGCACCGCGATCCAGCCATTGCCCTGAATGGCCACGTCGAGGTCCCGACCGGTTTCCTGCAGGGTGCCCGGGGTGAAGTCGGTCCCCGGTCGCTCGCTCATGGAGTACACCCGCGAGGGATAGCTCTCGCCGAAGGTCTGCATCGAGCGCGCCTGCTCGAAATCACGGCGGAAACCACTGGTGGAGATGTTGGCCAGGTTGTTGGAATGCGCCTGGATGGCCATGGTGTTCTGGCTGGCGCCAGTCATGGCGAGATAAAGCAATCGGTCCATATCGTCCTCGCGAGGCGATCAACATCGCCACAGGCCTGAAACTGTCCAGACCCGCTGAGCAAGGCACGTGCCACTCTTGCCAATCCCTTGATTTAGTTAAAAAAAAGCCCTCGCAAGGAGGGCTTTTCCAGAAATACCGTCAAAGAACCGTTAACGGATCTGAATGATCGTCTGCGACAGTGTGTTTTCCGTCTCGATGGTCTTGGCGTTGGCCTGGTAGTTACGCTGGGCCACGATCAGATTGACCAACTGGGTACTGAGGTCGACGTTGGAGGCTTCCAGCGAACCGGAGGTCAGGGTTCCCAGCGTACCGGAGGCCGGCGTGCCGACCACGGCCTGGCCGGAGGTGGACGACTGGGCGAAGTTGTTGCTGCCCATCGGGGTCAGGCCCTGGTTGTTGGTGAAACTGGCCAGGATCACCTGGCCGATCACCTTGGACTGGCTATTGGTGAAGCTGGCGTAGAGCTTGCCTTCGGTATCGATGGACAGGCCCGACAGTTGGCCGGTGGTGTAGCCGTCCTGGGATTTGCTGGTCACCGCAAAGGGAGTCGCCGTCTGCGTGGTGCTGCTCAGGTCGATGGCGATGCCGGTAGTGGACGCGGACGCGCCGTTGGCGCCATAGGTCGCGGGCGTCGTCGAGCTGTTGGTCACGGTGGCCGGCACCCAGTTGTTCAGCGCGAACTTGCCGGTGCTGGTGACAGTGAGGCCTGTGCCACCGCTGGCGCCGAGCTTGCCGGTGCTGTCGAACGTCAGGGTGTTGCTCAGCGGCGTGGTGGACGTCGGGTCGGCCGGGTTGCGACCGTCGACCAGGCTGTACATGTTCCAGGTATTGGTGTCGGTCTTGGCGAAGTAGTACGTCAAGGTATGGGCGTTGCCCTGGGAATCGTAGATGCTGGTGGACGTCGAGTTGTTGAAACTCGTGGCATCGCTGGGACTGAAGGTCGTGGTGGTAGGGACCGTAGCCGAGGAGTTGAGGCTCAATACCTCGGTGTCCTTGGTTGTCGCCTTGGGCGCCTGGTTGGTGGTGTCGATCTTCAAGTTTGACGCGATGCCGCTGATCACGTTGCCATCACTGTCCGCGGCGTAGCCACGCAGGTTGTAGCCGGAGTTGTTCACGACGAAACCGTTGGCATCGGTCTTGAACGTCCCGTCTCGCGAATAGAGATTCGAGCCGTTGTTGTTCATCACGAAGAAGCCGCCGCCGTTGATCGCCAGGTCCAGGGCATTGCCCGTGCTGGTCACGTTGCCCTGAGTGAACTGCTGAGCGACGGCCGCGGTACGCACGCCGGCACCCGGCTGATTGGCGCTGGACCCCAGGTACATGGAACTAGAATAAACATCGGCGAACTCGGCGCGCGACGACTTGAAGCCCGTGGTGCCTACGTTGGCGATGTTGTTGCCGGTCACGCTGAGATCGGTTGCGGCGGCATTCAGGCCACTGAGGCCGACATTGAAGCTCATGGTGTTACTCCTGTCCGGCGGTGCCGGCTCACTGGCCTATGGTCTTGACATTCGCCAAGGCGACGTTGGTGCCGTCGGCGAGGTTGAGGGTCATGTCGCCGCCGCTGGTGCCCAGCGTCACGCTGCTCACGGTATTCGGCAGGTAGGTCGTCAACGCGGTGGAGGTACCGCCGATGGCGGCCGTGGCTTTGAAGGTGTAGGTTCCGGAGGCCAGTGTCTGGCCGGAGCTGTCCTTGCCATCCCAGCTGAAGGAATGGGTGCCGGCACTCTTGGCGTCCAGGGGTATGGTGTCGACCAGGGAACCGGCGCTGTTGTAGACACCCACCGAGAGATCACTGCCGGACGACGGCAGCACCACGCTGCCGGTCATGCCGGCGGTGGTATCGACCACTGCCGAGCTGCCGGCGGAAATCACCGAGCGCCCTACCAGGGAGGAAGCCTGGAGCGCCTGGGACGAGTTGTAGTTGCTGACAATGGAGTCCACCGAGGTGTTGAGGTTCTGCAGCGACTCGACGCTGCTGAACTGCGCCAACTGCGCGACGAACTCGGTATTGTCCTGGGGATTCAACGGGTTCTGGTTGTTGAGCTGGGTGACCAGCAGCTTCAGGAAGTCGTTCTTCCCGAGGCTGCTTGTGGTACTACCCGAGGTGGTCGCACCGCTGGACGTCGCCGAGCTGCTCGATACCTTGCTGTTGGCCAGCGCCGACGACAGCAGCGAGCTGGAACTCGTGGTGGAAGAGGTGGTGGTCATTTCAATTCCCTAGCGATTACTGACCCAGGGTCAGCACCTTCTGCATCATCTGTTTGGCGGTATTCATCATTTCCGCGTTGGTCTGGAAGGCGCGACTGGCCGAGATCATGTCGGCCATTTCCTCCACCACGTTCACGTTCGGGTAGTACACGTAGCCGTCCTTGTCCGCCATGGGGTGGTTGGGTTCGTAGCGCTTCTGCACTTCGCTCTTATCCTCGACGATGCCCTTCACTTCCACCCCGACCCCGGCCTGGCTCTGGTCATCGAACAGCGAGGAACCGCCCTGGGCCTCGCTGAGCTGGGCAGCGAACACGGGATGGCGAGCCTTGTAGGTCTGGTCGACGCTGGAAGCAACCGACTCGGCGTTGGCCATGTTGCTGGCCACGGTGTTGAGACGGACGTTCTGGGCGCTCATCGCGCTACCGGCGATGTTGAACAACGAACTCAAGGACATGGTTATTCCCCCTTGATGGCTGACATCAGCCCCTTGAACTTGCTATTGAGCAGCGTGAAGCTGGCCTGAAAGTTCATGGAGTTCTCGGCGTAGTTGGCCTGCTCGACCTGGGCATCCACGGTGTTCTGGTCGACCGATGGCTGGCTAGGAATGCGGTACTTCAGCGCCGCGTCGCCCATGCCCATGTCGAAGCCTTCGGCGGCGATGTGCCGGCTGTTGGTGGTCTCGAGCTGATAGTGCCTGGTGGATCCGGCAGTACCCTTGGCCGCCTGTTCGGCCAGCACCGCACTGAAGTCCAGATCCCGCGCCTTGTAGCCGGGGGTATCAGCATTGGCCAGGTTGTTGCCCAACACCTCGGCGCGCTGCGAACGGAAATTCAGCGCCTGCTCATGCAACCCGAGTGCTTTGTCGAAATTGATGCTCATGTCGAGAGACCTTTGACGTGGCTTGCAACCGATTTAGCAAGGCCCGTGCCAGCTTCCAGAATCCATATAAATCAAGGGCTTAGCGCAGCGCGGCAGTTAGAACGACGGCAAGCGGCAAGGTTTTTCCGCCGCCTTTGCCAGCCTTGGGATCGGGCGCGGCAAAACTTTGGCGCAAAAAACGCGAATAGTTCAGCTCTGAACGCCGTAGGGTTACTCGGATTCCCCCAGACAGCTGCCAAATGTCTAACTGCCTGACACAAGCGCAAAAACTCTCGTAACGATCGATATTTAGGCCGTGATTTTCGAGCATGTCTCTTTATAATACTCATTGGAGACACTTAGTGTGCTCTAGGCACTCCTAGGTATCTAATAGAGCACACGAGCAACACGACAGCCTCTAAGAGACGCCCTTTCATGATAAGCGGGTAGCTAAAATAAAATTCAATGTTTCCGCCAACTGCACTCGAAAACGGCCATAAACAGAGCGTGAGCAGTCCAAGTAAATTCTTGGAAAATCACCTAATAGAGCGCCCGATCTATGGCCTCAAAAAAAATACTCATCGACTATGAGTGCTCCGCGCCGCCACGAGAACTGGGAGAGTAACAAAAGAACTCTTTGACTGCGGGCAGTTTCTATCAATGCGATGGCAGACTACTGCCCACCATTGCAAAGAAGAACTTAGACCAAAGACCGCGAGCAATCGAACATTACGTATTTGCTAGGGGCTATTGTGGCGTACATCAGATAGTGCCCGACGGTAGAGCGTGACCATTTCGTCCAGCAACTCTTGAGCAACATTACAAGCAATCTTTAGTCGGAGCTCTTCAGGGTGGCCAGAACCACACTCTGCCAACTGAACCAGTAGATCACCTAGCATTGACGCACGAAGATTTGCATCTGCTTCGATGGACCGAGTGGAAAGATACATTTGGTTAAGCGCGATTGGCTTGCTTGGGAACGGAAAAACAGAGGGCCTCTTCTCAGCCATGGCACACCTCCGTTGGAGGAGTACATGGCATGCAGGTAGCGCCGAGGCGGAGCTCGGGCTTAAAAGGAGATACAGGCATTATAACTGCTCCTCAGACGATTAAGGAGCCGCCACCCGCCGTTGTCACTCGGTGATGGGAGGCGGACCGTGAGGGGGTGACAAACCGGCGTCCGAGGGAACCGGCCAGGCAAAAGCCTGCCCCACACGGCCCGCCATAGAAAACCACAGATGTGGTCTAGCTACAGCGCTACCGCGTCTCGAACGAATCGGGTTGTCACACCCGGTCGTGGGATTGACCACGACGATGCAAATTTAATGCTTTGGAACGCGCCCTAGCAACCCGGGGCAACGCTAGCTACCTAAGACTTATCTTGGTTGGTCTACGGCAGACCATTTGGTATGCAACAGAAATACGGTAACGGGCCAAACCGGATTTATCCGGGACAGACCAGTTGGTGCCAAAGAGACTTGCCTGGCAGCCGAAAGGCCTTGGTAGGGGAGAGGAAATGGCAAGCTATTCCGCACACGAGCGCTACGCATCGACTGATTGGTTCACTACGCCAACCTTGCTGCTGGTAGATCCGCGGCTGACGCCCTTGGAGCGCAACGGCTGGCAGGTCTTGCGCATGCTCAGCGGCCCTGATGGCATCAGTTCGCTTACGAGCCTGAGCCAGCTACGGCGCTATCTCACCACCACACCATTAGGACAGCGGGCGGGCTATGAGACGGCGCGCCGCGTTCTGAAAGTGCTGCGTCTGACGGGATGGATCACGCTGGTCGGTGTGCAGCGTGACCCTATGACGGGCAAGGTGATGAGCGAGCGCTACAGGGTGCATGAGCGTGCCTTAGCGTTTGATCAGGCATGCAATGCCGACCACACGCTTACCCGTCTATTGCAGGCGTGCCTTTACGAGACAGGCCATCCGATCCAGCGGATCGCGCAGCATCTAAGTCAGGTGTTCGAACAAGGGCAGCGCAGCGACGATGCAGAGACTAATGGAGCTCCGAGCCCTGGTGACTTTATGGGCTCTATCTCTGAGGCAGTGCCTGTGGGGTCTGGTATAGGCCATACCGGTCTGCCACAGACCAACGAGGTCCACGACGAACCAATTGGCCAATACAGTACGTACAGTAGTAAGACGTATAAAGTACGTACGTTCTCTACAGAGGTCGAAAGCACAAGCGGCAGTGCTCCGCTTCCACCCTGTCTCACGGGAGTTGATGACGGGCAGTTGCAGGAGCTGCTGACGGCACTTGAGGAGTTGTCCCTGGAGCAGCGTCAGCAGGTATTGGCAGAGCTTGACGCCAGACACCGTAACGGCGGTGTACGCAATGTGGTGGCCTATGCCTTTGGCTTGATCAGACGCGTGCAGTCGGGAGGTTTCCGGCCTTATGCACTCCGGGACAGGCCGGCAGTGCAGACCGTGGCGAACAAAGCCTCCAGCATGGACCATTGTCCACGCCCGGCACATCGAGTAGCCCCCGCAAAGCACTCAACGCCCGAAGTCGCTGAAAACCACATTGCGACGCTTCGCAAGATGCTCAACATGCCTGTCAGGGTGTCGCGTGTGCTCGCCGACATCAAAGCTGGGTCCGAGCAGCGCGGCGAAGAAGCCAGTGGCGGTGTTTAGAATGATTGAGCCACGCTGCGGGCTTGGACTGCTCATAGGCCCAGTGCGGAGGCGTTCGTAATGCTTTTGCTGCGGCGATGGATGATGACCGTCTCATCCAACAGATCTTGCGCAGTCATCTTGATAATCGTGGCGCGAAGCGAATCTGTTTCCAGGGTGCTGGCGTCAAGCTGATCGAGTAGGTCCTTCAGTATGGAAAAGCGCAGTTCGATGTCATCTGAAAGGCCCGACAGGTCGCTTGCGAGGTGGCTGGCGTCGATACCTTTCCGAGGAAGCGAATAGATACGGGTGTTCTTGGTGTGCATCATGATGCGTATACCTCGATTTTCCTGACGTCCGTTTGGGGGCGATTAATCAATCCTGTCCGGGCAGGTCGCTCAGCACTTCAGCCTGCACTCGATGGCTTGGAGGGACTTCAGCCTAAGCGGCAGCCTTAAAAGCGCTGCCGCCCAAGGTGCCGGACCAGCCTTGTCCTGGGTGACCAGGAGAATTCCGGACTCCCCAACTAACTGCCCAAGAGCGGCTAGGCAAGCTTCAGCAAGACAACCTATAAGGTTGATATTCAACCTAGATAGCTCTTCATGTCAACAGGGTGTCGCTCGACCATTGAGGTTGAAGGGAGAGCGTCATGGCTGAGTACGATACGGCGGCATTGGCAGGTCTGGTGGGGCGAGCTATTGCTCGGCAGCGCATTCGCTGCGGGTTCACCCAAGAGCAGATCGCCGAACGATTGGGGATAGGCAACGAGGCGGTATCGCGCATCGAGCGCGGTTTGGTCATGCCTAACATCGAGCGCTTATTGTCCCTGGCGGAGGTATTCGGCTGTGAAGCAGCGGACCTGCTGACCGAGGCAAGTGCCCGGCCACAGGATCAAGCGCGACATCTCGAAACACGCCTGGCTACCCTCAGCGCCGAGGATCGCCAACTGGTCATGGAATTGCTTGAAAGTCTGATTCAGCGACTGGGACGCGGTTGAGTGAGCGACAGAGTTCTCTGATTTTGACACCATGGCCTAATACGCGCGTTCCGCACTTCTGCCTGCGAGCGTGCAGCCCTAGAACAAGCCCGACTTTTGTAACTGGATGCCAGCAATACAGTGCATAAGCGAGACGCTCAAACCTGCTCATCGCAGTTAGATAATTTTAGCGCTACCAATCCCCGCCGTTTAAATTGCGTCAGTTCCTCACCCTTCGTGACATCGGCAACCAATGTCCAGCCCGCGTGAAGATTTTGAGGCTACGTTTGAGGCTGGGTGGCTAGGGGTTCTTGAAGCAACAAAGCCACCAGATCAATGCTAGAGCGCCATGCCATAGTTCTATGGCATGGCGCTACTTTGCCCATGCTACACTTCAGCTTTTGCGGCCGCCCATCAACAACCGCTTATTTGGCCTTGTAAATGATGCCCGGATTGCACTGCACCATCTGGTAGAGATCCGGCAGGCCGTTGAGGGCCTCGGAGGCACCTAGGAACAGATAGCCGCCCGGCTTGAGGGTGCCATGGATGCGCGTGAGAATGTCTTTCTTCACCTCGGCGGAGAAGTAGATCAGCACATTGCGGCAGAACACCATGTCGAACTTGCCGAGGCTGGCGTAGCTGTCCAGCAGATTCAGCGCACGGAATTCGATACGGCTGCGAATCGCCGGCTTGACCGCCCAGCGATTCGGCTGGAGCACGTCGAAGTAGCGCTGCAAGCGCTCCTGGGATAGCCCCCGGCCGATCGCCAGCGAATCGTACTCGCCGGACTTGGCAGCGGTGAGAATGGCGCCAGACAGATCGGTCGCCACGATCTGCATGCCGCCACGCCCCTGCCCTGCCGCGCTCCGCTCGAATTCGTCCATGGTCATGGACAGCGAATAGGGTTCCTGACCCGAGGAGCAGGCCGCCGACCAGACCCGTAGGCGCTGGCCGAAGGTGTTCTTGATCAACTCCGGCAAGAGGCGGTTCTTGAGCACCTCGAAGGGATAGGTGTCGCGAAACCAAAGGGTTTCATTGGTCGTCATCGCATCGATGACCTTTTCCCGCAGACCGCCACGGGGCTGCATCTGGATGCGCTGCACCAGCTCCGACAACGTCTTGATCCCCTCGGTCTCCATCAGCTTGTTGAGCCGACTGGAGACGAGGTACTGCTTGTTGTCACCGAGCAGGATCCCGCTGGATTTCTCGAGGAAATCACGAAAAAGCACAAAATCCGCGTTGACTGCTGACACTGCCGCTCCGCCTTCTGGATACCGGGATAGAGACGCCTTCACCTAGTGACTATCGACCGCATTGATGCGCTCGGCTACCCGGGAGGCAAGATCATCGGGACGGAACTTGGCCAGGAAGTCGTCCGCACCGACCTTCTTGACCATCGCCTGGTTGAAGACGCCGGACAAGGAGGTATGCAGCAGTATATGCACTTTCTGCATCCGCGAATCATGACGGATTTCTGCCGTCAGAGTGTAGCCATCCATTTCCGGCATCTCGATGTCGGAAATGATCATCAGCAATTCTTCTTCCGGACGCTTACCTTCAGCCACCATCGCCTGAAGGAAATTCAAGGCCTGGCGACCGTCGTTGAGGGAGATGACCTCAACCCCGACGGTTTCCAGGCAGCGGCTCACCTGCTTGCGGGCCACCGACGAGTCGTCGACGATCAGGACGCGCTTGGTGACGGCCTTGGCCTGTACCACTTCGCTGATGACACCAGCTGACACGGTCTCGACCGACGGTGCGACTTCGGAGAGGATCTTTTCCACGTCGATGATCTCGACGAGCTGGTTGTCGACCCGAGTGACGGCGGTCAGGTAGTGATCACGACCGGTGCCCTTGGGCGGCGGGTTAATGCCTTCCCAGTTCATGTTGACGATTCGCTCCACCGAGCGCACCAGGAAGCCCTGCACCTTGGTATTGTACTCAGTGATGATCACGAAGCAGTTGTTGATGTCTTCCAGCCCACGACGACCGGTGGCCATGGCCAGGTCGATGATGGGAAAGGTGCCGCCACGAATGCTGGCCACGCCCCGTACCACCGGACTCGATTTGGGCATCACGGTGAGTTTGGGGCACTGCAGCACCTCCTTCACCTTGAAAACGTTGATGCCGTAGAGCTGCGAGCCGTCCAGGCGGAACAGGAGCAGTTCCAGACGGTTCTGGCCCACCAGTTGGGTACGTTGGTTGACTGCGTCCAATACACCAGCCATTAGATGACTCCTTTAAATGCCCACGAGCGGGTTATCACAACGCGGCACGGGGCTTGCTTATGGGTTTATCACAAAGATCGCAGCGACGTGTTTCCGACCATGACTCTAGCTCGAAGACTGACCCTTGGCCTCCTGACCCTACTCTGCTGTCTGCAAAGCAGAGCCTTTGCGGAAGACGCCTACACTTCACCTGACGAACTTATCGGCGCTGTCGAAAGTTTTCTTGAGGAACGGGTACAGGAATATTTACTGGATACCAGCCTCAACGCTCGCCATGAAACCCAGGTTAAGACGATCGACCCACGCTTGCGTTTGGCAGAGTGCGACAAACCTCTGACGCTTACCCAGCAGGGCGAACCGACTCCCGTCGGTCGTATCAACATCAAGGTTCGCTGCGAGGGCTCCAGTCCGTGGACCGTATTCGTGCCCGCCCAGGTCAAGCTATACCGACCGATAGTTGTCGCCCTCCAGCCCCTGATGCGCGGAGCCCTACTGGACAACAGCAACGTGGCGCTCGTGGAGCGTGACGTTGGTAACCTTGGCCAGGGCTACCTGACCAGCCTAGAGACGGTGCTTGGTGCTAAGCTCAAGCGCCAGGTGATGACCGATCAGCCCCTGGCACCGGCCTATCTCGAACAGGCCGAACTCGTTCACAAAGGCGAACAGGTGGTAATCAATGCCCGCACCTCGTCTTTCAGCATTCGCATGCAGGGCGAGGCCCTCGCCGACGGTGCCAAGGACGAGGAGATCCGCATCCGTAATTTAAGCTCCAACCGGGTGATACGTGGGCGCGTGGTCGATCAGGGGCAAGTCGAGGTTGCTCTTTAGCTCGACGTGATAAAGGAGTAACTTCTAGTCATCCAAGCGCTTCGAACGACTAGAAGAGACCCTGTCCAAAGATGTGAACCGCTGCACAGGTCTACGGCTAAAGTTTCCGCCCAGCGGGCCGATAAACCGGACATGTGAGCGATACATCCCGAGGAATTTCACGAATGGCTATAGACATCAATCGCCTGAACTCAACATCGACGTCAGGCATCAGCACCCGTAGCGCCTCGGCCCCGAAAGACGGTGTCAGCCTGGAAAGCAAGGATGTCACCTCCACAGCCACCAGCCAGAAGTTAGGCGAATCGGTGAACCTGAGTCCCGCGGCTCAGCAGCTGAATTCCTTGACTGCCGGGTTGAAGGATCTGCCGGTGGTCGACAGCGACAAGGTCAGTCGCCTTAAGCAGGCTATCGCCGATGGCTCCTACAAAGTCGATAACCAAAAGGTCGCCGATAAGCTGCTCGCCTTCGAGTCCTGAGGCTATGACGTCGGGCGGACCTGGTGAGAAACATTAACCAAGAGATTCCGAGCCATGCCCGTCACGCCGCTCCTCGCCATTACCCTTAACGATGTCGAGCTTGCCGACCAGTTGCTGGCGCTCCTCGAAGAGGAGTTCCAAGCCCTCGCACAACGCGACCTCGTCGCGCTGGAAAGTCTGCTCGGTGGCAAGCAGATCCTGCTCAAACAACTCGATCAGCATGCCCAGCATCGCTCTGCTCTGCTTCGCTCGGCCAGCTTGAGCAATGATCTCGCCGGCTTGCAGCAGTACGCCGCCGGCCAGGACGAAGGTCAGGCGCTACTGGCGGCTTCCGCGCGCCTGAGCGAGTTGATCGAGGCCTGCAAGCAGCGCAATGTCCGTAATGGCCAGATCATCCAGGCCAGCCAGATAGGCACTTCGCGGGTGCTCAACCTCCTGCAAGGCAGCAGTTCGGCGCCCGCGCTCTACAACAGTCGCGGCAGCCAAACCCGCAGCGGCTATCAGCGTCCGCTGAGCTCGGCTTGATCACGGACATTCTCATGCCAGCTTTTTTCGCTGTACAGATGGCGTTTAGCCAGTATTCTTGCTGACCGCTGTCTACAGGAGTTTCCAGGTGCAAGGCTCTTCCGCTAGCGACAATGCCGCTCAGCCACCCCAGGTCTACCGCTCCAAGGGCGAGATCCTGGCCTGCCTGCGGCCGGCGCAACAGCAGCATATTCCGTTGCGGATCACCTTCAGTCGCCAGGGGCAGCAATTCCAGAGCTTTGTCGTCGAGATTGACGAGGCCAAGGGGCGGATCGCACTGGACGAATTCATTCCGCGCGAAGCCGAACGCCTGCTCGAACAGGGCCAGTCGTTCCGGGTGGACAGTTTTCACGAAGGCATCAAGGTCACCTGGCAGATCAATCATCCGGTCGAGTTCAGCGAGCTGGATGGCAATCGCTGCTACTGGATCGGCCTGCCCACCGAACTCACCTATCACCAGCGGCGCAATGCCTATCGGGTCAAGTTGCTGCTGACCCAGCCGGCGACGGCGGAGCTGAGCCAGGGCAACAGCCCGATCCAGCTGCGAGGCCAGTTGATCGACCTGTCGGCCACGGGCTGCAAGCTGCGTTTCCCTGGCAACGTCACTCATCTGCTGCAACCGGGGCAGCAGGTACAGAGCTTCAGCGCGGAGTTGCCCATCGGAACGATCAACACCCCGGTGACCATTCGCCACGTGGCCTGTCCGGAGCGTATGGAATACAGCGACGTCGGCGTCTGCTTCAAC
The DNA here is from genome assembly GCF_029872515.1 of Pseudomonas flavocrustae. Taxonomy (NCBI): domain Bacteria; kingdom Pseudomonadati; phylum Pseudomonadota; class Gammaproteobacteria; order Pseudomonadales; family Pseudomonadaceae; genus Pseudomonas; species Pseudomonas flavocrustae. The sequence continues at coordinate 388,797 of NZ_JAPDIQ010000001.1, read as the reverse complement.
AGCCTGACCGGCGCAGCCCAGCGCCAGATCGAGCGCTTCATCTACCAGTTGCAGCGGGAAAACCGCCGGTTCGAGTGACCGACCGGGCGTCCACGACTGCTGGACGCCCTCCTCCACCGCTCAGGGCGCCCTGGATTCAGGCGGGTTCTGCAGGAACTCGATCTCTTCCTGCAGCGGTGCTCCCTCCTCGACAGGCTCCTCCTCTACGACCGGCTCAGTGTGCATCTGGTCATGCACCACCTGGCTATCGACCCGTGGATCCAGGGCCGCTGCCAGCGGCGAACTGGTCGACCCTTCGGGCATCTGTACGTGGCTCAGCGGCGCCTCGTCGACCAGGTGCTTGCCGGTGACCGCATCCGGGCGGATACGCCAGATCAGGATGGCACCGCAGAGCACGACAAAGGCATAGAGCATGTTGGGTCCGACCAGATTCATCAGCGCACCCACCACCAGCGGACCGATACAGGCACCGATGCCAAAGGTCACCAGTAGCATGGCGCTCAGGGATACCCGCCGCTCTCCTTCGATATGGTCATTGGACAGCGCCACCGCCAGGGGATAGAGCACGAATTGCAACAGGCTGGCAATGAGGCCGAGCGGCAGCAGCACCACCGGCGGCACATGGGGCAGCACGGCCAGTGGCAGGGCAGCCAGCGTCAGGGCGATGGCAACCACCCGGATCAGCCAGCTGCGATCATGCCGATCCGACAGCCAGCCGATTGGCCACTGGGCGATCAGGCCGGCGAAGATGCAGCAGGCCATGAACAGGCCGATGCGCTCGGTGGGCAGGCCCTGGGCGCTGGCATAGAGGGGCGCCAGGCCGTAGAAGGAGCCGATTACCAGTCCGGCGACCAGGGTCGTGGTCAACGACTGCGGAATCCGCTGGATAAAAAATGTGGGTTCCAGCGGCGCCGGCTTGAGCGGTGCCGGGTGGATCTTGCCGGTGACCGCCACCGGCACCAGGCACAGGGCGTAACAGATGGCGACCAGCATCAGCTTGTCGACGCCGAGATCCGGCGAGAGCACCAGCACCACCTGCCCCAGCGCCAGGCCGAGGTAGGAAGCGGTCATGTAGCCGGAAAAGACCTTGCCGCGCTCGCCTGGGCCGGCCTGCTCGTTGAGCCAGCTCTCCAGCACCATGTACTGGCACATCATGCCCATGCCGATCAGCACCCTGAGTGCCAACCACATCGGCAGCCAGGGCAGCAGGCCGATCCCCAGCACCGCTGCGCCGACTACGCCGGCGCAGGTCACATAGGCACGGATATGGCCGACCTTGGCGATCAGTCGATGCCCCAACTTGCCGCCTATCACCAGGCCCGCGTAATAGGCAGCGGTCAGGGCGCCGACCCAGAGTCCCTGCACCTGATCGGCGGCCAGTCGCAGACCGAGATAGGTACTCAGCAGACCGGTCCCGATCAACATCAACAGCGTCGCGAAATAGAGCCCGCGAAACGCCGACAGCACACGCACCATTGCCTACTCCATCGTCTCTTGCACACCCGGCAAGCGCGACGGAATCAGCTTCGTCGTTGCGCCGGCAGCTGGGCGTCCTCGCCCAGGCGTGGGTTGTATTGGCCTGCACAGGCCTTCATCAGTACCTGCAGCACCGACAGATTACCTCTGACGCTGCTGATCTTGGTGGGTACCTCGCCCTTCGGATAGCGCCGCACGGTGGGGAGTTCCACGCAGCGATAGCCCAATTTCGGTACCCGATAGGAAAGATAGGCCAGCAACTCGTAGGTAGTGAACTCGTCGCGGAACGGTGCCACGCGCGGATCCAGCAGCATGGCCCGGCTGTAGGCGCGGAAACCCTGGGTGGTGTCGGTCCAATGGAAACCCGAGGCCAGGCTCAGCATGGGCGCATGGATGAAGCGAATGGCGAAGTCACGGGACTTGGGGGTGTTTTCCGCCACGCCGCCGGCCAGGAAGCGCGAGGCCTGGACGAAGTCGTAGCCCTGCTCGATGGCGTCGATGAAGCGCGGGATGGCGTCCGGATCGTCCTTGTCATTGCCGTCGATGGTCACGATGCCGGTGTAGCCCTCGTCGAGCACGAAGGCATAGGCGCAGCGCAGCTGGGAGCTGAGCTTGCCCGGTGCGGTCTTGACCAGCAGCCCACGCACGCCCAGCTCCTGCAGCCGCTGCGGCTCCAGCGAGCCGTCGGTACTGCCACCGTCGACGATGATGACATCGGCGATGTCGGCGATCCTGACCGCCGCCATGCGCCGCAAAAGGTTGAGAATCCGCTCGCCTTCGTTGATGACCGGGATCACCACGCAATGCGGACGGCTGCGACCGTTCCAGAAGGTCGTCGAATAGCTGGGCACCTGCCAGAGGGCGCGCTCGGTGGCGGGAATTGCAGTAGTCATAGGTCCTCCAGGTTCAACCGACACGGGCCGTGATGAGGGCGACGCCGGCGATGATCAGGACGATGCCTGCCGCCGTGGTCCAGGGAAAGGCTTCGCGAAAGATCACCACCGACAACAAGGCGACGCTGGCGATGGCCCCGGCCGTCAGCACCGGATGCGCCACGTTCAGCGGCAGCTTGGCAAGGGCGGCGGCATACAGCAGAAAGGCCAGGCCATACATGAACAGTCCCAGCCAGAATGGCCAGTTGGCCAGCGCGGCCATGGGATCGCTCAGACTGGGAAAGCGTCGCGGCGGCAGCATGGCCAGCTTCACCAGCACGCTCGCCGAGGCGTTGGAGGCAATGCCCAGGATCAGGATCAGCCACTTCATGCGGCGGCCTCCGGCAGGTCGCGATAGGCCTTGACCGCGACCTGAACGCCACGCTCCAGCGCGGCCAGGTTGGAGCCCTGCTTGGCCGGCAGCATCTCGATGCTGACTACCTGCTCCGGCAGCCGCCGGGTCAGGGCGAAGGCGATGCCCTCGTGATTGGTACCGCCCTCCCCCAGGGTCACCAGATCCGGTTCGCTGGCATGGACGTGGCCGATCAGTTCGGCATGCTCTTCGAGGACGCGGGCGGCATCTTCCTCGTTGATGGTCAGGGCGCCGGTATCGAGTTGCATGAGGATCGCCGGATGCTCCACGGCCCGTACCACGGCGGCGGTGGAATCGCTGTCGATCATGAAGTTGGCGCCATAGCGAAGCGGATTCGGCTCCAGGCAGATCTGCACCCGGTGCGCCGCGGCTACATCACCCAGGCGGCGGAAGAAGTCCCGTGCCTGCGCCAGGGCCTGGTCGTCACTCAGCCCCGAGCGATCGCGATTGCGCGGCGAGCCGAACACCAGGCGCGTCGCGCCCAGCCCCTCGGCGACCCGGCAGACGCCCTCCAGCTGCGCCAGCAGCGCGCGCTGCACGTCGTCGGCGCCGAAAACGTTGAGACCGCTGGTGCCGAACAGTAACGCCTGCATGCCGGTGATCTCGATGCCGCGGGCCTGCCACTGCTGACGCACGACCTGGATTTCCTGGGCGGTGGCCGTCTTGGGATCGGCGAAATACTTGCCGGGGGCGATGTCGATGGCATCCACCCGGTATTGCTGCAGGATCTCGGCGACCATGGCGTCATCGGTCGGATCCCAGGCGATATTGGAGATGGCGATGCGCATCACTGACCCTCCGCCTTGATGACCGGGGGTTCCGACTGCGCATAGGCGCGGACCGCGAGCAGGGTGTCGCGCGCGCTGTACTGGTAGCCGTCACGCCCGCCGAAGACCTCGGCATGCACGCTGCGGAAATCGTAGCGCGCTGGCGTACCCTCCAGGGTATTGCCGAAGTCGCGTCCGAAACCCTGGCTGGCGATGTCAGCCACGCTGATGGGCTCGGCGGTCAGGTGCACCAAGTCCAGCCCGGCAGCCTGGGCGGTCTGGATGTCATAGCCGAGATTGACCATCGGATAGAACTGGAAGACGCCGCGACTTTCCACCGCGTGCAGGTTGTTGTCGTTGAGCAGGTCGTAGATCACGTTCTTGCGCAGCCCGGGCCCGACCAGGCCCGGCAGGCGGACGATCAGGGCGTTGGCGAAATGCTCTCGGACGAATTGCTCCAGTCGATAGCGATTGGCGCCATAGGCGTGCAATCCCTCTGCGTCCACCGCGGTGGTCTCATCAACGCCAAGCGGCTGCTTGAAGACATCCACGGTGCTGATCAGCACGAAGGAATCGCACTGGATCCGCGACAGATGACTGATCAGGCCATCGATCTTCTCGCGATCGGCCGCAGGATCGCGATTGGCGATCCACTTCTGCGCCGGCGCTCCGGCGCAGATGACCTGGCCATAGGGCTGATCGCCGATCTGGTCGATATTGGTGGAGCGAAACAGCGCGCCGAAGGCCTTCTGCTTGAGCAGCGTCGACCCCACGAAGCCGCTGTACCCTATCAATGCGTCGGTCTTCATGTAGCTCACCCCTTGGTCTTGAATCTCAGGCAATAGTCCGGTTGGCACTCCTCGACGGGATAACGCTCGTCCAGGTAGGCCTTGAGTCGTGGAAACTTGTCGTGCATGGAAATGTTGTTCAGCTTGAATGACCAGAAGGTCGTCGAATACACCACCGCCGGCGGATCGGCCTGCTGCAGATCGCTGAGCAGATCGGCCTCGTAGGGTGGCGTGGCATAGACCGGATAGATGTACTTGGTACAGGCCGGCAGATCGGTCACGCCGTTGATGACCCCGTTGTTGGCCAGATCGAACACACAGTGGGCGCCGCTTTCCAGCAGGCGCCGCGAGGCCCATTGCACCCCGGGCGTGGCCAAGGCGGCGTCATCCGGCAAGGCGGTCAGCGCCGGCACCCAGGCGAGCCCCTGGGCCCACACGCGCTCGACCGGCGACTTGTAGAGATTGAAGGCGGCGAGCAGCACCAGCAGCGCCGCCAGGGCCGGTACCAGCAGACGCCGGCTGAAGGCCAGCAGCGCACCCGCCAGCAGCACCGCAAAGAACGGCGAGGGATTAAGTCCGACCAGCCCCATCAGTACGGCAGCGGCAATGGCCGCGGCCGCCGCGCGCGGATGCGCCGAGATGTCCCAGCCGCCGTTGCGGGCCAGCCGCTGCCGGCGGGCGGCATAGAGCAGGCTCAGCAGGGGTACCCAGAAGCCCATCTGGATATGCTGGAAGTCCGCGCGATTGACCCCGATCTTGAAGAAGATCGCGAGCAGCACTGCCAGGGCACCAATCAGCGGCAGATCCTCGCTCCAGCGCCACGGCCAGGGCAGACAGCGGATCAGGGCGAAACCGGCCAGCGCCGTAGGCACTGCCAGCAGCAGGCTCAGCGCCAGCGGCCGGGCATTCAGGCCATAGCCCCACTGGGACGAGGTTTCCAGAAGGAAGGTCAGGTTCTTGACGTAATCGGTCAGGGCGAAGAAATCGGTACCAAAGCCAAGCCAGCCAACCGTTGCCACGAAGGTCAGCAGCGACAGGAAATGGCGCCGATGCAGAAGCAGCGTGAGCAGTACCGCCGAGCCGATGGCCAGCACCCCGGCGATCCCGCGGTCATAGGACCAGAACAGATTGAAGCCGGCCGCCAGGCCGAGCAGCACCTCGCAGACCAATCGCCGCGGCGTGGTCTCCACCTTGCGATGCAGACAGAAGAGGAACAGCGACAGCAGCAGAAAGAGATCGCGATAGCCCACCACCTGGGTCGCCACGGCGCCCACGGCGACCAGCAGGATCAGGCGAGCGCGGCCCTTGGGCACGGGGCACAGCAAAACGGCCGTTCCCCACAGCAATAGGGCCGCGCCGGTGTTGCACAGTCCATAGAGGATCTGGGTCACCAGGAAGGTGTGCTGGGCACCGAACCAGGTCTCCGCCAGCCACACCGGGATGAAATCCAGCCCGCCATGGATGGTGAAGGCATGGGCGCCTGGCTGACTGTGCAGCAGCGTCGGCAGCGTGGCGAAATATTCCCCCTGGTGGAAGGGGTCGAGGATGACGCCCTTGCCGAACAGAAAGAAATTGATGATGGAAAAGATCAGAACGCTGATGAAGCCGGCGACGCCGGACACCCCCCTGGGTGTCGCTTCAGTGGAAGGGTTCGGCATCGAGGCGCTCCAGGGCATCGAAAATGTTGTCGATCTTGCCGCCCAGCATCGAATAGCAGCCGGGCAGCTGGGAATGTTGTTCGAAGAGGATGGGACGGCCGTCGTCACCTTCGTTCTTCATCAGGATGGTCTTCACCTCGAACAGCGAATCCCGGTACTCCACCCGTGCCGCAGCCGACATGTAGCGGGCCACGTCGCGCACCATCCAGTCCGCTCGCGAAGCACGGTCGTAGTCGTCGAGCAGGGCATAGGGATCGGTGCCATTGGCGTCTTCCCAGTTCAGGTGCGGGGTGTAACGCACATGGGACAGGGTGTGCAGACCGCGCGCTGGGAACGGCATCATGGAAAAGAACGGACCGTCCATGACCGTCACGCCGAGGTTGCGCAGCTCCGGAGGCATCTCCACCAGGGCCATCTCGGTGATCTCATGGCGCAACCGGGTAGCGGTGCCGGGAAAATCGCCGCCGTACTGGTTGAGCCCGCTGTAGGTACAGTTGAAGAGGTAGCGGCAGTGCAGCTCCTCCTGTCGTCCGGCTTCATCCACGACCTCGGCACCCAGTCCCCCCGCTTCACCGCGGATCGCCATCACGCGACTCTTGAGGCGCACCTCGACGCCGACGGCATCGAGCTCGCGACTCACTTCGGCGGCAAGTACGGCGGAGTTGAAGGCATATTCCTCCGTCAGATACACCGCCTCGATCAATCGATCGTCGAACAATCGACTTAATTCTTCGGATGCCGGCTGCAGGGAAGCCTCGATCCCCTGACAGAAACGTTCGAACTGCTTGGCCGTTACCTTGGAGTTGTTGCGGGCAATGGCATACAACTTGGTGAAATCCCGCACTACCACATCGGGATAGTCGCGCAAGAAGCGCGGCAAGTTGACCCGGCTGCGAAAGGCCGTGACGAAACTGCGCGGATAGTGATAACCGTTATGAACACGTGCCTGATTGTTGTAAGAGGCACGCTTCAACAGCCCGTCTTCCCGCTCGATCAGGGTGACTTTCGCAAAGCCCCTCACGCGCATGAGATACAGGGCCGTCATGGCCCCGTAAAATCCACCACCGATGACGATCGCATCTTTCATGATCGTCAGGCCATGCCAAATTGAGTAGCCGGTCCTGCGGCATTACCGCCCTGCACTACTTCGACATTGAGCTTGTCACGGCGCGTCATGACGGCGCTCGTGAACTCCTGGGCGACATGATAGAGCGGCCCTTCGTTGACTCTGTGGGTCAACTGCAGGACATATTCGCCAAGGACGAGCAGGACCAGCGAAATGAGAAAGAACATGCCGGACTGCTGTAATGAAATCGTCACCCAACCCGGTGCGACGTCATCCTTGAACAGGCCGATGGCAATGACGTAGATGGAATAGAGCAGATTGGACAGGGCACCCACGATGGACAGGAAGCTGACCATGCGCATCGGCTTGCGGGTGGAGGACACCAGCAGGCGGGCACCGCGATCAAAGCTGCCGGACAGCCGCTTGGGCTTGCTACTGCGCGGCGGCATGCTGTATTCGAGATTGGTACGGGAGAAGCCCGCCGTCGCCGGCAGGTGCCGATAGGTCAAGGCCGGCGCGGGATGGCGCAGGATATAATTGATGACCTTCTTGCTGAGCATCCGGTACTGGGGCGCATCCTTGGCCAGATCGACCCCGTTGAATTGCCGGTAGAGGCTGTTGAAACCTCTGGAGCAAAGACTGTAGGACAGGGTCTGGCGAACTTTCTGCTGATTGTTGGCGAACACCACGTCGATGCCGCCGGCCGCCTGTTGCAACATGTCAGGCAAGAAGGCGATGTCATCGGTTTCCGGATCTATGACGACCGCGAAGTCACCAAGCGCATTTTCCAGACCCACCCAGGCAGCGGTATCGGAATCCACTTCCTTGGTCAGGGCATATACCTGCAGATTGGGCAGGCCGGTGATACTGGTGAGTTGTTTGAGTCGCGCTACGCTGTCATCAGCGGAGGCGTTATCGACAATGATAAGTTCGTAGTCACTTACCAAGGGACCGATAACAGTTGCCGCGCGTTCGAGGACGCTCTGCAACTCGGCAGCCTGATTACGAACGACGAACACGACTGAAAGTAGGACGGGATAAAAGGCCATGACGCGAACCTCCAGAGGCGCTCCAGATACAAGCAATGCAGACGGTTAGCCAACGGAGAGTACAGATAAATTCGGCAGGTTTTCGTCTGCTGCTCTATGCTGTGATCACAGCCACAAATCGCTACTGGAAGAGCCTGGAAGTCGGACAAGGTCGCCGTTTTTGCCCTATCCTCCAAACTGCTGTAACGGTTCGGCAAGGGCACCCGAAGGCGTCGGATCGCGAGGAGAGGTACTGGAAAGGAATCTGGTGTCCCAGAGTGGGGTCGAACCACCAACCTTCCCCTTAGGAGGGGGATGCTCTATCCAATTGAGCTACTGGGACAGGAAAGGGCGCTCATGGTAACGAGCAGTGGAAGGTTTGTCATGTTCCGGTTCGGCAGCGCCGCAGTGCGCGAGGACGGACAACGGCAGGAAGTTCTTCGGCAGCTTTGCAATTTGTTGCGTACGTCGGTAAATTGACGTCAATAAAAACAGATACCTAGGGACAGGTGGTTACAGAGTCCAAGGTGCCGTGAGTGCTAGCGGAACGAGACGAGGGCTAACGCCTTCACTGATTTTTGACTCCAGATGAAGTACCTCAATGACCCAGGCCATTAGATCCTACTCAAGCCGTACCGCTGACAAATTCGTCGTGCGTCTGCCCGAGGGCATGCGAGAGCGCATCGCGGATGTGGCCCGCAACCATCATCGCAGCATGAACTCCGAAATCATCGCGCGTCTCGAGCAGAGCTTGCAGCAAGAGGGCGCCCTTGGCGACGAACCCGGGCTTCGCCTGGACAGTCCGGAGATCACCGCCAGCGAGCGGGAGTTGCTGCAGCGCTTTCGCCAGCTGTCGGGTCGGCAGCAGAACGCCCTGATCTCGCTGATCGCCCACGACATCGACGCCGCATCCTGACGGCGTCCGGGCTGCCCTGCCCCTGGGTAGCCCTTTGCCCCCTACCCTGTCCTACATCAGGAAGAGGGTGGCGAGTCCCAAGAAGATGAAGAAGCCGCCGCTGTCGGTCACCGCGGTGATCAGCACGCTCGACCCCATGGCCGGATCACGGCCGAAGCGCTGCAGGGTCATGGGAATCAACACCCCCATGAATGCAGCCAGCAGCAGATTGAGGGTCATGGCGCCCATCATCACCAGGCCCAATGACCAGCTGCTATAGAGATAGAAGGCCACCAGCCCTATCACCCCACCCCAGATAACGCCATTGCACAGGGCGACGCCCATTTCCTTGCGCAGCAGCCGTGCGGTGCTGGTGACACTGATCTGCCCCAGCGCCATGGCGCGGACGATCATGGTGATGGCCTGGTTGCCCGAGTTGCCGCCGATACCGGCCACGATGGGCATGAGTGCGGCCAGAGCCACCAGCTTCTCGATCGAACCCTCGAACAGACCGATGACCCGCGAAGCGATGAAGGCCGTGATGAGGTTGGTGGCCAGCCAGGTCCAGCGGTTGCCCACCGATTTCCACACCGAGGCGAAGACGTCTTCGTCTTCGCGCAGACCGGCCATGTTGAGGACTTCGCTTTCGCTTTCCTCACGGATCAGGTCGACCATCTCATCGATGGTGAGACGACCGATCAGCTTGCCGTTCTTGTCCACCACCGGTGCCGAAACCAGGTCATAGCGCTCGAACGCCTGGGCCGCGTCATAGGCATCGCCGTCGGGATGGAAGGCCACCGCCTCCTTGGCCATGACCTCGACCACCAGCTTTTCCGGATCGTTGACCAGCAGGCGCTTGATCGGCAGCACACCCTTGAGGATGCTGTCGTTATCGACCACGAACAGCTTGTCGGTATGGTCGGGCAGCTCTTTCAGCCGCCGCAGGTAGCGCAATACCACTTCCAGGGCCACGTCATCACGGATGGTCACCATCTCGAAGTCCATCAGCGCGCCGACCTGATCCTCTTCGTAGGACAGCGCGGAGCGCACCCGCTCGCGCTGCTGGGCGTCGAGGGCGTCCATGAGCTCGTGAACGACATCGCGCGGCAGATCCGGCGCCAGGTCGGCGAGTTCGTCGGCGTCGAGCTGGCCGGCTACCGCGAGAATTTCCTGGTCGTCCATGTCGGCGATCAGGGTCTCGCGGACCGCGTCCGAGACTTCGAGCAGGATCTCGCCATCGCGCTCGGTCTTGACCAGACCCCAGACGGTCAGGCGGTCTTCCCGTGGCAAGGCTTCGAGGATGAAGGCGACGTCAGCCGGGTGCAGCTCGTCCAGGCGGGCACGCAGCTCTTCGAGGCCTTCTTCGGGAATATCGGCGGGGGATACGGGGGCGCGATCGTGGTCTTCACGCGCCTCGACAGCGAGGTCGTAGCGCTCCAACAACTCCACGACCTGGGCGAGCCGCTCCTGCAGCGTCTCGTGGGGCTTTCTGATTTCTGCTTCGTTCACTACGGTCATAGCGCACTCCGGCCCGCCGGCGGAGCGCACCGACGAACCCTAACTCAACAACGGGACGAAAAAGGCGATTGAGTATTGACTGGGTAAGTCCATAAGGGGGGGATAACCACTGCCCCGGCGGGGCTGACGGCGGGGATGATACACCGGACCGCTGGCGGGTGCGAAGGCAAAAGGGTTTCAAAACAGCTATTTGCAAGGCTTCCGCAAGGCCCCGAGGGCACGCTTCCGACCCTCGCCGAACCTCCCCGCCTTCGCTAAGCTTGAGCCCCTACGTCAAGGAGGACGTCCCATGAAGAAGCTGCTCGTGCTCGGCCTGCTGCTGGGTTGCACCAGCGCCCAGGCGGCCACGGTGTATCGCTGCGAAGATGCCAGCGGCCACCTCACCTTTTCCGCCAGCGGTTGCGCCTCGGACAGCGACAGCCGTCTGCAGCGCGCGGACAATCCCCGTCCGGGCGGCGCCAAACCCACGCTGATGGCGAAACCCAAGGCCGCTCCCCGCAAGGAAGTCGCGCGCACACCCACGGTGGTGGCAGCCAAGACGGACGGCTGTGGCGATCTGCTCAGCGCCAGCGCAAGGCGCCAGGCGATCATCCGCGGACAGGTCAAGGTCGGCATGAGCCGGGCGGACGTGGAGAGCGCCCTGGGGCCACCGCAGCGGATTTCCCAGCTGGATGCCCTGACCCGTTATCACTACGAGGCGCGCCAGCGCAAGGACCGCACGCGGCTGGTGACCTTCGACGAACACGGCTGCGTGCGTCGCCGCTGACGCCCGCAACCAACGCCTGCTCCGTCAAAGTACGGCGCGGGGATAGGAACCGAGGACCTTGAGCGCCACGGCGCCGGTGGACAGACGCTCCAGGACATCGCGGATCAGCGGATCAGCCTGGTGGCCAAGGAAGTCGATGAAGAAGACATAGGTCCACTTGCCGCTGCGCGAAGGCCGCGTCTCGATCCGGCTGAGGTCGATGTTGTTGGTGTGGAACGGCAGCAGCAGCTCGTGCAAGGCGCCCGGCTTGTTCTGCATGGAAACGATGATGGAAGTCTTGTCGTCGCCACTGGGCGGCACGTCCTGGTTGCCGATGATGAGGAAGCGCGTGGAGTTGTCCGGGCGATCCTCGATCTTCTGCTGAACCGGAGTCAGGCCGTAGAGCGAGGCCGCCATGTCGCCGGCGATGGCCGCGCTGTTCCATTCCCCTTTCACCCGCCGCGCCGCTTCGGCGTTGCTGGCCACCGCCACCCGCTCGACGCTCGGGTAATAGGAGTCCAGCCACTTGCGGCATTGAGCCAGCGACTGGGCGTGGGAATAGATGCGGGTGATGCTGTCGGCCTTGGTGTTTTCGCCGATCAGCAGATGATGGTGGATACGCAGTTCCACCTCGCCGCAGATCGACAGGTTGTGCTCGAGAAAGCTGTCCAGGGTGTGGTTGACCGCACCCTCGGTGGAATTCTCCACCGGCACCACGCCGAACTGGGAGGCACCGGCGGCGACCTCGCGAAAGACTTCGTCGATGGCCGCCATGGGCCGGGTCACCACGGCCTTGCCGAAGTGCTTGAGCGCCGCGGCCTGGGAAAAGGTACCTTCCGGGCCGAGATAGGCCACGTGCAGCGGCTCTTCCAGGGCCAGGCAGCAGGACATGATCTCGCGGAACAGTCGCGCCATGTCTTCGTCACGGACCGGACCGCCGTTGCGCTCCATCACCCGCTTGAGGACCTGGGCTTCGCGCTCGGGCCGGTAGAACACGGGCTTTTCGCCTTCCGCCAGCGTTCCCATCTTGACCCGCGCCACGTCCTGGGCGCAGCGAGCGCGTTCGCTGATCAAGTCCTGGATGCGCTCGTCCAGACTGTCGATACGCAGGCGCAGCGCCTTGAGCTCGTGTTCCGACATGATCAGCCGTGCTCCTTCTCGAATTCGGCCAGATAATTCACCAGCACCTGGACGGCTTCCAGGGTGACGGCATTGTAGATGGAGGCGCGCATGCCGCCCACCGAACGATGCCCCTGCAGATACAGGAGGCCGCGCGCTTCGGCGCCCTGGAGGAACGCCTTGTCGAGGCGCTCGTCCGCCAGGCGGAAGGGTACGTTCATCCAGGAGCGGTCGTCCTGGGCGATGGGGTTGCTGTAGAAGTCGCTGGCATCGATGAAGCCGTACAGCAGCTCTTTCTTCTGGCGATTCAGGCGCTCCATGGCGGGCAGACCGCCCTGCTCCTTCAGCCACTTGAACACCAGCCCCGAGAGGTACCAGGAGAAGGTCGCCGGCGTGTTGTACATGGAGCCGTTGTCGGCCTCGACCTTGTAGTCCAGCAGCGTCGGGCAGGCGGCGCGGGCGCGACCCAGCAGGTCTTCGCGGACGATCACCACCACCAGGCCGCTGGGCCCGATGTTCTTCTGCGCACCGGCGTAGATCAGCCCGAAGCGCGAGACGTCCAGCGGACGCGAGAGGATGTCGGAAGAAGCATCCGCCACCAGGGGCACATCGCCCACGTCCGGAATCCAGTCGAACTCCAGGCCGCCGATGGTTTCGTTGGGGGTGTAGTGAACGTAGGCGGCATCCTTGGACAGCTGCCACTCGTGCTGCCCCGGGATGGCGAAGTAGTCGTAGCCCTTGGCGCTGGCGGCGACATTGACGGTGCCATAGTGCTGCGCCTGCTCGATGGCCTTGCGCGACCAGATGCCCGTGTCGATGTAGTCGGCCTTGCCGCCCTCGGGCATCAGGTTCATCGCCAGCTGGGCGAATTGCAGACTGGCGCCGCCCTGCAGGAACAGCACCTTGTAGTTGCCGGGGACACCCAGCAACTCGCGCAGATCGGCCTCGGCCTGGCTAGAGATGGCGGTGAAATCTTCACCGCGATGGCTCATCTCCATTACCGACAGGCCACGGCCCTGCCAATCCAGCAGATCGGCCTGGGCCTGGCGCAGCACAGCTTCAGGCAGGGCCGCCGGGCCGGCGCAGAAGTTGTAGGCACGCTTGCTCATCACTCGTCATCCTCGTCGGGAAGGTCATCGCTCGGTACATCGCTGGCACCGGGCAGCACATCGTCCTGGTCCGGCTCGTGGCTGTCGACCGGCAACTCCTTGTCGAGCACCTCGTCGTCCAGTTCGGCTTCGTGATCCAGCAGCTCTTCGTCCACCGAAGGCTCCTGCACCCGCTCCAGCCCCACCAGCTTCTCGCCCTTGCCGAGCTTGATCAGGGTAACGCCCTGGGTATTCCGGCTGGTCCGGGAAATGCCTTCCACCGGGGTCCGTACCAGGGTGCCCTGGTCGGAGATCAGCATGATCTCTTCGCCGTCCAGCACCTGGATGGCGCCGATCAGGGGACCGTTGCGCTCGTTGATGACCATGGCGATCACGCCCTGGCCACCGCGGCCGCGCTGCGGGTATTCGGCCATGGCGGTGCGCTTGCCGAAGCCGTTGAGGCTGGCGGTGAGGATCTCGGCGCCCGGCTCGGGGATCAGCATGGAAATCAGGCGCTGGCTTTCGGCCAGGCGCATGCCGCGCACGCCGCGGGCGGTACGGCCCATGGTGCGCACATGGCGCTCCTTGAAGCGGATGACCTTGCCACCGTCGGAGAACAGCATGACTTCGCGGGCACCGTCGGTGATGGCGGCGGCGATCAGGCTGTCGCCCTCCTCCAGCTTCAGCGCGATCAGGCCATTGCTGCGCGGACGGCTGAACTGCACCAGCGGGGTCTTCTTCACGGTGCCGTTGCGGGTGGCCATGAAGATGTAGGCGCCGGTGGGCTCGTCCTGGCCGGCATCGAGGAGCTCGCCCTCTTCGCCTTCACCTTCGCTCTCGACATCGTCTTCCACCAGCACGGCGTCTTCGATGTCCAGGTTGTCGTCCTGCTCGCCCAGGTCTTCTTCACCGATCGGCGCCTGCTGGCGCACGGCTTCCAGATCGACCGGCAGCATGGCGGTGATGCGCTCGCCTTCGGCCAGCGGCAGCAGGTTGACCAGCGGCCGGCCACGGGCGGCGCGGGAGGCTTCGGGTATCTCGTAGGTACGCTTCCAGTACACCTTGCCCAGACTGGAGAACAGCAGCAGGGTGGTATGGCTGTTGGCGACCAGCAGGTGCTCGATGTAGTCCTCTTCCTTGACCGCCGAGGCCGAACGGCCGCGACCGCCCCGGCGCTGGGCCTGGTAGGCGTGCAGCGGCTGGGACTTGGCGTAGCCGCCATGGGAGATGGTGACGACGCGGTCTTCCTCGGTGATGAGGTCGGCGATGGTCAGGTCCACCTGGGAGGCGATGATCTCGGTGCGACGCTTGTCGCCGAACTCGGCCTTGACCTTTTCCAGCTCCTCGCGGATGACTTCCATCAGCCGCTCGGGGTTGGTCAGGATGCGGATCAGCTCGCCGATCTGCAGCAGGATTTCCTGGTACTCGGCGATGAGCTTCTCGTGCTCCAGGCCGGTCAGGCGGTGCAGGCGCAGGTCGAGGATCGCCTGGGCCTGTTCCGGCGAGAGGTGGTACCTGCCTTCGTGCAGACCATACTGCTCCGGCAGTTCGTCCGGACGGCAGGAATCGGCGCCGGCGCGCTCGACCATCTCGCGTACCGCGCTGGATTCCCAGGGCGTGGCAATCAGGCGCTCCTTGGCTTCGGCCGGGGTCGGCGAGCTCTTGATCAACTCGATGACCGGATCGATGTTGGACAGGGCGACCGCCTGGCCTTCGAGGATGTGGCCACGCTCGCGCGCCTTGCGCAGTTCGTAGACGGTCCGCCGGGTCACCACTTCACGGCGGTGACGGATGAAGGCTTCCAGCAGTTCCTTGAGGTTCAGGGTCCGCGGCTGGCCGTCGAGCAGGGCCACCACGTTGATGCCGAACACCGTCTGCAGCTGGGTCTGAGCGTAGAGGTTGTTGAGCACCACCTCGGGGGTTTCGCCGCGACGCAGCTCGATGACCACGCGCATGCCGTCCTTGTCGGACTCGTCGCGCAGCTCGGTGATGCCTTCGATCTTCTTCTCTTTCACCAGCTCGGCGATCTTCTCGATCAGCCGTGCCTTGTTGAGCTGGTAGGGCAGCTCGGTGATGACGATCTGCTGGCGATTGGCGCTCTTATCGATGTCCTCGACCTCGGCGCGGGCCCGCACATAGATGCGCCCACGACCGGTGCGATAGGCCTCGATGATGCCGGCACGACCGTTGATGATGCCCGCGGTCGGGAAGTCCGGACCGGGGATGTACTGCATCAGGTCGTCGACGGTCAGCTCGCTGTTCTCGATCAGCGCCAGGCAGCCATCGATCACTTCGCCGAGGTTGTGCGGCGGGATGTTGGTGGCCATGCCGACCGCGATGCCGCTGGAACCATTGACCAGCAGGTTGGGGATGCGCGTGGGCATCACCGCCGGGATCTGCTCGGTGCCGTCGTAGTTGGGCACCCAGTCGACGGTTTCCTTGTCCAGGTCGGCCAGCAGTTCGTGGGCGAGCTTGGACATCCGCACTTCGGTGTAACGCATGGCCGCGGCGTTGTCGCCGTCCACCGAACCGAAGTTGCCCTGGCCGTCCACCAGCATGTAGCGCAGCGAGAAGGGCTGGGCCATCCGCACGATGGTGTCGTAGACGGCGGTGTCGCCGTGGGGGTGGTACTTACCGATGACGTCACCCACCACACGGGCGGATTTCTTGTACGGCTTGTTCCAGTCGTTGCCCAGCTCGCTCATGGCGTAGAGCACGCGCCGGTGCACCGGCTTGAGGCCGTCGCGCACATCCGGCAGGGCCCGGCCGACGATGACGCTCATCGCGTAGTCGAGATACGACTGCCGCAATTCGTCTTCGATATTGACCGGGAGGATTTCTTTGGCCAGTTCACCCATGAGAAGCCTGGTTCCTTCTGATCTGAAAAGCGCTAGGGCTCGTCCGCACGTCGGCCGAGCCTGATATAGGAGAGGCGAAAGCCCGTCTGGCGGTGCCTGCCACCGGCGGCGCAAGGGGCGCTCCAACCGGTTTTCGGTACTGCATCACCGCCTGCCGAGGGCTTTCGGACAAAGCCTGTGCAAAGAGCGAAATTCTAACACATTCAGGGATGTATCCGCCCCTGGCGATCACCTCAATGCAGGCGTCGACGATTCATCAGCTCGGCCATCTTCTTGGCGTCCGGACGCTCCACCACACCGCGCTCGGTGACGATGGCGTCGATGAGATCGGCCGGGGTGACGTCGAACACCGGATTGAAGGCCTCCACGCCGGCGGCGATGCGCTGCCCGCCCACTTCCAGCAACTCGTGACCGGCGCGTTCCTCGATGGGGATGTCGTCACCGGACGCGAGCTTCATGTCGATGGTGGAACTGGGCGCCACCACCATGAAGCGCACCCCGTGGTGCATGGCAATGACCGCCAGGTTGTAGGTGCCGATCTTGTTGGCCACGTCGCCATTGGCGGTGATGCGATCGGCGCCGACGATCACCCAGGCGACGTTGCGCGTCTTCATCAGGTGCGCCGCGGCGGCATCGGCGTTGAGGCTGACCGGGATGCCCTCCCCGGCCAGTTCCCAGGCGGTCAGGCGCGAGCCCTGCAGCCAGGGACGGGTCTCGTCGGCGTGGACGCATTCCACCAGACCATCCAGGTGCGCCGCGCGCAACACGCCCAGGGCAGTGCCGAAGCCGCCGGTGGCCAGGGCGCCGGTATTGCAGTGGGTCAGGAAGGTCTGCTTGCTGGCGTCGTGCTTGCGGATCAGCTCGACACCCAGCTGGGCCATGGTCAGGTTGGCTTCGCGATCGCTCAGGTGGATGGCTATCGCCTCGGCTTCCAGCGCCGCCAGGGCACCCTCCCCCGCGGTGCGCGCCAAGCGCTCGCGCATCCGGTTGAGCGCCCAGAACAGGTTGACCGCGGTGGGCCGCGAGGCCGCCAGCAGTTCGAAGTCGGCGTTGACGGTCGCTTGCCAGTCCTCGCCCGCCGCGGCGCGCTGGCGGGCACCCAGCACCACGCCATAGGCGGCGCTGATGCCGATGGCCGGCGCGCCTCGCACCAGCATGTCGCGGATGGCCTGGGCCACCTCGGCGGCGCCGTGACAGGCGACCCAGTGTTCGCGCAGCGGCAACAGGCGCTGGTCGAGCAGGTGCAGGGCACCGTCCCGCCACTCGATCGCCTTGATCTTTTCCGCCGCCAGCAGACGCTCTCGCATGATCTTTCCTCGACCTGAATCTGTAGCCCGCCAGTATACCGGCATCGGCGTGCGGATTTAGCGGTAGCGCCGCAAGGACCGCTATACTGCCGGCTCGCCCCTCTTGGAACCGCCGCAGATGCCCACCCCCGCGCCCCTGGACCTCTTGTTGCTCCCCAGCTGGATCGTGCCGGTGGAGCCGGCCGGGGTGGTCCTGCGCGATTACGCGCTGGGTGTGCGCGACGGCTGCATCGCCCTGCTCGCCCCGCGCAGCGAGGCCTTGCGCCATCCGGCCAAGGAGACCCTGGAGCTGCCGGGCAAGGTGCTGATCCCCGGACTGATCAATGCCCACGGCCACGCCGCCATGACGCTGTTTCGCGGCATGGCGGACGACCTGCCGCTGCAGACCTGGCTGCAGGATCACATCTGGCCCGCCGAAGGCCGCTGGGTCGACGAGGATTTCGTCCGTGACGGCACCACCCTGGCCATCGCCGAGCAGATCCGTGGCGGCATCACCTGCTTCTCGGACATGTACTTCTATCCCCAGGTGGCTTGCGAGGCGATCCATCGCACCGGCGTACGCGCCCAGGTCTGCCTGCCAATCCTCGATTTCCCGATTCCCGGCGCCCGTACCGCCGACGACATGATCCGCCGCGGCCTGGAACTGTTCGACGACATGAAGCTGCACGAGCGCATCAGCGTGGCCTTCGGCCCCCATGCGCCCTACACCGTGGCCGACGCCAAGCTCGAAGAGATCCTGGTGCTGGCCGAGCAGTTGCAGGCACCGATCCAGATGCACGTCCACGAGACGGCCTTCGAGGTGGAGCAGGCGCTGGAGCAGACCGGCGAACGGCCGCTCAGCCGGCTGCGCCGTCTGGGTCTGCTCGGCCCGCGTTTCCAGGCCGTGCATATGACCCAGGTGGACGACGAGGACCTGGAAAACCTGGTCGAAACCAACAGCCACGTCATCCACAGTCCCGAGTCCAACCTCAAGCTGGCCAGCGGCTTCTGCCCGGTGGAGCGCCTCTGGCAGGCCGGCGTCAATGTCGCCATCGGCACCGACGGCGCGGCCAGCAACAACGACCTCGATCTGCTCGGCGAGACCCGTACCGCGGCCCTGCTGGCCAAGGCCGTCGCCGGCTCGGCTACCGCCCTGGATGCCCATCGCGCGTTGCGCATGGCCACCCTGAACGGCGCCCGCGCCCTGGGCCTGGAGCGCTGCCTGGGCTCGCTGGAGATCGGCAAGGCGGCCGACCTGACCGCCGTCGACCTCAGCGGCCTCGCCCAGCAGCCGCTCTATGATCCCGTCTCGCAACTCATCTACGCCACCGGCCGCGATCGCGTCAGCGACGTCTGGGTCGGCGGCGTGCCGCTGCTGCGCCAGAGCGAACTCGTGCGCCTGGACGAGGCCGAACTCATAGCCAATGCGCAGCAGTGGGCCACCCGTATCCAGCAGGGCGCCTGACGCGCCCCGCTCCCTTGCCTCTGGAGAACACCATGTCCAATGTCGATAACGCCGAGATCGCCAAGTTCGAGGCCCTCGCCTACCGCTGGTGGGACCGCGAGAGCGAATTCAAGCCGCTGCACGACATCAACCCGCTGCGCGTCAACTGGATAGACCAGCACGCCGGCCTAGCCGGCAAGAAGGTGCTGGACGTCGGCTGCGGTGGCGGCATCCTCAGCGAAGCCATGGCCCAACGTGGTGCCCAGGTGACCGGCATCGACATGGCCGAGGCGCCCCTGGCGGTGGCCCGGCTGCACCAGCTGGAATCCGGCGTGCCGGTGGAATACATCCAGGAGACCACCGAGGACCACGCGCGCAAGCACGCCGGCACCTACGACGTGGTGACCTGTCTGGAGATGCTCGAACACGTGCCGGATCCCTCGTCGGTGATCAAGGCCTGCCACGACCTGGTCAAGCCGGGCGGTCAGGTGTTCTTTTCCACCATCAACCGCAATCCCAAGGCCTATCTGTTCGCCATCGTCGGCGCCGAATACGTGCTGCGCCTGCTGCCGCGCGGTACCCACGATTTTCGCAAGTTCATCCGCCCCTCGGAGTTGGGGGCCTGGGCGCGTGCGGCCGGCCTCAATCTGCGTGACGTCATCGGCCTCACCTACAACCCGCTGACCAAGAGATACAAGCTGGAAGGCGACGTGACGGTGAACTACATGGTGCGCACCCAGCGCGAGGACTAGGCCATGCGTCTGCAAGCGGTCCTTTTCGACATGGACGGCACCCTGCTGGACACGGCGCCGGATTTCATCGCCATCATCCAGGCCATGCGCCAGGACCAGGGCCTGGCAGCGGCCGACGAGGCCCGCCTGCGTGGCGTCATTTCCGGCGGTGCCAAGGCGATGATCCTGGCCGGCTTCGAGGTCGATCCGCTGGGCGCCGAACTCGAACCGCTGCGCCTGGAATTCCTCGAGCGCTACCAGACGCAGTGCGCGGTCCATACCCGGCTGTTCGACGGCATGCAGGAGATCCTGCGCGATCTCGACGCCGCCCGGCTGCGCTGGGGCGTGGTGACCAACAAGCCGGTGCGCTTCGCCGAGCCCATCATGCAGCGCCTGGGCCTGGCCGAGCGCTCGGCCTGCCTGGTCTGCCCGGACCACGTCACGCACAGCAAGCCGGACCCGGAGATGGTGGTGCTGGCCTGCCGGCAACTGGATGTCGATCCCCAGACCGCCCTGTTCATCGGCGACGACCTGCGCGACATCGAGTCGGGCCGCGCCGCCGGCAGCAAGACGGTGGCGGCGCGCTACGGCTACATCCATCCGGACGACCACCCCGAGCACTGGGGTGCCGACGCCATCATCGACCATCCGCTGGAATTGCGTGCGCTGCTCGATCGCGCACTGTGCGGCTGCTAGGGGTTCAGATGTTCGACTACCAGGCTCCGGCCGAGCTGCTCAAAGACCGTATCATCCTCGTCACCGGCGCCAGTCGCGGCATCGGCGCCGCCCTGGCCAAGGGCTGCGCCGCCCTGGGCGCGACCCTCATTCTCCAGGGCCGCGATGCCGCGGCGCTGGATCAGGTGTGCCAGGAGATCCAGGCCGGCGGCGGCCGGGCCGAGCCCCTGGTGCTGGATCTCGAACAGGCCGATGCGGCGGCCTATGCTGCCGTCGCTGAGCGCTTGCAGCGACGTCATGGTCGTCTGAATGGACTGGTGCACAACGCCGGCCTGCTGGGGCCGCGGGTACTGCTGGAGCAGACGCCCGCCACGGCCCTGGCGCAGGTGCTGCAGGTCAATGTCCAGGCCGGCTTCGCCCTGACCCAGACCCTGCTGCCCCTGCTCAAGGCGGCCGGTGAGGCCTCGGTGATCTTCACCTCCAGCAGTGTCGGTCGCAAGGGCCGGGCTGGCTGGGGCGCCTATTCGGTGTCCAAATTCGCCACCGAGGGCCTGATGCAGGTCTGGGCCGAGGAGCTTGGAGAAGCCGGTATCCGGGTCAACAGCGTCAACCCGGGCGGTACCCGTACCGCCATGCGCGCGGCGGCCTATCCCGAGGAGGACCCGGCCCGGGTGCCTGCGGCGGACGCCATCCTGCCGGTCTATCTCTATCTGCTTGGCCCGGCCAGCCAGGGCACTACCGGCCAGGCGCTCAACGCTCAGTAACAGCGCCGGTCAGACGTGGAAGCGCTGCACCAGGCGCGAGAGTTCGTCACCCAGCTCGGCCAGCTCGCGGCTGGCCGAGGCCGTCGCCGCCATCGCCTGACTGGATTGATCGGCGCCGTCGCGAATGCGCGTCACATTGACCGCGACCTCTTCGGCCACCCCACGCTGCTGGACCGCCGCCGCGGCGATCTGCTGATTCTTCTGCTGGATGCTGGCCACCGCCGTGGCGATACCGGCAAAGGCGCGCCGCGTGTCACCGGCACTGCCCAGGGTCCCGGCCAGCAGGGTCTCGCTCTGCTGCATCCGCGCGACCGCCTCGCCACTGCCCTTCTGCAGCACCACGATGAGTTGTTCGATCTCGACGCTCGACTGCTGGGTACGGCGCGCCAGGGCGCGGACCTCGTCGGCGACCACGGCGAAGCCGCGACCCTGTTCCCCGGCGCGCGCCGCCTCGATGGCCGCGTTGAGCGCCAGCAGATTGGTCTGCTCGGCCACCGCCTTGATCACGTCGAGCACGCTGCTGATCGCCTGGCTGTCGTGGGACACGCCCTGGAGCCGCTCGGCAGCGGCGCGAACGTCCACCCCCAGGGTCTCGATACCGGCCAGGCTGCGGCCGATCACCGCCTGGCCATCGCTGACCTGGCGTTCGGCCTGATCGCCGGCACCGGCAGCGGCCTCGGCGTCCGCGGCGACCCCCTGGGCCGTGGCGGCCAGTTCGGCCATGGCCGCGGCCACCTGATCGGTTTCCTCCCGCTGGCGGGTCACGCCCAGCTGCGCCTCGCGCGCCTGCTCGGCCAGGGCGGCCGCGGACTGGCCGAGTCGGCCGATACCGCTCTGCAACTGCAAGACCATGCCGCGCAGCGCCGCCACCATGCTGGCGCTGGATCTCTGCAACTGGCCGATCTCGTCGCCCCGATCAACCGTCAATTCGACATCCAGCTGGCCCTGAGCGATGCGTTCGGCAGCGGCGATCACCTTGCGCAGCGGCCGAACGATGGCCAGGGTGATGATCAGCGCGGCCAGGGCGCCGACGATCAACGCCAGCAGGGCCACGCCACCGATGGTCAGCAGGCGCTTGGTCATCATCGCCTGCAGTTCGACTTCCTGTTGGCCATAGAGGGCATCGACCCGCTGCACGGCGGTCTCGGCCAGGCTGGTCATGCGTGCGCCGGCGGCCTGCTCCTGAGCCAGGGCGGCGGCATAGTCGCCCAGGCGGCGGATGAATTCCTTGATATTGGTGGAGACGTCCTGGATGACCGAGGAATAGGTCGGATCGCTCAGTTGCGGCTCCACCTTGGCCAGCAATTCGAGGGCGGCGCTGGCCGAAGGCAGCGGCTGGTCGTCCACCGTGCTCTTGCTGGCCCGCGCCTGGGCTTCGTCGAGGCTCTTGAGCATCAGGCGATAGAGTTCGCCGACCTGCTGCGACAGGGTCAGGAGTTCGGCGCCCTGCTTGCCGCCGGAGTCCTTGAGGGCATAGGCGCCGTCATCCAGCAGGCCGGACTGGAGGATGTCCAGGCTGTTGGCCGCGCCTTCCACGAGGAAGGCCGCCCCCTCCATGGCCAGACGGCGTGAGGTGTTGAGGCGTTCATAGTCGGCGAAGGCGGCGCCGTAGGCCTGGGTGACCGCGCGGACGGCGTCGATATCGGCCGCGTTGGCACTGCCCACCTCGGCCGCGAGCTGCCCCAGGTGATCGAGTACCGCCGGCAGCGCCTGCCGCAGGTGCTCGGCCTGGGTGGCCTCGCCGCTGAGGCGAAAACCCTGCTCCAGGGCGCGGAGCTGCATCACCTGCCGGTTGACCGCGGCCATGTCGCGCAGGGAACCGAAGCGATGTTCCACGTCCTTGAGCGCGAGCCCGCCCTGCAAGGCCACCACCAGGGTCAGCAGCAGCACCAGGCCAAAGCCCACGGCCAGTTTGGTCGCGGTTCGCCAATTGGCCAGGCGATAGCGGGCAATCCCTTTCATACGGCACCCCAACGGAATGAGTTCTACCGACGCTGTCGTCCGCAGAAGCCTATTCTTGAGGGGTTGGGGGCTAACGGGCCGTTATCCGTCGCACGCGGTTATGCCGACGTCGCTTTGAATGGTGGCCGTTTGCCATCCGTACGACCACTCAACGACCGGCGCGGGACTCGCGAATATAGAAGCTCGCCTTTTCCGCATTCTTCACACAGCCGGTGTAGGCCTCGACCTGCTGTTGCGTCTTGGCGGTGGACAGCAGCGCCAGCGCCTTGGAATAGCTCACCGTACCGGAAAAGCCTTCGGCCTTGGCCAGGTCGAGCTCCTGCCAGGCGGAACGGGTCTGGGCGGCGCAGCTATCGCGATTGACCACCTTGCCCGAGCACCCTGCGAGTACCACGGCAGCCAGGGTGGCGGCCAGAACAGGAACCAGTTTCGCGTTCATCTCTTTGTCTCCTTGCGACCTGCAGCCGGCCGGAACGGCCGGATAACCGCAGCGTAGACCGCCAAGCGCGGAGGCTGTTCAGCGTCGGTCGCGCAGAAATTCGACCACGGCGGCCTGATCGCCGCTGAAGATCACCCGGGAGGCCTTGCTCTCGCGCTGATAGGCGTACATGGGATCGTAGTATTCCACCAGCAGTCCCTCGATCCAGCCACGATGGACCGCGACGTCGCCCGAGCGCGCCTGCTCCGCCAGGGCCTCTTCAAGAATGGCCGAGAGGCGCTGGAAGCGTTCCCCGCCCAGACGCTTGGCGATACCGGAAAGACTCTTGCGCAACTGCTCGGCGAACAGCGCGAAGCCCTGCTCGGGGCCGTGCAGGCCGATGAATTCCGCTGCCAGGTCGATGACATAGTCGCGCAGGATGCGCTCGATGCGGTTTTCCCGGCTGTCCTCCAGCCAGACCAAGGGGTACTGCTGCATGCCCTGGTGCAATTCCAGCGGCAGGGAGCAGCGACCGACCAGGCGCGACTCGTCTTCCAGCACGAATTGCGCCTGCCCTGCATGGCGACGCCGCAGCAGGTCGATGGCCAGGCTGTTCTCGAAATCGATCTGCCCCGGCTGCGGCGTAGCGCGCTTGCCGAAACTGGAGCCCCGGTGGTTGGCATGCCCCTCCAGATCGACGGCATTAGCGAGCTGGGCCACCACTTCGGTCTTGCCGGTGCCGGTCATGCCGCCCACCACCACGAAGCCGCACTCGGCGAGCGCCTGCTGCAGCGTGTCGATGAGGAAGGTGCGCATGGCCTTGTAGCCCCCTACCACCCGCGGATAGGCGATACCGGCTTCGCTGCGCAGCCATTCCTGGCTGATCTGCGAGCGCAAGCCGCCACGGAAGCAATAGAGATAGCCCTCGGGATGCGCCTGGGCGAAGTCGGCCCAGGCCTGGATGCGCGCCTCCTTCACTGTCCCGGACACCAGCTGATGACCCAGTTGCAACGCCGCCTGCTGACCCTGCTGCTTGTAGCGGGTACCGACGCGCTGGCGTTCCAGGTCATTCATCAGCGGCAGATTGGTCGCCTGGGGAAAGGCGCCCTTGCCGAACTCCACGGGGGCGCGGACATCGACCAGGGGAATATCGCTCAGGAACAGCGCCTGCAGGTCGCGGGCATCCTCACGCTGGCTCATCAGGCCACCTCGACCGTATGGGCGCGCCGGTCCACCAGTTGCCCTATGGGTTGCAGGGCCAGGCCCAGTTCCGCAGCGACGGCGAGAAATTCCGCCTCGCCCTCGGGCGCCACGGCCACCAGCAGGCCGCCGCTGGTCTGGGGATCGCACAGCAGTTGGCGGCGGTCTTCGGCCAGCGGGGCGATACGGCTGCCGTAGCTGTCGAAATTGCGCTCGGTACCGCCGGGCACGCAGCCCTGCTGGAGGTAGAACTCCACCCCTTCGAGGCGGGGGATGGCAGCGAAGTCGAGTTCGGCGGTGAGGCCACTGCCGTCGGCCATCTCCACCAGGTGGCCGAGCAGGCCGAAGCCGGTGACGTCGGTCATCGCCGTGACCCCGGCCAGGCGGCCGAAGCGACTGCCCGGACGATTGAGCTGGCACATGGTGTCGCGCGCCAGATGGCGATCCTCGGGCCGCAGCAGGGCGCGTTTCTCGGCGGTGGTGAGGATGCCGATGCCCAGCGGCTTGGTCAGATAGAGGCGGCTGCCCAGGGTCGCGGTGTCGTTACGCTTGAGATGGCGCTTTTCCACGATCCCAGTGACGGCCAGGCCGAAGATCGGCTCGGGGGCGTCGATGGAATGACCGCCAGCCAGGGGAATGCCGGCCTCGTCGCAGACCCGCCGACCACCGGCGATGACCTCGCGCGCCACTTCCGGCGGCAGCACGTTGACCGGCCAGCCGAGGATGGCGATGGCCAGCAGCGGATCGCCCCCCATGGCGTAGATGTCGCTGATGGCATTGGTGGCGGCGATGCGGCCGAAATCGAAGGGGTCATCGACGATGGGCATGAAGAAATCGGTGGTGGAGACCACCCCGCGCTCGTCGTCCAGGCCATAGACCGCCGCGTCGTCGCGCGAGGCATTGCCCACCCACAGCCGTGGATCCAGGTGCTGGGCGCCGCTGCCGGCCAGGATGGTCTCCAGGGTCTTGGGGGCGATCTTGCAGCCGCAACCGGCACCGTGGCTGTATTGGGTGAGGCGAATGGGATCGGTCATCGTTACTCCGGTTCAGCGGTGGCGCTGGTTCGACAGGCAGCGCTAAGGGGCGTAATAGTAGCAAATGCCCGTCTGCTGGCGGGCACCGGCCGCGCTTAACAGATCGCCCGCCAAAGCAAAAGGGCTGTTTTCCGAGGGTAATCCACAGTTGCTGTGGATAACCTCGTGGAAAACCTCCAGCTGACCCCGGACAAGCGAGCGGCGGTGCGGCGATTGACGAACTGGCGATTTTTTAGCCGGTCCGCCAACTATTTTTTCCCGCTGCAGGGTAGCGAATGGAAGCGCCGTGCGTTATGGCCAGGGTGCGCTAGCATTGGCGGTTTCCCCGGTCATAGCAGTGCTCATGTCTTCCTCAGCGACTTCCCATCTCACGTCCTGGCAACGCGGCCTGCTGCTCGCCAGCCTCATGCTCATCGCCCTCAACCTGCGCCCGGCCCTCTCCAGCCTGGCGCCCCTGCTGCGGCAGATCGAGGCCAGCACGGGCCTGTCCAGCAGTGCCATCGGCCTGCTCACCACCTTGCCGGTGCTCTGCCTGGGGCTGTTCGCGCCCCTGGCTCCGCGCCTGGCGCGCCGCTGGGGCAGCGAACGCACCCTGGGCGCCATCCTGGCGCTGCTCGCCTGTGGCATCGTCCTGCGCAGCCTGCTGCCGCCCCTTGGGCTGTTTCTCGGCAGCCTGATCGCCGGCGCCTGCATCGGCATCCTTGGCGTACTGCTGCCGGCCCTGGTCAAGCGCGACTTTCCCGCCCAGGCCGGCCAGTTGATGGGGCTCTACACCATGATGCTGTGCATTGGCGCCGCCGTGGCCGCCGGGGCCACCGCGCCCCTTGCCGAAGCCTTCGACGGCCACTGGCAGCCCGCCCTCGCCTCCTGGGCCCTGGTCGCCGTGATCGCGCTGCTGGTGTGGCTGCCACAACTGCGCCAGGCGCCCATGACCGCGCCAACGCGGGGTGCTGGCGGCTCGCTGTGGCGCAATCGGCTGGCCTGGCAGATCACCCTCTACATGGGCTTGCAGTCGTCGCTGGCCTATATCGTCTTCGGCTGGCTGCCGACCCTGCTGATGGATCGCGGCCTGGGCATGGTGCAGGCCGGCCTGATGCTGTCGGGCTCGGTGATGACCCAGCTGGTCAGCGCCCTCACCGCCCCCTGGCTGGCGACCCGCGGCCAGGACCAGCGCCTGGCCATCGTCGTGGTGATGAGTCTGACCCTCGCCGGCTTGCTCGGCTGCCTGTACGCCCCCGTCGGCAGTCTCTGGCTGTGGGCGGTGATCCTCGGCCTGGGCCAGGGCGGCACCTTCAGCCTGGCCCTCGCCCTGCTGGTGCTGCGCTCGCGGGATGCGGAAACCGCCGGGCGGCTGTCGGGCATGGCTCAGGGCGCGGGCTACAGCCTGGCCTCGCTCGGTCCACTGCTGGTGGGCATCATCCACGACGCCACCCACGGCTGGGCGCCCATGGGCGTGCTCTTCACCCTGATCGCCGTGCTGGCCACGCTGTTCGGCCTGGGCGCCGGGCGGACCCGCTACGTCAACGACGTCTAGCGGCGATAGAGCCCGGCGGCCCGACCGGCTTCGGTCTGCAGCCGCGGCGCGCGGATTCCCGCCTCGCGCAGGGCGCTCTGCCAGGCTGTGGCCTGGTCGCCGCCGAGGGTCACCGCCACATCGCCATTGAGCGCCAGGGCCGCCGCGAGGCGGGCGATCCAGGGTTGCTCTGGCGCCCGCTCCAGGGCGGACAAGAGCAGCTGGCCGTCGCGCTGCAATTCCTTGAGCAGGGTGGCGGCGCTCGGCAACAGTTCAGGCAGGGGCTGGTCGGCCTGCAGCCGTTCGGCATGCAGGTAGCCGCGACGATTGCCTCGGGTGATGCCATAGAGGGTCAGCACCGTCTGCGGCTCCGCCAGTTGCAGCACCAGCAGCCCCTGCTGATCATCCGGCCCATAGAGCATGGCCTCGCCCAACAGGCTGTTGGCGATGACACTGCTGGCGCCGCAATCACGCCCTTCGCACCAGTAGAGCAGCGTCGCGCCCTGCTGCTGCAGGCGCTGCCGTTCGCTGTCCAACCGTGCCAGCGGCGGATGACCGCTGGCCAGTTCGAAAGTCTGGGTCAGCAACTGGCCTTCCAGCTGCAGCGAGTCCTCCAGGCGCAGACGACCGCCAATGCGACTGACCGGTCCCAGTGGATAGAGGCGTTCGGCGCTGGCCGGTCCGCTTTCGCGCACGAGCTGGGCATGATCCATGGGCGCGATCTCCGGCAATACCTCCGCCTGCGCCATCCCGGTGGACAACAGCAGGCCGATCAGCAGAGAGCGTCGAACGGAGGAAAAGCGCGGGTAAAACGGACGGCTAGGCATGCCGCATTATTCGTCGCGCCCGGTGCCGGCGGCAAAGAAGGCATTGAAACAATCTGCGACGGCCTGGGCGCCCGCGGCATCGTCCAGATGCAGATGGTGCCCGCCCGGCAGTTCATGGAGACGGACATTCGGCTGCTGCCGCGCCAGGCGCATGGCCTCGGCATGGGGCGCCACCAGGCCGCCCGCGGCCACCACCAGCGCCGTCGGGCAGCGGACGGCGCCCAGGCAGGCGGCGGCCTGTTCCGGCGTGAAGCGGATACGGCTGGGCAGGCGCAAGCGCGGATCGGAGCGCCAGGTGTAGCCGCCGGGCACCGCCATCAGGCCGCGCTCGGCAAGCAACTCGGCGGCATCGCGACTGACCGTCAGGGCGCCCTTCAACCGCGCCGCCACGGCGTCTTCCACCGTGGCGTAGACCGGCTTGCGCCGATTGGGCACTTCCAGTTCGGCGAGCAGGGCCCTGCCCAGCTTCTCGGCGACCTCCTCCGCCGGCGTGGTGTAGGGCAGCAGGCCATCGATCAGCGCCAGGCGCTCGATATGCTCCGGCAGGGCGGCGGCGGCGATGACGCCAACGATGGCCCCCATGGAATGCCCGAGCAGGCCGAAGCGGTCCCAGCCCAGTTGCCGGGCGGCGGCGAGCACATCCAGCCCATAGTCCTGAATGGCATAGCCGACGCCCGCGGGGCGATGTGCCGACAGGCCATGTCCGGGCAGGTCCAGCGCGACGATGCGCAGACCGTGCAGCCGCGGGGCGAGCTGGGCGAAGGTCATGGCATTGTCGAGCCAGCCATGCAGCGCCAGCACCGGATAGCCGTTTTCCGGACCGAACACCCGGGCGCTCAGCTCGATATGGGGCAGCTCCAGGCGCAACTCCTGCACCTGGGCGGTCATGCGCTGGCCTCCCCTGCCAGCCAGACGCTGGTCATGGCTAGGAGGCGTCCCGTTGCAACGGCACCACGGCCACGGTCAGGCGCGAGACGCAGGTCAGGCGTCCCTCCTCATCGCTCAGACGGATATCCCAGACATGGCTGCTGCGCCCCAGATGCAGGGGCCGGGCCACCGCCGTCACCCGCCCGGACCGGACGCCGCGCAGGTGGTTGGCATTGATTTCCTGACCCACGCAATAGAAGCGCGAGCGATCCACGCAGAGCATGCTGGCGATCGAGCCCACGGTTTCCGCCAGGGCCACCGAGGCGCCGCCATGCAGCAGCCCCATCGGCTGATGAGTACGGCGGTCGACCACCATGCTGGCGGTCAGGCTGCTGTCGTCCCAGGCCTCGATGCGCATGTCCAGGTGTTCGGCCAGGGTGTTCTCGAGCGCACGCTCGAGGTCCGCGGGATCCGGAAGAGTCTGCCAGATGCTCATGTACTTTCCTTGCAAGGGCGTCAGCCGTGGAAGCGACTGACCAGATCGAAACCGCCGGCCAGTGGCAGTGGCGCTTCCAGGCACAGCAGGGAGGCGGTGCCCATGGCCACCGGCGCCTGCCGATGACCGTGCAGCAACCAGCCGGCCAGTTCACCGACGAAGGGGTTGTGGGTGACCAGCAACAGCTCCTCCACCTCCAGCAGCGCCAGTTCCTGCAGGGCATGTTCCGGCGCGCCGTCGGGCGTGGCCCAGGAGACGTTGCGCACCTCGCCCGACCAGCCCAGTTGTTGCCGGACCAGGGCCGCCGTCTGCTGCGCCCTGACATAGGGACTGGCGAGGATGAGCTGCAGCTTTGCTTCCTGCAGCTGCAGGGCGCTGCGCAACACCTCGGCGCGACCGGCCGCGGTGAGCTCGCGCACCTCGTCGCTCGGCGCCCGCGCTTCGGCTTCGCCATGGCGCAGCAGCCAGAGCCTCATGGCGCGGTGGCGGAGCGGTCGTCGGGTTGCGCGGTGGCCGGCCAGTCGGCGAAGGGCCAGGGCTTCACTTCGCTGGCGAAGGTGCCGAAGCGGACGATCTGCGCCAGATAGGTGCCCAGGGCGGCGCCGAAGGCGATCAGCCCGGGATTGGCCTCGCCCTTGATCAGGCGCACCACCAGTTGCACCAGTACCACCACCGCCAGCACGTACTGCGCACCCAGCCAGACGAACAGGAACAGCAGCATCCAGATCAGGCGCAGGCCCAGCAGCTCGCGGGAATGCTCGGGTTGAGACATGGGAATTCCTCTTTTCAGACAGTGTAGCGGCTCAAGTAAAAAGGGCGTCCGCCACATCGACATCGGTCTTGGGTTCGCCGCCCATCAGGGCCTCGATCACCTGGCCCAGACTGCGACCCTCGAACAGGATCGCATAGAGGCCGTTGACCAGGGGCATGTAGACGCCCAGCTCATCCGCTTTTTCCTTGAGCACGCGCAGGGTGTTGACGCCCTCGGCGGTCTCGCCGATCTGCGCCACCGCCTCGTCCAGGGTCTGTCCCCGACCGAGGGCATGGCCCACTCGGTAGTTGCGGCTCTTCTCCGACGAGCAGGTCACGATCAGGTCCCCCACCCCGGCCAGGCCCAGGTAGGTGATGGGATTGGCGCCACGCTGCACGGCGAAGCGGGTCATCTCGGCCAAGGCGCGGGTGATCAGCATGCTGCGGGTGTTTTCACCCATTGCCAGGGCCGCGGCCATGCCGGCGATGATGGCGTAGACGTTTTTCAGGGCACCGGCCAGCTCCACGCCGAGGCGGTCGGCGCTGGCATAGACACGGAAGGTGCGACCGTGCAGCGCCGCCTGGACCCGCCGGCAGACCTCTTCGTCTTCGCTGGCCACCACCGTGGCGGTGAGCTGATGCTCGGCGATCTCGCGGGCGAGGTTGGGCCCGGAGATGATGCCGATGCGCGCCCGCGGCACGATTTCCGCGAGGATCTCACTCATCAGCATGAAGGAATGCGCCTCGATGCCCTTGGTGGTGCTGACCAGAAAACGCCCTTCCAGTTGCGGGGCAATGGGCGCCAGCGCCTGGCGCAGCGCGCTGGACGGCAGCGCCACCAGGATCAGTTCGCAGCCCTGGATGGCGCCCTGCAGGTCGCTGGTGGCCTCGACCGCGGCGTGCACCTTGATGCCCTTCAGATAGCGCGGATTCTCGCGCTCGCGACGGATGGTCTCGGCCTGTTGCGGATCACGCATCCACAGGCGCACCGGCAGCCCGTTCTCGGCGACCAGATTGGCCAGGGCGGTACCGAAACTGCCGCCGCCCAGGACGGCGATGGGGGATTGGACTGTCATCGAAACTCTCGGCTTCACCGCGATCGCGCGGCCTCGTCGCCAGTATACGGTAGCCGCTCGCGCGGCCCAGGATGGAGAATTGACTGCGGAAAGTGCACAATGGTCCGTTAACGAGCGGGGCGCTGGCCTGTGACTTTCCCCATGCCCCGGCAGTCTACTGCTACACGAAGCCATACCCAGAGCGACCATTGGAGTCGCCAGAGCCTGGACCTAGGCCAGCTACAGGAGCTTGCATGACCAAACAACACGCCTTTACCTACGAAGACTTGCTGCGCTGCAGCCGTGGCGAGCTCTTCGGTCCGGGCAATGCCCAATTGCCCGCACCGAACATGCTGATGATCGATCGGATCGTGCATATCAGTGAGGTAGGCGGGAAATACGGCAAGGGCGAACTGGTAGCGGAACTCGATATCCGTCCCGACCTCTGGTTCTTCGGCTGCCATTTCGAAGGTGATCCGGTGATGCCGGGCTGTCTGGGCCTGGATGCCATGTGGCAGCTGGTTGGTTTCTACCTTGGCTGGCAGGGCAATCCGGGTCGCGGTCGCGCCCTGGGCTCTGGTGAAGTGAAGTTCTTCGGCCAGGTACTGCCGACCGCCAAGAAGGTCACCTACAATATCCATATCAAACGCACCATCAACAGGTCGCTGATTCTCGCCATCGCCGATGGCACCGTAAGCGTGGACGGCCGCGAGATCTACTCCGCCGAAGGTCTGCGCGTCGGCCTGTTCACTTCCACCGATAGCTTCTAAGGGCTTTTCGCATGCGTCGCGTCGTCATTACCGGTCTGGGTATCGTTTCGTGCCTGGGCAATGATAAAGACACCGTTTCCGCCAACCTGCGCGCAGGCCGTGCCGGCATCCGTCACAATCCGGAATATGCCGAAATGGGTCTGCGCAGTCAGGTTTCCGGTTCCATCGACCTGAACCTCGAAGAATTGATTGACCGCAAGGTCAAGCGCTTCGTCGGCGATGCCGCTGCCTACGCCTATCTGGCGATGGAGCAGGCGATCAAGGACTCCGGTCTGGCCGAAGACCAGGTTTCCAACCCCCGTACCGGCCTGATCGCCGGTTCCGGTGGCGCTTCCACCTTCAACCAGATGGAAGCCCTGGACATCCTGCGCGAGAAGGGCGTCAAGCGCGTCGGTCCCTACCGCGTGACCCGGACCATGAGCAGCACGGTTTCCGCCTGTCTGGCCACCCCCTTCAAGATCAAGGGCCTGAACTACTCCGTAGCCTCGGCCTGCGCCACCAGCGCCCACTGCATCGGCCTGGCCATGGAGCAGATCCAGCTCGGCAAGCAGGACGTCGTCTTCGCCGGCGGCGGCGAGGAAGAGCACTGGACCCAGAGCATGCTATTCGATGCCATGGGCGCGCTCTCCAGCGACTACAACGAGACGCCGGAAAAGGCCTCCCGTGCCTACGACAGCAAGCGTGACGGTTTCGTCATCGCCGGCGGCGGCGGCATGGTGGTGGTCGAGGAACTCGAACACGCCCTGGCCCGTGGCGCCAAGATCTACGCCGAGATTGTCGGCTACGGCGCGACCTCCGATGGCTACGACATGGTCGCCCCGAGCGGCGAAGGCGCCATTCGCTGCATGCAGCAGGCGCTGTCCACCGTCGATGGCGAGATCGATTACCTGAACACCCACGGCACCTCCACCCCGGTGGGCGACGTGGCCGAGATCAAGGGCGTGCGCGCTGTGTTCGGCGACAAGGCTCCGGCCATCAGCTCGACCAAGAGCCTGTCCGGCCACTCCCTGGGCGCGGCCGGTGTGCACGAGGCCATCTACTGCATGCTGATGATGGAAGGCAACTTCATCGCCGGCTCGGCCAACATCGACGAACTGGATCCGGAGGTCGCCGATCTGCCGATCCTGCGCGAGACCAAGGAAGACGCCAAGCTGGACCTCATCATGAGCAACAGCTTCGGCTTCGGCGGCACCAACGCCACCCTGGTCCTGAAGCGCTGGCAGGGCTGACAGCCCTCGCTTGTGTGACCCAAACGGCGCCTCTGGCGCCGTTTTTCATTTCCGCCCCTGCCCGGCTGAACCGGTCACAGGCCCCGCGGTCGAAGGCGCCGGCACTTCGCCTGCGAACCTCCAGGAAGAATGGATTCAGCAGCGTGAATAGCTTAATCTCGCGCCGCTTCGCTGTGTCTGCGCAGCCGCCCTAGACAGCGCTGTCTGGCCATGCCGGGCAGAAACAAGAAACTGTAGTACCCATGGAGCCCCAATGCACAATCAAAACCAGAGCTACCGCGGACCCTTGATCGTCCTCACCATGCTGTTCTTCATGTGGGGTCTGATCACCTCACTGAACGACATCCTCATTCCCCACCTCAAGGCGGTCTTCACCCTCAGCTATCTGCAGGCCTCGCTGATCCAGTTCTGCTTCTTCACCGCCTACTTCATCGTGTCCTTCCCGGCAGGTCGCCTGGTGGAAAGCCTGGGCTACAAGAAGGGCATCATCGTTGGCCTGCTCACCGCCGGCGTCGGTTGCGTGCTGTTCTACCCGGCAGCCGGAGCCCAGTCCTACGGCTTCTTCCTGACCGCCCTGTTCGTGCTGGCGGCCGGTATCACCGTGCTGCAGGTGGCAGCAAATCCCTATGTCACCATCCTCGGCAAGCCGGAAACCGCAGCCTCGCGCCTCAACCTGACCCAGGCCTTCAACTCCCTGGGTACCACCGTCGGCCCGCTGGTGGGCGCGGTGACCATCCTGGCACTCGTCGGCGAAGACTCCGCCGCCCACTCGGTGCAGCTGCCCTACCTGATCCTGGCCGGCATGCTGGTGGCCCTGGCGGTGATCATCGGCCTCTTCCGCCTGCCGCAGATCAAGGACACCGAACAGGACAACACCACTGACGAAAA
Source organism: Pseudomonas flavocrustae (assembly GCF_029872515.1). NCBI lineage: Bacteria > Pseudomonadati > Pseudomonadota > Gammaproteobacteria > Pseudomonadales > Pseudomonadaceae > Pseudomonas > Pseudomonas flavocrustae. The sequence goes on along the minus strand of NZ_JAPDIQ010000001.1, from coordinate 354,577 downwards.
CGCCCTGACCGCCAGCAGCGTCTGGGCCTATCGCCACCTGCTGCTCGGCGTGGTCGGCATCTTCATGTACGTGGGTGCGGAAGTCTCCATCGGCAGCTACCTGGTGAGCCTGATGGAAAGCCCGGACGTAGCCGGCCTGAACGCCGCCACCGCCGCCAAGTACCTGTCGTTGTACTGGGGTGGCGCCATGATCGGTCGCTTCATCGGCGGCGTGATCATGACCAAGGTACGGCCGAATCTGGTGCTGACCTTCAACGCCATCGCCATTGGCGTACTGCTGGCCATCGCCGTGCTGCAGGGTGGCAAGGTCGCCATGTGGTCCCTGCTGGCCATCGGTTTCTTCAACTCCATCATGTTCCCGACGATCTTCTCCCTGGCACTCAAGGGCCTGGGCAAGTTCACCTCCAAGGGTTCGGGCCTGCTGTGCATGGGTATCGTGGGTGGCGCGCTGGTGCCGGCCATCCAGGGCTACTTCGCTGACACCATCGGCCTGCTACCCTCCTTCCTGATCCCGCTGGTCTGCTACCTCTACATCCTGTTCTACGGCGTGATGGGCTATCGCCCCACCCTGCGTCGCTGATCCTCCCCCGAAGCGCTGGCGGCCTGCCAGCGCTTCGCCCCTCCTGCCGCTACCCGTTCCTACCCCCTATCCCTCTGCCTCGACAACCCGGCTGCGACCAGGCTGCCTGGCGGGTCGTACGCGCCGGCCCTAAGCTCGCGGGTCATTCCCTCAGCCCCTACCAAACCCTCGGCAAGAGGGCGCTCGCAAGACCCGCCCAGGACGCGCTGCTGCCCTTCGCCCAGCCCGGCTGCCGCTCCGCTCGTGACGGAGCTGCCGCCCTGACACCCTGGCCGTCACCCTGAGCCCCGTCGACTGACCGCTCGGCACTCTCAGCCAGGCACGCCACCGCCGCCCCCCCCCACTGAATCCTGCACAAAAGAAAACGCCCGTATCTTTCGATACGGGCGTTTGGTAGTTACCGCAGGACCGCTCCAGGAACGGCCTTGCGTCAGGCTCAGGCAGTCTGGCGGGCTTCCTCGACTTCGACGGCGTTCGGGCCGCGAGCGAGTTCGGTCTTCAGGGTCTGCTCGTCCAGCTGGCCGCACCACTTGGCGACCACGATGGAGGCCACGCCGTTGCCGACCAGGTTGGTCAGGGCGCGGGCTTCGGACATGAAGCGGTCGATACCCAGGATCAGCGCCAGGCCGGCGACCGGTACGTGACCGACGGCGGACAGGGTGGCGGCCAGCACGATGAAGCCGCTACCGGTGACGCCCGCAGCGCCCTTGGAGGAGATCAGCAGCACCAGCAGCAGGGTGATCTGGTGGGTGATGTCCATCTGGGTATTGGTGGCCTGGGCGATGAACACCGCAGCCATGGTCAGGTAGATGGCGGTACCGTCGAGGTTGAAGGAGTAGCCGGTGGGGATCACCAGGCCAACCACCGACTTCTCGGCACCCAGCTTCTGCATCTTGGTCAGCATGCGCGGCAGGGCGGACTCGGAGGACGAGGTACCCAGCACGATCAGCAGTTCTTCACGGATGTACTTGATGAACTTGAGGATGCTGAAGCCGTGTAGGCGCGTCACGGTGCCCAGCACCAGCAGCACGAACAGCAGGCAGGTGATGTAGAAGCAGGCCATCAGGTAGCCCAGCTGCACCAGGGTGCCGACGCCGTATTTGCCGATGGTGAACGCCATGGCACCGAAGGCGCCGATGGGGGCGAGCTTCATGATGACGTTGATGATGTTGAAGAAGACGTGGGAGATGCGGTCGATGAAGTTGAACACCAGTTGACCGGTCTCGCCCAGGCGATGCAGGGCGTAGCCGAACAGCACGGCGAAGAACAGGACCTGCAGGATCTCACCAGTAGCGAAGGCGTTGACGACCGTCGAGGGGATGATGTTCAGCAGGAAATCGATGGTGGTCTGCTTTTCCGCGGCAGCGGCATAGGCCGCGATGCCCTTGGTGTCCAGGGTGCTGACGTCGACGTTCATGCCGGCGCCCGGCTGGACGATGTTGACCACGATCAGACCGATCAGCAGCGCGATGGTGGAGAAGATCTCGAAGTACAGCAGCGCCATGCCGCCGGTCTTGCCCACGGCCTTCATGTTCTGCATGCCGGCGATACCGGTCACCACGGTGCAGAAGATGATGGGTGCGATGACCATCTTGATCAGCTTGATGAAACCGTCACCCAGGGGCTTCATGGCAGCGCCGGTCTGGGGATAGAAGTGGCCGAGCAAGATGCCCAGGACGATCGCCAGGATCACCTGGAAGTAGAGACTCTTGTAGAGCGGCTGCTTGACGGGCACCTTGGGCGCGGGAGCTGTGGTAGTTGTTGTTGTGTCGACGGTTGCTGTCATGGCTCGATCCCTTGTGGCCACTGCCTGACGTCCTGTCTGAGTGGGCACTGCTGAAAGTGGCTCTCTCATCCTGAGAGCTTTTTGTTGTGGATCCGGTGGCCGTGCGACGGTGACACCAGCATCTGGCGAGATATAAGCAATCGCCGTTCCACTTCTTGGTGCGCAATCAAAGGGCCAGCTTTCATGCACCTTTCAGTCGAAAGTCTAGTTGCCAGAAGCGGGCGGAACCCCGCCATCCGACGGAAACCGGCGGAAATCCCCCGGGCCCGAGGCGGTTTTCCGCCAGCCAGAGTCGGTAGTCGGCTATTCTTTGCGCGCCTTTTCATCGGAGCCCGTCGTGATCCGTTGCTGCCCTCCCCGAGTGGTCGGCTGAGATGCCCGCCCTCCCCATCACCGACCTGCCCGGCTGCTGCACGCCACCCGAGCCGCTGCCGCCCCTGGCTGGGGAACTCGGCGCCCTGGCGCTGCGGCAATGCCGCTTCGATCCCGCCCAGGTGAGCTTCGAGCGTGACGCCCTGCGCCTCGGCGTCCTGCCGCCGGACAACATCCGTCGCGCCGTGGCCAAGCGCCAGGCCGAATACCTGGCCGGTCGTCTCTGCGCCCGCGAGGCCCTGCGCCAGTTGGGCGGTACCGCCGCCGTCCCCGGCCATCGCACTACGGACCGCGGCCCCGCCTGGCCTTCCGGCTGGGTCGGTGCCATCACCCATAGCCATGGCTGGGCGGCCGCCGCGGTGGGCAAGGCAGGGGACTACCTGGGCCTTGGCCTGGACGTGGAAACCCTGCTCGAACCGGACAAGGCCCAGCGCCTGGCCGAGCAGATCCTCACCCCGACCGAACGGGAACGGCTGCAGCCGCTGGACGATAGGCAGCAGGCCTTTGCCATCACCCTGGCCTTTTCCGCCAAGGAGAGTCTGTTCAAGGCGCTGCATCCCCAGGTCGGACAGATGTTCTTCTTCCAGGACGCCGAGATCCTCGCCATGGATCCCGGCGGCAGCTTCGATCTCCGGCTGCTGATCAAGCTGTCGCCGCGCTGGTCCGCCGGGACCGCGCTACGCGGTCACTTCCGCCTGGACGAAGAAGATCGGCTGTTGACGCTGGTCGCGCCTCGTCACTGAGTGACGCTATATAGAGGAAGCCTGCGCTGGTCGATCAGGCGCACGGACGCCGGCCGGGGCAGAACGTCGCAGCGGGCATCGAACGTTTTCTTATGGTGGAGAAGGTGCTCATAGCGAACCGGTATATCCCTTGCCGCTTGCGTCTCACCACACCCGTCGTGTTGTACGTTATTTGACCACTGCGCTCTGAGCCCAGCCTTCACGCGCGTTGGCTAGGTACCACCCCAGGATACCCCCCAGTCCCGAACAGCTTATCCACGTCTTATCCACAGCCGGAAACGTGACAAACGCGACATCTAGTGGCCCTTGCACCCCTGCACCACCATATATAGCAGTTCGTCGGTATGACCCGGGACGGCGAAACACCCCTCTGTCAAGACTGTCTTCCCTAGCGAGGAGGGCTTATCCTGTTGCCCGAATCATGAATTTCCAGGGTCCCTGACCCCGAACGCCGATTCCCTCGGGAATCGGCGACAGTACGGCTTTTCGTTGGAATCTTCAGGGGTAAGGACGCGATCGGCAGTCGTCGCGCAGGCCCAGACCAACACTTTTCCGGATCGCCGGCTCGCCGACGATTCCCTCTTTCCGATCAAGGGAGTTCCGCATGCACACCGACCTGACCCGCGAGCAAGCCCAGCAGGGCCGCCCGGCGCAAGATGACAGCCAGGACCTGGGCGCCACCGCCCCCGGTCAACTGCGCGTCATCAAGCGCAACGGTACCGTCGTCCCCTATACCGACGACAAGATCACCGTGGCCATCAGCAAGGCTTTCCTCGCCGTGGAAGGCGGTAACGCCGCGGCTTCTTCGCGCATCCACACCACCGTCAAGCAGCTCACCGACCAGGTCAGCAGCACCTTCAAGCGTCGCATGCCCTCCGGTGGCACCATCCACATCGAGGAAATCCAGGACCAGGTCGAACTGGCCCTGATGCGCGCCGGCGAGCAGAAGGTCGCCCGCAGCTACGTGATCTACCGTGAAGCCCGCAGCCAGGAGCGCAAGCAGGGCGCCGTCAGCGACATCGCCGAGCCGCACCCGAGCATCCGCGTGACCAAGGCCGACGGCACCACCCAGCCGCTGGACATGGGCCGCCTGAACACCATCATCACCGAAGCCTGCGAAGGTCTCGAAGAGGTGAACGGCGAGCTGATCCAGAAGGAGACGCTGAAGAACCTGTACGACGGCGTGGCCGAGAAGGACGTCAACACCGCCCTGGTGATGACCTCCCGCACCCTGGTCGAGCGTGAGCCGAACTATTCCTATGTCACCGCCCGCCTGCTGCTGGACAGCCTGCGCGCCGAAGGCCTGAGCTTCCTCGGTGTCGCCGAGTCCGCCACCCACCACGAGATGGCCGACCTCTACGCCAAGGCCCTGCCCGCCTACGTCGCCAAGGGCGTGGAGCTGGAGCTGCTGGACCCGAAACTGGCCAGCTTCGACCTGGAGCGCCTGGGCGCCGCCATCAATCACGAGCGCGACCAGCAGTTCACCTACCTGGGTCTGCAGACCCTGTACGACCGCTACTTCCTGCACAGCCACGGCACCCGCTTCGAGCTGCCGCAGCTGTTCTTCATGCGCGTGGCCATGGGCCTGGCGCACATGGAGAAAGATAAAGAAGCCCGCGCCATCGAGTTCTACAACCTGCTGGCCAGCTTCGACTACATGGCGTCCACCCCGACCCTGTTCAACGCCGGCACCCTGCGTCCGCAGCTGTCCAGCTGCTACCTGACCACCGTGCCCGACGACCTGTCCGGCATCTATGGCGCCATCCACGATAACGCCATGCTGTCGAAGTTCGCCGGCGGCCTAGGCAACGACTGGACCCCGGTGCGCGCCCTGGGCTCCTACATCAAGGGCACCAACGGCAAGAGCCAGGGCGTCGTGCCCTTCCTCAAGGTGGTCAACGACACCGCCGTGGCGGTCAACCAGGGCGGCAAGCGCAAGGGCGCGGTCTGCGCCTACCTGGAAACCTGGCACCTGGACATCGAGGAATTCCTCGAACTGCGCAAGAACACCGGTGACGACCGTCGGCGTACCCACGACATGAACACCGCCAACTGGATCCCCGACCTGTTCATGAAGCGCGTCTTCGAGGACGGCAACTGGACCCTGTTCTCCCCCGCCGACGTGCCCGACCTGCACGACCTCTATGGCAAGGCCTTCGAAGAGCGCTACGAGTACTACGAAGCCCTGACCGAGTACGGCAAGCTCAAGCTGCACAAGACCATCAAGGCCAAGGACCTCTGGCGCAAGATGCTGTCCATGCTGTTCGAGACCGGCCACCCGTGGCTGACCTTCAAGGACCCGTGCAACCTGCGCAGCCCGCAGCAGCACGTGGGCGTGGTGCACAGCTCCAACCTCTGCACCGAGATCACCCTGAACACCAACAAGGACGAGATCGCCGTGTGCAACCTGGGTTCGGTGAACCTGGTGAACCACATCGTCGACGGCAAGCTGGACGTGGCCAAGGTCGCCCGTACCGTCAAGACCGCCGTGCGCATGCTCGACAACGTCATCGACATCAACTACTACTCGGTGCCCCAGGCGGAGAATTCCAACCTCAAGCACCGTCCGGTCGGCATGGGCATCATGGGCTTCCAGGATGCGCTGTACCTGCAGCACATCGCCTACGGCTCGGATGCCGCCGTGCAGTTCGCCGACACCTCCATGGAAGTGATCAGCTACTACGCGATCCAGGCCTCCTGTGACCTGGCCGAAGAGCGTGGCAGCTACTCCAGCTTCCAGGGTTCGCTGTGGTCCCAGGGCATCCTGCCGATCGACTCCGAGAAGCGCCTGATCGAAGAGCGCGGCGCCAAGTACATCGAGGTCGACCTGTCCGAGACCCTGGACTGGGCCCCGCTGCGCGAGCGTGCCAAGAAAGGCATCCGCAACTCCAACATCATGGCCATCGCGCCGACCGCGACCATCGCCAACATCACCGGCGTATCCCAGTCGATCGAGCCGACCTACCAGAACCTCTATGTGAAGTCGAACCTCTCGGGCGAATTCACCGTCATCAACCCCTATCTGGTACGCGACCTCAAGGCGCGCGGCCTGTGGGATTCGGTGATGGTCAACGACCTCAAGTACTACGACGGCTCCGTGCAGCAGATCGAGCGCATCCCGCAGGATCTGAAGGACCTCTACGCCACCGCCTTCGAAGTGGAGACCAAGTGGATCGTCGAGGCCGCCAGCCGTCGCCAGAAGTGGATCGACCAGGCCCAGTCGCTGAACCTGTACATCGCCGGCGCCTCGGGCAAGAAGCTCGACGTGACCTACCGCATGGCCTGGTTCCGCGGTCTGAAGACCACCTACTACCTCCGTGCCCTGGCTGCCACCAGCACCGAGAAGTCCACCATCAACACCGGCAAGCTGAACGCCGTGAGCGCCGATCCCATCACCGGCGTCCAGGCCAGCGCGGCTCCCGCCCCGGCGCAGAAGTTCGAAGCGGCGCCCGCCGCGGCACCGGCTCCGGTGCCCAAGGCCTGCAGCCTCGACGATCCCGAGTGCGAAGCCTGCCAGTAACACCCCAAGCCCTCTCCCAGTAGAGGGCTGCTCTTTATCCCCTCTCCCCCGGGAGAGGGCCAGGGTGAGGGCCGAATCCCCCACCCGCGCACCGCTCTTATCCCCTCTCCCTCCGGGAGAGGGCTAGGGTGAGGGCCTGCCGCCCCGCCCCCACCGCACAGCCACCCAGGAGACACCCTATGCTGAACTGGGAAGAATTCGACAAAGACGACGACACCGCCACCGCCAAGCCCGCGCAGGCCGCCGGCCAGCAGGCGCCCGCCCAGACCGAACGCCTGGACTCCGAGGGCGACGCCCTGGTCCACGACGCCCGTGCCCCTTCCGCTGACGACTCTGATGCCGTCGCCCGCGCCAAGGCCGCGCTGAACGACCTGGACATCCAGGAAGGCCTGGACGACCTGGAAGGCTCATCCGCGCGCGTGCACGTCGGCGACAAGCAGATGATCAACGCCCGCGCCGACCTCAACCAGCTCGTGCCCTTCAAGTACGACTGGGCCTGGCAGAAGTATCTGGATGGTTGCGCCAACCACTGGATGCCCCAGGAAGTGAACATGAACGCCGACATCGCGACCTGGAAGAGCGCGGACGGCCTCACCGAGGACGAGCGCCGCATCGTCAAGCGCAACCTCGGCTTCTTCTCCACCGCCGACTCGCTGGTCGCCAACAACCTGGTGCTGGCCGTCTACCGCCTGATCACCAACCCCGAATGCCGCCAGTACATCCTGCGCCAGGCCTTCGAAGAGGCGATCCACACCCACGCCTACCAGTACTGCATCGAGTCGCTGGGCATGGATGAAGGCGAGATCTTCAACATGTACCACGAGATCCCGAGCGTCGCGAAAAAGGCGAGCTGGGGCCTGAAGTACACCCGCTCCATCTCCGACCCCGAGTTCAAGACCGGCACCCCGGAGACCGATCGCCAGTTCCTCAAGAACCTGATCGCCTACTACTGCGTGCTGGAAGGCATCTTCTTCTATTGCGGCTTCACCCAGATCCTCTCCATGGGTCGCCGCAACAAGATGACCGGCACCGCCGAGCAGTTCCAGTACATCCTGCGTGACGAGTCCATGCACCTGAACTTCGGCATCGACATGATCAACCAGATCAAGATCGAGAACCCGCAGCTGTGGGATGCCCAGATGAAGGACGAAGCCACCCAGATGATCCTCCAGGGCACCCAGCTGGAGATCGAATACGCCCGCGACACCATGCCCCGCGGCGTGCTGGGCATGAACGCGGCGATGATGGAGGACTACCTCAAGTTCATCGCCAACCGCCGTCTGACCCAGATCGGCCTCAAGGAAGAGTACCCGGGCGCCACCAACCCCTTCCCCTGGATGAGCGAGATCATGGACCTCAAGAAGGAGAAGAACTTCTTCGAGACCCGCGTGATCGAGTATCAGACAGGTGGAGCGTTGAGCTGGGATTGATGTGAAGCAATTCACAGAGTAAATTGACCTGACACCTGCCATGGATGTTGGGATGAAAAAGCCCCGCCTATGCGGGGCTTTTTCATAGCTGTATTTCACAAGGAAGTAGAAAATGGCAAAAATAGCGAACATCAACTCGAGCTACTCCCCAGCCAGCCTACAGCACCACATATACAATCCTCACAACTAGATCTAGAACAGGTAGATGAACTTCTAATCCTGTGTGAGGAAGTGATGCGTGCGACTCCAGAAGGATCGAAACGGTTTATAGAGCCCGCACCAAGCGTCCTCTCAAGGGCAAAATCCAAGCAGCACAATATTATTTTTGGAAGGCGCGGATCGGGAAAATCCAGCCTACTAAGAAAGACTGCTGCCGACTTGACTGTCGATAGGCGCCCTATCGCTTTTGTTGATATGGAGACATTCAAAGGACATACCTATCCCGATGTATTGATAAGCGTTCTAATAAAAAGCCTCTATGAATTCAAAAAATGGATAGATACTGCCGCTACAACACCTGCCACGAAGAAAAGATTTTGGCAAAAACTATTCGGCTCACTTCCTCGCCGCCCTCCATTCAATAAATCAAAGACACTAGAAATATCCCTTTCACTTTCATCACTAATAAAGGACCTCGAAGATCAGCTTTGCGCTCCAGAACAGGCTTCAAAACAGATCATCGTTCTACAAAAAAACCAAAAAAACAGCAAATTAGACTTTGGCCTAGAAAATAAAAAAATACCTCTTAAAGCATCAACTGAAAACTCTTCACAGCTTGAAGACTCCATACAAGAGCAGACTACCTATACATCTCAAAAAATCGAATATCTGCATCAAAATATAATTAAATTCCAAAATTTTTTCCAAGAGCTTTCTAAAATCTCTGACGGCTCTTCCTTTCTAATACTTGACGACCTATATCACATCAAAAAATCAGATCAATCAAAAGTTCTGGACTATTTTCATAGAGTGGCAAAAGGTAATGGCGTATGGCTCAAGGTAGGCACTATAAAACACAGAAGTCAATGGTATGAGCATTCCGAGCCTCCAATAGGAATGAAGCTAGGCGACGATGCCAAATAAATAAATCTAGATATATCACTTGAAAGATTTGAAACTCTAAGAGAATTTTTAAAAAAAATCCTTTCAGGATTAATGGAAGAAACCAAACCATTATCTATCAAGGAGCTTATGAACCCGACAGCTGTAGATAGATTGATTCTTGCATCTGGCGGTGTCGTAAGGGATTTCATTGGCATATTTTCCAATGCCATAAATCAAGCAAGAGAGCGTGGCGAAAAAAGTCATCGAGGTCCTAAAATCGGCGCAGAAGATGTAAACTTGGCCACAGGCGACTACGACCCAATAAAGCGTGAAGAATTCAAACTTGACACTGCGGGAGATAGAGAATCGCTAGAGTCCGCATTCCAAAGGCTAGTTGCCTTTTGTACAGAAAAATCCAAGTGCAACATATTTTTAGTATCACAAAAACTTACTGGCAACACTAGAGAATCTATCGATCAACTTATCGATCTAAGACTCATCCACCCTGTAAAATCAAGAGTAACACTCAAAAAAGGTGCTGCTGGAGAGCTTTACGAAGCATATATGCTAGACCTTAGTCAGTACACTGCATCTCGAAAAGTCCATCGCTTTCAGATTATAGACTTGAATGCACCAGACAAGGACGAGCTAATCAGAAAATCCTCCTTAATATATTCTGACTAATACATAGCTATTAAAATTTCCTTTGCGCGTACCTAGACCTTATCTTAATCATCACGCTAGGGCATGCCGTAGCGTGAAAATAACTGCGCTCTTTACATTTTAAGAGAGCCTGGCGTATAGCGGCACAGTGCTTTTGTAATCAAGGACGACCCATGCCCCGTTGGACCGACCAACCCGCCACCGACACGGATGCCGTCTTCGATTTCATCCTCAAGTTCTCCGGCACCTTCCTGCGGCGCCATGCCTCGCTGCTGGCCAAGGGGCTGCCGCCGACCCTTGGCTTCGGGATGTTCCTGGCCATTTCGCGCGTAATCACTTCTATCCCAGCTTCGATCTCTTCCAATTCTCGTCGCTGCTGCTGGCCGCTGCCTGTCTGGGGCTCCTGACCATCGGCGCCTTCGTTGCCGCGCTCTTTCTGCCAGGTGCCTGGGTCTATTACCGCTTCATCAATACGGCGGCGATCAAGGAGGACATCACCTACGCCCTGCCCTATCGCGGCGAGGGGCGCTTTCGCAAGATCATGCTGTTGATGGCGCTGGTGTTCTTCGTGCCCTATCTGCTGGCGGGGTTCAGTAATGCGGCCATTCTCTTCGTCGATCCTGAGCTATTCGTCAGCGTTGCCTTGCTTGCGCCCATCCCCATCACGCTACTGGCGGGCATGGCCATTCAGGGGCTGTTCGACTTGCGCCGCTTCAGCTTCCTGAAGTTCGTCTGGGAGGCTTACCTGTCGACGATGGTGGTCGGTCTGTTCATCGTCTGGATGCTGGCCCAGGCCTATCCGCTGGTGAGCGATTGGCAGCCGCTGCTCAAGTGGGGCGCTCTGGCCATCGCCCCCTTCATCATCGCCTTCGTCACGACCATGACTTCCATGCTGTTCATCGCTGGCTGGAAGGCGGCGATGATGTTTTCGCTGTTCTTCGCCCTTTTTCTGGCCGGCTATAGCGGTGTGCTCACCACCCTTCCCGAGACCATGGTCAGGATGCTCGGCCTGGGTAACTACCAGGCCAGGGCCATCGTGCTCGATACCTCCTATTGCGCCAAGGAGCAGGCTAGGGTGCTGCCTACCGATGACCAGTGCGTGCTCAAGGACGTGCAGGTGGTTTGGTCGCTGGGCGAGGCCTTCGTACTGCGGCTGGCGGATGGCAGCACGGCGCGGTTGCCGGCCATGGCGATTCGGGCGCTGGTGAAACCCCAGTAACGGACGGTCCGCCTGGCCAGCCTCAGGTCAGGTTTGAATTAGCTTTATCGGCCCGTCATCATGGCGCGCAATCCTCTGCCTCAAGCCCGCGCCTGCCGTGTCGATAAGACTGCGGTGCGGCTCCGCCTTGGTGTGTGCTCGCCCCCGGCAGGGAGCGCCCTTCTCGTATCCAGACAGGTCCGATTCGCCCATGGCACTCGATGCCCCCACCATGCTGACCCTTACCATCGCCCTGGCGGCTGCCGCGGCGGGCTATCTGGCCATCGAGTGGCGGTCGGTCCGCGAGTCGGCGCTGCTGTACTGGAGCTCGGGTTTCGCCCTCATTTGCGTGGGGAGCACCCTGGCGCTGCTGCGTAGCCAGGGGCTGCTGCTGGTGGGCATCTGGTTCGCCAACGGGCTGCTGATCTTCGTGCATGGCCTCTTTCTGCTTGGCGTGGCGCGCTTTACCGGGCGGCGCCTGAGTCTGGGCTGGTGGGCCTTCGCTGCGATCTGGCTAGGGATGTTGCTGCTGCCCAATGAGCCTTGGTGGTCCAAGGTGCTGCTGGTGGTGCAGTCGCTCATGATCGGCATCCTGGCGATACGGGCGAGCCTGCTGCTGCGGCGGCGCAATGCCGGAGAGCGGCAGCTGCGCGCGGTGCTGCTGATCCATGGACTCTTCTACCTGATCAAGATGATTCCGCCACTCACCCCCGGCGCCCTGATCGATCTGGCGGTCTATCGCGGCGTCATCATCCAGGTCTCGCTGGTGGAGGGGGTGATGGCGGTGATGCTGATCGCCCTGTCGATGACCGGCACGGTGCGTTATCGCCGCGAGCAGCATATCGAGCGCCTGGCCGGCAGCGATCCCCTGACCGGTCTGCATAATCGCCGCGCCCTGGAAGCCGAGGCGCCGCGACTGTTCGGCCAGGCGACCCCGGCCCGACCCGGCGCCCTGCTGCTGATCGATCTGGACAACTTCAAGCTGGTGAACGACCTCCATGGCCACGCGGCGGGCGACAGCCTGCTGATCGCCCTGAGCGAGCTGCTGCGCAGCTCCCTGCCCCGCCAGGCGCTGGCCGCCCGGCTGGGGGGCGATGAATTCGTGGTGCTGCTGGGTGAGGCGGCCGATGCGGATGTCGTGCGTTTGGCAGACACACTGCGCCAGCGCTTCAACCAGCTGGCGGCGCAGCGCCTGCGGACGCCAGAGCCCGTCACCCTGAGTATCGGCGCCGTACTGTTCGATCAACCGCCGGAAAGTCTGGCGGCCTTGCTGGAGCGCGGGGACGGTGCCCTCTACGCCGCCAAGCGCGGCGGGCGGGATGGCTTGCGGATGAGCCTGGGATGAGGCCGCGCTAATGGCTTAGGCTTGGGCGATTGCCTGACCGGAGCCACCATGCCCATCGCCCTCGAATCCCCCGACCAACCCGAGGTGACCGCCCTGATCGCCGAACTGGATGCCTATCAGGACGACCTCTATCCGCCCGAGAGTCGTCATGCCCTGGATCTGACGTCGCTCATGCAGCCGAACGTGCTGTTCCTGGTCGCCCGGGATGACAGCGGCAGTGCCCTGGGCTGTGGGGCCATGGTGTTGCAGGACGACTATGGCGAGATCAAGCGGATGTATGTGAGCCCCAGGGGTCGCGGGCAGGGGCTGGGTGGTCGCCTGCTGGCGGAGCTGGAGCGTGAAGCGGCAGGCCGCGGGTGTGAGTTGGCGCGACTGGAAACAGGGCCCTATCAGCCAGAGGCCTTGCGGCTCTATGAGACGGCGGGTTACCAGCGGCGTGGTCCTTTTGGAGCGTATCGGGACGATCCGTTGAGTGTCTTCATGGAGAAGCGGCTGGAGGCGTAGATACCGTCTTCGCCCCTCAGTGTGCAATCGCTAAAGCAGGGTCGAAAGGCTTGCCCGATTTGAGCACGCCATAGGCGATGGTCAGCAGCTTGCGCATGGCGGCGCAGACGGTTTGTTTACCTTTCTTCCCTCTGGTTTTCAGACGCTCGGCTTGCGCCTTGATAGCCGGGTTGTAGGTCAGCGCCACGACGGCGGGTAGGTATAGCGCACTTCGTAAGCGGACCGATCCCATGCACGAGATGCCGATATGGCCGCGGTAAAGACCTGATTCCTGTAGGCGTGGGTTCAAACCGGCAAAGGCGGTCACGGCGCGGGCATCGGCGAAGCGACCGATATCACCGAGCTCCGCCAGGATCAGGGCGGCGGTCTTGTCGGCGATGCCGTCTATGCTCACCAGCAGATCACGTTTGCCGCTCAGGTCCGGGTCATCGTCGATATGCCGTTTGATCTGTTCGAGCGTCCAGGCGATCTGCTCATCGAGCCGCTGCACGACCGCCTGGATCGAGTTTTGGACTTTTTCCGGGCTGACCTCGAGCCGATTGAGCTCCATCTGCCGTAGCGATTGGAGATCCTCCAGGCGCCGGGTCAGCGCGCGAAGCGTGCGGATGGACACAGGCTCCGGGTGCCAGGCCCGCAGGCTGTCTTCATGCCGCTGGCCATAGGTGGCGATCAGCTTGGCGTCGAGTTTGTCCGTCTTGCTGCGCTGCAACTGGCTTTGCGCATAGCGAGCGATCTGTGCCGGATTGAGCACGGCGATTCGGTAGCCCAGCGCATGGAAATGCTCGGCGAGCGCTTCGTGATAGGTGCCCGTGGCCTCCATCACGATCCAAGCGCCTGGCTCGGCATGCTGTTGCAGCCAGTCGGCAAAGACCGCGAAGCCTGACGGATCGTTGCTCAGCCTGCCCTTCGTCCGGTGCTTGCCATTGGATTGCAGGACCGCCAGATCGAAGCTGCGCTTGGCGATATCAACACCGATTACGGCCATGATGTCTCCTCCTTCAGATGCGACACGATCACGTCATCCCGTCCAACCTTGTGCAATACGAGCTCTGGAGGCTCTAGATACCGTTCGGACTCGGGGATGGGTGTGGAGGAGGCAGCCTATCTACGTTGCAAGCTCAAAGGCTTAAGGGTGGACACGGCCTGCCATCCTCCCCCGATGATCAGTCGGGGACTATGCCCCCTGAGGAGGCTGTCGTCGAGATACAAGGGTGGACAACGCGAAGCTTGTCCACGCGGGAGTTTTGGGGGCGTACGTTGGTGGCGCCGGTGGAAAAGGCTGCGCCGTTTTCCACGCTACGGGTTGAGTTATCGTTTCTGTCTCTGCTCAAGGAAGAGCTGCCATGTCTCGATTTCGTCGTGCCCGTGTTCCGGCGGCTTCCTATTTTTTCACCGTTGTCCTGGCGGATCGGCGTAGCGATCTGCTTACGCGCCATATTGATCTGCTCCGCGAGACCGTGCGGGCAACGCAGTTGCGCCATCCCTTTCATATCAATGCCTGGGTCACCCTCCCCGATCATCTGCATTGCATCTGGACCCTACCGGAGGGCGATGCGAATTTCGCCTTGCGCTGGAAGGTGATCAAGTTCGGTTTCTCCAAGCGGCTGCCGGTAGGCGAAGTGCGTACGGCGACGCAAAGGGCCCGGGGTGAACGTGGGATATGGCAGCGTCGATATTGGGAGCACCTGATAAGAGACGAGCAGGATTACCAGCGTCATGTGGAATACATTCACTTCAATCCGGTCAAGCATGGCCACGTTGGCGCAGTGAAGGACTGGCCTTATTCGAGTTTCCACCGAGCGGTGCGGGAGGGGCTCTATCCGCAGGATTGGGGTGGAGACTTCGCGGTAGAGACAGGAGGTTGGGGGGAATAGCGCCGTAGGGGGACGACGCGCAGCTTGTCCACGCGGAAGTTTTGGGTCGTGCGTTGGTGGCGCCAGTGGAAAAGGCTGGCGCCGTTTTCCACGCTACGGAGTGAACTCCGCTAACAGGAATTCCACGAAGCTCCTAACCGTCACCGAGCGCCATCTTGTCTGGGGATAGAGCGCGGTCAAGGGGCGGGTGAGTTCCTGGCCTTGGAAGAGGCGGACCAGATTGCCGGCGGCGACGTCGTCCTGCAGCAGGAACGCCGGCTGCAGGATGATGCCGAGGCCCTGCAAGGCAGCCAGGCGCAGGGCGGGGCCGTTGGCGAGGTGCAGGCGGCCGGGTGGCAGCGGGCCGAAGTTGGTGCCGGTCTGGGTGCGCCATTGGTGCAGGGCGCGAGGGTCCATGCCGAGGCAGTCATGGGCCTCCAAATCGGCCAGTCGCTCGGGCGTGCCGCGCTGGGCGAGATAGCCGGGCGCGGCGCAGCACCACATCACATAGGGCGCCAGGGGTCGCGCCACCAGGGAAGAATCGGCCAGTTCACCGATGCGGATGGCGATGTCGATGCTCTCCTCCACCAGATCCTGGACCCGGTCGCTCAGCACCAGATCGAGGGTGACCTGGGGCTGCCGCGCCAGATAGTCGCCCAGCCGAGGCGTGAGGCCGTAGGTGCCGAAGGACACCGGCGCCGACACGCGCAGGATGCCGGCGGGCGCCAGGCGCTGGGTTTCGGCCTGGCGGTCGGTGTCGGCGATCAGGACGAGGATCTCGCGGCAGCGGGCGTAGTAGCCCTCGCCAAAGGCGGTCAGCCGCTGACGCCGGGTGGTGCGTACCAGCAGTTGCAGGCCCAGGCGCTTTTCCAGGCCGCGCAGGTGATTGCCGGCCATGGTCGGCGAGATGCCCTGGGCCTGGGCCGCCGCGGCCAGGCTGCCGCGCTCCACCACGGCGACGAACACCTGCATGCTATCGAGCAGATCCATTCCACACTCCTGTTAAGGAATCCTCGCACTGAGACGGCGTTTATCTCATTTGGGTGGTGGGTGAGGCTAGTGGCGTGGATGAGGTGGCAGAGTGTTGGGCTTCGCTGCGCTCAGCCAACCGCGTGGAAAAGGCTGCGCCGTTTTCCACCCTACGACCCTGAAGTGGAGAATCGATCATGGATCTGCAACTACACGACCGTACTGCCCTAGTGACCGGCGCCAGCATGGGCATAGGCACTGGTATCGCCCGCATCCTGGCGGCCGAAGGCGTTCGGCTGGCGATCACCGCGCGGCGGCGGGACGCCCTGGAGGACCTGGCCGAGGAGATTGCCGCGGCGGGTCATGCCCGGCCGCTGGTGATCGCGGCGGATATCACCGACGCCGAAGACGTCCAGCGCCTGGCGCGGGAAGCGGAGGCAGGGCTGGGCCGGGTGGACATCCTGATTAACAATGCCGGCGGCACACGACCGCTTTCAGTGACGGCGGACGATGCGGCCTGGGACGAAGCCTGGAATCTCAACTTCACCGCCACGCGCCGCCTGACCCAGGCGCTGCTGGGTGGAATGCGCGAAAGGCGTTGGGGACGCATCGTCAATTTCAGCGGCAGCATGGAGCCACGGGACGTGAACGGCGCCGGGACGGCCAAGGCGGCGATCCAGTTCTGGTCCAAGGGGCTGGCGAGTCAGCTGGCGGCCGAGGGCATCACCGTCAACACCATCGCCCCGGGGCGGATCAATTCCGAGCAGATCCTGCAGCGGCTGCATCCGACGCCCGAGGCGCGCCAGGCCTTTATCGCCCGGCACATTCCCATCGGCTATTTCGGCGAGCCGGAAGACGTGGGCCAGGTGGTGGCCTTTCTCGCCTCACCGCTGGCGCGCTACCTCACCGGCGATGTGATCGCGGTGGATGGCGGGATGCATGCCCATGCCCACTAACACCCTCTAGCGTTTGACGCAGACGAACAGCGCATTGCCCGCCTCGCCGGCCCAGGGTTCGATGCGCTGGTAGTCGTGCTCCAGCATCTGCACCTCGAAGTGCGGCTCCAGCAGGGCCAGCAGTTCGGGGAAGTCCACCGCCACCATGGGGTGCTCGTCCTGCCAGGTCTGCTGCGCGCCGGCGTGGCGGCGTTCGATGCGCAGGCGGAGTTGCTGGTGTTCGCCCTCGCCCGGGTAGTGCCAGGCGGAGGCGAAGCTGAAGTGGCCATCGGCCCGTTCGACGCTGTGGCCGACGCTGGAGGCATTGTCGATACGGCGCTTGTCGACGGCGTTGAAGCAGAACAGGCCACCGGGGGTCAGGGCCGCCCGGACCTGCGTCAGGCACGCCTGGAGGTGTGCAAGGCTGCCGCTGTAGTGCAGGGAGTAGAGAAAGCAGGTGATCAGATCGACCGGCTGCTCCAGCTCGAAGGCGCACATGTCCTGGCAGGAGAATTCGGCCTCGGGGCAGCGCAGCGCGGCCTGGGCCAGCATGGGTGGATTGAGGTCCAGCCCGCTGCTCTGGAAGCCGGCATCGAGAAAGTGCCGCACATGGGGACCGGTGCCGCAGGCGAGGTCGAGATGACGGCTGCCACCGTTGCCGAACAGTCGCTGCAGGCGCAGCACCGCCTGGCTCTGGGCCCGGTAGTCGATGTCGGCGCAGAGCAGGTCGTAGTAGGCCGACAGGTCGGTGTAGAGGGCGGTGGCGGACATCGCAGGGGCTCGGGGCTGGAGACGCGGGCGCGCATCTTAGTCGGTTTCTGCACGCTTCGACGCCTTATACTGGCGGTTTTCCCGAGAGTCCTCTGACGTGAGCAACAAGAGATACGCCTGCATCGGCCTGAGCAACCCCAAGTCGCCGTCCAACGTCGGGTCCATCATGAGGGCGGCGGGTTGCTACGGGGTGGCCTCGGTGTTCTATACCGGCACCCGCTACGACCGCGCCAAGGACTTCGTCACCGACACCAAGAAAGTCCATCAGGACATCCCGCTGATCAACATCGACGACCTGCGCCGCATCCTGCCGCTGGGGTGCGTACCGGTGGCGGTTGAGCTGGTGGAGGGCGCCCGGCCGCTGCCCGAATACACCCATCCCGATCGCGCACTCTATCTGTTCGGCTCGGAGGACGGTTCGCTGAGCCAGGAGCTGCGCGACTGGTGCGAGGACGTGGTGTACATCCCCACCCAGGGCTGCATGAATCTGGCGGCCACGGTCAATGTGGTGCTCTATGACCGCCTGGCGAAGGGTAATAACACCCGCTCCGGTCCGCTGTTCTAAGAGCCTATTCAAAGCCTGCTGCGCGTCGGCCAAACTGCGTTGAAAATGGCTTCGGAATGCTCATTTACCATTCGTAAACTCGCGCGCGAGCCCGGTCCGCTTCCTCAGCTATTTTCGTGGGGCCGCCCAGGCTTTGTTTGTCTCTAGCTCGCGAGACTTTGAACAGGCTCTAACCCCTTTCAGCCAAACCCCTGGGTCGGCCGGCGCAAGACCGGATCGAAGGGGTTGATGCGCGCGGCGATCACCCCGGCTTCGCGGCGGAGCAGTTCGATCACCGTGGGCAGGCGCTGGGGGTTGAGGCGTTCGCTCAGGGTGCCCACGCTCAGGGCCGCCACCGCCCGGCCATTGCGGTCGAGGATGGGCACGGCGAGGCCCGCCATGCCGGCCAGCACCCCGGTGTTGCGCGCGGCGTAGCCCTGCTGGCGGACGTTGTCGATCTCGGCGCGCAGCAGCACCTCGTCGTAATGATGGGCATCGCGCAGCCGCGGCAGGTTGTAGCGGATCACCTCGTCGCGCTCTTCCTCGGGCAGGAAGGCCAGGATCGCCAGGGCGCCCTGGCCGCCGCCCAGCGGCACGCGACCGCCGATGTCGCCGGTGAAGGTACGGATCGGATAGGGCCCCTCGCTGCGGTCCAGGCACATGGCGTCGAAGCCGCTGCGCGCCAGCAGGAACAGCGAATCGCCCAGGGACGCCGACAGCCGCAGCAGACTCGGCCGCGCCAGGTCGCGCAGGTTGCCGACCTGGCCGGCGCGGGCCGCCAGGGCGAAGAAATCCAGGCTCAGGCGGTATCTCTTGCTACGGGCGCACTGCTCGACCATGCCCTCTTCCACCAGGCCACGCAGCAGCCGGTGGGTGGTGGGTTGCGACAGGCCGACGCGCTCGGCCAGGCGGGTGACCTTTTCCCCCTCGGGATCACCCTCACCCAGGGCGCGCACCAAGGCGAACACCCGGCTGATGGCGCCAACACCTACCTCACCTGCCGCTGTCTTTCTTTCACTGGAATCTTCCATCTACCGCACTCCAAAATATTCCACTGAGTGAATAAATCTGAAAAAAGAGTTCATTCAGTGAAAAACCTGCTTGTCCCGCATCCTAGGTCGCCCTTACCTTCAGGTCCATAGGGCGATACTCACAATCACCGGACGCCGCCAATCGAGCGAGCGCCAACGTCCCAGATCCAGGCTGTCTTTCGCCCTGCCAAAACCTTGCCCACCTCTCCGGTGGGCGCGACCGGAGGAGCATTGCGGCCATGGCTTTCCTGACTCTCGACAATCTCAGCAAGCGCTACGGCGACAGCTACGCGGTGGCCGGTTCGACCCTGGCCATCGAGCGCGGCGAATTCGTCTCCCTGCTCGGCCCCTCCGGCTGCGGCAAGACCACCACCCTGCAGATGATCGCCGGCTTCGTCGACGTCAGCAGCGGGCGCATCCTGCTCGACGGCCAGGACATCACCCACGCCAAGCCGGCCAGTCGCGGCCTCGGGGTGGTCTTCCAGAGCTATGCGCTGTTCCCCCACATGACGGTGCGCGACAACGTCGCCTTCGGCCTGCGCATGCGCAAGGTGGCGGGCGCCGAGCTGGCGCGCCGCGTCGAGGAAGCCCTGGGCCTGGTGCACCTGGGCCAGCACGCCGAGCGCTATCCGCGCGAACTTTCCGGTGGCCAGCGCCAGCGGGTCGCACTGGCCAGAGCGCTGGTGATAGCCCCCCCGGTGCTGCTGCTGGACGAGCCGCTGTCCAACCTGGACGCCCATCTGCGCGAAGAGATGCAGTTCGAGATCCGCCGCATCCAGCGCGAGGTGGGCATCACCACCCTGATGGTCACCCACGACCAGTCCGAGGCGCTGTCCATCAGCGACCGGGTGGTGGTGATGGAGGCCGGGCGCATCACCCAGGTGGACGCGCCCTATCGCCTCTACGAACACCCGCGCAACAGATTCATCTCCGACTTCGTCGGCAAGGCCAATCTGCTGCCCGGCAGCCTGGATGCCCAGGGTCGGCCACAGATCACCGCGGGCGGCGCCCTGGCGATCTCGCTGCGGCCGGAAAAGATCGAGTTGCGCCCCGCCGGTGAGGGGCGTCTGCAAGGACGGGTGCTGACCCGCTTCTTCCTCGGCAGCCAGTGGCTGTATCGGCTGGAGACGGCGCTGGGCGAGGTGTCGGTGCTGCGCAGCAACGATGGGCTGCCGCCGCTGGACGAGGGCCAGCGCGTCGGGCTGCACTGGGACGACGGTCTGCTGCGCCGACTGGAAGCCGCGGAGGCCGCCGCATGAGCACCCTGCTGCGCGGCACCGGTCGCGCCTATCTGCTCAGCGCCCCGGCCCTGGTGCTGTTCGCCGGACTGCTGCTGGCGCCCCTGGCGCTGACCCTGGCGCTGTCGTTCAACGTCTTCGACTACGAAACCGGGATCAAGGAAGGCAGCTACACCCTGGCGCACTACCTGAGCCTGCTGGGCGATCCCTACTTCTACGAGATCTTCCTGCGCACCTTCTGGATCAGCGCCCTGGTCACCCTGCTCTGCGTGCTGATCGGGGTGCCGGAGGCCATCGTCCTCAGTCGCATGGGCGCGCCCTGGCGCTCTATCTTCCTGATCCTGGTACTGACGCCGCTGTTGATCTCGGTGGTGGTGCGCGCCTTTGGCTGGAGTCTGCTGCTGGGCGCCGACGGCCTGGTCAACCAGGCCATCGTGGCCCTGGGCGGGCGGCCGCTGAAGCTGCTCTACACCCCCTTCGCGGTGATCGTCGGCCTGGTCCACGTGATGCTGCCCTTCATGATCATCCCGGTATGGACCTCCCTGCAGAAGCTCGATCCCTCCGCCGAGCAGGCCGCGCTGTCCCTGGGCGCCAGTCACCTGACGGTGCTGCGGCGCATCGTGCTGCCCCAGGTGATGCCCGGGGTGCTGTCCGGAACGCTGATCGTCTTCGGCCTGGCCGCCAGCTCCTTCGCCATTCCCGGCCTGCTCGGCGGACGCCGCTTGAAGATGGTCGCCACCCTGATCTACGACCAGTACCTGGCGGAACTCAACTGGCCGATGGGCGCCACCCTCGCGGTGGCCCTGCTGCTGCTCAACCTGCTGGTGATGCTGGGCTGGAATCGCCTGGTGGAACGCCGCTACAAACGTGCCCTGGGAGTCTGACCTCATGACCCGCAACGGCCCGCTCGGGCTCGCCTTCCATACCCTGGTGATGGTCTTCATGCTAGCGCCGCTGGTGGTGGTCTGCCTGGTGGCCTTCACCCCGGAAAACACCCTCAGCCTGCCCACTTCCGGCTTCTCGCTGCGCTGGTTCGCCGCCGTGTTCGAGCGGGCGGATTTCCTCACCGCCTTCTACAACAGCCTGCAGCTGGCGGCGCTGTCGGCCACCCTGGCAACGCTGATCGCGGTGCCGGCGGGGCTGGCCATCACCCGCTACC
The DNA here is from genome assembly GCF_029872515.1 of Pseudomonas flavocrustae. Classification (NCBI taxonomy): domain Bacteria; kingdom Pseudomonadati; phylum Pseudomonadota; class Gammaproteobacteria; order Pseudomonadales; family Pseudomonadaceae; genus Pseudomonas; species Pseudomonas flavocrustae. The sequence continues at coordinate 332,892 of NZ_JAPDIQ010000001.1, read as the reverse complement.
GCTTTCCCGGCCAGGGCTTTCTCAATGGCCTGTTCCTCTCGCCGATCATCATCCCGCACCTGGTGCTGGGCGTGGCCATGCTGCGGCTGTTCGCCCTGCTGGGGGTGAATGGCAGCTTCAGCTGGCTGGTGCTGGCCCACGTGGTGGTGATCACCCCCTATGTGCTGCGCCTAGTGATCGCCGCCGCCATCGGCATCGACCGCAGCGCCGAGCAGGCCGCCGAGAGCCTGGGCGCCAGTCGCACCACGCTGTTCTGCCGCATCACCCTGCCGATGATCCTGCCCGGGGTGGCCGGCGGCTGGCTGCTGGCCTTCATCAACAGCTTCGACGAGGTCACCCTGTCGATCTTCGTCACCTCTCCGGCGACCCAGACCCTGCCGGTGCGGATGTACGTCTACGCCACCGAATCCATCGATCCGATGATGGCGGCGGTGTCGGCCCTGGTGATCGCCCTGACCGCGGCCACCATGATCCTGCTCGACCGCATCTATGGCCTGGATCGCGTGCTGGTGGGCAAACAATGAACAGCCGAGACCCGTCCATGGCACTGCTCAAGCGGGTGGCCGAACGCGACCGCCCGACCCTGGCCTTCACCCTCGACGGCCAGCCGGCCGAGGGCCTGCAGGGCGACACCCTGCTCACCGCCATCCTCACCCAGAGCGATCACCTGCGCGGCAGCGACTTCGGCGGCGAACCCCGCGCCGGCTTCTGCCTGATGGGCGCCTGCCAGGACTGCTGGGTACGCCTGGCCGACGGCCGCCGGGTGCGTGCCTGCGCCACCTTTCTCGAAGCGGGCCAGCAGGTCAGCCGCGATCCAGGGCGGCCGCTGTGAGCGCCGTCGTGGTGGTGGGCGCCGGGCCGGCGGGCATTCGCGCGTCCCAGACCCTGGTCGCCCATGGCCTGGAGCCGGTGCTGCTGGACGAAAGCGCCCGCGGCGGTGGCCAGATCTATCGCCAGCAACCGGGCAATTTCCAGCGTCCGAGCAAGGCGCTGTACGGCTTCGAAGCGGGCAAGGCCCAGGCGCTGCACGGCGCGCTGGAGGCCGCGCAGGCAAAGCTGGACTATCGACCCGACACCCTGGTGTGGAATGCCGAAGCGCGCGCCCTGGATACCCTCAGCCAGGGCCGCTATGTCGATCGCCTGGCCTTCGACCAGGTGATCGTCGCCACCGGTGCCACCGACCGCATCCTGCCGGTGCCGGGCTGGACCCTGCCGGGCGTCTACAGCCTGGGCGCCACCCAGGTGGCGCTCAAGTTCCAGGGCTGCGCCATCGGCAGCCGCCCGGTGCTGGCCGGTACCGGTCCGCTGCTCTATCTCGTCGCCTATCAATACGCCAAGGCCGGGGCCAAGCCACTGGCGGTGCTGGACAGCGCGCCCTTCCGCGACCAGGCCGCGGCTACCCCGGCGCTGCTCGGCCAGCCGGCCACCTTCGCCAAAGGGCTCTATTACCGCAGCTGGCTGGCGCTGCATGGCGTGCCCGTGCATCAGGGCGCTGAACTCCTTGCCGTCGAAGGCGAGCGCCGGGTGGAAGCCGTGCGCTGGCGCGCCGCCGACGGCGAAGCGCACCGGCTGGAGTGCGATGCGCTGGGCTTCGGCCAGACGCTGCGCAGCGAGACCCAGCTGGCCGACCTGCTGGGGTGCGACTTCGCCTGGAGTGTTCTCAACCGGGCCTGGTTGCCGGTACGGGACAGTGGTGGACGCAGCAGTCAGACCGGGGTCTACCTGGCCGGCGACGGCGCCGGCATCCAGGGCGCCGATGCTGCCGAACTGGCGGGCGAACTGGCGGCCCTGAGTCTGCTGGATGATCGTGGCGTGCCGGTGGACAGGGCGCGTATCCAGGCCCTGCAGGCACGCCTGGCGCGCTTCGAGGTCTTTCGCCAGGGTCTGGAGCGGGCCTTCCCCTTCCCCGCGGACTGGGCGGCCAAGGCGCCGGACGAACTCATGGTCTGTCGCTGCGAACAGGTCAGCGCCGGCGAGATCCGCGCCGCGGTGGATCAGGGGCACTGGGAGATCAACAGAGTCAAGGCCACCTGCCGGGTCGGCATGGGCCGCTGCCAGGGCCGCATCTGCGGCGCGGCGGCGGCCGAGCTGATCGCCTGCGCCAGTGGTCGCCCGCTGGACCAGATCGGCCGGTTGCGCGCCCAGGCGCCGATCAAGCCGCTGCCCTTCGGTGTGGAGCTGGCGCCATGAGCCGGCTGGACGTGGATGTCCTGATCATCGGCGGCGGCATCGTCGGCAGCAGCGCGGCGCTGTTCCTGGCCCAGGGCGGCCAGCGCGTCGCCCTGCTGGAGCGCAACTTCTGCGGCGCCCAGGCCAGTGGCGTCAACTACGGCGGGGTACGCCGCCAGGGCCGCCCGCTGGTGCAGTTGCCACTGTCCAGTCGCGCCCATCAGCTCTGGGGCGGTCTGCGGGACCTGCTAGGTACCGATGGCGAATACCTCAGATCCGGCCACCTCAAGCTGGCCCGCAGCGACACCGACTTCGCGTCCCTGCAGGCCTATGCCCAGGCCAGCCAGGGCTTCGACCTCGATCTGCAACTGCTCGACCGGAGCGAATTGCGCCGGCGCTTTCCCTGGGTCGGCGACATCGCGGTGGGCGCCTCCTTCTGCCCGGAGGACGGCCACGCCAATCCACGGCTGGTCTCGCCGGCCTTCGCCCGGGCAGCCGCGCGTGCCGGCGCGCAGATTTTCGAGCGTACCGCCGTGACCGCCGTCGAGCACGACGGCCAGCGCTTCCAGCTCCGTACCGACAGCGGCCTGACCTTGAGCGCGCCCTGGCTGCTGAATTGCGCCGGCGCCTGGGCCGCGGAGCTGGCCGCCCGCTTCGGCGAGCCGGTCCCCCTCACCGCGGCCCATCCGGCCATGCTGGTGACCGAACCGCTGCCGCCCTTCATGACCGCCAGCACCGGCGTGGAAGGCGGCGGCATCTATGCCCGCCAGGTGGCGCGCGGCAATTGCGTGCTGGGCGGCGGGCGCGGTTTCGCCCTCGACGCCGATCGCGCCCGCCCCGGCCAGCTGGCCATCCTCGACATCCTCAGAAACGCCGCCGAACTCTATCCGGCTCTCACCGGTGCCCAGGCCATCCGCACCTGGAGCGGCGTCGAGGGCTATCTACCGGATCACCAGCCGGTGCTCGGCCCCAGTCTTACCACCCCCGGCCTGCTGCACGGCTTCGGCTTTGCCGGCGCGGGCTTCCAGATCGGGCCGGCGGCTGGCGAAGCCCTGGCCGAGTGCATCCTGCAGGGCGCGCCCCGGCACAGCCTGCAGGCCTTTTCCATCGCCCGTTTCCCTTCCCAGCCCAGGAGTTCCCAATCATGCGCCTGACCCCCGCCCTGCTCGTGGCCCTCGCCGGCCTGCCCCTGGCCGCCGTGGCCGAACCGACGCTCTACCTCGGCATGAACGGCGGCACCATGGAGCGCCTCTATGCCGACAGCGTGCTGCCCGCCTTCGAAAAGGCGCACAACGTCAAGGTGGTGATCGTGCCCGGCACCTCGGCGGACATCCTCGCCAAGGTCCAGGCCAGTCCGCAGAAGCCGCCGATCCACGTGATGTTTCTCGACGACGGCATCATGTACCGCGCCATCGGCATGAATCTGTGCAGCACGCTCAAGCCCAGCGCGAGCCTGGCGCAGATCCCCGACAAGGCCAAGATCAAGGACCAGGCGGCCGCCGTCAGCCTGGGCGTGACCGGTCTGGCCTACAACAGCCGGCTGTTCAAGGACAAGGGCTGGGCAGCGCCGACCTCCTGGGCGGACCTCGCCGATCCCAAGTACAAGGGCAAGGTGGTGTTCCAGTCGCTGTCCTCGTCGACCTTCGGGCTGCACGGTTTCCTGATGTTCAACCGCCTCAAGGGCGGCACCGAGCAGGACGTCGACCCCGGCTTCAAGGCCTGGCCCACCACCGTCGGCCCCAATGTGCTGGAGTACATCCCCAGTTCGGCCAAGCTCTCGGAGATGGTGCAGACCGACGAGGCGGCGCTGTTCCCGCTCACGCCCACCCAGGTCACCGCGCTCAAGCTCAAGGGCATCCCGGTGGAATACGCGCCGCCCAAGGAAGGCGCCGTGGTGCTCAACGTCGCCGAATGCGTGACCGCCAACAACGACCAGCCGGAGCTGGCCCAGCAGCTGGCGGAATACCTGCTGACGCCCGAAGCCCAGGCGCCGGCGCTGGAACTGGGCGACCAGATCCCGTCCAACCCCAACACCCCCACCACCGACAAGACCCGCGGCCAGGTGGACGCCATGCAGAACTACCTGAAGACCGCCGTGACCATCGACTGGGACGAGGTCAACAAGGTGCGGCCGCAGTGGAACGCCCGCTGGAACCGGCAGGTGGAGCGCTAGTCGCTCGAACAGCGCAAACGCACCGCTGGATGTCGACCCTGGACAACTCCGGTCCGGGGCGACCCCTCACCCTTGACGGCTTCCATCACCAGGAGAGCCGCCATGGCCAACCCGCCCATCACCGTTCTGCGCGACACCCAACCCCTGCCCGTGGTCGATGCCTGCAAATGGGAGCGCATCGAAGGTGAGCCCCATACCGTCAACCTCAATGCCTACACCTCCGATGACGGCAGCAAGATCATGGGCACCTGGATCTGCACCCCCGGCAAGTGGCGCGTCGACTACGTGAAGTGGGAGTACTGCCACTTCCAGGAGGGGTACTGCATCATCACCCCCGATGGCCAGCAACCCATTCACCTCAAGGCCGGCGACATCTTCGTCGTCGAACCCGGCATGAAGGGCACCTGGGAAGTGGTCGAGACGGTGCGCAAGTATTTCGTCTTCGCCTGATCCCGCCAGGCCCCGGCACCGCTGCCGGCGGCCCAGGCTTCAGCGACCGTCGAAGCCGCGGAAGAAGCGCTCGGCGTTGTCGCTCAGGGTGTCCAGGTCGTACCCCCCTTCCTGCACGATCACCGTGGGCAGTCCCAGGGCCTTGATCCTGTCGCCCAGCACGCCGAATCCCGCCTGACTCACCGCCACCTTGGACTGCGGATCGTTTTCGTAGATGTCGAAGCCGAGGGACAGCACCAGCACGTCCGGCGCCCACTGCCGTAGCGCCGCCTCGGCTTCCTCAAGCCGGGCGAAGAAGTCGGCCTCGGAAGCGCCATGGGGCATCGGCAGGTTGAGGTTGCAGCCTTCGCCCTGCCCACTGCCATGCTCGTCGGCGAAGCCGGCCACCACCGGATAGAAGTTGGTCGGATCGCCGTGGATCGACAGGTAAAAGACGTCGTCGCGCTCGTAGAAGATTTCCTGGATGCCCTGACCGTGGTGCATGTCGGTATCCAGGATGGCGACTCGGGCAAAGCGCGTCCGTAGCTCCTGGGCGGCGATGGCCGCTCCGTTCAGGTAGCAGAAACCACCAGCCGCCTCGGCCCGGGCATGGTGGCCTGGCGGGCGACACAGCGCATAGGCGGCCGGCTCGCCGTCACGTACGCAGCGCGCCGCCGCCACCGCGCTCTGGGCGGAGCCATAGACGGCGGCCCAGGTCTGGGCGCCGATCGGGCAACTGCCGTCCGCCAGGTAGCGGGCGGTCTGGCCAAGGATGCCACGCAATGGGTTGTTCTCGCGGACATAGATGTTCGACATCACCTCGTCACCCCAGTCCTCGGGCACCTGGTGCCAGTCGCGATAGGCATTCTCCAGGTAGGTCACATAGGCCTCGCCGTGCACGGCATGCAGCGGCGCGCGGCCGTGATCCGCCGGCTGTTCGAGGGGATAGCCCAGCCGCTCCACCGCGGCCAGCAGGGCGTCGAGGCGGGCCGGCACTTCCTGGGGGGTGCGCATCTGGCCACGGGACAGGTAGCTGCGCGGATGATGCAGGCGCTGATCGGGATGGAAAAAGGTCTTCATGTCATCTCTCCTGACGGCCCGCGCGGGCCAGCACGGCATTGAACAGGACGTCGGCGCCGCGGCGGACGTCATCGAAACTGGCCGATTCGGCCTCGTTGTGGCTCAGGCCGCCGGCACAGGGGATGAAGATCATCGCCGTGGAGCAGTGCCTGGCCAGGTGGATGGCGTCGTGACCGGCGCCGCTGATGATGTCGCGGTGGGGATAGCCCAGCGCCTGGACCGCCTCGCGCACGGCGCCGACGCAGTCGGCGGCAAAGGGGGTGGCAGGGCTCAGCCAGTGCCGCTGGACGTCCAGCGACAAGCCGCGCTCGTCGGCCACGGCGGCCAGGCAATCGCGTGCGGCGGTTTCCAGCGCTGCCAGGGTCTGGTCCTGGGGGTGACGCAGGTCCAGGGTGAAGCGCACCTCGCCGGCGATGGTGTTGCGCGAGGAGCGCGCCACGTCCAGTTGCCCCACGGTGACCAGTCCGTCACCGAAGCGAGAAGCCAGATCCTCCAGCGCCGCCAGCATCCGGCCGACGCCGAACAGGGCATCCCGGCGCCTGGCCATGGGGGTGGTGCCGGCGTGGGCCGCGGTGCCGCGGACGCACACGTCGAGCCAGCAGATCGCCTGGCCCCCGGTGACCACGCCGACGGCCAGGCCTTCGTCTTCGAGCACCGGGCCCTGCTCGATATGGGCCTCGAAATAGCTATCGAAGGCCCGCCCCAACGGCTGGTCGCCGGCATAGCCGGTGCGTTCCAGACTCGTGGCCACGGAGATGCCGTCACGGTCGCAGGTCGCCAGGGCCTCGGCCAGGGGCAACTGCCCGGTGAAGACTGCGGAACCCAGCATGGCCGGCGTGAAGCGCGCACCCTCCTCGTTGGTCCAGACGGCGAGTTCCAGGGGTCGGTCGGTCTGGATGTCCGCGTCGTTCAGGCTGCGCATCACCTCCAGCCCGGCGAGCACGCCATAGACGCCATCGAAGCGCCCGCCCTTGGGTTGGGTGTCCAGATGGCTGCCCATGACCACCGGCGCGGCCTGGTCATCAAGCCCCGGACGACGGGCGAACAGGTTGCCGATGGGGTCCACCGCCAGGCTGAGGCCGGCGGCCCCGCACCACTGGCTGAACAGCGCCCGCCCCTGGCGATCTTCTTCGCTCAGGGCCAGGCGACTGCTGCCCCCGGCCTCGCCCGGACCGATCTCGGCCATGGCGGCCAGACTCTGCCAGAGGCGCTCGCCATCAATTCGATACATGCTGGATTCCTTGTAATCAGGCGGGAGAGACATGGGCAGTGGCCTCCCGACGGCGCGCCAGAGCCGCCACGCACAGCAGCGACAGGCCGGCCAGCAGGGAGTAGAAGACCGCCAGCGGCCACCACTCGCCCGTGAAGCGATGGGCCAACAGGGTGCCGACCATGGGGGTCAGGCCACCGGCAATGGCGCCACAGACCTGGTAGGCCATGGAGATGGCGGTGTAGCGCACCCGGGTAGCGAAGACGCCACTGACGAAGCCGGCGATCACCGCATAGAAGGACGCCATGCAGGCGGCCGCCAGGGCGATTCCCAGCACGATCAGCGGCGCCGAGCCGGTCTTGACCAGCACGAACATCGGATAGGGCGAGGCCATGGCCAGGGCCGCGATCAACAGCAGGAAACGTGCGCTGCCCATACGCTCGGCGAGCAGCGCGGCCAGCGGCTGGACCAGGAACTGGATGAGGGCGACGAACAGCAGGCAATCAAGGATCAGCGAGCGCGACAACTCCAGCACCTGGGTGGTGTAGCTGAGCATGAAGGTGTTGGTGAAATAGACTCCGGCGATGCCCAGGGTATTGGCGCCGATGCACAGCAGCAGCGGACGCCAGGCGGTGCGCAGCACTTCGGCCGCCGGCGCCTTGGCCGTTTCCTGGCGCTCCTTCATCTCGGCGAATTCGGGGGACTCGTCCACGCCCAGGCGGATGGCCAGGCCGACCACCAGCAGCAGCGCGCTGGCCAGGAACGGCAGGCGCCAGCCCCAGTCGAGCAGATCCTCTTCCGGCAGGCTGGTGACGCTACGAAAGGCGATGATCGACAGGATCAGGCCGGCCGGGCTGCCCCACTGGGCGAAGGAGGCGAAAAAGGTCCGTCGACCGGCCGGTGCATGCTCGCCGGCCATCAGCACGGCGCCGCCCCATTCGCCACCCACGGCGATGCCCTGCACCACCCGCAGCAGGATCAGCAGGATCGGCGCCCAGACGCCGGCCTGGCTGTAGGTGGGTAGCACGCCGATGAGCACGGTGACCACGCCCATCATCAGCAGGGTGACGATCAGGGATTTCTTGCGGCCGATGCGGTCGCCGATATGGCCGAAGACCAGGCCACCCAATGGCCGGGCGAAGAACCCCACGGCGAAGGTGCCGAAGGCGGCCAGGGTGCTCAGCAAGCGGTCTTCGGAGGGAAAGAACAGCTGGCCGAAGACCAGCGCGGCGGCGGTGGCGAAGATGTAGTAGTCGTACCACTCGATGGTGGTGCCCACGAAGGCAGCGGCGGCGGCGCGCCTGGGTTGGCGACGCGGTGAGGTGGACGGCATGCAGGGTGCTCCTATCGACTGCCGGAAAAGGACGCGGCGCGGCGGATCAAAGGCCGGACGCACGGAGAGCGATGGGCAGGGGCGATCAGGGAGACATGGACGCAGCACTCCTGGGGATATCGTTCTTGTTGGGCAGGAGAGGATGAAGAATGCAGGAGCGTTCTAGGGCGCCTTGACGTCGTTATCCCTTGGCAGGCTAAGATTAGTCAATTTTCTAATTCTTATACCTATCTATAAGCATGGCTAATAATCAGGATGAACCGCTCTCCCCCGCGCCCTTGCCAGACGGCCGCCGCTTTCTCAACGATCGGCTGGACTGGAATCTCCTGCGCACCTATCTGGTGATCGTTCAGGAGGGCAGCGTGAGTCGTGCGGCCGCGCGGCTGCACCTGACTCAGCCAGCCGTCAGCCAAGCCCTCAAGCGGCTGGAGGAACAACTCGATCGCGGGCTGATCATTCGCCGGGGGCCGCGCTTCGCCCTCACCGAGGCCGGCGAAGAGGTGGCCCGCATCGCCAGCGACCTTTATGGCAACGTCTCCCGTCTCGGCGCTGCGCTGGAGCGCTCAACGGAAACCGTGGTGGGCAAGGTGCGGATGCTCACCATCAGCCGCATCCAGTCGCGCTGCTACGACGACTTCCTCGCCGACTTCCACCGCCGCTTTCCGCGGGTGGAACTGGAGATCGACGTGATGCGCAGCTCGGACATCATCAGCTCCCTGCTGCAGAAGACCGCGACCCTGGGCCTCGCCCTCTGCCGTATTCCTCAGCCAAAACTGGAGCAACGGGTGCTGTTGCAGCAGCGCTATGCCTTTTTCTGCGGACGTCGCCATCCCCTGTTCGGGCGCAGTGACCTGTCGCTGGCCGATCTGCAGGGCGAGAACTTCGTCAGTTTCACCAGCGACCAGATTGGCGGCAGCCTCTCGCCGCTCACCATCTTTCGCGATCAGCAGGGCTTCACCGGACGGATCGTCGCTTCCTCACCCAGCCTCGAAGAAATCCGCCGTCTGGTCGGCGCCGGTTACGGCATCGGCTGTCTGCCCCAGCATGTAGTGACCGATGACGTGGCCGCCGGCGAACTCTGGCGACTGCCGCCCGGCGAAGGCGTGGCCGATGTCGACGTGCACCTGCTCTGGCACCGCGAGCAGCGCATGACCCAGGCGGAAACGGCGCTGCTGGAAGGCTTCCAGCATCTGCTGGCGACCACCGAGGTAACCGCGCGGCTCTAGGGCGCTTTCACTCGGTCCACGGGAAGGGTCTTGCTATGCTGATCCGTTGGATATCCCTGCTAAGGAGCTCCCATGGATCCCTACCCTCGCCCAGGCACCTGGCGCGAGCGCCTGTACATCATCATCTTCCACACCTACACCCCGGCCGGAAGACTCTTCGACACCCTGCTGCTGGCGGTCATCATGGCCAGCCTGGGCGTGGTGATGCTGGACAGCATCCAGGCCATCCATCTGCGCTACGGCAGCTGGCTCTATGGGCTGGAATGGATCTTTACCGGTCTCTTCGCGATCGAATACCTGCTGCGGGTGATCTGCGCGCCCCGGCCGCGCCAGTACGTCACCAGTTTCTATGGCTTCATCGATTTGCTGGCCGTGCTGCCGGCCTTTATCGCCCTGCTGATGCCCGATGCCCAGTATTTCCTCGTCATCCGGGTGCTGCGGATGATGCGGGTGTTCCGCGTGCTCAAGCTGACGCCCTACCTGAGCCAGGCAGATTTCCTGATGGTGGCGCTGAGCAGCAGCCGGCAGAAGATCACCGTCTTCCTGCTGGCCATCTGCACCCTGGTGACCATGTTCGGCACCTTCATGTACGTCATCGAAGGACCGGCCAACGGCTTTACCAGCATCCCGCGCAGCATCTACTGGGCGGTGGTGACCCTGACCACCGTGGGCTTCGGCGACATGGTGCCCAAGACGGCACTGGGCCAGACCCTGGCGGGCATGATCATGATCACCGGTTATTCGATCATCGCCGTGCCCACCGGCATCTTTACCGCGGAGCTGGCCAACGCCATGCGCAGCGCCACGCTACAGCGCGACTGTCCACGCTGCCAGAAGCCTACCCACGAGCCCGACTCCTCCTTTTGCAATCGCTGCGGCAATCCGCTGTTCCCTCCTACTGAGAAGAGCCAGCCGGAGGAGTCGGCCCACTAGGCCGGACGCTGCGTCTCAGGGCGTGGCGTCGCTGGCATAGCAGGCCCAGGCCGGGCGCGTGGCCAGACGTTCGAGATAGGCCGCGATTGCCGGCGTCGCGAAGCGCTCGATCGGAGTGCACCGCCAGCGGTGCAGCGACAGGCCGAGGGCGATGTCGGCCAGGCTGAAGTGTTCGCCGGCCACATAGGGGCCGTGCTGCGCCAGGTGCGCTTCCAGAATGGCGATGCGCCCGTTCCAGGCGGCGACACCTTGCGCCAGGCGCTGCGGATCGGGCTGCGGCGGCTGCTGCTTCACCAGGGCCAGATAGGCGTAGCTCCAGGCCGGATTGAGTTCGCAGGCCTGCCAGTCCAGCCACTGATCGACCCGCGCCCGGGCGCGCGGCGCGGTGGGATACAACGCTTCGCCACCATGGGCATTGGCCAGGTAGCGCAGGATGCTGTTGGATTCCCAGAGCACGAAGTCGCCGTCCAGCAGGACCGGGATCTGGCCATTGGGATTCCACTGCAGGTACTCGGCGGATTGCGCCGAGCGAAAGCCGGCGCCCCAGTCCTCGCGCTCATAGCCCAGGCCCAGTTCGTCGAGGCACCAGAGCGCCTTGCGGACGTTGATCGAAGAGACGCGACCGAGAATTTTCAGCATGCCGAGGCGACCTCCCGGGATGGATGGCTGAGATAGGGCTCGATATTGCCGAGCGCGCGCTGCACATAGTCCTCCTTCTCGCCCACCGGTGCCACTTAATGCAACGCCTCGGCCGCGGCCTCGCGGCCCAGCAGCCGGGCGATGGCCCAGGCCGCCAGGTAGCTGGAGGCCAGGCAGCCGCCGGCGGTGGCCAGGTTGCCGCGGGCGAAGAAGGGTTGCGCCAGCACCTCGATGCCGGCTTCCTGCACCCAGGGCCTGGTGGTGAGATCGGTGCAGCCGGGTACACCGTCGAGCAGGCCGAGGCGCGCCAGCAACAGGGTGCCGGAGCACTGGGCGCCGATCAGCTGGTGTCCGGGGTCGAGCACCGCCAGCTGTTCCAGCAGGGCGGCGTCTCGCGCCAGTTCCCGGGTACGGCTGCCACTGCCCACCAGCACGGCGGTGCAGTCCGCCAGTTCGTCGAAGCCGGCCTGACGCTCCAGGCGAACGCCGTTCATGGAGGTCACGCAGGGGGTCGGCGCCATCAGCGAGACCCGCCAGTCCGGACGCTTGATGCGATTGAGGAGGCCCAGGGCGATCAGGGAGTCCAGTTCGTTGAAGCCGTCGAAGGTGAGGATGGCGAGGTGCATGGGGCTACCAGAGGCGCGGGGTGAAGCGAGAGTCTCGGCCTCACGGGCGGGCGTCGGCCAGATACAGTGCCGCGCCAGGCTGGCCATACAGTCAGGCCGGCCATCGATAAACCGCTCTAAGGCGGGCAATAGCACCCCTGCCCTACTTGGAAGCGCTAGCACTTAGCCATTACAGTGACGCACCCTGGCCGAGCCATCGGCCGATTTGCCATCGTCCAGCGGCCCTACCCCTTTCCGAGATGTCGATGGACGACGATATTCGCTATGAACAGCATGTCCGCCGGGTGCTGCGCACGCCCCTGCTGGTGTTGCAGCCCCTGATGCTGGCGATGTGGCCGCTGAGCCTGTGGAGCAATCCGCTGATCGGCAGTCCCTACAAGGCGCGCTATTTCGCGCTGATGCTGCTGTTGCTGGGGATCAGCGCCCTGCTCAGCGTGGCGCGCAGCGCGCGCATGATGAGTCTGACCTTCACGGGCAACATCTGGGCGCTCATCCTCGCCTTTCGCATCCAGATCCAGGATGGCGGCGCCGTGGGTCACTACTGGAATCTCCCCATCGCCATCGTCGTCGTGCTGGGCACCTGCGGCCTGACCTATCGCCTCTCCCACTACCTGACCACCCTCGCCGGCGCCGCCTTCATCCTCTTCGCCGGTCAGGCCCAGCTGATACCCGCCGCCATGCCGGTGCAACTGGTCGGTTTGCTGGTAGGCGCCACCCTGGCCATCGGCATCGCCTACAACCACGCCAACAGCCAGTGGATGCGGCGGACCTTCATTCTCAAGGAGCGCTATCGGATTCTCGCGGAGACCGATGAACTCACCGGAATCGCCAACCGCCGCAAGCTCCTCGAGCGGGTCGACGCGGCCCGCGGCGAGAGCGGGCAGGCGCCCAGGCATTTCGTCATGCTCGACATCGACAACTTCAAGGAGATCAACGACCGCCACGGCCATCAGGTCGGTGACCAGGTGCTGTTCGCCACGGCGCGGCAACTCGATCAACTCGATCCGCGGTTGCAAGGCGGCCGGCTGGGCGGCGAGGAATTCGGGCTGCTGATCCGCGACCTCGACGAGGCGCGGGTCAGTCAGCTGCTGGAAACCCTGCGCAGGCGCCTGGCTGAAGCCGAGCCCCTGGGTATCCGCTTCAGTGCCGGGGCGCTACGGCTCACGCCGGAGCTGTCGCTGAACGAATTGCTGCGCCAGGCGGACGAAGGGCTCTATCGGGCCAAGCGTCAGGGCAAGGACCAGACCGTCTGGATCCGTTGAGGGTCGCTACTCCAGCTTTTCCACCTTCACCGCGGTGGTGCCGTCGTCGACCATGTCCACCCGCCGGGCAGCGGCGCGCGAAAGATCGATGATGCGGCCGCGGATATAGGGGCCGCGGTCGTTGATGCGCACCACCACGGCGCGATCGTTTTCCAGGTTGGTCACCTTGACCCGGGTGCCAAGCGGCAGGGTCTTGTGAGCGGCGACCAGCTCGTTGTTGTTGAAGGTCTCGCCACTGGCGGTTTCCTTGCCATGGAATTTGCGCGCATAGAAGGAGGCCTTGCCGCGCTGTTCGAAGCTGGCTTCCTTCTTGATTGGCGCGGCGACGGTCTTGGCATCCTTTTCCTGGCAGGCGCTGCAGGCGAGCAACAGGAGCAATACGAGGGATCTGGGACGGATGAACACGTTTCACCTTCCTCTTTTTCTTCGTTTTCGGGAAAGCAACGCTCGGGGATCGGGTTCAGCTAGCTCTGAACCCGGGCGTCCCCCGGAGGTTCGCCAGGGATGGCCAGCGGCCATCCTATCTGTGACGAGCGCCTCAAGACCGCCCTAGGGCGCCGGTAGCACGTACCTGAGAATGGCGACGAAGTGCAGCGCGCTGCCGGCCATGACGAAGCCATGCCAGATGCCATGCCAGTGGCGGAAGCGATCGTCGAAGACGAAGAACAGGATGCCCACGGTATAGAGCACGCCGCCGGCCGCCAGCCAGGCGAAGCCTTCACCGCCCAGGCGATCCAGCAGCGGTCCCACCGCCACCAGCACGATCCAGCCCATGACGGCGTAGATCACCAGCGACAGGATGCGCGCCTCCGAGCGCGGCTTGAGCTCCTGCGCCATGCCGATCAGCGCCAGGCCCCAGACGATGCCGAACAGCGTCCAGCCCCAGGGCCCTCGCAGGGTGACCAGGCAGAACGGCGTGTAGCTGCCGGCGATCAGCAGATAGATCGACAGGTGATCGAGCTTCTGCAGCAGGCGTTTCGCGCGCCCCTTCACGCTGTGGTAGAGGGTCGAGACGCTGTAGAGGATCACCAGCGCGACTCCGTAGATGGCCACGCTGACGATGCGCCAGGGATCGCCCTGCAGGCTGGCCAGCACCACCAGGGTGATGGCGCCGGCCAGGGCCAGCAGGGCGCCGACCAGATGGGTCCAGGCATTGAGACGTTCGCCGTGATACATGCGTCCTCCGGTATGGGTCGCAAACGGGCTCAGGGTCTCGCCGAGCCCTCGCGACGGGCAGTGAGGCGCTCGTAGCGGTCGAGCAGCGGCTGGATGGAAATCCCGTGGACCGCGATGCTCAAGGCCACCACCGACAGGGTCAGGTCGACGATGGTCCCGGCCCAGTCGGCCGTGACGTGATGCGTGAGCGCGTAGCACAGATAATACAGGCTACCGATGCCACGGATGCCGAACCAGCCGATCAGCGCACCCTGGTGGCGATCGATGCGCGTGAAGGGCAGCATGGTGGCCACGCCCAGCGGGCGGATAACCACGAACAGCAAGGCGCCCAGCAGCAGCGCGCGGCTGTCCCAGTGGGTGATCAGCACCACTCCGAGCAGGGTCACCAGCAGCACCTCGAAGGAGCGCTCCACCAGGCTGCCGAAGGCGAGCATGTCACCCATCATCACCCCGGCCGCCATCCGCGGCTCTTCGATGTCCTCGGCGCTGGCGACGGTGGCGCGCTCCGGCGCGCCGGTGAGATGACCGATCACCGGCTGCGCCAGGTGCTCGGAAGGCACTTCCGCATGGCCGGAGGTCTGCACCTCGGCCTGGCGCAGGCCCAGGCCGGCGGCGAACACCGCGAGAAAGCCGAAGGCGCCGATCTCGTCGGCCAGCACATAGGACAGGGCGATCAACGCCAGGGCGAGAAAGTCATTGGGCGAGATGGTGCTGTCGCCGTGCCGGGTGCGCAGGAAGATCATCAGCCGTCCGACCCCCTTGCCCATGAAATAGCCCAGCAGCAGGCCCGCCGGCACGCCCCAGACCACATTCTTGAGGAACCACTCCAGGGTCCAACCCCACTGCAGTTCGCCGTGCTGCAGGAGCAGCAGGCCGAGCAGCACGAAGGGAAAGGCGGTGCCGTCGTTGAGGCCCGCCTCGCCGGAGAGACCGAAGCGCACCCGGTCGAAATCCTGGGCATGGTTGACCTGCACCAGCCCGGCCAACACCGGATCGGTGGGCGCGAGGATGGCGCCGATCAGCAGGGCCACGCCCCAGGGCAGGCCGAGCAGATAGTGGGCCACCAGGCAGACCCCGGCGATGCTGAGGATCATCACCGGCCCGGCCAGCAGGTAGGCGCCGTGCCAGGAGGAGCGATGAAAGGACAGGCGCAGCTTGAGGCCGCTGACGAACAGCGAAAAGAGCACGGCCACCTCGGTGAGGTGACCGATCCAGGTCGCCGACTCCTGGAAATTGACCTCGGCGAGGCCCAGGCCGATGGGACTGATCAGCATGCCGAAGGCCAGACAGACCACCGAGGTGGTGACCGGCAGCCAGCGCAGATAGGCGGATGTCAGGGCCAGGATCATCAACAGCGATCCCAATACCCCGACCCAGACGAGAAATGTCATGTGGGTAGCGTGATCCAGAACAGAAGAAGGAGAGCGGGTAGCGAACGCCACCCTTGTGATGGAGACTGCGCAAACGCAGCCACGGTGCCCCCTATCTGCCGAATGGCGCGTGCAGCCGTGACCCCGTGCCCATCGCCGGGGTCCCATGCCCTATAGTCCCCAAGGAAAATCTCTCCTCGCATGAGCGATCACCGCCTCCGCAAGCAACGCCGCCTCGAACGCCTGCAGCGCTTCCTCGACTGGGCCGGCCGCACCCATTCCGACTTCGTCGCCAGGCAACAGCACCAGGAACTCTGGTTCAAGCCCTATTCGGGTTATCCCCTGCCGCACCTGGGGCGGATCGCCAAGGCCTTCTGGCTGGGTCTGGACGAAGCCGCCGCGGTGGCTGCAGGCAGCGCGCCCGATCCCGACAGCCTGCTGGGCCAGGCGCTGCTCAATGCCGGCAAGACCTTCGGCTATCCGGTGGATGTCTTCGGCAGTGAAAAGCTCTTTACCGGCGGCGCGGCAAGCGAACTGCTCGAACCCCACTGGGCGCTCAATCTGGCTGACAGCGCTTGCGCCGAAGCCTTCGCCGCCGCGGTCGGCGAGCGCCTGGGTGACGCTGTGCGCGAGCGTCTGGGCCTCCTGGCGGTGCCCTTCGCCGAGATGGCCGACGAGGATCGCCAGCGGGTGCTGGAGCGGGTGCCCCAGGCGCTGATCCGTCTGGACGACTTCCTGCCGCGGGCGGTGGAGGTGCTCAACGAGACGCGCCACGAACTGAGATTCAACGTGGTCCTGACCCACGACGACATTCGCCTGGAGATCCCCCGGCGGCTGGCGGCCAACCAGGGCCGCCTGCTCGGCGCTGCCGATGTCGCCGCGCTCAGGGCCGAAGCCGAGAGGGACCTGCGCGAGCGTTTCGCCGTGCTGGTGGGCGAAGCCGACGCCCTGGACTTCGACCTGCACCAGCTGGGCACGCCGCGTCTGCAGGAGCTGATGCGCCTGGAAGCCGACAAGCTGCGCCGCGCCCTGCGCCATGCGGTGGCCCAGCAGCGCGAGAAGATGGCCTTCGCCGTGCTGCTGGAAAACAACCCGCGCTTCGGCCAGTACCACCAGAACTATCCGGCCCGGCGGCTGACCCGCACCTGGACCGCCCTGCTCGGCCCCACCAACAGCGGCAAGACCCACAGATCCATCGAGGCCATGGCGGCGGTGACCCATGCCATCTACCTCTCGCCGCTGCGGCTGATGGCCCTGGAAAACCAGGAGCGCCTGGAATCCCTCGGCGTACCCTGCTCGCTGGTCACCGGCGAGGAGGAGATCATCCGTCCGGGCGCCACCCACTTCTGCTGCACCGTCGAGGAATTCGCCCGCTTCCGCCGCCAGCAGTGGGAGGTGGTGGTGGTCGACGAGGTGCAGATGCTGGCCGATCCGCAGCGCGGCTGGGCCTGGGTCGATGCCCTGGTCAGTGCCCACACCAAACGCCTGCTGATGACCGGTCCGGCGCTGATCGAACCTTCGCTGCGCACCCTCAGCGCCCTCTGCGAGGACCGTCTGGAGATCAAGCCCACCAAGCGCCTGTCACCGGTCACGGTGGCGCGCCACGCCACCACCCTGGAACGCCTGGAACCGGGTTCGCTGCTGGTGGCCTTCAGCCGGCGGGTGGTGCTGGAACTCAAGGGACTGCTGGAGATGGCCGGCCGCCGGGTCTCGGTGGTCTACGGCGCCCTCTCGCCGGAAGTGCGCCGGGAGCAGGCACGCCGCTTCCGCGAAGGCGAGACCGAGATCATGGTCGCCACCGATGCGGTGGGCATGGGCCTCAACCTGCCGGCCCACACCCTGTGCTTCTACACCGACGAGAAATTTGACGGGGTGGAGAATCGTCCACTGCGGGTGCAGGAGGTCAAGCAGATCGGCGGGCGCGCCGGGCGCTTCGGTCACCATGCCGAAGGCGAGATCACCGCGCTGGAACCCCATGTGCTGCGCAACATCAAGCGGCTGTTCCACAGTCCGGACGATCCGGTTGACCTGCACCAGTTCCAGGTGCGGCCGAGTCTGGAGCACCTGCGCGCGCTGTCCGAGTTCATGGAAGAGCCCAGCCTGCTGCGCACCTGGCTGACCTTCAATCGCAACATCAACTATGGCGACGCCTTCGTCTCGGTACTGCCCGACGAGCTGGCCGAGTGGATCAAGCTGATCGACCTGCCCGGCATCGATTTCCAGCTGCGCTGGATCTTCGCCTGCACGCCGATCCGCGGCGGCCTGGAAGGCCCGGCCAGCGGCCAGGCCCAGCGCTGGCTGCGCAGCGTCGCCCGTGGCGAGCCGGTGGACCTGCCGCGCATCCCCATGGGCACCGATCTCGCCGGGCTGGAAAGCGCCCTGCACGTGGTGGAGACCTATCTGCACCTGTCGCGCAGCCTGCCCGAGCTGTTTCCGGCGCTGGAACGCGGCCAGGACCATCGCGACCTGCTCAACGACGCCATCACCCGGGAGTTGTCGCGCCGGCGGCGGCCACGCGGCCAGGAAAAGGGTCAGGGCAAAGGCAAGGGCGAGCGCCGCCAGGGACGGGGCGAGCGGCGCAGTGGGCGCTTCGGGCGTTAGGCGGCGCGGAAAGCCACCGGGGGTCACGCTACCAATCGCGGCCATGGCGGTCCGCCTGCCACAGGTACCATGGTAACCGTAGGAGCGGCCCATGGCCGCGATCAACCGCGTAGGGTGGATAACGGCGAAGCCTTATCCACCCCTCGAAGCATCCTGCCCGTGGATCACGCTGCCGATCGCGGCCATGGGCCGCTCCTACGTGAAACGGATATTCCTATAGGAGTGGCCGCGATAAAGACAGTCGCTCCTACCGGGACGTCCCTAGCGGCACCCGCGCCTTGAAGCTCCAGGTAAAGAAGAACTCCGACACCTGCTCACCGCTTTCGTCGGTGCCTACGCTTCGCAGCTCGACCTGCTGCGGCTCGCCGGTCTCCCGGGCGCGCACCAGCGCTGCGGCGATGGCCGCGCCCTGGTCGCAGCGAAAGACGAGGGTGCCCACGGCCTTCTTGCTGAAGGTCGCGCTCATGGCCACCACCAGCATGGCGTAGCGGCTGCCGGAACGGCGAATGTGCCGGTCGGCGAGGATGCCGGTGGAAAATTCCGCCGCCATGCCCTCCACCGCCCAGAACATGCTCTTGAAGGGATTCTGGTTCAGCCAGCCATGGGTGACCTGCATCTGGCAGCCGGCATCGTCCAGGTGCCGCAGGCGCAGGCCGGCGATCTTGGCGATGGGCACCTTGGTCCAGACGAAGAGATTGAACAGCAGTCGATTCATGGCGAGCGCATCCGGCAGCCTGGCCGGAGCGCCAGGTGTCCGCAGCTTAGCGCTTCGTCCCGGGCTGCTCCACGACTGGCGGACGCGGCCCGGCAGACAGTTCGCGACCCCCGGGTCGCGTGGCCGGGGCGCCTCGTCGAGGAGGCGCCCGCGGGCCTTACAGCGGATTGGCGTTGAGCTGCTCGGTGTAGCGCCGCGTCATGAAGATCGCGAACAGCAGGCCGGCCACCGCCAGGCTGCCACCCACCAGGCCGATGTAGGGCATGCCGACATGGGTCCCCACCACGCTGCCGAGCAGGGCGCCGCCGCCGATGCCGACGTTGTAGATGCCGGAGAACAGCGCCATGGCGACGTCGGTAGCGTCCTTGGCCAGCGCCAGCACCTTGGATTGCAGCGCCAGGCCGAAACTCATGATGGCGATGCCCCAGACCACGCTCAGCCCTTCCAGCATGAAGCTCTTCCAGGCGAAGGGCAGCAGCAACAGCAGCGACAGGGCGATGCCGGCGATGGCCGCGACCAGGAAGCCATTGGGGAATCTCAGGCTGTAGCGGCTGAACAGCAGCGAACCTATGACGCCGGAACCGCCGAACAGCAGCAGCAAGGCGGTGATCTGCATGCCGCCCATGCCCGCCACTTCCACGGCGAAGGGCTCGATGTAGCTGTAGCCGGTGAAGTGGGCGGTCACCACCAGGGTGGTGAGCAGGTAGATGCACAGCAGCGCCGGGCGCTTGAACAGCACCGGCAGGCTGGCCAGGGAACCGGAGTTCTCGCTGGGCAGCAGCGGCAGGTTGCGCGCCAGCCACAGGACCGTACCCACCGCCAACGCCGCGATGGCGACGAAGGTGTAGCGCCAGCCCAGCAACTCGCCCAGTACCCGACCCAGTGGAATGCCCAGCACCATGGCCAGGCAGGTGCCGGTGGCCAGCAGGCCGAGCGCCTGGGTCTGCTTGCCGGCCGGGGCGATGCGCACCGCCAGCGAGGCGGTGATCGACCAGAACACCGCATGGGCAAAGGCGATGCCGATGCGGCTGGCCACCAGCACCTCGAAGCTCCAGGCCACCCCGGAGAGGCCGTGGCAGGCGATGAAAACGACGAAGACGAACATCAGCAGGCGGCGCCGCTCGATGGAGCGGGTGGCGAGCATCATCGGCAGCGACATCAGGGCGACCACCCAGGCATAGATGGTCAGCATCAACCCGACCTGCGAGGGACGCATGTCGAAACTGCGGCCGATGTCGCTGAGCAGCGCCACCGGGACGAATTCCGTGGTGTTGAAGATGAAGGCGGCCAGGGCCAGGGCGATGACACCGGACCAGCTGGATTTCCGGGCTTCGGTGGTAGCATCCATGGGGGGTCTTCTACTCCAGAGCGAAAGGGTGGACAGCGACTTCCAGGCGGAAAGCCGACGACGAAAACCCACGAGCAAAGGCTTGGCCCGCCTGCGACGCCTGTTCGCGAGCGAGAAGTCTGCTGTAGGTAGGGATTGGAATTGGATGTGGTAAAAATTCTACGCTGTCGATTCGGACCCTCACAACCACCCGCAGTTGCGCCCGGCTGCCGCAATTGGCGGTCCAGAGTACCCAACTGGCTGATCGGCGGCGCTTTTTCGCCTGGTAACCGGCCTGGCAGCTGCCCGTCGCTGCGACAAAACATCGCGAAACCTTTTGCCCGGCTCAAGCTGTTGGCGAAAGGCAGCGGGTCATTGACCTTGCCCCAGGGGCAAGCTCTAGCCTCGCGTCATCAGCCCAGGCAGGAGCTTTGAACATGCGTATTACCCTTACCTCCACCCTGCTCGCCCTCACCTTGCTGGCGGGCGGCGTCGCCCAGGCCGCCGAGACCCAGCACCCGGCCCACCAGGACATGCAGAAGAGCATGGAGACCATGCACCAGGGCATGGAAGAAGGGCTCAAGGCCAAGGACCCGGACCTGGCCTTCGCCAAGGGCATGCTGGCCCACCACGAGGGCGCCGTGGACATGGCCCGCTACCAGCTCCAGTACGGCAAGGACCCGGAGATGCGCAAGCTGGCCGAAGACATCATCCAGGCCCAGCAGAAGGAAATCGACCAGCTCAACCGCTGGATCAAGGCCCACGCCAAGTGATGGTGCGCCGCGTCTGGGACTGGCACAGTGAGCTGCCAGTCCCGACACGGAGACCACCATGCTGATCGACCATCTGGATCATCTGGTCCTGACCACCACGGACCTCGTCGCCTGCGAGGATTTCTACACCCGGGTGCTGGGTATGCGCCTGGAGACATTCGGCGCGGGGCGCAAGGCGCTGCGCTATGGCGACCAGAAGATCAATCTGCACGAGCGGGGGCACGAATTCGAACCCAAGGCCCACCTGCCGGTGCCGGGCGCCCTCGACCTCTGCTTCATCGCCCGTGAGCCGCTGGAGCGAGTGATCGCCCATCTGCGGCACGAAGGCTGGCCGATCATCGAAGGCCCGGTGGCGCGCACCGGCGCCACCGGACCGATTCGCTCGGTCTATGTACGCGATCCCGACCTCAACCTGATCGAGATCGCCGAATACCCGACCTAGGCGCTGCGCGAAAGGTCGCCGAGCGAAGGTCAGGCGAGGCGAAAAGAAGCCTGAGGAAGCGGACCGGGCTCGCGACCGAGTTTACGAATGGTAAACGAGCATTCCGAAGGCTTTTTCAACGACGCATCACCGAGTGCAGGCACTTTTCGTACAGCGCCTAGCGCGGCCGGCCAAACACCTGGGTCCAGTAGAGGCTGTGGGTGCTGCGCGGATTCAGGGCATAGGCCGCGCCCATTTCGGTGAATTCCGGATTCATCAGATTGGCGCAGTGGCCCGGACTCGCCAGCCAGCCCTGCATCGCCTGGGTGACCGAACCGGCGCCAGCGGCGATGTTCTCGCCGATGCGGGTCCAGCCGTAACCCTGCCTGGCTACCCGCTCGGCCACGGTGCCGCCACCGGGGGCGGTGTGGGAGAAGTAGTCGCGCCCGGCCATGTCCTGGCTGTGGGCCAGGGCGGCATTGGCCAGCGCCGGATTCCAGCGCAACGGCGTGGTCGCGGCGAAGCGGCGGGTGCCGCAGGTGCGCGCCTGGGCCCGGGCGCGATTGACCTCGGCGAGCACCGCCTTGCCGGCGGTCTGCCAGTCGCCCAGGCCGGCGCTCACCACCGGCCGCGCCAGCACCAGTTGCCAGCGCGGTCCCTGCTGACTCACCCCGATCTGCGCATAGTCACTGCTGGCCAGCGGTCGGCAATACTGCTGGCGCAGCCCGGCCATGGCCGCCTTGGCAGTCGGCGCGCCTGCCAGCATGATCACCTGCACCGCGGACGCCTGATAACCCGCGGCGCGCAGATCGCTCTGCAGCCGATCACGACCGGTCAGGCGCACCGCCGCCAGGCGACCGTCGGCGGCGAGGGGCGCCGCGGCGCGGGTGCCGGGGCAGCCCTGGGGCGCGGCGCGATAGGCGTTGATCAGGCTGACCAGCCGCGCCTCCTCGGGCGTCGCGGCCAGGGCGGCCTGGGCCAGCAGGCTGGTAGTCAGCAACAGGGAAAAGACAGATAGACGAGGCATGCGCGAGCGGATCCGGAAAACAGGGAAGCGCTATGTACCCGGCCTGAACCCGAGGCGCAAGCCAGCCGCCTGGCCAACCGAGGAACGGATGGCAGTTTGCTTGCAGGGGTGATTGGGGTAGGCTCGCCGGCTCATTCAACAGGAGTCTCTCCCATGGCCAAAGCCTCTGCCCGCCACATCCTGGTTTCCGACGAAGCCAAGTGCAACGAACTCAAAGCCGCCATCGAAGGGGGCGCCGACTTCGCCCAGGTGGCCAAGGACAATTCCAGCTGCCCCTCCAGCCGCCAGGGCGGCGACCTGGGCACCTTCCGCCCGGGCCAGATGGTCAAGGAATTCGACACCGTGGTGTTCAGCGCGCCGCTGCACCAGGTCCAGGGTCCGGTAAAGACCCAGTTCGGCTATCACCTGGTGGAAGTCACCAGCCGCGAGGATTGATCGCGCCGGTGCTCCCGCTGAAGGCGGGAGTACCCTCCCCGCCCTGCCTCCAAACGACTATCCTGCAGACTTCCTGCCTCCCGAGGATAGCGCCATGCCCCTGCCCCTCGAACGTCACGGCCAGTGCCTGTGCGGTGCTGTTCAGCTGGATTGTCGCCTCGACACCCTCGCCGTTTCGGCCTGCCATTGCCGGACCTGTCGCCGCTGGGGCGGCGGCCCGCTGCTGGCGGTGGAATGCGCCCAGCCGCCGGTGATCGGTGGCGGCGACGCCCTGACCGTCCATGCCTCGTCCGCCTGGGCCGAGCGCGGCTTCTGTCGCCACTGCGGCACCCACCTGTTCTACCGCCTCAAGGCCGAACCGCACTACGCCATCCCGGTCGGCCTGCTCGAAGGCGCGGACTGGTTGCTGGACAGCGAAATCTTCATCGAGGAACAGCCGGCCTGGTACTGCTTCACGCACTCGCGCCGCCAGCTGACCGGGACCGAAGCCTTGGCCGAGCACGACAACCGGGACTCGCGGCCCGGGTTCGCCCCCGGGCGCCAGCCATGACCGCTGGTCGGCTGACCCCGGGCGCCTCCGGGCAAGGCGCTTAGCGCGCCATGGCTCGTGCCAGAGCCCCCTTCCCTTTCCCACCCCTGAGCCATCTTGCCCGCGTGCCTGCGGCCTGGGCGCACACCCCTATCAAGCCGCCGCCAAACGCGCCGATGCCTGGGTGAGCTCCCTTTCCCAGCCTGCCAGACAAGAGGAACAATCATGGGGTTTCTGCAACGCTTCGGCGCGCGTGCCCGCCAGGGCGGTAGCGGCGTGTTCAGCCTGACCTGCTCCGCTCGCGAATTAGGCGACCGCCTCGGCGGCGTCGCCCTCAAGCCCACCTACATCGCCGGCTTCGTCTCGCCGCACCTGGACCTGGACGCCATCGCCCGGCAACTGGCCGGACGCTTCCCCGCGGCGTCCATCAGCCTGTGCACCACCTCCGGCGAACTCTGTGGCAGCGAGCAGCGCCTGTATTGCGCCGCCGACGGCGCCTGGGACCGGCTGGTGCTGCAATTCTTCGACGCCTCGGTCATCGCCTCGGCCGAGGTGGTGCACGTCCCGCTGGACAGCGAAGACATCCGCCGCGGCGGACCGCGGCGCAGCATGAAGGAACGCCTTGCCCGCCTGACCGAGTCGCTCAAGCGCCTGCAGGTGCGCACGCCCATCGATCACCGCGATACCCTGGCCTTCGTGCTGTTCGACGGCCTGTCCGCCTCGGAATCCTTCTTCATGGAGGCACTGTACGAGTCCGGCCGCTTCCCCTGCCTGTTCGTCGGCGGCTCCGCCGGCGGCAAGGGCGACTTCCGTCAGACGCTGCTGCACGATGGCCGCCAGGCCTATGAAAACCATGCCCAGCTGGTCTTTCTGAAGATGGCCAGGAACACCCGCTTCGGGGTGTTCAAGAGCCAGAATTTCAGCGCCACGCCGCTCAGCCTCAGTGTCCTCACCGCCTCCCTGGAAGAGCGCTACATCAGCCAGGTGGTCGACAGCCGCGGCCAGATCAAGAGCATGGTGGCGGCCCTCTGCGAGGCCCTGAGCTGCCGCGCCGAACAGCTGGAGCAGCGCCTGGCGGATTATTCCTTCGCCATCCGCGTGGGCGAGGAGCTGTTCGTCCGCTCCATCGCCCGCATCGACTACGCGCGCGAGCGCATCCATCTGTTCTGCGACGTGGCGCCCGGCGAAGAGCTGGTGATGGTTAAGCGCACCTCGCTGGTGGACACCACCCGCCAGGACTTCGCGCGCTTCCTGCAGGGCAAGAGCGGCACCCCGCTGGTGGGCGTGCTCAACGACTGCATCCTGCGCCGCGCCAACAACGGCGCCGAGCTGCCGCGCATGGGCGAGGTGTTCGGCCAGACGCCGGTGGTGGGCTTCTCCACCTTTGGCGAGATCCTTGGCCTGAATCTCAACCAGACGCTCACCGCGGTGTTCTTTTTCCGCACCCCCGAAGGCGCGCCCTTCCGCGACGACTACGTCGACAACTTCGCCGCCCACTATGGCGAGTTCAAGGCCTTCTTCCTGCGTCGACAGATCAAGAAGCTGGCCGGCCTGAGCCAGGTGGTGGTCAATCAGATCAACGAATTTAAGCGGCAGAACTTCACCGGCGTGGTGGATGCTCAGGGCCTCGACGACTCCATCCAGGCGGTGTTCGGCGGACTCGCCGATCTGGGTCAGGTCCTGCGCCAGGCCCACCAGAGTCGCCAGGAGATCGGCGAACAGCTGCGGCACTACTCGGGCGAATTGCACAGCAGCATGGACGATCTGGCGGGCAACATCCTGCAGCAGGGCGAGGTCACCCGCCAGGCCGACAGCACCGTGCAGCACCTCACCGAACAGGCCGAGGACGTGGTGCGCAGCGCCAACGAACTGAGCCAGTCGAGTCTGCGCATCCAGTCCATCGTCCAGGTGATCCAGCAGATCGCCGGCCAGACCAACCTGCTGGCGCTCAACGCGGCCATCGAGGCGGCGCGCGCTGGCGAGAGCGGTCGCGGCTTCGCAGTGGTGGCCGACGAGGTGCGCAACCTGGCGGCCATCACTCACAAGAACGCCGCCGAGATCGGCGCCGACATCGACCAGCTGTCCCGCGCCATCAGCGAGGTCGGTGCCCATATCGCCGGCCAGGCCGAGGACGTGGGCTCGCTGCAGGAGCTCCTCGCCGTCCTGCGCGAATCCGGTCGGCTCACCGCCCAGACCTCCCATCGCACCAAGGACATCGCCGATACCCTCACCGGCCTTACCGCCGCCACGTCGTCCTAGGCCGCAAGGACTTACCGTTCGTCGGCACTGACCGGCAAGTCGCACCCGCCGCCCCCGTAGCTGCCCCTCACCAGGGGCAGATACCGGTGGGCGTCGGATCACCTTCCGAGTGACCGCAGGGTCACGGCCAGCGCCGTGGCTTGCACCCCCATTTTGCCCCTGCCAGCGACCCATGAGTCAGCAATAGACGCCCCAAACCCACTCACGGCCGCGTCTACGACTTTTGTAGTTACTATACGAAAGCACTACAAAACCCGATTGACGACGGCCTGATCTCCTGCAAATCTCTAGCTGCACCGGACGCGAACCCCCTATCCATGCGGGTCGCGCCTGGGCTCCGGGTGACCCTCGGGCCGTCTTGCGTAGTGATGCTCAAGAGGCACTACAAAAGAAGACGACTGAAATGCCGCGCTGCTCGAGGCAGCGTCGCCAGAGGTGACGTCCGGATCCATGCAGGTACGTACGGCGACATGACTCGACAGCTGGGCTGACCTTTCGCCTTCGCGACCGGCATCCGGATGGCAACCGCCATCCCGCTGCCGGACGTTGGGAAAAGACTGGTACCCAAGCCAACCTCATCGAGAAGGATCGACTCATGTCCGCTTACGAGAACGACGTTCAGGCCATCGCCGCCCTCAAGAACAGCACCGGCAATCACTGGAGCGCCATCAATCCGGAATACGCCGCCCGGATGCGCCTGCAGAATCGCTTCAAGACCGGTCTCGACATCGCCCGCCACTGCGCGGCCATCATGCGCCGGGACATGGCCGCCTACGACGCCGACAGCAGCGCCTACACCCAGTCGCTGGGCTGCTGGCACGGTTTCATCGGGCAGCAGAAGCTGATCGCCATCAAGAAGCACCTGGGCAGCACGAAAGGTCGCTACCTCTACCTGTCGGGCTGGATGATCGCCGCGCTGCGTTCGGAATTCGGCCCGCTGCCCGATCAGTCCATGCACGAGAAGACCAGCGTGCCGGCGCTGATCGAAGAGCTCTACACCTTCCTGCGCCAGGCCGACGCCCGCGAGCTGGCCATGCTGTTCCGCGACCTGGACGCCGCCCGCGCCGCCGACGAGAACGCCAAGGCCGCCGCCATCCAGGCGAAGATCGACAACTACGAGACCCACGTGGTGCCGATCATCGCCGACATCGACGCCGGCTTTGGCAACGCCGAGGCCACCTACCTGCTGGCCAAGAAGATGATCGAAGCCGGCGCCTGCTGCATCCAGCTGGAAAACCAGGTCTCCGACGAGAAGCAGTGCGGCCACCAGGACGGCAAGGTCACGGTGCCCCACGAGGACTTCCTGGCCAAGATCAACGCGGTGCGCTACGCCTTTCTGGAGCTGGGCGTGGACGAGGGCGTCATCGTCGCCCGTACCGATTCCCTGGGCGCCGGCCTGACCAAGCAGATCGCCGTGAGCAAGCAGCCGGGCGACCTGGGCGACCAGTACAACGGCTTCCTCGACTGCGATGAGGTGGATGCCAGCCAGCTGAGCAACGGCGAGGTGCTGATCAGCCGCGACGGCAAGCTGCTGCGGCCCAAGCGTCTGGCCAGCGGCCTGTTCCAGTTCCGTGCCGGCAGCGGCGTGGACCGGGTGGTGCTGGACTGCATCACCTCGCTGCAGAACGGCGCCGACCTGCTGTGGATCGAGACCGAGAAGCCCCACGTCGGCCAGATCAAGGCCATGGTCGACCGCATCCGCGAAGTCGTGCCCAACGCCAAGCTGGTCTACAACAACAGCCCCTCCTTCAACTGGACCCTGAGTTTCCGTCAGCAGGTATTCGACGCCCTGCAGGCCGAAGGCAAGGACGTGTCCGCCTACGACCGCGCCAAGCTGATGAGCGTGGACTACGACGACACCGAACTGGGGCGTCTAGCCGATGCGCGGATCCAGAGCTTCCAGCGCGATGCGGCGCGGGAAGCGGGCATCTTCCACCACCTGATCACCCTGCCCACCTACCACACCGCGGCCCTGTCCACCGACAACCTGGCCAAGGGCTACTTCGCCGAGGAAGGCATGCTGGCCTACGTCAAGGGCGTGCAGCGCCAGGAGATCCGCCAGGGCATCGCCTGCGTCAAGCACCAGAACATGGCCGGCTCGGACATGGGCGACGACCACAAGGAATACTTTGCCGGGGAGGCCGCGCTCAAGGCGGCGGGCAAGGACAACACCATGAACCAGTTCCATTGATCACGGCCACTGCGGAGGACACGCTCATGAACCTGAACGACAACCCCAGCCTGGACGATCTCAAGCAACTGTTCGGCCGGCTCAAGGACAAGAACCACACCCACATCCTCTGGGTCTGCGAGAGCGGCGCGGTGCACGTCGACCGCCTGCCCGGCGGCGAGACGCCCGAGCAGTTCGAGGAGCGCCATCCCAGCCTGCGCATCCGCTTCAAGACCTACAACAAGGGCGGCGGCTACGTCGGCAAGTCGGCCGCGGCGGACGACAACTTCATCAGGAGCGTCCACGCCGCCCTGCAGGAGCACTGGCGCCTGGCCGGTCGGCAGCAACAGCCGGCCTATGTGGATCGCTACTGCTAGCCATGGAAAAAGGGCGCGCCGGGTGATTGACCACCCGGCGCGCCCTGCCCCACCTATGAGGTGACTCGCCTGGTCCTGCATGGCCCTGCAGGGCCATGCGAGTCACCTCTTCTCTTCATAGAACGAACAGATCGACGAAGCGATGCACCGGAGTGGCTTCCAGTCCCGCCTGGTCCTTGCACAGCTCGAAGATCTGGGCGCAGCGAGCGGCCGGGAAGCGCGTCGCCAGGTTGCTCTGGAATTTGCGCTCCAGCAGCGGAATGCCCTCCTCGCGGCGACGGCGATGACCGATGGGATATTCCACGGCGATCTTCTCGGTGCTGCTGCCGTCGGTGAAGAACACCTGCAGGGCGTTGGCGATGGAACGCTTGTCGGCTTCCAGGTACTCGCGGCTGTAGCGCTCGTCCTCGACGATCTCCATCTTCTCGCGCAGCTGGTCGATGCGCGGATGGGCCTGATGGAAGGCATCCTCGTAATGCTCGGCGACCAGGTCGCCGAACAGCAGCGGTATGGCGATCATGTACTGCAGGCAGTGGTCGCGGTCGGCGGCATTGGCCATGGGGCCCTGCTTGGAGATGATACGGATGGCCGATTCGTGGGTGGTCACCACGATCTTCTCGATCTGATCGACGCGATCGCGCACCTGGGGATGCAGGATCACTGCGGCTTCGGCGGCGGTCTGGGCATGGAATTCCGCCGGGAAGCTGATCTTGAACAGCACGTGTTCCATCACGTAGCTGCCAAAGGCCTGGGGAAAGCTGAACTGGCGCTGGTCGGCCGGCTTGGTGGCCAGGTCCTTGTTGGTGTGGCTGAAGAGCACGTCGTAGAAGCCCCACTGGGGTGCGCTGAGCACGCCGGGAATGCCCATCTCGCCGCGCAGGGCGATGTCGGCCAGGCGCACGCCGCGGCTGGAGGCGTCACCGGCGGCCCAGGACTTGCGGCTGCCGGCATTGGGCGCATGGCGATAGGTGCGCAGCGCCTGGCCATCGACGAAGGCGTGGGACAGCGCCGCCAGCAGTTGCTCGCGGTTGGCGCCCATCAGCTTGGCGCTGACCGCGGTGGAAGCCAGCTTGACCAGGAAGACGTGGTCGAGACCGACACGGTTGAAGGAGTTTTCCAAGGCGAAGACGCCCTGGATCTCGTGGGCCATGACCATGGCTTCCAGCACCTGGCGCATGGTCAGGGGCGCTTCGCCCTGGGCCACGCGGCGCTGGGAGAGGTGGTCGGCCACCGCCAGGATGGCACCGAGGTTGTCGGAAGGATGGCCCCATTCGGCGGCCAGCCAGGTGTCGTTGTAGTCCAGCCAGCGAATGATGCAGCCGATGTCCCAGGCCGCCTTGACCGGGTCCAGGCGATAGCTGGTGCCCGGCACCCGCGCGCCCTGGGGCACCACGGTGCCCTCCACCTGCGGGCCGAGCAGCTTGGTGCACTCGGGGAAGCGCAGGGACAGCAGGCCGCAGCCGAGGGTGTCCATCAGGCAGTTGCGGGCGGTGTCCAGGGCCTCGCGGGAGGTGACCTGGTAGGTCAGCACGTAATCGGCCAGGTCCTGGATGACCTGGTCGTAATCGGGTCGGTTGTTGAGATCGACGTTGGCGCTCATGAATTTTCCTTATATCGCGTCTATCGCGGCCATGGACCGCTCGTACAGGGGATTGGCAGCCGTAGGCGCTCCCGCAGGAGCGGCCCATGGCCGCGATCAGAGATATTCAGCGATTGGCGATGGGCGTGAAGGCCCGCTGCTCGACACCGATGTAGTCCGCGCTGGGGCGGATGATGCGGTTGTCGGCGCGCTGCTCGAAGACGTGGGCGCACCAGCCGGCCGTGCGCGAGCAGACGAAGATCGGCGTGAACAGCGGCGTCGGGATACCGAGGAAGTGATAGGCCGAGGCATGGTAGAAGTCGGCGTTGGGGAACAGCCCCTTCTCTTCCTTCATGGTGCGGTCGATGGCCTCCGAGACCGGGAACAGCACGCTGTCGCCCACCTCCGCCGCCAGTTGCCGGGCGTAGTCCTTGATCACCTCGTTGCGCGGATCGCTGTCGCGGTAGATGGCGTGGCCGAAGCCCATCACCTTTTCCTTGCGTTCGAGCATCTGCTTGAGGCCGGTGACCGCTTCCTCGGGCGAGGCGAAGCGCTCGATCAGCGCCATGGCTGCCTCGTTGGCGCCGCCATGCAGTGGGCCGCGCAGGGAGCCGATGGCGCCGGTGACGCAGGAATAGAGGTCGGACAGCGTCGAGGCGCAGACCCGGGCGGTAAAGGTGGAGGCGTTGAATTCGTGCTCGGCATAGAGGATCAGCGAGACGTTCATCACCCGGGCATGCAGATCGCTGGGTGCCTTGCCGTGCAGCAGGGTGAGGAAGTGGCTGGCGATGTCCGGGGCGTCACTGCTGCAGTCGATACGAGTGCCGCGCTGACTGAAGTGATACCAGTAGAGCAGGATCGCCGGAAAGGCGCCGAGCAGGCGATCGGCCACCTGCTGCTGGTCGGCGAAGCTGTGCTCCGGCTCCAGGGTGCCGAGCAAGGAGGCGCCGGTGCGCATCACATCCATGGGGTGGGCACCGGCGGGAATGCGCTCCAGGCCTTCCTTGAGCGGCTGCGGCAGGTCGCGCAACGCCGCCAGGCGCTGGCGATAGGCGTCCAGTTGCGCCTGAGTGGGCAATTCGCCATAGAGCAACAGGTGGGCGACTTCCTCGAAGTCGGCTCCTGCCGCCAGTTCACGGATGTCATAGCCCCGGTAGGTGAGGCCGGCGCCGGTCTTGCCGACGGTGCAAAGCGCGGTGCGGCCGGCGACCTGGCCACGCAGGCCGGCGCCGCCGAGGGTTTTGCTGTCTGCCATCGTCTCGCTCCTCTTGGAGTTGTTGTGCGAAAAAGCGGGCGTTCAAAGCTTTCTTTACGATCTCGCGAGCTAGCGACAAACAAGGCGGAAGTGGCTGAGGAAGCGGATCGGACTCGCGCTCGAGTTTACGAGTGGTAAATGAGCATTCCGACCGGGCTGGCGACCCAGGCCACTTCCAACGCAGTTTGGCCGACGCGCAGCAGATCGTTAGGATTTCTGCTGCTGGAACAGGCGATCCAACTGGTCCTCATACCTGTGATAGTCGATGCGGTCATAGAGCTCGGCGCGGGTCTGCATGGTGTCGACCACTGCCTGCTGGCTGCCGTCGCGGCGGATCGCCGTATAGACGTTCTCGGCGGCGCGATTGGCCGCGCGGAAGGCCGACAGCGGATAGAGCACCAGGCTCACGTCGGCGCCGGCCAGTTGCTCGGTGGTGAACAGCGGCGTAGCACCGAACTCTGTGATGTTGGCCAGGATCGGCACCTCTACCGCCTGGGCGAACTGGCGGTACATGGGCAGCTCGGTGATGGCCTCGGGAAAGATCATGTCGGCGCCGGCCTCGACGCATGCGCAGGCGCGGTCGATGGCGGCCTGCAGGCCCTCCACCGCCAGGGCGTCGGTGCGCGCCATGATGACGAAGTCGGGATCGGTGCGGGCATCCACCGCCGCCTTGATGCGATCGACCATCTCCTGCTGGCTGACGATTTCCTTGCCCGGCCGATGGCCGCAACGCTTGGCGCCCACCTGATCCTCGATGTGCATGGCCGCCGCGCCGGCCTTGATCAGGGCGCGGGTGGTGCGCGCCACGTTGAAGGCCGAGGCACCGAAGCCGGTGTCGACATCCACCAGCAATGGCAGGTCGCAGACATCGGTGATGCGGCGGACGTCGATCAGCACGTCTTCCAGGCCGCTGATGCCTAGGTCCGGCAGCCCCAGGGAGCCGGCCGCGACGCCGCCGCCGGACAGGTAGACGGCCTGGAAGCCGGCGCGCCTGGCCAGCAGCGCATGATTGGCGTTGAGGGTGCCGACCACCTGCAGCGGGCGTTCGGCGGCGACGGCGGCGCGGAATTTCTGGCCGGGACTGACGGCAGGCATGGCGTTACCTCGACTGATCTTGGACTAGGGGATGGTGCTGCAGATTGTGCTTGGAGGCGGCGATGTGGCGGCGCATCAGCAGCTCGGCCAGTTCGCCATCGCCCTCGGCCAGGGCATCGAGGATGCGATGGTGCTCGGCGAAGGCCTGGCGCGGTCGATTGGGAGTGGCGGAGACCTTGAGCCGATACATGCGCACCAGATGATAGAGCTCGCCGCAGAGCAGCCGCACCAGCATGCCGTTGCCGCTGGCCTGGATGATGCGGTAGTGGAAGTCGTGGTCGCCTTCCTGCAGGTAGTAGCCGGTGCCGGCCTGGAACGCCGGGTCGCGCTCGTGGGTGTCCAGCAACTGGCGCAATTCGTCGATGCCCTGGGGCGTGAGGCGTTCGGCCGCCAGGCGGCAGGCCATGCCTTCGAGGGATTCGCGGATTTCGTAGAGTTCGACCAGTTCGGCCAGGCTCAGGGCGGCGACCCGGGCGCCGGCATGGGGCACCCGCACCACCAGGCGCTGGCCTTCCAGCCGGTGGATGGCTTCGCGCAGCGGTCCGCGGCTGATGCCATAGGTGCGGGCCAGCTCCGGCTCGGAAATCTTGCTACCCGGCGCCACGTCGCCACGGACGATGGCCTCGCGGATCCGCCGGAACACCTGCTCGGAGAGGGTCCCGCTGTCGGTCTCGGGCGCTTCGGCCGGGAGGGGGCTATCGATCATTGTCGACACCTTTTGTGTTTATGGGCTGAATAACTACGCCTTAACGCCTTATCAGTCAATATTTGTCGACAATCCGGCTGTGACAGCCTGTATCTCGCTCCGCCAGAGGCGGTTCGCTACACTAGCGCGCCGTCCCTCCCAGCCGATTTCGCCATGCCCCTCTGCCACCTGCATCCCTTGCCCTACCACGCCGATCCCACGGTGCGTTTCACCCTGCTGCAGGGCGAACCCGGCGCGGTGCTGCTGGATTCAGGGCGGCCGCTTGCCGAGCGGGGTCGCTACGACCTCATGGCGGCCTGGCCGCTGCAGGTGCTGCAGCCCGCTGCCGGTGAAACGGGCCAGGCCTTCTTCACGCGGACGCGCGCGGCCCTGGCCAGCCTGGGTCGCGCCGACCTGCCGGCTGGTGCGGACCTGCCCTTCGCCGGTGGCCTGCTGGGCTATCTCGGCTATGACTTCGGCCGGCGCCTGGAGCGCCTGCCCGCGGGCGCCCGCGCCGACCTGGCACTACCCGATGCGCACCTGGGCCTCCATGCCTGGGCGCTGGTCAGTGATCACCAGGCCCGCACCAGCCAACTGGTCTGCCATCCGGCGCTGGACGCCGGGGAACGCCAGCGACTGATCGCCCTGTTCGACACCGGGGCGGCGCCCAGGGCCGAGGGCTTCCGGCTGACCGCCCCCTTCGCCGCCGAGATCGACCAGCCCACCTATCGCCAGCGCATCGAGGCCATCCAGGCCTATATCGCCGCCGGCGACTGCTATCAGGTCAACTTCGCCCAGCGCTTTCGCGCGCCCTTCCAGGGTTCGCCCTGGACCGCCTACCAGGCCCTGCGCGCGGCCTGCCCGACGCCCTTCTCCGGCTATCTGGCACTGGAGCGCGGCGCCCTGCTCAGCCATTCGCCAGAGCGTTTCCTGCGGGTGAGCCGTGGCCAGGTGGAAACCCGCCCGATCAAGGGTACTCGCCCGCGCCGCGCCGACCCGGCCGCCGATGCCGGCGAAGCCCGCGCGCTGCTGGCCAGCCCCAAGGATCGCGCCGAGAACCTGATGATCGTCGACCTGCTGCGCAACGACCTGGGGCGCAGTTGCCGCATCGGCTCGGTGCGGGTGCCCGAGTTGTTCGCCCTGGAGAGCTATCCCAACGTCCATCACCTGGTCAGCGCCGTCACCGGCGAATTGGCCACGGACCTGGACGCCCTCGACCTCCTGGCCGGCAGCTTTCCCGGTGGCTCCATCACCGGCGCGCCGAAGATCCGCGCCATGCAGATCATCGACGAGCTGGAGGAAACCCGCCGCGGCCCCTACTGCGGCTCGCTGCTCTATCTGGACGTGCGCGGCGAGAGCGACAGCTCCATCCTGATCCGCAGCCTGCTGGCCGAAGACGGCATGCTTAGCTGCTGGGGCGGCGGCGGCATCGTCATGGATTCCCACTGGGCCGACGAATACGCCGAATCCCTGGCCAAGGTGCGGGTGCTGCTGGAGACGCTGGAGACCCACAGCTGATCCGGCTTTGCTACCATGGCGGCATCCCTTCCCCGGCTGGAGCCCGCCATGTCTCTCGATCTCGCCCGCATCAACGCCGACCTCGGCCGCGATCCCGAAAAGCTCGTCGCCTGGGCCCTGGGCCTGGGTAAGAGCGCCATCGTCACCACCAACTTCCGCCCCTTCGAGGCGGTGATCCTGCACCTGGTCAGCCAGGTCAAGCCGGATATCCCGGTGGTCTGGATGGATAGCGGCTACAACACCCCCGCCACCTACCGCTGCGCCGACGAGATCGTGCGCAAGCTCGATCTCAACCTGGTGACCTACCTGCCCAGGCGCTCCCGCGCCCATCGCGAGGCCATCGACGGCCCGGTGCCGGGGCTGGACGATCCGCGCCACACCGCCTTCACCGAAGAGGTCAAGCTGGAACCCTTCGCCCGCGCCCTGCGCGAGACGGCGCCTGAAGTCTGGTTCACCGCCCTGCGCGCCACCGACACCGCGGTACGCGCCCAGATGGACCCGGTCAGCGTCAATCCGGACGGCCTGATCAAGGTCGCGCCGCTGCTGCACTGGACCTCCAAGGACCTCTACCAGTACCTCACCGCCCACGACCTGCCCAACGAATTCGACTACTTCGACCCCACCAAGGGTGACGAAAACCGCGAGTGCGGCCTGCACCTCGCCCACTGAGTCGATACCTCCCGCGCGCTCGGTTCCGGGCGCGCGCTCTGCTCCTGCTGAACCATCGCCCATGACTGCTTCCCGCCCTATCCACTCCCGCAAGGGCGTCTTTGCCGTGGTGCTCGGCAACGCCGTGGAGTTTTTCGACTTCGGCGTCTACGCCACCTTCGCCGTGCTGATCGGCCAGGTGTTCTTTCCTTCGCAGAATGCCTTCGCCAGCCTGATGGCCAGCGTCATCACCTTTGGCGTCGGCTTCGTCGTCCGGCCGCTGGGCGCCATTCTCATCGGCGCCTGGGCCGACCGCGTCGGGCGCAAGCCGGCGATGCTGCTGACCATGGTGCTGATGGCCCTGGGCACCGGTGGCATCGCCGTGCTGCCGGGCTACGAGCAGATCGGCATCGCCGCCCCCATCCTGCTGGTGCTGACGCGGCTGTTGCAGGGCCTGGCCTGGGGTGGCGAGGCCGGCCCGGCCACCACCTACATCCTGGAGGCGGCGCCGCTGCACAAGAGAGGCACCTACGCCTGCTGGCAGGTCGTGGCCCAGGGGCTGGCCGCGGTAGCGGCCGGGCTGATCGGCTATGGCCTGACCCTCTGGCTGACGCCGGAGCAACTGCTGGCCTGGGGCTGGCGCCTGCCCTTCCTGCTGGGCCTGGCGATCCTGCCCATCGGCCTCTATATCCGCCGGGGCCTGGTGGATACCCACGTCGGCGAAAGCCGGGGCGCCGGCGCGGTGCTGGGCGAGGTGCTGGCCACCCAGCGGCGGCCACTGCTGCTGGGGCTGCTGATCCTCTCCGGCAGCACCATCACCCAGTACTTCCTCAACTACATGACCACCTTCGCCCTGGTGGAACTGAAGCTGCCGACCGGGACCGCCATGCTCGCCACCCTGGTGATGGGCGCGGCCATGGCGGTCTGCTCGATCCTGGGCGGGGTGCTCAGCGATCGCTATGGCCGGCGCATCGTACTGATCCTGCCGCGACTGCTGTTGCTGGTGCTGCTCTATCCGGCGCTGCAGCTCATCACCCAGGCACCCGGGCCGGGCACCTTCCTGCTGACCCTGGCGGTGCTCTCCGGCCTGCACGGCATGAGTGGCGCCGCCCTGATCGTGCTGCTGGTGGAAAGCTTTCCGCAGCGGGTGCGGGCGACCGGCTTCTCGCTGGTCTATGCGCTGGGGGTGGCGGCCTTCGGCGGCACCGCCCAGATCGTGGTGACCTGGCTGATCGGCGCCACCGGCGACCGTATGGCGCCGGCCGCCTACCTGCTGGTGGCCAACCTGGTGTGTCTCGGCGCCGCCTGGTTCGCCGCCGAGACCTGTCCGGGGCGTCAGCCGGCGGAACGCTCCGCGGCATAACCCTCTTCCCGCCGATTCTTGCGCTCCAGGCGGGCGTAGACGAGGCCGGTGAGCAAGAGGCCAAACAGCAGCACCGCGGCCAGCAGATAGAGCCCCGAGGCCAGGGTGCCGGTGGCCGCCTTGAGCGCGCCGATACCATAGGGGCCGAGATAACCGCCGAGATTGCCCACCGAGTTGATCAGGGCGATACCGGCGGCGGCGCTGGCCCCGGCGAAGAAGCGCCCCGGCAGGGTCCAGAACAGCGCGGTGAGGGAAAACAGACAGAAGGCCACCACCGACAGCGCCGCCAGTTGCAGCACGGCAGTGCCGAACCAGGCGCTGCCGGCCATGGCCAGGGCACCCACCCCATAGAGCACGGCCAGGTGGCCATAGCGATCGCCCAGGCGATCGGAACTGCGCGGCACGATGAGCAGGCCGAGAATGCCGAAGGCGTAGGGAATGGCGGAAATGAAGCCCGTGGTGAGATCGCTGCCGCCGAACTGGTGGATCAGCGTCGGCAGCCACAGCCCCAGGCCATAGATGCTCAGGGTCACCGGCAGATAATAGAGCGCCAAGAGCAGCACGCGGCGATCCTTGAGCGCATGCAGGGGATTGCCATGGCGGGTCTGGTCGAAGAGGTGCAGGTCCTTTTCCAGCTCCGTTGCCAGCCAGCGCTTTTCATCGACGTCCAGCCAGGCGACCTGTTGCGGACCATCCGGCAACCGGGTCAGAGTCGGCCAGGCCAGCAGCACCGCCGGCGCGCCGATGCAGAGGAACAGCCACTGCCAGCCGTGCAGACCGAGTGCGCCATCCAGTTGCAGGAGCATGCCCGACAGCGGTCCCGTCACCAGCATGGCGATGGGCTGGGAGAGGATGAACAGCCCCATAATCTTGCCGCGATGGCGTACCGGGAACCACTGGGTGAGGTAGTAGAGCACGCCGGGAAAGAAGCCGGCCTCGGCTGCACCCAGCAGGAAGCGCATGACATAGAAGCTGTTCGGTCCCTGGACGAAGGCCATGCCCATGGTGATCGCCCCCCAGGTCACCAGGATGCGGGCGAACCAGCGGCGCGCACCGAAGCGCTCCAGCAGCAGGTTGCTGGGCACCTCGCAGAGGAAATAACCGATGAAGAACAGTCCGGCACCGAGGCCATAGGCGGCATCGCCGATGCCGATGTCGGCGCCCATGTGCAGCTTGGCAAAGCCCACGGCAGAGCGGTCGATGTAGGCGACCAGATAGAGCAATACGAGAAAGGGGACCAGCTTGAGCGTGATCCGACGGATGAGGGCGGATTCAGGGTGCATGGCGTTCTCCGACTTGTTGTTGTTGTGCGGTTGAAGCGCAGATCGCTCAAAATTCTAACGTACTATCATTGAATCGTTAAATACCCTGATCAGGCCATTAATCGGCTCTTAAGGTTATTTTGATAATACTAAAATATTGTTACGAAGTGGGAGATCTTACCTCTTGATTTCCGCTGATCCCCGTTACAGAGCCGCTTGGCCCGCGATAACATCGGTTATCGCGCTGATGGTGTTATAGTGATGGCACGACGACTTCGGATGCCTTTCGATGAATTACAAGACACCGCTGCCGCGCAAAAGCAGACACGCTCGCATCGTTCATGAGCTCGGCACCCAGATCGTGTCCGGGCACTTCCTGCCAGAACAGCGCCTGCCCCCCGAGGCGCAGCTGTGCGAAGAGTACGAAGTGAGCCGCCCCGTCCTGCGTGAGGCCACCCGGGTGCTCGTGGCCAAGGGTCTGGTCAGGTCCAAGCCCAAGGTCGGAACCGTAGTCAAACCACGCAACGAGTGGCATCTGCTCGATCCGGACGTGCTCCATTGGCTGCTGGAGAGCGATTCGCGGCACAGCTTCTACGAGACCCTGGTCAAGGTGCGCAACATCATCGAGCCGGAGGTCGCTGCCATGGCGGCTGCCAACGCCCAGCCCGAAGACGTCAAGGCCATCGAGGACGCCTACCAGCGGATGGAGCAGGCGGCGGACATCGCCAACATGGCCGAGCCGGACATGGCCTTCCATCTGTCCATCGCCACGGCCACCCACAACGAATTGCTGACTCACCTCTACAGCATCATGCTGCTGCCGGTGCGGGACTATCTGGAACGCTCCTCGGCGCTGTTCGCCGCCGGAGACAGCCTCAACCTGCTGGTCTCCCGGCACAAGGCGATCCTCACCGCGATCCAGCACCGTGATCCGCTGACCGCCCGCCACGCCGCCATCGCCCAGTTGGCCGGTGTCGATGACATGGTCGCCGAAGCCTTCCGGCCGCAGCCCTTGTCTGAAGGTGAAATTTCGTATGATCATTGAGGGCAAGAACCCACTCGCGGTATGCCCTCATGTCCAGCAGCTACCATGCCTCTACCGTAGAACAACTCGGCCAGCGACTCGCGGCCGGGCAATTTCCACCCGGTAGCGCCCTCAAGGTAGAGGCGGATCTCTGCCAGGAACTGGGTGTCAGTCGCACCATCCTGCGCGAAGCGATCAAGACCCTGGCGGCCAAGGGCATGCTGGAAGTCGGCCCCAAGGTCGGTACCCGGGTCCTGCCGCTCAGTCGCTGGAATCTGTTCGATACCCAGGTGGTGGGCTGGCTGGCCACGGGCGGTCTGCCCGCCCATTTCGTCAAGGACCTGCTGGATCTGCGTCACGCCATCGAGCCGGCAGCAGTGCGCTGGGCCTGTGAAAGGGCCACCCCCGAGCAGGTCCAGGCGATCCAGGTCGCCTACCAGCACCTGGAAGCGTCGCTCGATGGCGGCGATTACAACACCGCCGACCAGCGCTTCCACGAATGCGTCCTGGCGGCCAGCCACAATCAGTTCATCGAGCAGATGGTACCCGCCCTGGGCGCGCTGCTGGCAGCCTCCTTCACCCTGTCGTCGGCCGATCCCGACGAATTGCGGCGTACCCTCCCCCTGCACAAGACCCTGGCCGACGGCATCGCCTCGCGCGATGCGGCGCGTGCCGTCTGGGCCTGCATGATGCTGATCGACAGCGCGGCGGTGACCCTGGCGCGCTATACCGACTGACGTCGTGCCTGGCGCAACCTGCGCAGCCTTTCGGGTTCCCATGCCTAAGCTTTTCGTCCTGCCACAACAAGAGAGGTGAACGATGGACTGGCAGCCGCTGCTTCCCCAGCGCTTCAAACTGGCCGAGGGCCCCTTCTGGGACCAGGAGACCCAGGCGCTCTACTGGGTAGACATCGCCGGCTTCAAGGCCTGCCGCCTGCGCGGCGAGCAGTATCAGGAATGGCAGCTGGATCGTCCCTGCTCCGCCTTCGTGCCCACGGTCCGCGGCGATGCCCTGGTGACCCTGCCGAACGGCGTCTTCCGCCTGGATCTCGATTCCCCGCCAGAGCGTCCCGCGCTGGAACTCTTCTGCGTCGCCGATCCCGATCCGGGCAATCGCGGCAACGAGGCCCGCTGTGACGCCCAGGGGCGTCTGTGGCTGGGCACCATGCAGAACAACCTCGATGCCCAGGGCCGCGACGTGGCCATCGACCGACACTCGGGCGGCCTGTTCCGCATCGATCCCGACGGCAGCGTCAGCCGGCACGCCAGCGACCTCGGTATCGCCAACACCCTGGTATGGAGCGCGGCGGACAACCACGTCATCAGCGCCGACACCCTCAAGGACACCCTCTATCGCTATCCGCTGGATGCCAGCGGCAACCTGGGTGCACCCACCGTCTGGGCCGGTCCCCACGAGCGCGGCTCGCCGGACGGCTCGGCCATCGACAGCGAAGGCTGCGTATGGAACGCGCGCTGGGACGGCAACTGCCTGCTGCGTTTCTCGCCGGAGGGCGAGCTGCTGGAGATCGTCGAGCTGCCAGTGCAGCGGCCCACCAGCTGCGTCTTTGGCGGAGCGGATCTGCGCACCCTCTACGTCACCAGCGCCGCCGCCGACGGTACCCTCGACGGCGCCCTGCTCAAGGCGACCGCGCCGGTCGCCGGCATGCCCTGCCACAGGTTCGCCGGCTGATTCATCCTACCGACCCAGGCGCCCTTCCGCGGCGCCTTTCCGCTTCGGGCCCTATGTAACAGCTTGGTGACAGAGGTGACGAAAAATCTCGTCACCTTTTTCTTGCGCCCGCATCCATCCAATCATAATATCAATGCAGAGCGGCGTCGTCTGACCTCCACGACGGCAGCCCGCCGCCTCGCATTGCCTGGCCACACCAATAAAAACAAGGAGTTCCAGCTATGTTCCGTGTTCCGGGAGTTCGTTCTCTGCTGCGTGCCGCCCTCGCCGCCGGCGCTGTCAGCCTGTCCCTTTCCGCTTTCGCTGCCGATCCGGTCAAGATCGGTTTCCTGGTCAAGCAACCCGAGGAACCCTGGTTCCAGACCGAGTGGGCCTTCGCCGAGAAAGCCGCCAAGGACAAGGGCTTCACCCTGCTCAAGATCGCCGTGCCGGATGGCGAGAAGACCCTCGCCGCCATCGACAGCCTGGCCGCCAACGGCGCCAAGGGCTTCGTGATCTGCCCGCCCGACGTCTCCCTCGGCCCGGCCATCGTGGCCAAGGCCAAGCTCAACGACCTCAAGGTCATGGCCGTGGACGACCGCTTCGTCGACGCCAAGGGCAAATTCATGGAAGACGTGCCCTACCTGGGCATGGCCGCCTTCGAGGTCGGTCAGCAGCAGGGCGCCGCCATGGCCGCCGAAGCCGAGAAGCGTGGCTGGAAGTGGGACGACACCTATGCGGTGATCAACACCTACAACGAGCTGGATACCGGCAAGAAGCGCACCGACGGTTCGGTGGAAGCCCTGAAGAAGGCCGGCCTGCCCGCCGACCACATCATCTTCGCGCCGCAGAAGACCCTGGACGTGCCCGGCAGCATGGACTCCACCACCTCCGCGCTGGTCAAGCTGCCTTCGGGCGCCAAGCACCTGATCATCGGCGGCATGAACGACAACACCGTGCTGGGCGGCGTCCGCGCCACCGAAAGCGCCGGCTTCAAGGCCGAGCAGGTGATCGGCATCGGCATCAACGGCACCGATGCCATCGGCGAACTGAAGAAAGCCAACAGCGGCTTCTTCGGCTCCATGCTGCCCAGCCCCCACGAAGAGGGCTACCAGACCGCCAGCATGATGTACGAGTGGGTGACTACCGGTAAGGAACCGCCCAAGTACACCGCGATGGACAAGGTCACCCTCATCACCCGCGCCAATTTCCAGCAAGAGCTGGAAAAGATCGGCCTCTGGAAGTGATGACCCCGGCGGCGCCGGTCCTGGCGCCGCCCTCCTCTTTCGTCTGACAGGAGTGCTTCATGGCAGCCCTGGAACACACCACCGCCCAGAGCGCCGACAGCCTCGGTTTCGTCGGCATCGGCAAGACCTTTCCCGGCGTCAAGGCGCTCGCCGACATCTCCTTCAACGTGCGTCCCGGCTCGGTGCACGCCCTCATGGGCGAGAACGGCGCCGGCAAGTCGACCCTGCTGAAGATCCTCAGCGGCTACCACGCCCCCACCACTGGCCACCTCAACATCGACGGCCAGG
Organism: Pseudomonas flavocrustae; assembly: GCF_029872515.1. Lineage (NCBI taxonomy): Bacteria > Pseudomonadati > Pseudomonadota > Gammaproteobacteria > Pseudomonadales > Pseudomonadaceae > Pseudomonas > Pseudomonas flavocrustae. The sequence continues at coordinate 291,000 of NZ_JAPDIQ010000001.1, read as the reverse complement.
AACTGGTGTTCAAGAGCACCGCCGAAGCCATCCGCGCCGGCGTCGCCGTGATCCAGCAGGAACTGCAGCTGGTGCCGGAGATGACCGTCGCCGAAAATCTCTTTCTCGGGCACCTGCCGGCGCGCTACGGCATCGTCAATCGCGGCCACCTGCGCCGCCAGGCCCTGGACCTGCTCAAGGGTCTAGCCGAAGAGATCGACCCCAACACCAAGGTCGGGCGCCTGTCGCTCGGGCAGCGCCAGCTGGTCGAGATCGCCAAGGCGCTCTCCCGTGGCGCCCGCGTCATCGCCTTCGACGAGCCGACCAGCTCGCTGTCCGCCCGCGAGACCGATCGGCTGATGACCATCATCGCCCGGCTGCGCGACGAAGGCCGGGTGGTGCTCTATGTCTCCCACCGCATGGAAGAGGTCTTCCGCATCTGCGACGCGGTGACGGTGTTCAAGGACGGTCGCCACGTGCGCACCATCGAGCGTCTGGCCGACATCACCCCCGACCAGTTGATCACCCTGATGGTCGGCCGCGACCTCGCCGACATCTACGACTACCGCCCGCGCGAAATCGGCGGCGGCTGCCTCAAGGTCGAGGGCCTGCTCGGCCAGGGCCTGCAGCAGCCGGTGGGCTTCGAGGTCTGCCAGGGCGAGATTCTCGGCCTGTTCGGCCTGGTCGGTGCCGGTCGCACCGAGCTGCTGCGCCTACTGGCGGGCCTGGAAAAGCACAAGGCTGGCAGCCTGAGCCTCAAGGGCGCCCCGATCAGCCTCAGGTCGCCGCGTGACGCCATCGCCGCCGGCATCCTGCTCTGCCCGGAAGATCGCAAGAAGGAAGGCATCGTGCCGCTGGCCAGCGTGGCCGAGAACATCAACATCAGCGCCCGCGCCCATCACGCCAGTCTCGGCTGCCTGATCCAGGGGCGCTGGGAAAAGGCCAACGCCGAAAAGCAGATTCGCGCGCTGAACGTGAAGACGCCCCACGCCGGGCAGAAGATCAAGAACCTTTCCGGCGGCAACCAGCAGAAGGCCATCCTCGGTCGCTGGCTGTCGATGCCCATGCAGGTGCTCCTGCTCGACGAACCCACCCGCGGCATCGACGTGGGCGCCAAGTCGGAGATCTACGCCATCATCCATGACCTCGCCGCCCGCGGCATCGCCGTGGTGGTGGTGTCCAGCGACCTGATGGAAGTCATGGGCGTGGCCGATCGCATCCTGGTGATGAGCGAAGGCGCCATCACCGGCGAGGTGACCCGCGCCGAATTCAACGACGAGCGCCTGCTGCAGCTCGCCCTGCCCCGTACCCGGGCCTGATGAAAACAAGAAAAGAGGTTCAGTCCATGTCCGCCCAACCCCAAAGCCTGACCCCGCCGCGCCGCGGCTTCGACATGCGTCGCTTCCTCGACGACTGGGCCATGATGCTGGCCGCCGTCGTCATCTTCACCCTCTGCGCGCTGTTCGTGCAGAACTTCCTCTCGCCGCTGAACATGCGCGGTCTGGGCCTGGCGATCTCCACCGTGGGCATCGCCGCCTGCACCATGCTGTTCTGCCTGGCCTCCGGCCACTTCGACCTCTCGGTGGGTTCGGTCATCGCCTGTGCCGGGGTGGTCGCCGCAGTGGTGATGCGCGAACTCGACAGCGTCTTTCTCGGCGTCGCCGCCGCCCTGGCCATGGGCCTGGTGGTCGGCCTGATCAACGGCCTGGTGATCGCCAAGCTCAAGATCAACGCCTTGATCACGACCTTGGCGACCATGCAGATCGTGCGCGGCCTGGGCTACATCTTCTCCGACGGCAAGGCCGTGGGCGTCTCTCAGGAGCAGTTCTTCGTGTTCGGCAACGGCCAGCTGTTCGGTCTGCCGGTGCCCATCGTCATCACCCTGCTGTGCATCCTGTTCTTTGGCTGGCTGCTCAACTACACCACCTTCGGCCGCAACACCATGGCCATCGGCGGTAACGAGGAAGCCGCGCTGCTGGCCGGCGTCCACGTCGATCGCACCAAGATCATCATCTTCGCCATGCACGGGGTGATCGGCGCCCTGGCGGGCGTGGTGCTGGCCTCGCGCATGACCTCCGGCCAGCCGATGATCGGCCAGGGCTTCGAACTCACGGTGATCTCCGCCTGCGTGCTGGGCGGGGTTTCCCTGGCCGGCGGCATCGGCATGATCCGCCACGTGATCGCCGGCGTGCTGATCCTGGCGATCATCGAAAACGCCATGAACCTGAAGAACATCGACACCTTCTACCAGTACGTCATCCGCGGAACCATCCTGCTGCTGGCCGTGGTCATCGACCGCTTCAAGCAGCGCTAAACCCAGACTGTGCCCTCCCCCCGCGGCGCCACGGGCGCCGTGCCGGGGACCGCTTTGCCCGTGAAATGCCCGAGGACAAGACAATGACCACGCCCAAACGCCCGCTCCGCTCCGCCCAGTGGTTTGGCAGCAACGACAAGAACGGCTTCATGTACCGCAGCTGGATGAAGAATCAGGGCATCCCGGACCACGAATTCCAGGGCAAGCCCGTCATCGGCATCTGCAACACCTGGTCCGAGCTGACCCCCTGCAACGCCCACTTCCGCAAGATCGCCGAACACGTCAAGCGCGGCATCTATGAAGCCGGCGGCTTCCCGGTGGAATTCCCGGTGTTCTCCAACGGCGAATCCAACCTCAGACCCACCGCCATGCTGACCCGCAACCTGGCCAGCATGGACGTCGAAGAAGCCATTCGCGGCAATCCGGTGGACGCCGTGGTGCTGCTCACCGGCTGCGACAAGACCACGCCGGCGCTGCTGATGGGCGCCGCCAGCTGCGACGTGCCGGCCATCGTCGTCACCGGCGGCCCCATGCTCAACGGCAAGCACCACGGCCGCGACATCGGCGCCGGCACCATCGTCTGGCAGATGCACGAGGCCTACAAGGCCGGTGCCATCGACCTCAACGAATTCCTCTCCGCCGAAGCCGGGATGTCGCGTTCGGCCGGTACCTGCAACACCATGGGCACCGCCTCCACCATGGCCTGCATGGCCGAAGCCCTGGGCACCTCGCTGCCGCACAACGCCGCCATTCCGGCGGTGGATTCGCGGCGCTACGTGCTGGCGCACCTGTCCGGCATGCGCATCGTCGAGATGGTGGAAGAAGACCTGCGGCTATCGAAGATCCTCACCAAGGAAGCCTTCGAGAACGCCATTCGCGTCAACGCCGCCATCGGCGGTTCCACCAACGCGGTGATCCACCTCAAGGCCATCGCCGGCCGCATCGGCGTGGACCTGGAGCTGGACGACTGGACCCGGGTCGGCCGCGGCACCCCCACCATCGTCGACCTGCAGCCCTCCGGACGCTTCCTGATGGAAGAGTTCTACTATGCCGGCGGCCTGCCGGCGGTGATCCGCCGCATGGGCGAAGCCAAGCTGCTGCCCCACCCCGAGGCGCTGACCGCCAACGGCAAGAGCCTCTGGGCCAACTGCGCCGAGGCGCCCATCTACGGCGACGACGAGGTCATCCGCGCCCTGGACAACCCGCTGCGCGCCGACGGCGGCATCTGCGTGCTGCGCGGCAACCTGGCGCCCAAGGGCGCGGTGCTCAAGCCCTCGGCCGCGACCCCGGCACTCATGCAGCATCGCGGTCGCGCCGTGGTGTTCGAGAACCTGGAAGACTACAAGGCGCGCATCGTCGACCCGGACCTGGATATCGACGAGACCTGCGTGATGGTGCTGAAGAACTGCGGACCCAAGGGGTATCCGGGCATGGCCGAGGTGGGCAACATGGGCCTGCCGGCCAAGCTGCTGGCCAAGGGCATCACCGACATGGTGCGCATCTCCGACGCCCGCATGAGCGGCACCGCCTACGGCACCGTGGTCCTGCACGTGGCACCCGAGGCCTCGGCCGGTGGCCCTCTGGCAGTGGTCCGCGAAGGCGACATGATCGAACTGGACTGCGCTTCCGGGCGCCTGCACCTGGATATCCCCGACGAAGAACTGGCCGCGCGCCTGGCCGACTGGCAACCGCCGGCCGACCAGCTGCTGGCCGGCGGTTATCGCCGCCTCTACGTCAACCATGTGCTGCAGGCCGACGAAGGCTGCGACTTCGACTTCCTAGTCGGTTGCCGCGGCGCCGAGGTGCCTCGCCACTCCCATTGACCGGCTCTACCCCCTCTCCCACCGGGAGAGGGTCGGGGTGAGGGGCTGGCGCAGCCTCTCTTTCCGGAACTCGGGGCCCTCTGCCCCACTCTTGCACAACAACAAACCGAAAAGGTGGTCGAGATGAAACGCACGTTAGCCCTCACCGGACTTGGACTGTCACTCATGATCAGCACCCTTACCGCCCAGGCGGCCGGCCTCAGCAGCCAGCAGTCGAGCTTTGGCAAGCTGCCCGATGGCACCCCCATCGAGAAGTTCGTCCTGACCAACAGCCACGGCATGCAGGCCACCGTCATCACCTACGGCGGCGTGCTGCAGGCGCTCAAGGTGCCCGACCGCAAGGGCCACAGCGAAGACGTGGTCCTGGGCTTCGATGACGTCCAGGGTTATCTCGACAACCCCACCGTATTCTTTGGCGCCACCATCGGCCGCTTCGGCAACCGCATCGCCGAGGGCCGCTTCAGTCTTGACGGCAAGAGCTACCAGATCCCCCAGAACGACAAGACCAACGCCCTGCACGGCGGCCCCCAGGGCTTCAATACCAAGGTATGGAAGGCCGAGCCGGCCAAGGGTGACGGCTGGGTCGGCGTGACCCTGAGCTATGTCTCCCCCGATGGCGAGATGGGCTTTCCCGGCACCCTCACCACCCAGGTGACCTACCAGCTGGACGAGCACAACCAGCTGACCCTCAAGTACCGCGCCACCACCGACAAGCCGACGGTGCTCAACCTGACCAACCACAGCTACTTCAACCTGGCCGGCGCCGGCAGTGGCACCGTGCTCAAGCAGGTGGCGATGCTCAATGCCGACAAATACACGCCGGTGACCGCCAAGCTGATCCCCACCGGCGAATTGCCGCCCGTGGCCGGCACGCCGATGGACTTCCGCAAGCCGACCGCCATCGGCAAGCACATCGCCGACAAAAATCAGCAACTGAAGTACGCCGAACCCAAGCAGGGTGGCTATGACTTCAACTGGGTGCTCAACACCGCTGGCGATCTGCAGAAAGCCGCTGCCGTGGTGACCGACCCCGGCTCCGGTCGCACCCTGACCCTCTACACCACCGAACCGGGCGTGCAGTTCTATACCGGCAACTTCCTGGAAGGGAACATCAAGGGCAAGGCCGGCAAGACCTACGGCCACTGGGGCGCCTTCACCCTGGAAACCCAGCACTACCCGGACGCCCCCAACCAGCCGAACTTCCCCACCACCCGCCTGGATCCCGGCCAGACCTACACCCAGACGACGATCTTCAAGTTCGCCGGCAAGTAGGGCCTGCTCTGACTCAAGCAAAGGCCGCTCCCGGGAGCGGCCTTTGCTTTGGTGCTCCCCTCACCCCAACCCTCTCCCAGAGGGAGAGGGGGCAGGAGCGGAGCGCCTTTCGCCTCCGTGCTCCGTGTTCCGTGTTCCGTAGCGTGGAAAACGGCGCAGCCTTTTCCACTGTCCTGCCACTCCCCTTCCCACCCCCAATAAAAAACCCGGCGCCTCGCGACGCCGGGTTTCTTACCACCTCAAAGCACTAGGATCAGATCGCGGCCTTGGTGTTCTCGCCGTTCACCAGACGCTGGATACCCAGCGGATTGGCGTTCTGCAGGGCTTCCGGGAGGAAGGCATCCGGATAGTTCTGGTAGCACACCGGACGCAGGAAGCGATCGATGGCCAGGGTACCGACGGAGGTGCCGCGGGCATCGGAGGTCGCCGGATAGGGACCGCCATGGACCATGGCATCGCTGACTTCCACGCCGGTGGGATAGCCGTTGAGCAACAGGCGACCGGCTTTCTGCTCCAGCAGGCCGATGATAGCCTCGAAACGCTGCAGATCGGCCGGTTCCGCCAGCAAGGTGGCGGTCAGCTGGCCGTGCAGGCCTTGCAGCGCCTGGTGCAGCTGAGCTTCGTCAGCCACCTCCACCACCACCGTGGTGGGACCGAAGACTTCTTCCTGCAGCAGCTCGTCGTTTTCCAGCAGCAGGCTCACATCAGCCTTGAACAGCTGCGGACGCGCCTGATTGCCTTCCTGGCTGGCACCGGCCAGGTGCTGCACACCGGAATGGGCCAGCAGCGCCGCAACGCCCTTCTCGTAGCTCTTCAGGGTGCCCGGATTGAGCATGGTCTGGGGCGCCTGCTCGTTCATGGCACCGGCCAGGCGCTCGAGGAAGCTGCTGAACTCGGGCGAACGCACGCCGATGACCAGGCCCGGATTGGTGCAGAACTGGCCGCAGCCCAGGACCACGGAGGCCGCGAGTTCACCGGTGATGGCCTCGCCGCGGGCCTTGAGTGCCTCGGGCAGGATCACCACGGGGTTGATGCTGGACATCTCGGCGAACACCGGGATCGGCTGCGGACGGGCCGCGGCCATGTCGCACAGGGCGCGACCGCCGCGCAGCGAGCCGGTGAAGCCCACTGCCTGGATGGCCGGGTGCTTGACCAGCTGCTCGCCCACGCCACCGCCATAGATCATGTTGAACACGCCCTTGGGCATGCCGGTCTTCTCCGCGGCGCGCAGGATGGCATCGGCCACGTATTCGGCGGTGACCATGTGGCCGCTGTGGGCCTTGAACACCACCGGGCAACCGGCGGCCAGGGCCGCGGCGGTGTCGCCACCGGCAGTGGAGAAGGCCAGCGGGAAGTTGCTGGCACCGAACACGGCCACCGGACCCAGGCCGATGCGGTACTGACGCAGGTCAGGACGCGGCAGCGGCTTGCGCTCGGGCAGCGCGGTGTCGATGCGTGCACCGTGGAAGTCACCGCGGCGCAGCACCTTGGCGAACAGGCGCATCTGGCCGCTGGTACGGCCGCGCTCGCCCTGGATACGGCCAGCCGGCAGTGCGGTTTCCTGGCAGACCAGCTGGACGAAATCATCGCCCAGGCCGTCCAGTTCGTCGGCGATGGCATCGAGGAAGGCCGCGCGCTGCTCGGCGCTCAGCTTGCGGTACAGGGGCGCGGCCTGCTCGGCGGCACGGGCGGCGGCATCGACCTCGGCCGCGGACGCCTGGAAGAATTCGTAGGGCAGCTTTTCGCCAGTCGTGGCGTCGATGCTGTAGACCCGCACCTCGCCCTCGCCGCTGCGAGCGCCACCGATGTAGTTCTTGCCTTGGATCTGCATTGTTCTCGACTCCTTATACCTAGGGGTTCAGGGAAGACCACCCGACTGGGGTAGTCTTCGAAGGGGTGGCACGCTCAGTCTCAGAGCGGCCGGGCCAGCCTGTGCGATACCCACTCTAGCATTCGCATAGTCAGCAGTCATCATACAACTATCAGAGCGGCTGGACCTGCCCGGGCTGGAAGGCTGCCGTGCCGGCCTTGACGCCATTGCTCAGCGGCTCGCCGAATTCCGGCACCGCGATCTCGAATCTGTCGCCCGGCTCGACGCGCACACCGTCGGCGAAGGACAGCGTCGCCGTGCCGAAGAAATGCACATGGACATCGCCCGGCCGCAGGAACTGCGCATACTTGAAGTGGTGATACTCGAGGTTCTCCAGGCTGTGGCACATGTTGTCCTCGCCGGAGAGGAACTCCTTCTCCCAGATCACCTGCTCGCCGCGACGGATCCGGCTGGTGCCCGCCAGATGACGCGGCAGCTCACCGGTACGCAGCGCCGGACCGAAGCTGCAGTAGCGTAGTTTGGAATGGGCCAGATAGAGATAGTTCTTGCGTTCCATCACGTGGTCGGAGAATTCGTTGCCCACCGCATAACCCAGGCGATAGGGCATGCCGTCGTCGCCGATCACGTAGAGACCGGTCAGCTCGGGCTCTTCACCGGCGTCCTCGGCGAATTCCGGCAGCGGGATATCGGCACCGGGACGCACCAGGATGCCGCCGTCGCCCTTGTAGAACCATTCCGGCTGGGCACCCGCGCTACCCGCTGCAGGCCGACCGCCCTCCACGCCCCATTTGAACATGCGCATGGAGTCGGTCAGCTTGGCCTCCTCCTGGCTGTTCTGCTGGTGCATCTTGTCGCGGGTGGCGGCGCTGCCCAGGTGGGTCAGACCGGTCCCGGTGACCAGGCAGTGTGCGGGGTCCTCGTGGTCCAGCGGCGGCAACAGGCGGCCGCCATCGAGCAGCTCGGCATAGGCCGGTCCGGGCTCCAGGCCCAGGGTCTGCACCTGAGACTCCAGCGACACGCCAGCGCGGATGGCCTGCAGCGCCAGGGTCCGGGTGCTGGTCGCACCCCGGACCTGCTGGACTTCGCCGCGCTCGACCACGCCGACGCGGCGCTGGCCCTGTTGGTCTTCGAACTGAATCAGGTGCATGGCATTCTCCTTGTTGGTTATCGCCTGAAGGAGACTTTACTCGGCGCTACGGGGCCTGCCTAATGAGAGCTCCCTATCCCGCGATAACCAACGGTTATTCCCATGCTGCCATCCCTAGGCTCCATCGCCTCCCGTCTGCGCCTGCGGCAACTGCGCCTGCTGATCGCCCTCGACGAGGAAGGCTCGCTGCACAAGGCCGCCGAACGCATCGCCATCTCCCAGCCCGGGGCCACCAAGGCGCTGCACGAAATCGAGAGCACCCTGGGCGCCACCCTCTTCCTGCGCACCCACCAGGGCCTGCAGCCCAACGACCTGGGCCGCTGCGTGATTCGCTATGCGCGGCTGATCGAGAGCGACCTGGCCCATCTGCGCGAAGAGATGCTCGGCATTCTCCAGGGCGAAGGGGGCCGGCTGGCGGTAGGGGTGATCATGGGCGCCGTGCCCCGCCTGATCGCCGCGGTGTCGCGCCTGGGTGCGGCGCAACCCCAGCTGGGGATCGAGATCATCGAGGACACCAGTGTGCGTCTGCTCGACCTGCTCGACGCCGGCCGCATCGAAGTGGCCATCTGCCGCAGCAGCGTCAGCCGCCGGCCGGATGCCTATGACTGTCTGGAGGTGCGCGAAGAGCGGCTGGAGATCGTCTGCCATCCCCGCCATCCACTGGCGGAGTCGGAGACGCTGGGGCTGGCCGAACTGGTCGACAGTCGCTGGATCGTCTATCCGGCCAACCTGCCCATGCGCCTGACCCTGGAACGGGAATTTCGCGCCGCGGAACTGGAGTTTCCCCGCTATCCGGTGGAAACCTCCTCCACCTTCACCCTGCTCGGCCTGCTGCAGGAAGACGCCAATCAGGTGGCCATGCTGCCCAGCGACATCGCCCAGTTCGGCGAAAGACACGGCCTGCTGCGCCGCCTGCCGGTGGTCCAGCGCACCCGCAACGAGCCCTATTCCATTCTGGTGCGCCAGGGCGCGGGATTGTCGGCGGCCGCGCAGCTGCTGCTGGAGCAGTGGCGGCTGGAAGCGTGAAACATCTATCGCGGCCATGGCGGTCCGCCGATGCTGCCGCTCCTATAGATGAAAGCACTACGGCTTGTTGCGATTTCGCCGAGTCTGACGCGACTAAACGCCTACTCGGATAGCCCCCTCTCCCCTCGGGAGAGGGTTGGGGTGAGGGTTGTCCCCTTCAGCGCAGTCTCCAGTGGAAAGGCTACGCCGTTTTCCACGCTACGTACTGCTGCGGCCTGAAATGCATCGGCGGACCGCCATGGCCGCGATAAACCATCAAAAAAACCAACCTCAATACGTCGGCAACGTCACCCCGTGGAAGAGGGTCTCCAGCTCCTGTCGCGAGGGCGTCTGCATCGCTTCGGTGAGGACATCGCGGGTCAGGTGCGGCGCGAAGCGGCCGATGAAGTCGCACATGAAGCCACGCAGGAAGGTGCCGCGGCGCAGGCCGATCTTGGTCACGCTGGCCTCGAAGAGGTGGCTGGCGTCCAGGCAGACCAGGTCGGCATCGGCTTTGTGGTCCACCGCCATGTCGGCGACGATGCCCACGCCCAGGCCGAGGCGGACATAGGTCTTGATGACGTCGGCGTCCGCCGCGGTCAGCACCACATTGGGCTCCAGGCCCTGGCGGGCAAAGGCCTCGTCGAGTTTGGAGCGCCCGGTGAAACCGAAGACGTAGGTCACCAGCGGCTGTTCCGCCAGATGCTCCAGGGTCAGGTGCTCCACCTTGGCCAGGGGATGGCCCTGGGGCACGATGACGCAGCGGTTCCAGCGATAGCAGGGCATCATCACCAGGTCGTTGAAGCGCTCTAGACCCTCGGTGGCGATGGCGAAGTCGACGGTGCCGTCGGCGGCCATCTCGGCGATCTGGGTCGGCGAACCCTGGTGCATGTGCAGGGCCACGTCCGGATACTGCTTGATGAATTCGCTGATCACGTCCGGCAGCGCATAGCGCGCCTGGGTGTGGGTGGTAGCGATGGACAGGGTGCCCTTGCGCTCGTTGGAGAATTCCTGGGCGATCTGCTTGATGCTCTCGCACTTGCGCAGGATCTCGCCCGCGGTCTGGATGATCCGCTCGCCGGCCGGGGTCACCCGGGTCAGGTGCTTGCCACTGCGGGCAAAGACCTCGACGCCCAACTCGTCCTCGAGCAGGCGGATCTGCTTGCTGATGCCGGGCTGCGAGGTATAGAGACTCTGGGCCGTGGCGGATACGTTCAGATCGTGGTGGGCGACTTCCCAGATATATCTCAACTGTTGCAGCTTCATGCCGGCTCCTCGCTGACCCCGTGCGCAAGCATATAACAGTAATGCAGCCCTTAAGCTTTTTCTAGACCGAAATCGAATTAAGTCGCGAAGGGGCAAGGCTGACGCTCATGGATCAGCCCTGACGCAGCGGAACCAGGTACACCGGGATGCGCGCGGTCTGCAGCAGGCAGCTGGCGGTCCGCCCCAGAGGTGTCACCTGGGCGTCGCCCTGGCTGCGACTGCCGATTACCAGCAGATCCGCGGCGAACTCCTGGGCCTGCCTGAGGATGGCCGCTGGCGGATCGCCCTGCACCACCCGCACGGCACGCACCAGCCCCACGGTGGCGGGAGTTTCCAGCAGGTCCTCGCGCAGGGATTCGAACACCTGCTGCTCGATGGTCTCCAGCACCAGATCCAGACCGCCATTGCGCAGGCGGTCCAGGGATTCACCGTCCAGATGCTGTTGCAACAGGGTAGACGCCAGCAGGCCGAGCGGCTCCACCACATGGACGACATACAGCTGGGCCTGATGGATACGGGCGAGATTCAAGGCATGCTGAAAGACATAGGGCGAACACAGGCCCAGGTCCGTGGCGTAAAGCAGCGAGCGGATCACGATTCCTCCTGGCCAGATCAGCCGATCAGGCCGGTACGACGCGGGATAGCCTCACCAGCGTAGCAGGGGATCACCGATTGCGCTGCAACCCGCGCCTTAGAGCCTGCTCAGGACGCTCAGGGCAGTTCCTCGGACGCGCGCCCATCCGCCGCCTGGATCGCTGCCACCAGGGCCGGCTCGCGTAGCGGCGCCTGTACCGGGCCGAGCAGCTCGCCGTCCCGGACCAGAAACAGCGCCGGCAGATGAAAGACGCCATAGCGCTGCACCAGGCCGCCGCTGCGCTCGGCGTCCACCCAGTACAGTCGGTCGACCGGCAGCCTCGCCGCAGGTAGCACCTGGCGCGCCAACCGGCAGGTGGCGCAACCGACGCTGGTGAAGATCAGCAGCGAGCGCCCGGGCGCCGCCAGCAGGACGGCATCCGCCGTCCCATCGTCCAATTCCATCGCTTCCTCGCCACGCTCATCGCCAAGGCGCGCCCTCAGGCTCGCCAATAGCGTCGTAACCATTGTGACCGGGCGGGACACGCGTTAAGGTGCCCCACCCTCTCCACCGTATTTTGCCTGCACGGGCCCCGTCCTGTCGCAGCGCCGTGACCGACGAGTAGCACCATGGCCGCACAGCCCCGCCTTAACGACCTCAACATCGAAGCCAACGAGCCGCTCATCACGCCCGAGCAGCTCAAGCAGGAGATCCCGCTGAGCGATCTCGCCGCCGACACCGTCGCCCAGGGCCGCCAGGTCATCCGCGATATCCTCGACGGCAAGGACCATCGCCTGTTCGTGGTGATCGGCCCCTGCTCGATCCATGACATCAAGGCTGCCCACGAATACGCCGAGCGGCTCAGGGCACTGGCCGCCCAGGTCAGCGACAGCCTCTATCTGGTCATGCGCGTCTATTTCGAAAAGCCCCGCACTACCGTGGGCTGGAAGGGCCTGATCAACGATCCCTACCTGGATGACTCCTTCAAGATCCAGGACGGCCTGCACATCGGTCGCCAGCTGCTGCTGGACCTGGCGGAAATGGGCCTGCCCACCGCCACCGAGGCACTGGACCCCATCTCCCCGCAGTACCTGCAGGACCTGATCAGCTGGTCGGCGATCGGTGCCCGCACCACCGAATCCCAGACCCACCGGGAAATGGCTTCGGGCCTCTCTTCCGCGGTCGGCTTCAAGAACGGCACCGATGGCAGCCTGACGGTGGCCATCAATGCTCTGCAGTCGGTCTCCAGTCCGCACCGCTTCCTGGGTATCGACCAGCGCGGCCAGGTCTCGGTGGTGATGACCAAGGGCAATGCCTATGGTCATGTGGTCCTGCGCGGCGGCAACGGCAAGCCCAACTACGACTCGGTCAGCGTCACCCTGTGCGAGCAGGCGCTGGTCAAGGCCAAGGTCAAGCCGAACATCATGGTCGACTGCAGCCACGCCAACTCCAACAAGGATGCCGCCCTGCAGCCGCTGGTGATGGACAACGTCGCCAACCAGATCGTCGAGGGCAACAACTCCATCGTCGGCCTGATGGTGGAAAGCCACCTGGGCTTCGGCAGCCAGCCGATTCCGGCGGATCTGTCGCAACTGGAGTACGGCGTCTCGGTGACCGACGCCTGCATCGACTGGGCGATGACCGAGAAGAGCATTCTCGACATGCACCGCAAGCTCAAGGATGTGCTGCCGCGCCGCGCGCGCAGCTGATCCGCCAGCGGATACGAAAACGCCGGGCTCAGCCCGGCGTTTTTCTTCCGCACCAGAGCCTGTTCAAAGTCTCGCGAGCTAGAGACAAACAAGGCGAAGCTGGCTGAGGAAGCGGATCGGACCCGCGCTCGGGTTTACGAATGGTAAATGAGCATTGCGACGGGGCCACCTTGGCCGGGCTGGCGACCCAGGCCAGTTTCAACGCCGTTTGGCCGACGCGCAGCAGACTTAGGACAGGCTCTCAGGCCAGCGGCGTCACCTGGCCACGCCGCTCCAGATAGTGCTCCACATAGGAACAGGACGGTATGACGCTGTAGCCGCGGCTCTCGGCGTAGTTCAAGGCGTGCTCGGCCAGCCTGGCGGCCAGGCCGCGCCCACGCAGGGCATCGGGGACGAAGGTGCGATAGAAATCCATCGTCTGCTTACCCAGATCCATGTAGGCGAGATAGGCGCGTTGACCGTCGACAGAAAGCTGGAATTGATGATTGGCCTCATCGTGTTCCACGTGCAGGGATTCGTTCATGACTACTCCTTGGCGGTTTGGCTCCGCCTTATCCATTGTTATCGATGATACCCGAAGACGAGAACGCACCCTTCCTGTGCGGGACTGAGCCACAGCGCGTCAGACCCCTCCGGAAGAAGCAGGTTCTGACCAGCCGTCGCACCGAGAAATCACACTATATCAGGGCTGTTCACGCGGGAGCAGGCGCGGCTTTGACCTTGACAACTTCCGGTCATCCTCTAACGTTTTGAAACGTTCGTGGCTTTCAGCCATCCAAGCAGTTGCTGGTACCGGGTGCGGGCATTCGGGGACGAACTCGGGGAGCGAAGCAGGATTTCCGCAAAAAATCTTTCTTCAACGGGTTTAGCTCAGTTTACTTACGACCGGTAATGAGTAGTATGTAGCCGCAATTTTCCACCTGGGAAATTGATCTTAAAACAGGATGTCTACCTCAAGGGGTTTACGATGAACAACGCTCTGAAATTCGCCGCCCTGGCTCTGGCCGCTGCTATGGCCACTGGTTGCAGCACCGCTAACAAGGAAAGCGAAGCTCGCCTGACCGCTACCGAAGACGCCGCTGCCCGCGCTCAGGCTCGTGCTGACGAAGCCTACCGTCACGCTGACGAGGCCCTGGCCGCCGCTCAGAAAGCTCAGCAGACCGCTGACGAAGCCAACGAGCGCGCCCTGCGTATGCTGGAAAAAGCCAGCCGCAAGTAAGCGCCTCGGCTGGAAAGGCGAGTGGCAACAGTCGCCTTTCCCGGAGCAAACAAAAAGCCCGCCATCTCAGATGGCGGGCTTTTTGTTTGTCTAACCGGCCGAGTGCGCTCGGCCGGTCGCGATCACAGGGTCTTGGCGGGCGCCTTGGCCACCGTACCGGTAACCATGCCGGCAGGCAGGTCGGCGATTTCCACCGGCAGGCCGTCCTGGCCCTGGACCACGTCCCGTACCGTGTTCCAGTTCACCGCGCTGTTGGCCTGCAGCAGGTCGTCACGCTTGATCAGCGCATTGACCACCGCGGCCTGACGGTCGATATCGGTCGGGTCGCCCTTGAGGTTGACCGGCTGATGAGCTTCCAGATAGAGCTTGCCCTGGCTCACGCCGAACTTGTAGGGCTCGTCGATGATGCGCACCGGCGTGCCGATTGGCAGCATGCCAACCAGTTCGGTGACGTTGAAGTTGTACATGCGGAAGCAGCCATGGCTGACCTGCATGCCGATACCGAACTTCTTGTCCGAGCCGTGGATGAGATAGCCCGGCAGGGTCAGACGGATCTTATAGGGGCCAAGGGGATTATCCGGACCGGGCGGCACCACCTTGGGCAGCGGATCGCCTTCGGCGGCGTGCTCGGCACGGATGGATTCCGGCGGATACCAGGCCGGATCCTTGATCTTGTCCACCACCTTGGCCACGCCGACCGGCGAGCCCCAGCCATCACGACCGATGCCCAACGGGTAGGTGAACACCGAATGACCACCCTTGGGGTAGTAGTACATGCGGTATTCGGCGATGTTGATGACGATGCCTTCGCGCGGCCCGGGCGGCAGGATGAAGCGCGTCGGCAGCACGATCTCGGTGCCGGCGCCCGGCAGCCAGGCGTCCACGCCCGGATTGGCGGCCACCATCTCGGTGTAGCCCAGATCGTACTTCTGGCCGAGATCGGCGAAGGTGTCTTCGTAGGCGGCCTTGATGACCTGAACCTCGCCGACCACGTCTTCACCGGGTGGCGGCAGCGGCAACTCCAGTGCCTGCGCCGTACCCGCGCTCAACAGACCAAACAGCGAGAGGGAACCGACCAGGGTCGAAACGCGCGCGGGCATGGGATGAATCCTTGCAAGAAGCAAAAAGGTGACGGCGCGAATTGTACACGCCTCGATCGGCGTCCGGCAGGGCCTCAAAAGACCTGTAATGGATTCGGCAGGCCTCGTTTGGCACCCTGCAGCCGCTGCATGCAGGCCGGACAGAGGGTCTTGAGACCGAGCGACCGGCGATTCAGCGGATGCAAGCGGGGCCGCGCCGGCAACAGGGTGCCGCACAGGGTCCGGTCGGTGGGCGAGCCCAGCTCCAGCTGCCGGGCGACGATATGCACCCGCCCCTCGCGGCAGGCGAACAGGTCGAGCTGGGCATCGGGCTGGATCAGCTGATAGCCGTGCATGGACCGGGAAAGGCGGGACATCGGGATACTCCAGGGGCGGATCCGCCGGGCGGTAGATTGGCCGGACCGGCGGGGCGCGCAACCTTAGCGGAAAGCCCCGCCGGGGAAAAGTCCGACGTTCAGTCGCGCAGCAGCGGCTGCAACTGGGGCCAGGCGTTGTCCAGCAGACGTTGCTGGGCATTGGCCTGAGGATGAATGCCATCCGGCTGCATGAAGGCGGGATCGCCGCCCACTCCTTCGAGCAGGAAGGGCACCAGGGCCACCTGCTGGGCCTTGGCCACGTCGGTATACACCTGGGCGAAGCCGTCGGTATAGCGCGGTCCGTAGTTGGGCGGCAGGCGCATGCCCAGCAGCAGGACACGGGCGCCCCTGGCCTTGGCCTGCTCCACCAGGGCGGTGAGGTTGCGCTCGAACTGGGCCAGCGGCTGGCCCCGCAGGCCGTCGTTGCCGCCCAACTCGATGGCCACCACCGTGGGCTGATGATCGGCCAGCAGCTTTGGCAGGCGCGCCAGGCCACCGGCGGTGGTATCGCCACTGATGGACGCATTCACCACCTGATAATCGAGCTTCTGCTCCTGCAGGCGCCGCTCCAGCAGCCGCACCCAGCCCTGGCCTTCGGCGAGGCCGTAGCCGGCGCTGATGCTGTCACCCACCACCAGCAGGGTGCGCGCCATGGCCAGGGGCGCCAGGGTCAGGCAAAGCACGGCCAGCAGCCAGGCAATGCCTTGGCGCAAAGGCGCACTGGACTTCGCCCGGCTTTTTGACTCTAACTCGCCACAGCCGCCCGCGTGCGGGCCCTTCGAATACGGCATCGGAATCCTCATGAGCGAAGTCATACTGCTGGCACGCGACCTTAGCAAGGTCGTCACGGGCGCGGAAGGCGCGCTGCCGATCCTCCAGGCGCTGGATCTGCAACTGGAGGCCGGCGACAGTTTGGCCATCGTCGGCAGCTCGGGTTCCGGCAAGTCCACCCTGCTCGGCCTGCTGGCCGGTCTCGACCTGCCCAGCGGCGGCGAGGTCCATCTCGCCGGTCAGCGGCTAGACACCCTCGATGAAGACGCCCGCGCCCGCCTGCGCGCGGAACGGGTGGGCTTCGTCTTCCAGTCCTTCCAGTTGCTGGACAGCCTCACGGCGCTGGAAAACGTCATGCTGCCGCTGGAACTGGAGGGCGTGCGCCAGGCCCGGGAACAGGCGGTAGCCCTGCTGGAACGGGTCGGCCTGGGCGAGCGACTGCGGCACTATCCGCGCCAGCTCTCCGGTGGCGAGCAGCAACGGGTGGCCCTGGCCCGCGCCTTCGCGCCGCGACCCAGCATCCTCTTCGCCGACGAACCCACCGGCAATCTCGACAGCCGCACCGGCGCCCATATCAGCGATCTGCTGTTCGAACTCAACCGTGAGCGGGGCACCACGCTGGTGCTGGTGACCCATGACGAACGCCTGGCCGCGCGCTGCGCCCGCCAACTGCGCCTGGAAGGCGGTCGGCAGGTCGCGGCATGAGGCGCACCGGTCTACCCTTCGCCCGGCTGTTCGGCCTGGCCTGGCGCCAGAGTCTGAGAGAACTCCGCGCCGGCGAGATCCGCATGCTCTGCCTGGCGCTGGTGATCGCCGTCGCGGCCAGCGTCGCCATCGGCTACTTCACCGCCCGCCTCGGCGCGGGCATGGCAAATCGCGCCAGCGAATTCCTCGCCGCCGACCTGGTGCTGCTGGGCAGCGAACCGCCCCGTCCGGAACAGGTGGACGCCGGCCTGCAGCTCGGCCTCGAACACAGCCGCTCGCTCAACTTCAGCACCATGGCGGCAGGTGCCGAGGCCCTGCAACTGGCCAGCGTCAAGGCGGTCCAGGCCAACTTCCCCCTGCGCGGCGAGGTGCGCAGCGCCGCGGTACCGGACGGTCCCGAACAGCCGGGCGGCGCTCCGGCGCCCGGGGAGGCCTGGGTCGAGCCGCGCCTGCTGCTGGCGCTGGATGCCAAGGTCGGCGATCGCCTGGACATCGGCCGCAAGGCCCTCACCATTACCCGGGTGCTCACCTATGAACCCGACCGTGCCGGTGACTTCTACAGCCTGACGCCACGAGTGCTGATCAATCTCGACGACGTGGCCGCCACCGGGGTCATCCAACCCGGCAGTCGGGTGCGCTATCGCGAACTTTGGCGCGGCGAATCCCAGGCACTGGCCGCCTATCGCCAGGCCCTCACCCCGGCCCTGGCCGCCAACCAGCGCTTCGAGGGACCGGGCGACGGCAATCGGCAACTGGGCAACGCCCTGGAGCGCGCCCAGCGCTATCTCGGCCTGGCCAGTCTGGTGGCGGTGGTGCTGGCCGGTGTAGCGGTGGCGCTGTCGGCCAATCGCTTCGCCGCGCGGCGCTTCGACGCCAGCGCCCTGCTGCGCTGCCTGGGCCTGACCCGGCGCGACGCCCTGATGCTCTACGGCCTGCAACTGGGACTGCTGGGCCTGGCGGCGAGTCTGCTCGGCGCCCTGCTCGGCTGGCTGGCGCAGCTGGTGCTGTTCGAGCTGCTGCACGGACTCTTGCCGGCGCGCCTGCCGGCCGCCGGGATCGGTCCGGCGCTGGCCGGCATGGGCACCGGGATGGTCGCCCTGGTCGGCTTCGCCCTGCCACCACTGGCCGCCCTGGGGCGGGTCCCGCCACTGCGGGTCCTGCGCAGCGACCTGCAGCCGGTGCCCCTGCGCACCTGGCTGGTCTATGGCTGCGCCCTGTTGGCCCTGGGGCTGATCATGTGGCGACTGTCGCTGGACCTGCGCCTGACCCTGGCGCTGCTGGTGGGCGGCCTGCTCGCCGGGCTGCTGTTCGGCAGCCTGCTGTACCTGGCCCTGCGTGGCCTGCGCCGGGGGATGCAGGGTGCGCCACTGGCCTGGCGGCTGGGGCTGGGCCAACTGCTGCGCCATCCGCTGGCGGCGGTGGGCCAGACCCTGGCCTTCGGCCTGATCCTGCTGGCCATGAGTCTGGTGGTGCTGCTGCGGGGCGAGTTGCTGGAACGCTGGCAGGCGCAATTGCCGCCCGAGGCACCCAATCACTTCGCCCTCAATGTCCTGCCGGACGAGCGCCAGGCCTTCGCCACGGCAGTGGGCAATCTCTCGCCCCACGCCAGTCCGCTCTATCCCATCGTGCAGGGGCGGCTAGTCAGCGTGAAGGGGCATCCGGCCCAGGAAGGCCTGGAAGACGACTCCCGCGGTGGCCGTGCCACCCGGCGCGATCTCAATCTGACCTGGTCGGCTGGGTTGCCGGACGGCAACCGCCTGGAAGCCGGTCAGTGGTGGGATGCGCTGCCCGCCGGCGAGCTGCCCGGCGTCTCGCTGGAAAGCGAGCTGGCCCGCAGCCTTGGCGTCGGCCTGGGCGACACCCTGGGCTTCATCATCGGTGACCGCCAGATCGAAGCGCGGATCACCAGCCTGCGGCAGGTCAGCTGGGACAACTTTCAGCCGAACTTCTTCGTCATCTTCGCCCCGGGCACCCTGCAGGACGTGCCCTTCACCTACCTGGGCAGCTTCTACCTGCCGCCCGGCCACGACCGCGAATTGCTGAACCTGGCCCGGCAATTCCCGGCGGTGACCCTGCTGCCCATCGATGCCCTGCTCGACCAGCTGCGCAGCATCCTGCGCCAGGTCAGCGTGGCCGTGGAATTCGTGCTGCTGTTCGTGCTGGCCGCCGGTATCGCCGTGCTGCTGGCCGGCCTGCAGGCGACCCTCGACGAACGCATCCGCCAGGGCGCCCTGCTGCGCGCCCTGGGTGCCCGGCGCGAATTGCTGCAACGGGCGCGGCGCACCGAATTCATCCTGCTCGGCGGTGCCAGTGGCTTGCTCGCGGCGCTCGGTTGCGAGATCGTCAGCGCCCTGCTCTACCGGCTGGCCTTCGAGCTGGACTGGCAACCCCACCCCTGGCTGTTGCTCCTGCCGGTGCTGGGCGCCCTGCTGGTCGGCACGGCGGGGCTGCTGGGCACGCGGCGGGCCCTCACCGCCAGTCCGTTACTGATCCTGAGAGAAAGCTGATCCATGAGTCGCTACCGTCCGCCGCGCACCGCCGGCACGCCCCTGATCACCGCCGCCGGCGAAGCCCGGCTGCGCGCCGAACTCCACGAACTGTGGAACGTGCGCCGGCCCCAGGTCACCCAGGCGGTGAGCGAGGCGGCCGCCCTGGGCGATCGCTCGGAGAACGCCGAGTACATCTATGGCAAGAAGATGCTGCGCGAGATCGACAGCCGAGTGCGCTTCCTGCGCAAGCGGCTGGAGAATCTCAAGGTGATCCGCGAGCGCCCGGCGGATCCGGGCAAGGTCTATTTCGGCGCCTGGGTCACCCTGGAAGACGATGACGGCGCCGAGAAGCGCTATCGCATCGTCGGCCCGGACGAACTGGACCTCCGGCAGAACCTCATCAGCATCGACTCGCCCCTGGCGCGGGCGCTGGTCGGCAAGGCGCTGGACGCGGAAGTCCGCCTGCAGACGCCGGCTGGCGAACAGCGCTGGTACATCGTCGACATCGAATACCTCGATAACTGATCGAGTCGGCAGATACTTCCGTCCGAAAAACGTGATTTACATCACAAAAATAAGGCAACATCCACGGCGCATACGGCGGAGGACCGCCCCCTTCTCAAGCAAGGATTCGCGGCATGAGAGCGCCGACGCTTTACGCTTTGCCCAATCAGCCTGCACTACGTTGGCTCGTGACCACGCGGGACTCGCTCGACGAAAATCTGCAACAGCAGCTGCTGGCCGGCCCGTTTTCCTCACGGAGCGCCATGTTCGTCGGCGCTCTGAACAGTCTGTTGATCAGCTGGACCTGCGCCTTCTTGCATCCCACGCCCTTGTTCCTCGGCTGGATGATTCTCGATACCCTGATCTGGCTCACCCGCCTGGTGCTGCTGCACTGCATCCAGCTGATGGACGGCCTGGCGCCGCCATGGCTCAGCGAGGTTTCACTGGTACTCGGGCTGCTCTGGACGGCTATCCTGGGTGTGGGCACGGCCGCCTGCGTTCTCAGCGGCGATGGGGTGCTGCAGGTGCTGGGCTGCACCTCGGCAGTGGCCATGAACGGGGCCATCACCATGCGCAACCAGGGCATTCCACGCTATGCCTTCCTGCAGATCCTGCTCACCGACGTCCCGATGAAACTGGCCACCCTGTTCCAGCCCGAGCCCATGCTGCGGCTGTTCCTGCTGCAGGCACCGCTCTATCTCACGGCCAACTGGATACTGCTGGACAGGCTCAATCGCACCCTGGTCCGCGCACTGACGGCCGAACTCGATAGCCGCTGGCATGCCACTCACGACAGCCTGACCGGACTCTACAACCGTGCGGGCATCCTCGCGCTGCTCGAGGGCGCCCTGCACCGACCTCGTTCAGGGTCTGGGCGCGTGGCGGTCTTCTATATCGATCTGGACGACTTCAAGGGTGTTAACGACGTCCAGGGCCATGCCGCCGGCGATCGTTTGCTGCAAACCTGCGGCGAGGTATTGACTCTGAGCGTGCGGCAAAGTGATTTCGCCGGACGCCTGGGCGGCGACGAGTTCCTGCTGGTGGTGCAGGACGCCACCGAAAACGGGGCTCAGGATCTGGCCCGGCGTATCCTCGGCCGTCTGGTGCCTCAGGGTACGAGCGTGAGCATCGGCATCGCCCTGCAGCGGACCACGGAGGACAGTCCGGCCTTGCTGGCGCGGGCGGACCAGGCGCTCTACACCGCCAAGCTTGCCGGCAAGGGAGGCTTCAGTCTGGCTGATGCCCGCGCTAGCGCCGCCGGGTAATCACGCCCTGACGCGCCACCCGCGTCAATTCCCGCACCAGGGGTGCAAGACCGGCCTGGCCGGGCGACTGCACCACGGCGAAGTCGAAGCTGCCGTCGGCAAAGCCACGCAACTGTTCGGCGCGGTCGGCGAAGCGGATCTGCAGGGTACGGCTGTGGGGCCAGCGCCTCGGCCAGCCTTCGAGATAGCGCAGCAGGGTGGGCTGATCGGGACCGCCGAGCAGGATGGCGGGATGACTGGCGAGCTTGCCCTGGGTCAGGGGGGTAAGGCGTAGCGGGAGAGGTAGCATGGACGAAATTCCGCCTCGTGGATCCAGCTGGGCGGTAGTACGAGGCCTGCTCCGTCCAACGCTTTAGCGGTATTTGTAAGCGCCCCGCAAGTTGCTGTTTAAATCGGCGCAGGATCATCCTAGGGAGGGCCAGACTGCCCTGTCAAGCGGGCTTCACCCGTCTTCGCGGCGGATCGCCCTGGCGCTCGTCGCCGCCACGGCCGGTGCTTCCAGGCGCGCCCGTTCACGACTGAAGGCCACCCGGTACTTGTTGACGCTGGCGACGTAGTTGACCACCCCGATACCCACCTCCTCGGCGGCGATGCGTTCGACCTGGAAGAACCAGCGATCGCCGTCCAGGCCCTGTTTGCGCGCCTTGGCCCGCAGCGCCTGAACGCGCTCCGGGCCCAGGTTGTAGGCCGCCAGGGTAAAGGCGCGGCGCTCGCGCTCGGCAAGCCGCGGACTGGAGAAGAATTCTCGCCGCAGGCGCGCCAGATAGCGGGTGGCGGCCTTGACGTTGTCCTCGGCGGAATGCAGGTTGCGCACTCCGACGCTGCGCGCCGCCCGCGGGGTGATCTGCAGCAGCCCCGCGGCGCGGCCGGCACCGCGGGCATGGGGATCGAGGCCGGACTCCTTGTAGGCCATGGCGGCCAGGGTCAGCCAGTCGAAGTCGTAGGCATTGGCATAGCGCTGCAGCAGCGGCCGCACCTGGGCCAGGCGCTTGCGGTCATGGGCCTGTAGCGGATCGCGCACCTGATAGCGGCGCGCATAGCCCTGGCGAAAGGCCTTGTCGTCGTCGCGCGCCTGGGGTTGCCGGGCGAAGGCCCGTATCCGCTCGGCGAGCTGGTGCGCAGGGGCACGCAGATACCAGAGCTGCGCCTGGTCATGGGCCACCACTACCCGATCGGCGACCCGCAGGCGCGACAGCACCCGTGTCCAGCGATGCGCCAGGCCGGATTCGACGACACTGAGCGGATAGATGCCGGCCTGGGTCAGCTCCAGTACATCTTCCACCGCCAGGCTCGGATCGGCCCACTCGACCTGTACCGGCCGCAGCCTGCGCTTCTCCAGCTGGGCATTGAGCCGTTCCAGGGCCGGGCCGGCGGCGCTGCCCTGGGGCAGCACCACCCGGCGCCCGGCCAGTTGTTCCAGATGCCGTGGCAGGCGCTGACCACGTCCGCCCACTACCACCAGGCTGGCAGGCGCCGCCACCGACGCGGCGATCAGGGCCGAATGCGGCGGTGGCAGCAGGGTTTCGCCCGGCGCCACCAGATCGCCCTCGCCTCTTTGCAGCGCCGCCAGGAGGTCGTCCTTGGCCTTGGGCACGAAGACCAGGCGCAGCGGCCGGCCGCCGGGCTGCTGCCGCAGGTAGCGGGCGAAGGCCTCCAGGCGCCGATACTCGATGCCCAGCGCCTGGCCGTTCCATTCGCCGGAGCTGTGCCGACTCTGGTTGACCAGGACGCGCAACTCGCCGGTACGCTCGATGGCAGTCAGGTCGCGGGCCGCGACATGCCGCGGTGCTTCGGGTGGCAGCGCGCCGAGCCGTGCCTGGGCGGAACCGGCGAGCAGGCAGCCGAGGATGACAAGGGTGAATCGAAACGGCATCCAGGACTCCTGACCTGGCCGGGACAGCGCCGATAGCACCCGGACTACGGATAGAATGATGGACCAAGTCTGTAGAAGGTCCGCACCATGCAATTGATCGACATCGGCGTCAACCTTACCCACCCCAGCCTGCTCAAGGAGGTGGATGCGGTGATCGAGCGGGCCCAGGCCGCCGGTGTGATGCAACTGGTGCTGACCGGTACCACCCTGGAAGACAGCGAGAACGCCCTCAATCTCTGCCTGCGCCTGGACGCCGGCGAAGCCCTGTTCAGCACCGCGGGCGTCCATCCCCACGAAGCCTCGACCTGGAACGCAGCCGCGGCCAGGACCCTGCGTGAACTGGCCGGCCAGCCCAAGGTACGGGCCCTGGGCGAATGCGGCCTGGACTTCAATCGCGACTTCACCCCGCGACCGCAGCAGGAGCGCTGCTTCGAGGAACAGCTGGCCCTGGCCGCCGAATTGCGCCGCCCGGTGTTTCTCCACGAACGCGACGCCAGCGAGCGGATGCTGGCGATCCTGCGCGACTATCGCGACCATCTGCCGGCCGCCGTGGTGCACTGCTTCACCGGCGAGCGCAAGGCGCTCTACGGCTATCTGGATCTCGACCTGCACCTGGGCATCACCGGCTGGATCTGCGACGAGCGCCGTGGCCTGCACCTGCACGAGCTGGTCGGGCAGATTCCGGTCGGTCGGCTGATGCTGGAAACCGATGCCCCCTACCTGCTGCCGCGTACCCTCAGACCCAAGCCGCGCCATGGCCACAACGAACCGGCCTTCCTGCCGGAGATCCTGCGCACCGTGGCGCGCCTGCGCAACGAAACGCCGGAGCAGACCGCCCTGCACACCACCGCCACCGCTCGTGCCTTCTTCGATCTGCCGGAGATCGCCGAGCCAGAGCGGGTGGAGGACTACGACTAGGCGCAGGACGCCGCTGCGCTAAAGTCGCGCAGGCCGGAGCCGTTAACCTCAGGGCTTGTTCCGCGGCGTCACCCTCCTCCCTACAGGACGTTGACGCCAGTCAAGATCCGGGGCGCGCCGGCCTGCCAGGCTGTGCGGCCCCGCCGACTGGATGCCCCCTATGTTTGCCTGGCTGCGCGATATTTCCCTCAAGTACAAATTCTGGGCGGTCAACGCCGTCGCCTTCGTCACCAGCCTCTTGCTGGTGCTGTTCGCCATGCAGCTGGAAGTCTCCGGTCGCGCCGAACAGCTCAAGGCGGTCAAGGCCGCCGTGGGCGACGCGGCGGCCAGGCTGAGCGCCCCGACCTTCGGCGACATCTTTATCGCCCGGGCGCCGGAATACGCTCTGGCCGTGGGCGTGTTGATGCTGGTGCTGCTGGTGGCCTCGCAGCTGCTGATCCGTTTCATCCTCGGCAATCTGCAGCGCCTCAAGGACACCATGCTGCGGGTGGAGCGCGACGGCGATCTCACCGCCCGGGTCGAGGTGCGCGGGCGTGACGAGGTCGGGCAGATGACCCAGGCCTTCAACGCCATGCAGGACAGCTACACCCGCGTCGTCGGTACCGTGGCCGCCAGCGCCTCGCGCCTGGACGAAGGCGCCGGGCGCCTGGCCAGCGGCATGCAGGGCGTCCGTGGCGGCATGCACGATCAGCAGCACGAGACCGACCAGGCCGCCACCGCGATCAACGAGATGAGCGCCACCGTGCAGCAGATCGCCGAGCACGCTGCCGGCACCCGCGACCAGTCCCAGGAGGCCGATCGCCTGGCGGGCGCCGGCCAGCAGGCGGTGGAGCGCGTCGGCCATTCCATCGCCGACCTGTCCCAAGGCGTGCAGCAGACCGCGGTGATGATCCAGGAGCTGGCCGAGAACAGCGAGCGTATCACCAGCGTGGTCAACGTCATCCACGGCATCGCCGAGCAGACCAACCTGCTGGCGCTCAACGCCGCCATCGAGGCGGCCCGCGCCGGCGAGGCCGGCCGTGGCTTCGCCGTGGTGGCCGACGAGGTCCGCAACCTGGCCAAGCGTGTCCAGGGCTCCACCGACGAGATCACGCGCATGGTCGACAGCCTCCAGGCCGGCACCCGCGATGCCGTGGAATTCATGCGCGAGAGTTCGCTCAAGGCCGACGATTGCGTGGTCCAGGCCGGCGCCGCCGGGCAGGCCCTGGCCGACATCACCGCCGCCGTGACCCTGATGCGCGACAGCAACACCCAGATCGCCGTGGCAGCGGAGCAGCAGGCCCAGGTGGCGGAAGAGATGAGCAGGTCGGTTGTAGGCATCCGCGATGTCACGGAAAGGACCATGCTGCTGACGCAGGAGTCGGCCAGCACCAGCACCGAACTGGCCGCCCTCGCAGGAACCCTGAATCAGGCGATCCGCCAGTTGCGCCTATAGCCTCCATAGCGAGAGCGCATTCGCGCGGTTGCCCGACAGGCGGCAAGATGCCCGCACGTTTTTGGAGAACCGCCATGCGCTCGGTCACCACCCTCATTTCTGCCGTTCTGTTGTTACTGGGCCTGGGCTGCATCGCCCAGGCACTCGGCAATCCGCATCCGCAACCGCTGATCCTGGCGGCCGTCGTCTGTCTGGTGGCCTTCGCCCTGCAGGAACCCGACGCCCTCCCCGTGCCTCAGTCGTTGCGCGTCTGACGCTCACGCAGCTGGCGTTTCAAGGCTTTAAGCGCCCTCGATAGCGCCGCCGGATCCGCAGGTCGACCAGCATAGCGCTGTGCCTGGAACTCCGCGGAGAACGCCATTATCGCCGCGCGTGCCGCCGGCAATTCGGCCATGGCGCGCCCGGCGAAGCTGCCGGCAGGCTCCCCGCCTTGCCGTTTTATCCCCTGGCGCGCCAGCAGGCGCTCGAACTGGCCGAAGCGCGTCAGCAGGGGATCGCGGGTCCGCTGCCAGGGCTTGAGCACCAGCAGCGCCATCACTCCGAGAACGCCCAGCACCACCACTGCCAACAGCAGTCCCAGCCGTTGCAGCGAGCCCTCGCCGAGCAGTCGCTTGAACAGTTCGCCCTGGGTGTCTTCCTGGTAGTTGAGCACCCAGCGCTGCCAGCCGTAGTTGACGCGGTCCCAGCCCAGACGCAGTTCATTGAGCCAGGCCAGGTTGCGATAGCGATTGGCGGCGAAGGGATTGTCGGCGAGGAATTCACTGGCCGCGCCCTGGGC
The DNA here is from genome assembly GCF_029872515.1 of Pseudomonas flavocrustae. Taxonomy (NCBI): domain Bacteria; kingdom Pseudomonadati; phylum Pseudomonadota; class Gammaproteobacteria; order Pseudomonadales; family Pseudomonadaceae; genus Pseudomonas; species Pseudomonas flavocrustae. Next base: position 264,667 of record NZ_JAPDIQ010000001.1, on the reverse strand, counting down.
CGCCAGGGCCTCCTGCAAGCCGCGCTCGATCCGCTCGGGCGCTACCTGGGCGGTGGGATCGACGCTGATCCAGCCGCGCCCTGGCAGCCAGTATTCCACCCAGGCATGGGCATCGAATTGCTGCACCAGCAGATAGCCACCCGCCGCGTTGAATTCGCCGCCCTGGTAGCCCGCCACCACCCGCGCGGGGATGCCCGCCACCCGCAGGGCAAAGGTCATGGCGCCGGCATAGTGGGCGCAGAAACCGCGACGGTTGTCGAAGAGAAAGGCGTCGATGGCATCGACGCTCGCCGTAGGCGGCTGCAGGGTGTAAACGAAGGGCTGCTGGCGGAAATAGGCCAGGATCGCCTGGGCCAGGGCCTCGGGCGTCGACGCCTGGGTCTTGAGCTGGGCTACCCAGGCACGGGTACGCGGTTCGCCGCCACTGGGCAGCTGCAGCGCGCGCCGCTGGCTGGAGGCGGACAGCCGCTCCGGCTCGCGGATGGCCTGCGGCCAGCTGGAAACCCGGTAGAGCAGCGCCTGGTCCACCGGGCGGCGGCGCTGCAGGTGGAAGTCGCTGGCCAGGCGCACGTCGCGCTGATCGCTGCGCGCCACGTCCAGGCCATAGAGCCAGGGCCGACCGCTCGGCTCCATGACCACCTGATAATCCAGTTGGAGTCCGCGCGGCGTCCAGGCCGGTTCCGGACTCCAGGCCGTGTCGGGATCGACCGACCAGCGCGCGCCATCGAAGCGTTCGTAGGTGGTGGCCCGCCAGTAGAGATCACGCTGCGCGGGCCGGTCGCCGGCGAAGCTGACCCGGAACACCCGCTCGGCGGATTGCGACAGCTGGGCGATCTCGCCGGGCGCCATGCTGTCGCCCAGTCCGGTGCGCGCCTGGTCGCCCGGTTGCGGCAGCGACCACAGTGGACCGATGCGCGGAAACACCAGGAACAGCAGCAGCATCAGGGGCACCGCCTGCAGCAGCAGGGTACCGGCGACCTTCAGCGTCGCCAGCGGCCGACTGGCCAGGGCGCTCTGCTGCAGACCGATCAGCGCCGCCACCAGGGCGGTCACCGGCAGCAGGCTGTAGAGCGCGGCGAGCAGGCCGTCCTCGAACAGGTAGGCGATCACCACCGCGAAGAAACCCAGGTAGATCACCACCAGGGCATCGCGGCGACTGTGCATCTCGATCAGCTTGAGGGCGAAGGTCACCAGCAGCAGCACGGCACCGGCGTCCAGGCCGATGAAGGAGCCGCGCGACAGCCAGATGCCGCCCATGGTCAAGAGCAGCAGGCCGCCCTTCTCGATCCGCGTCGGCGCCCGCACCTGCATGCGGAACAGCAGCACCCTCCAGCCAGCGCACAAGGCCCAGAGCAATCCGACCCAGGGCGGCAGATGGGTGAGGTGCGGCAGGATCACCAGGGCCTGGGCCACCAGCAGCCAGATCAGGGCGATGCGCGGAATGGGTTGCGGCACGGCGGTGCTCATGTCGGCCGTCCGAACAGGGCCAGGGCCTGCAGCGCCGCGTCACGCTGGCTCTCGCCGGTGGCCGGCGCCAGCTCCACCCCGGGCAGGCGCAGGCCGAAGCGCAGCTGGCGGGCGCTGCAGTCCAGCACTGCCTGGCACAGCCAGGACAGCCGGGTCTCGGTGTCGCCATCGAGCACGCTGAAATCCAGCCAGAGTTCGCTGCCGGCCAGGGCGGTGAAGTCCTTGACCAGCAGGCCCTGCCCGCGGGAAAAGGCCTTCCAGTCCAGCCGCCGGCGTGAATCGCCGGGCTGATAGGGCCGCAGACCCTGGAAGTCGTCGGCGCCCTGTCCGGCCTGGCGCTGGACCTCCTCGCCGCCGGCATCCTGGCCGCTGCGCAGTGGCGTCGTGGTCGCCAGGGGCTGCGGATAGACCAGGGCGCGCACGTCCAGGTCCAGCCAGCTCCAGGCGACGAACAGGCCGAGGGGAAAGCGGCTCTCCACCCGGAGCCGTCCGGGTCTCAGCCAGCCGCGGCTCAGCGCCGGGTGAAAGATCTGCAGGGCGACGCTCTCCTCCGCCGGTACGTCGCTGAGCACCAGCGGCTCGTTACGCCAGCCCAGGGCGATGCCCTGGTGCGCGCGGCCACTGCTCTCCAGGCGCAGGCGAAATCCGGCGACCTCCCCGGCGAACACCGGGCTGGCGCCGCCGCCGACCAGTTGCAGGCCGGCCAGGTTGCGATAGGTGTGCAACATGGCCACCAGCGCCAGGGAAAACAGCAGGAAGGTCAGGCCATAGGCCAGGCTGTTCTGGTAGTTGATGCCGGCCAGCAGCATCAGCAGCAGGGCGATGGCGAAGGCGCCGCCCTGGCGGGTGGGCAGGATGAAGATGCGTCGCTGATCGAGGGTGATGCGATTGGCTGGCGGAATCCGCCGTGTCAGCCAGCCATCTCGATAGCGCTGCCAAGCGCCGCCGGTCACAGCGCCGGGACTTCGCGCAGCAGCCACTGCACCAGGGCGCCGCCACCGTGCCCGGCAGGATCGGCGATGTCGCGCAGGCGATGGCCGGCTACCGCCGGCAGCACCGTCTGGACGTCCTCGGGCAGCACGTGGTCGCGCCCCGCCAGCAGCGCCCAGGCCCGCGCCGCGGCCAGCAGCGCCAGGCTGCCGCGTGGCGACAGGCCGAGGGCGAAGGAGGTCTGGGTGCGGGTGGCCTCCACCAGGCGCAGCACATAGTCCACCACCGCCTCGCTGGCGTGGATGCGCGGCACCTCGGCCTGCATCAGCCGCAGCTGGGCGTGATCCAGCAGGGGCTCCAGCCGCGGCAGCTGCTCGCGTCCGGAACCGCCGAGCAGCAGCGCCCGCTCGGCGGCGCGGCCGGGATAGCCGAGCGACAGGCGCATCAGGAAGCGATCGAGCTGGGATTCCGGCAGGGCGAAGGTGCCGCCCTGGGAGATGGGATTCTGGGTGGCGATGACAAAGAAGGGGTCGGGCAAGGGCCGGGTGGCGCCCTCGATAGTCACCTGCCCCTCCTCCATGGCTTCCAGCAGCGCGCTCTGGCTCTTGGGCGTGGCGCGATTGATCTCGTCGGCCAGCAGCAACTCGGCGAACACCGGCCCGGGATGGAAGACGAACTGCCCGCTGTCGCGATCGAACACCGAGGTGCCGAGGATATCGCCGGGCAGCAGGTCCGAGGTGAACTGGATGCGCTGGAAGGACAGCCCCAGCACCTTGGCCAGGGCATGGCTGAGGGTGGTCTTGCCCATGCCGGGCAGGTCCTCGATCAGCAGGTGACCCCGCGCCAGCAGGCAGGCCAGCGCCAGCCTGACCTGGGTTTCCTTGCCCAACAAAACGCCGTCTACCGCCTTGAGACAGGCGTTCAACCTATCGTGCATGCCCTGAGGTCTCTTGCCTTGCGCCGACCCGAGAAGGGGTCGGCCTGCAGAACGAGAATAGCAGCACCTTTTGCCGGCGACCGCCGCCCCGGAGGTTTACCGCTTATTTCAGGGTGGCGAGGATCTCTTCCACGGCGCGGGCCGGATCGGCGGCGCGGGCGATGGGCCGACCGATCACCAGGTAGTCGGAGCCGGCATCCAGGGCTTCGCGCGGGGTGAGGATGCGGCGCTGGTCGTCCAGGGCACTGCCGGCCGGACGGATGCCGGGGGTGACCAGTTGCAGCGCCGGCTGCGCGGCCTTGAGCGCCGAGGCCTCCTGGGCCGAGCAGACCAGCCCGTCCAGGCCGGCGCGAGCGGCCAGACCGGCCAGGCGCAGGACCTGCTCCTGGGGATCCACGTCCAGGCCGATGTCGGCCAGGTCCTCGCGCTCCATGCTGGTCAGCACGGTGACACCGATCAGCAGCGGCTTGGGACCGCTCATGGCCTCCAGGGTCTCGCGGCAGGCGGTCATCATGCGCAGGCCGCCCGAGCAGTGGACATTGACCATCCAGACGCCCATCTCCGCCGCGGCCTTGACCGCCATGGCGGTGGTGTTGGGGATGTCGTGGAATTTCAGGTCGAGGAAGACTTCGAAGCCGCGCGTGCGCAGGGCTTCCACCACCCCGGCGGCGCTGGCGGTGAACAGCTCCTTGCCGACCTTGACCCGGCAGGTGGCGGGGTCGAGGCGGTCGGCCAGCGCCAGGGCGGCGGACGATGAAGGGAAATCCAGGGCGACGATGATGGGAGACTGGCAGGCGGACATGGGAGCTCTCGGCAAAACGGCAAAGGCCGGCATTTTCGCAGAAAAGCGCCGCGCCGGCACTTGGCCGCGGTCTGCCCGCGTCCCCCTCCTTCAACTCGGCCTGAGTAATCGCTCGCGCAGCCAGTTGCCCGCCGGACCCAGCGGCCGCCGCCGCGACCAGACCACATCCACCGCCACCCGCTGCGGCCAGCCGGGAACGGCCAGTTCCACCAGCCGTCCCTGGCCGAAGGTCGCCACCAGCCACAGCGGCAGCTCGGCCCAGCCGAACCCCTGCACCGCCATGTCCAGCAGCAGCAGATAGTCGGGCGCCGACCAGCAGCGACCGCGGGTGTCCGGCAGGCGACTGACCTGCTGGGAGGCTTCGGTCACGGTGCTCAGGCGCAGCAGGCGATAGGGCGCCAGGTCGGCGGGTGTAACCCTTTCCAGCGCCGCCAGCGGGTGATCGGCAGCCACGTACAGGCCAAAGGTGACCAGGCCATCCAGGGTCGCCGCCTCGATGTCCGCCGGATAAGGCGGCTGGCCCGCCAGCAAGCCCAGATCAGCGCGCCCCTGCACCAGGCTGAGCACATCGGCGTCTTCGGCGATCAGGCATTCGAATTCCAGATCCGGATAGCGCTGGTCCAGCTCGGCCAGGAGCGCCTCATAGCGGGTGGGCTGGTAGGTATCGGAGATCACCAGGGTCAGGCGTGGCTCCACCCCGGCCGCCAGCTGAGTGGCGCGATTGGCCAGGCGGTCATGGGCCGAGAGTACGGCGCGGGCCTGGTCGAGCAGTTGCTCGCCGGCTGCCGTCAGCACGGGGTAGCGACCCTGACGATCGAACAGCGGCACCCCCAGATCGTCCTCCAACCGGGCGATGCTTTCGCTGATACTGGACTGTCGCTTGCCCAGCACCCGCGCTGCGGCACTGAAGGAGCCGGCGGCGGCCGCCTCGACGAAGGCCTCGAGAGCTTCGGCGTTGGGATACATATCGGCTCAGCCTATGGATTCCACTTTTATCTCCCCAGCTTAACCGATGAGACTGAGGGCCTGTCCAGTGTGGAGTCGTCTCATGTCCAATTCGCTCAACCAGCGTCCCGCCAGTGCCCGCGTGCTGCACGCCCTGCTCTTCGAGGGCATCGCCGTGCTGCTCGCCACCCCGACCCTGGCCTGGCTGCTGGATCGTTCCCTGGGCCATATGGGCCTGCTCACCGCCGCCTTTTCCGCCATCGCCATGCTCTGGAATCTGGTCTTCAACCTGGGCTTTGATCGCCTGCAGGAGCGCCTGGGCTTCACCCGTGGCCTGGGTGTCCGGCTGTTGCACGCCCTCGGCTTCGAAGGGGGATTGATCGTCGTGCTGGTGCCACTGGCCGCCTGGTGGCTGTCCATCGGTCTCTGGCAGGCGCTGCTGCTGGACCTGGGACTGATCCTGTTCTTCCTGCCCTATACCCTGGCGTTCAACTGGCTCTACGACCTGGGTTACGCCGCCTGGGTCAGGCGCACGAATGCGAGCTGCCGGGCGCACTGACGGCCTCTCCCGTGGTCGAAGCGATATAGCCATTCAAGGAGAAGAAAGATGCCCTGGTATGCCTGGTTGATCCTGCTGGTTGCCATCGGCTCGGTGGTCGGCAGCCTGCTCATGCTCAAGGACACGGCGCGCAAGGTGCCCTTGACCGACGAACAGAAAACCAAGATCCGGCAGCGCAATGCCGAGATGGATGCCAAGGAGGCCCAGGACCGCTGATCGCGCTCCGGGTTGTCCAGACGAAGCCCTGCCGCGTCCCGTGCGGCAGGGCTTCGTGGTCTCAAGACTCCAGCGGGACCTTGGTGTTGACGTATTCCGGCACTTCCGCCAGTGGCAGGCTGCGCACCTGCTCGCGGGTCGGTCCCTGGCGCTTGGGTAGCGGCTCCAGGGACTGCGGCTGACCGCTCTGCAGGGCGCGCTCGATGGCCGCCAGCACGCGCACGTCGCGCCAGCCCTCCTCCCCGTCCATCTCCGGCTGGCGATCCTCGAGGATGCAATCGGAGAAATAGGCCGTCTCACCGCCGAAGTGATCCACCACCGGCGCCTTGAATTCCTCCGTCTCCCCGTCCACGGTCAGGCGATAGCCGATGGCGACGCCTTCGCCGAAACCGAAGCACGGCGACGCCTCGATCTCGCCCTTGCGGCCCACCAGCTGGAAGCGCTCGGTATTGGGGCCGCTGAAGCTGACGGAGAACGTCGCCAGCCGCTCCTCGGGAAAGCGCAGGGTCACGGTCACGGCATCCCAGGTGGTGATGTCGCGCCCGGGTGTCTGCACCCCGACGGCACTGACCTCGATGGGCTCGTCACCAAACAGCGCCCGCACGGCGTTGAGTGGATAGGGCCCCATGTCGGTGACGGGACCGGCCCAGAAGCCGCTCTGGGCACGGTGGTTGGCCGTGTCGACCGGCTGGGTGAAGGTCGAGGTAAACAGGCGCGGATCGCCGATCTCGCCGTTGCGCACCCGCTCGATCATCTCCACCGTGCCCGGCTCGCAGTGCAGTCGATAGGCGATCATCAGCTTGGCGCCGGAGCGCGCAGCCGCCGCGTTGATCGCCTGGCATTCTTCCTCGCTGATCGCCATGGGCTTTTCCAGCAGGACGTGAATGCCGGCGTCCAACGCCGGTACGGCGAATTCCAGATGGCGGAAATTGGGCGTGGCAAGGTAGATCGCATCGATCTCGCCAGAAGCCAGCAGCGCCGGGAATTCCTCGTAGGTATAGCTCTTGAGACCGTACTTGGCGGCCAGATCCCGCGCCTTGACGGGATCGCCGGTGACCAGGGCGGTCATCTCGGAATTGCGGGTCTGGCCGACCCCGGGCATGAAGGCGCCCTGGGAAATCCAGCCACCGCCTACCACCGCATAACGAATCTTGCCTGTCGCACTGGGCATGGAACGCTCCCGAATCCGGGCAGACGTTGTGTCCGCCACCTGAACTGTCGGCAAGCGTTGCGGCGATGAAGTTCCGGGCCGATGTTCAGCACCGACTACCTGGCACCCAGGGACTAGCGCCGAAAGCGCAATTCGACCTCCGCCCCTTCGAAGTCGTCGCTGCGATCGCGACTGATTACCCGACCACCGAGTTCAAAACGACCGGGGTCGCCTTCCTTGCGAAACAGCTGGGGCAGCAGACCCGCCTCGGCGACGTTGTTGTCGGCCTTGCCCGAGCCCAGGCGGCGAGCGCTCACCGACGGGGACGCCGCCGCTTCGCCGGGCACACTGAGGTCGAGCGGATGGACGACGGCCGGCGCCGGCTTGGACACGGCAGGCTTCTTGAGCTGGCTGTTCCTGGCCAGGTCCTGTTTCTTGGGTGGCGGTGCAGGCAGCACGAAGGCCCTGGTCGGGAGCGGGTCCAGGCGGTAGGCGCGCAGATCGGCGGCGCTGCCCTGGGGCTCGGTTGCCACCGATGACTTCGGCGCCTCTGGCGCTGGCGCCGCTGCCGAAGGCGCCTTGGCGGTGGCGGGCGGTGACTCGTTATCGCAGCCCGCCAGCAGCAGGGTCACGGCCAGCACCGTCGTTGCCAGGTATCCACGCATAGGCTCACCACACTCAGGATATCGCCCCCGGAGCGAGGCACCAGGCGCGACAGGGCGCAGTCTCTACAACCGACTCCGCTGTCCCGTGGCGGGTTCCAGGCGTGCCGCTAGGCGGCCAGGCTTTCCTGGCAGAGCTGACGGGCGAGCAACCCGAGGATCATCAGCGCCCGTTGAGCGTCGCGCCCCCAGGGCAGACCGCAATTGAGACGGATGCAGTGATTGAACTGGTCAGTGTTGCTGAAGATCATGCCCGGCGCGATGCTCACCCCCTGATCCAGGGCACGCTGGTGCAGCAGGCGGGTGTCCACCCGCACCGGCAGGCTGACCCAGAGGATGAAGCCGCCATTGGGCCGACTCATCTGGGTGCCTTCGGGAAAGTGCTCCTGGATCGCCAGCTGGAAGGCGGTCATGTTGCGCCGGTATTCCTGGCGGATGGCTCGCAGGTGGCGGTCATAGCCGCCGTTCTCCAGATAGGCGGAGACCCCCATCTGGGTCACGCTGCAGGCGGAATGGGTGGTAAAGGTCTGCAGGCGGCAGATGTCTTCCTGGTAGGGCCCGGCCACCACCCAGCCGATGCGAACACCGGGCGAAAGGGTCTTGGAAAAGCTCGAGCAGTAGATGACCCGACCCTGCTTGTCGAGCGCCTTGAGCGCCTTGGAGCCGCTGTCGTAGGTCAGCTCGCCATAGATATCGTCCTCGACGATGGCGATGTTGCGCTCGGCCGCCAGCCTCAGCAGCTGCTTCTGCCGCGCCTCCGGCATGCTGCCCCCCAGGGGATTGCTCAGCCGCGCGGCCACCACCAGGGCCTTGACCGGCCACTGGCTCGCGGCCAGCTGCAGCGCCTCCACGCTGAGCCCGGTCTCGGGATCGCAGGGAATCTCAATCACCTTGAGGCCCAGCACCTCGGCCAGCTGCAGCAGCCCGTAGTAGGACGGCGATTCGGTGGCGATCAGGTCGCCCGGCTTGGTCAGCACCCGCAGCGACATCTGCAGCGCATCCACGCAGCCATGGGTGATCACCACCTCTTCCGGACCCACTACCACCCCCGCATCGCGCAGGCGGATGGCCACCTGGCGGCGCAGTGGCTCGTAGCCCGGACTGTGCAGATAGGAAAAGGCCGCGCGGGCCTGGAAACGGGTCACCTTGGACAGCTGCTGGTGCAGGGCCCGCAAGGGCAGGTAGTCGGGCTGGGGGACCGCCATGCCGAGGGGCACCACGCCTTCCCGCCGCGATTCCGCCAGCACCTGGTTGATGATGCCGGCGCGGGTCACCAGGCTGGGCCGTTCCACCGTGGCGATGTCCGGCGTCGGCGCGGTCAGCGCCGGGGTCTGGTGCACATAGAAGCCCGATTGCGGCCGGGCCCGGATCAGCCCCTGGTCTTCCAGGGTGGCATAGGCCTGCAGCACGCTGGCATGGCTGACGCCCAACTGCTGACTCAGCTTGCGCACCGAAGGCACCCGTTCGCCGGGCTTGTAGACCCCCGTGCGGATGTCGTTCGCCAGTTGCTGGGCGATACGCTGATAGAGCAACAGATTGGTCATGGCGTCTTCCTGGACGAAAGCGGAACAGTAGCAGGCTACCCTGAAGGTATACCGGTACAGCTAGGCCTGACCTTAACCCTTCCCTTCCCGGGGCGGCAATGTCCAAAAACGACAAGGAACCGGCGCACCCCACCTTGACGCCAGCGGCTCTGCCAGAGGCCTTGCCGCGCCCATGAAAAAGCCCGCCAAAGGGCGGGCTCTTGCACGGGCGTGGGCCTCAGATGGCCTTTTCCAGCTCGGGGATCAATTCGAACAGGTCACCCACCAGACCGTAGTCGGCCACCTGGAAGATCGGCGCCTCCTCGTCCTTGTTGATGGCGACGATCACCTTGGAATCCTTCATGCCCGCCAGGTGCTGGATGGCCCCGGAGATGCCGACGGCGATGTACAGCTGCGGCGCGACGATCTTGCCGGTCTGGCCGACCTGCATGTCGTTGGGCACGAAGCCGGCGTCCACCGCGGCGCGCGAGGCACCCACCGCCGCGCCCAGCTTGTCGGCCAGGGCGTAGAGGATCTTGAAGTTGTCACCGTTCTGCAGACCGCGACCACCGGAGACCACCACCTTGGCGGCGCCCAGCTCGGGACGGTCGGACTTGGCCAGCTCTTCGCCGACAAAGCTGGAGATGCCGGCATCCTTGACCAGGCTCACGGCTTCGATGGCGGCGGAACCGCCCTCGGCGGCGACCGGATCGAAACCGGTGGCGCGCACGGTGATCACCTTGACCGGCGCCGTGGAGCGCACGGTGGCGATGGCGTTGCCGGCATAGATCGGCCGCTTGAAGGTGTCGGCGGATTCGACGGCGATGATCTCGGAGATCTGGTCGACGTCCAGCAGCGCGGCGACGCGCGGCAGGAAATTCTTGCCATTGGTGCTGGCAGCGGCCAGTACGTGGCTGTAGTTGGCGGCCAGCTCGGCAACCAGCGGCGCGACGTTTTCCGGCAACTGGTGCGCGTAGGCGGCGTTGTCGGCCAGCAGCACCTTGCCGACGCCGGCAAGCTTGGCGGCGGCGTCGGCGACCGGCTGGGCATTCTGCCCGGCGACCAGCACATGGATGTCGCCGCCGATGGCCTGGGCCGCGGCAACGGTGTTCAGGGTAGCGCCGAAGAGGTTGGCGTTGTCGTGGTCGGCAATGACGAGAATGGCCATCAGATCACCTTAGCTTCGTTCTTGAGTTTTTCGACCAGCTCGGCCACGGACTTGACCTTGATGCCCGCCTGACGACCCGCCGGGGCTTCCACCTTGACCACCTCGTAGGAGGCTTTCACCGCCACGCCCAGGGCATCCGGGGTCAGGGTTTCCAGCGGCTTCTTCTTGGCCTTCATGATGTTGGGCAGCGAGGCGTAGCGCGGCTCGTTGAGGCGCAGGTCGGTGGTCACCACCGCCGGCAGCTTGAGCGCCACGGTCTGCAGACCGCCATCGATCTCGCGGGTCACGCTGAGGCCGTCAGCGGCCTGCTCCACCTTGGAGGCGAAGGTGCCCTGGGCGAAGCCGGTCAGAGCGGCCAGCATCTGGCCGGTCTGGTTGTTGTCGCTGTCGATGGCCTGCTTGCCGAGGATCACCAGCTGCGGCTGTTCCTTGTCCACCACGGCCTTGAGCAGCTTGGCGGTGGTCAGCGACGACAGCTCGGCGGTACCGGTGTCGATCAGCACGGCGCGATCGGCGCCCAGTGCCAGGGCGGTACGCAGTTGTTCCTGCGCCTGGGCGGGACCCGCGGTCACGACCACGATCTCGCTGGCGATACCCTTTTCCTTCAGGCGCACCGCTTCTTCCACGGCGATCTCGCAGAAGGGGTTCATGGACATCTTGACGTTGGCCAGGTCAACACCGGTCTGGTCGGCCTTGACGCGGACCTTGACGTTGTAGTCCACCACGCGTTTGACAGCTACGAGAACCTTCATGAATCCCTCGATTTATTCTGGTGAATAAACAGGACGCCAAGGCGACCTTGCGTTGGACACGACCCCTGCCGCTCCAAACTTGTTGCAAATTCTTCTTATGTTGACCTCCACGGCAGCAGGGGTCAACGCGACAGTCCGTCAGGGGCTGGTAACTCCCGAGTCTAACAGGCTTGCAGAAAATTTAAACAAACGTTTGAATGGGTGCCAGGGAGCACGCCGGATATAATGAAGTCTTTTGTTGCACCCTTACATAAATAACCAGATCGTGAGTTTTGCCTGAGGAGAGTGAGCCGTGGAACGCGAATACATGGAATTCGACGTGGTGATCGTCGGGGCCGGCCCCGCGGGCCTGTCCGCGGCCTGTCGCCTCAAGCAGCAGGCGGCCGAAAACGGCCAGGAGATCAGTGTCTGCGTGGTCGAGAAAGGCTCCGAGGTCGGTGCCCACATTCTCTCCGGCGCGGTCTTCGAACCCCGCGCCCTGGACGAGCTCTTTCCCAACTGGAAGGAACTCGGCGCGCCCCTGAACACCCCGGTCAAACGCGACGACATCTACCTGCTCAAGGATGATCGCCAGGCGACCAAGGTGCCGAATTTCTTCGTGCCCAAGCCCATGCACAACGAGGGCAACTACATCATCTCCCTGGGCAATCTCTGCCGCTGGCTCGGCCAGCAGGCCGAAGCCCTGGGCGTGGAGATCTATCCGGGCTTCGCCGCCCAGGAGCCGCTGATCGATGAGCAGGGCGTGGTGCGCGGTATCATCACCGGCGATCTGGGCGTGGATCGCGAAGGTCAGCCCAAGGAGGGGGTCTACACCCCCGGCATGGAGCTACGCGGCAAGTACACCCTGTTCGCCGAAGGCTGCCGTGGCCATCTGGGCAAGCAGCTGGGCCAGAGATTCAAGCTCGGCGAAGGCGCCGATCCGCAGCACTACGGCATCGGCATCAAGGAGCTATGGGAGATCGATCCGGCCAAGCACGAGCAGGGTCTGGTGATCCACACCTCCGGCTGGCCGCTGGACAAGGAAAACCCGGGCGGTTCCTTCCTCTATCACCTGGAAGACAACCAGGTGGTGGTCGGCCTGATCGTCGACCTGGCCTACAGCAATCCGCACCTCTCGCCCTATGATGAATTCCAGCGCTACAAGCACCACCCGGTGGTGGCCCAGTACCTGGAAGGCGGCAAGCGCGTCTCCTACGGCGCCCGTGCCCTGGTCAAGGGCGGCCTGAATTCCCTGCCGAAGATGGTCTTCCCCGGTGGCGCCCTGATCGGCTGCGACCTGGGCACCCTCAATCCGGCCAAGATCAAGGGCAGCCACACCGCCATGAAGTCCGGCATGCTCGCCGCCGACGCCATCGTCGCCGCCCTGGCGGCCGGTCGCGAAGGCGACGAACTCCAGGGTTACGTCGACGGCTTCAAGGGCAGCTGGGTGCAGGAAGAGCTGCACGCCAGCCGCAACTTCGGTCCGGCCATGCACAAGTTCGGTCCGCTACTGGGCCCGGCCTTCGCCTTCGTCGAACATAACCTGCTGGGTGGCGCCCTGCCCTTCACCCTGCACGATCGGCGCATGGACCACACCTGCCTGAAGAAGGCCGACGAGGCGCCGCGCATCAGCTATCCCAAGCCGGATGGCAAGCTGAGCTTCGACAAGCTGTCCTCGGTGTTCCTCTCCAACACCAACCACGAGGAAGACCAGCCGGTTCACCTGAAACTCAGGGATCCCTCGATTCCCATCGCGCAGAACCTGCCGCTGTACGACGAACCCGCCCAGCGCTACTGCCCGGCCGGGGTCTACGAGGTGGTCCGCGATGGCGGCGAGCCGCGCTTCCAGATCAATGCCCAGAACTGCGTCCACTGCAAGACCTGCGACATCAAGGACCCGGCGCAGAACATCACCTGGGTAGCGCCGGAAGGCAGCGGTGGTCCCAACTACCCCAACATGTAAGCGTAAAAAAGGGCCCTGCGGGGCCCTTTCGCTATTCAGCGGGCGCGACGGGAAAGAAGCTGCCGCGACTCCAGAGGCCGAGCCAGGAGCGGCCCTCGTGGGTGCCCTCCTCGACCCTCTCCATCAGCCGATAGAACACCGCCCGATTGAGCCGCGCCTCCAGCCCGCCACGTACCCGGACATAAGGTGCAGGCTGGTCATCCTGTTCTTCGAATCGCAGCGGGTGCTCGGCGCCCGCGGCGACTCGATCCCCGACGTTAGTGAGGAAATCCAGGGCTTGCTCCCTGCCGCTGCCGCTCCATTCGACATCCACTGCCAGAAAGGGCACATCCTCGACCTGGATGCCCACGCACTCCACCGGCGTCACCAGTACATAGCGCTCGGGGTCGCGCCTCACGATGGTGGAGAACAGCCGGACCATGGCCGGGCGGGTGATGGGCGTGCCCTGGTGATACCAGGTACCGTCCCGGGCGATGCGCATGTCGATGTCGCCGCAGTACGGCGGGTACCAGAGCTCCACGGGCGGCAGCTTGCCGTCCTCGGCGGCTGGCAGCTGCGCCAGCAGATTCCTCGTCACGTCAACCTGGGTCACGCCCTTCTCCTCTATCGGGAGCCCAAACCGAGTAGGCGTTGGGCATATTCATTGAGCGCCGGCCCGAGCAGGTCTTCCGGGCGCTCGTCATAGAACGTCAGGAAGCCGCCACGACTGCGAATCCGCGCCGTGTCCACCAGGCGGAAGGTAGCGGTCTCCACCAGCATCATCTGCACGACGCTGCGATCGCGCCCGACCCTCCCGATGTCGTCCTGATCTTCCCATTCCTCCCAGGTGCCGATGCGATCGTCCGCGCCGGCGAAGCGGGTATAGAGCACATAGTGAGCACCCAGCTGCCGGGCCTTGGCCATGGCCTCGTCGAAACCCTCAGGTTTGTCTGCCCGCCTTACCCGCGGGAAGTATTCCACAAAGCCTTTGAAGGCCTCTTCCGCTACCACGTTCGGACGGGCATAGGGATGGCCCACCGGCACGAAGGCCCCCTGGGCTATGTAGATGTAGGAGTCGGCCTGTAGCCGAAAGTTGTTCAGCCGCTGGGTCCTGCTGTAGTCGAGCAGCCCCGCGTCGCGCAGGTGGTACTCGACACCGGACGCCATGTCGCTGACGTTCATGCAGCCACCCAGGCAGGCCAGCAGCACGGAAATGAAGAGAAAACGCAGTTTGACCATGAAGAGCAGACCCCTGTCCGGCGCCAAGTTGTCGTCGATACAGGGGCCTTAGCAGCTTTCGCGCCAGTTCGAGGCGCAGCTGCTAGATCAGCCGCCGATGATCTTCATGACGGTCACGCCCCCCGAGAAGGCCACCTCCTGCTTGTCGCCCAATGCCTTGACCAGCAGCCGCTGCAGCGCTGGCAATGCCAGGTGACGCGGCTTGTCCAGCAGATCGCCGACATAGTGGCGGTTGCTCGACGACAGGCAGCCATGCAGCCAGCCGGTGGACGACAGGCGCAGTCGCGAGCAGGTCCGGCAGAAGGGCACGCTTTCGTTGGCGATGACACCGAAGTGGCCGCCCGACTCGACGCGATAGCGCAGCGCCGTGGAATCCACCGGGGCATCGGCCTGCACATAGGCATGGCGCGAACCTATGATCTCCAGCAATTCGGCCAAGGGTACCAACTGGTTGTTGAAGGTCGCGGGATTCTTGGCCAGGTGCCCCATGCGCATCAGCTCGATGAATCTGAGCTCGAAACCCCGCTCCAGGCAATAGTCCAGCAGCGGCAGCACCTGGTCGAGATTCTGGCCGCGCAGGGGCACCATGTTGAGCTTGATCTTGAGACCAGCGGCCCGCGCCGCTTCCAGTCCGGCCAGCACCGTGGCCAGATCGCCCCCCCGCGCCAGACGCGGGAAGGCTTCGGCATCGAGGGTGTCGAGGGAAACGTTGAGGCGACGGATACCGTGGTCGATGAGGAAGTCCAGCTTGCGCGGCAGCAGCTGACCGTTGGTGGTCAGGCTGATGTCCTTGAGGCCGAGCTGGGAGACACGGGCGAGAAAGGGCTCCAGCCGCGGCGTGACCAGGGGTTCGCCCCCGGTGATGCGCAGCCGTTCGATACCGGCGGCATCGATGAGGTATTCCACACCCCGGGCCATGGTTTCGGCACTGAGTTCGTCCTGCGCCGCCACGAGCCGCTTGCCATCGGGCACGCAGTACGTACAGGCATAGTTGCAGGCCGCCGTGAGGCTGATCCGCAAGTTGCGAAACGCCCTACCCTGGCGGTCAACGATCATCTTGGGGGTACTCCAGTGGGACAAGAGAAAAGGGATGGCGCGGCATCCCTTGCCTCTATCGGACCCTAGGATCGGACAGGCGTTTCGACGTCTCGCTTGCGGCGGTTGCCCATGCGCACGCCGATCTCCATGAGGAACTGGAAGAAACCTTCCTGATCCTCCAGCACGTCGCGCCAGAAGGGCGAATGGTAAAGGGCCACGGCCCCGTGCACCAGCGCCCAGGCGGCGCAGTAATGGAAATAGGGCGGGACGTCCTCGAGCTTGCCTTCGTCGATCCGGCCTTCGATCAGGCTGGTCAGCCGCTGGAAGTTGGAAGTGCGGATGCTGTGCAGCTGCTCGACCAGCTCGGGCACCTGACGCGTTTTGACCACCTTCTCCTCGAGTCGATCGAACAGGCGGTAGCGCTGCGGATCGCTCATGCGGAATTCGAAATAGGCGCGGGAGAGCGCTTCGCGGTCGCGGGCGACGTTGTCCGACTGGAACAGCTCGGCCAGGTCCCGCTCGTAATCCAGCATCAGCCGCAGATAGATCTCGGCCTTGGAATTGAAGTGCTTGTAGATGGTGCCTTTGCCGATACCGACCGCCTCGGCGATCATCTCGACGGTGACGCTGTCTTCTCCTTCGGAGAGAAACAGCTGCAGGGCGGTATCGAGGATTTCCTGTTCGCGGCGACGGAACTCGCGGACTTTGCGGGATTCTTTCTGCATGGCAGCCCACTTGTTGTTTTGAAAAGGGATAGGGCCTTCGAATCGCCAGTCACCCCTCGGCATACCGGCACTTCGTCACACCTTGGGCGAGCTGCACCGAAAGCATCGGTGAACCGCGCGGGCGCGCCCCTTATTATGCCCCATCACACCCAGATTGTACGGATCGAGTCAATGTCTTCCTGGAAGCACGAATTCCCTCAGGCCTACGCCATGAGATACCTCAACCACGCGGCCGTGGCCCCGTGGCCCAAGCGCGCTGCGCAGGCCGTCACCGAATTCGCCGCCGAAAACTGCCAATACGGTGCGCGCAACTATCCGACCTGGCTGGTCATGGAACAGCGCCTGCGCGATCGCCTGACCCGCCTGCTCAATGCGCCGTCCAGCAGCGACATCGCCCTGGTGAAGAACACCTCGGAAGCGCTCTCCTTCGTTGCCTTCGGCCTGGATTGGCAGAGCGGCGACCAGGTAGTGATCAGCGACGAGGAGTTCCCCTCCAACCGGGTGGTCTGGGAAGCCCTGGCCCGCTTTGGCGTCGAGGTGGTGGAAGTCAGCCTGGGTGACACCCCCGAGGCCAATCTGCTAGCGGCCTGCGGCCCGCGCACCCGACTCATGGCCATCAGCGCCGTGCAATACGCCAGCGGCCTGCGCCTGGACCTGCCCCAGCTGGGCCAGGGCTGCGACGCCAAGGGCGTGCTGCTGTGCGTCGACGCCATCCAGCAACTGGGCGCCCTGCCCTTCGATGCCCAGGCCTGCAACTGCGCCTTCGCCATGGCCGACGGTCACAAGTGGATGCTCGGCCCGGAAGGCCTGGGGGTGTTCTATTGCCGCGCCGATCTGCGCGAGCAGCTGAAGCTGCACGAGTACGGCTGGCACATGCTGGACAACGCCGGCGACTACAGCCAGCGCGAATGGCAACCGGCCAGGACGGCGATGCGCTTCGAGTGCGGCAGCCCCAACATGCTCGGTGCGGTGGCCCTGGAGGCGAGTCTGTCGCTGCTGGAGGATGCCGGCATGGAACAGGTGGGCAAGGACCTGCTGGCGCGGATCGAGCTGCTCGACAGTCATATCCGCCGCTTACCCGGTGCCGTCCTGCATTCGCCGGCCAACGTCGAGCGGCGCTCGGGCATCCTCACCTTCTCGCTCGAAGGCTGGGACAACCGCCAACTGTTCGAACGTCTCAAGACCGCCGACGTGGTCTGCGCCCAGCGGGGTCCGGGCATCCGCCTGTCGCCACACTTCTATACCAGCGAGCACGTCCTGGAACAGACGCTGGATCTGGTCGGGGCGCTGGCGCGCTTCTGATGGCCTGAAAGGCCCGGGATAGCCAGTGTCGGGGCAGCGCTATTCCAAAACTGTTTAAAAAACGTCCAATCCCGACTGGACCTTTCTCCGAGCTGACCAATACTCAAGTGACTGGCCGCGTCGACCCCCGCGGCGCGGGCCAGGGAGGCGGCTCTCCGTCCAGGCGAACCGCTGGTCCGGCCCGGGTATCCCTGGATACCCGGGCCATTTTTTTGCCTAGAGGGTGGCGCGGGGAAACAGCCGCCGGAAGTTGGCCGTGGTCTGCTCGGCCAGGGTCTCCAGACTGACGCTTCGCACGTCGGCCAGGCACTGGGCGACCTCGACCACGAATTGCGGCAGATTGGCCTTGCCGCGGTGGGGCACCGGAGCCAGATAGGGCGAATCGGTTTCTACCAGCAGGCGATCGGCCGGCACCTGGCGCGCGACGTCGCGCAGGTCGGCGGCATTGCGGAAGGTCAGGATGCCGGAAAAGGAAATGTAGAAGCCCAGGTCCAGCGCCGCCTTGGCCGTCGCCCAATCCTCGGTGAAGCAGTGCAGCACCCCGGCGCCTGGCAGGTCGGCGGCGCCCAGCATGGCCAGGGTGTCGGCCCGCGCCTCGCGGGTATGAATCACCAGGGGCAGCGCCGTGCGGCGGGCCGCCTCCAGGTGCAGGGCGAAGGACCGCTGCTGGATCTCGGCGGTGTCCGGCTGATAGTGATAGTCCAGCCCGGTCTCGCCGATGGCGGCGACGCGGGGATGGGCCAGCCGCGCGAGCAGCCAGTCGAGATCGATGGCACTGCCCTGGGCCGCATCCAGCGGGTGGATACCCACGGCGCAGTGGACGTCGGCATAGCGTTCGGCCAGGGCCTGCACCGTGGGGGCGTTGCCGGCATCGACGCCGATGCAGAGGAACTGGCTGACACCCCGGGCGCGCGCGGCATCCAGCGCCGCGTCCAGGGAGCCGTCGTGAAGGGAAAGATCGAGTCGATCCAGGTGACAGTGGGAGTCGACGAAGTGCACGAGAAATAGCCTTGAATCAGCAGCGACGCCCCGCCCCAGCGGGACGGCGCAGGCATCACATGGTATGGGTGGGACGGTCCGACTTCAGCGAGCCGGCCAGATAGGTTTCAATCTTGTTGCGCGCGGTATTGTCGCCTTCGTTGAACTGCACGCCGACCCCGGCGGCTCTATTGCCCTGGGCGCCCTTGGGGGTGATCCAGACCACCTTGCCGGCGACCGGGATCTTGTCCGGCTCGTCCATCAGGTTGAGCAGCATGAAGACCTCGTCGCCGAGCTTGTAGGTCTTGCCCGTCGGAATGAACAGGCCACCGTTGCGGATGAAGGGCATGTAGGCGGCGTAGAGCACCGACTTGTCCTTGATGGTGAGGGACAGGATGCCATTACGGGGGCCCAGGTTCTGCGGCAAACTCATGAGATTCTCTCGAGACAGGCAAGACGAACGCGCGGATCGCTAGCGTCCGGGCACCAGGCCGGCCCAGCGGATCAACAACGATTCCAGCAACAATACGCGGTTGAGGTTGGCTTTGCCCAGCACCTTCTGCCGCTCGGCATGCAGCCATTCCTGCAGGGTCAGCACTGCCTGCGGCGCGCTCTTCTCGGCCAGATAACCCAGCACCTTGGCCATGTCCGGTGCGGCTTCGGCATCGGCGCCACCCCACTGCTGACGCAGGACGCCATGGGTCCACTCGCAGAACCAGTCGAGCAGCAACGGCAGCGGCACGGCGTTCCAGCTCTCGGCCAGCTGACTGGGCGCCGCCTGGCGCTTGAGCAGGCGCTTCACCCCCTCCACCACCAGGGCCCGGCGGACGAGCACGTCCTCGCCATGCAGGCGCAGGGCCGCCAGCGGCGAGCCGCCAGCCAGCACCAGCAACTGGATGCGGATCTCTTCCTCAAGCTCCGGCAGGCGCTCGCCCAGCCAGGCGAGACTCTCGGCGCGCGAGGGCACCGGAGAGGCCTGCTGCACGCAGCGGCTGCGCACGGTGGGCAGCAGGCGACTCGGCTGGTGACTCACCAGCAGCAGCACCGTTGCGCCCGAGGGCTCCTCCAGACTCTTGAGCAGGGCGTTGGCGGCATTGAGGTTCATCGCCTCGACCGGCTCCAGCAGGATCAGCTTGCGCCCGCCCATCTGGGCGGTCTGGGTAACGAAGTCCACCAGCCCGCGGATCTGGTCGACGCGGATAGGCTTCTCGGCCTCTTCCGGCTGGATCACGCAGTAATCGGGGTGGGTCCCGGCCCTGAGCAGGGAACAGGCCTTGCACTGGCCGCAGGCGGCATCCCCCTGGGGCGCCTGGCACAGCAGCAGGGCGGCCAGGCGTTCGGCCAGATCACGCTTGCCGATGCCGCGCGGGCCATGCAGCAGATAGGCATGGGGATGCTGCCGCCGGGGCGAGATCCGCGCCCAGAGGTCCTGCTGCCAGGGATAGACGTCAGCCACCAAACGTTGACTCCAGGGTGGCGACCAGGGCGCGCAGATCCGTCTGCACCTCGGCGAGGCTGCGCGAGGCATCGATCAGGCGATAGCGCGCCGGCACGGCCCGGGCGCGATCCAGATAGGTCTGGCGCACTGCCTCGAAGAAGGCGCGCTGCTCCTGCTCGAATCTGTCCAGGGCACCACGGCGGGCGGCACGGGCCAGGCCGATGTCCACCGGCAGGTCGAACACCAGGGTCAGATCGGGTTGCAGATCGCCCAGCACAAAGGCTTCCAGGGTGGCGATGCGCTCGACGGGTACGCCGCGGCCGCCGCCCTGGTAGGCATAGGTCGCATCGACGAAGCGATCGCAGAGCACCAGGGCGCCACGCGCCAGGGCGGGCCGGATGACCTGGGCCAGGTGCTGGGCGCGGGCGGCGAACATCAGCAGCAATTCGGTATCCACGGCCATGGGCTCGGCCGCCGGCTCCAGCAGGATCTCGCGGATGCGCTCGGCCAGCGGCGTGCCACCCGGCTCGCGGGTCAGCACCACCTCACGCCCGCTGGCGCCGAAAAGTTCGGCGAGATAGTCGCGGTTGGTGCTCTTGCCCGCGCCCTCGGGGCCTTCGAGGGTGATGAACAGGCCGTTTGCCGTCATGGGGTTTCCTTGGTTTCGGGCGTCTGCGGAGCGGGACTGGAGCGATAGTCGGAGCGCCGCTTGAGCTGGAAGTCGCGGACCGCCTGGTTGTGCGCTTCCAGGTCCCTGGAAAAGACATGGCTGCCATCACCACGGGCGACGAAATACAGGCTGTCGCCGTCCTTGGGATGCAGCGCCGCATGGATGGCCTCGCGACCGGGCATGGCGATCGGCGTGGGGGGCAGTCCCGCGTTGAGATAGGTGTTGTAGGGCGAAGGCTCGCGCAGATCGGCGCGGGTTATCCGGCCGTTATAGCGCTCGCCCATGCCGTAGATCACCGTGGGATCGGTCTGCAGCAGCATGCCGGCCGCCAGGCGCCGGACAAAGACCCCGGCGATTTCGTCGCGCTCCTCGGGGACGCCCGTTTCCTTTTCCACCAGCGAGGCCATGATCAGCGCCTGGTAGGCGTCCTTGTAGGGCACCGCGGGATCCCGCGCCTGCCATTCCTGATCGAGCACGGACTGCAGGCGCTGGTTGGCCTGGCGCAACAGGTCGGATTCGCGCTGGCCCTTCACATAGCGATAGGTATCGGGGAAGAAGCACCCCTCGGGGTGCTGGCCGTCCAGCCCCAGGCGTTTCATCAGGGCGGCATCGTCCAGCTCGGCGGTGTCGTGCTCGAGCTTGGGCTGGCGCGCCAGGGCAGCGCGGACCTGGTGGATATTCCAGCCTTCCACCAGGGTGAGGCCGTATTGCACCACCTCGCCCTTGCGCCAGAGGCTGAACAATTGCTCCACCGTCATGCCCGGGGTCAGGCGGTATTCGCCACTGTGCAGCGTCTGCCCGGCCAGATTGAAGCGCCAGTACAGGCGCAGCCAGAAGGCGCCATCGAGCACGCCCTGCTCTTCCAGGCGCAGCAGACTGCCGCCCGGGGTCCCGCCCTTGGGGATCTCGATCAGTTGCTCGCCATCGACTTTCAACGGCTGAATCAGTGCCTGGTGCTGGCGCCAACCGGCCAGGACCAGCAGCAGGCCACCGGCGGCCAAGACCGCCGTAAGCAGAGCTCTCGCCTTGCGCATCGGCTATTCCAGAATCTCGTTTATCGAACCTTGCAGTTTACGGGTCACCGGCCCCACGGACCAGTTCGCGGCTGCGTACCGGCGCACGGGCCAGATACCGTATTGGCTGTTGCAGAGGAAAACTTCGTCGGCACCGAGCAGTTCGTCCAGCGCCAGCGGCCGGATCTCGCTCGGGATGCCTGCCTGGGCGGCGAGGTCGAGCAACAGACCGCGCAATACCCCGGCCACGCCACAGCGATCGAGCGCGGGGGTCTGCAGCCGCCCCGCGCAGACCAGGAACAGGTTGCTGAACACCCCTTCGATCGGCCGGCCGTCCTGATCCAGCATCAGGCCTTCGGCATAGTCGGTGCTGGTCCATTCCCCGCGCGCCAGGACCTGCTCGAGTCGATTCAGGTGCTTGAGCCCGGCCAGCAACGGCTGGGTAGCCAGACGCGTCGTGCAGGGATAGAGGGCGATACCCTCGGTCGCGTGAGCCGGTGGATAGGCCGGCGTGGGCGATCCCAGCAGCAGGCGCCGCACCTCGGGTTCGGCCGGCGGGGCGTAACCGCGCAGGCCATCGCCGCGGGTGAGCAGCAGCTTGGCCACGCCCTCCCCCAGCAGCGCCGCATAGGCGCGAATCTCGGCGTCCAGCTGGGCGATGTCGCAGGGAATACGCAGCCGCTGGCAACCGGTGGCCAGCCGCTGCAGATGACGGTCGAGCAGACGCGGCTGGCCCCGGCGTACGGCGATGGTCTCGAACAGCCCATCGCCATAGGCCAGACCCCGATCGCGTTGCAGACCGGGGTCCAGCGGTTGGCCGTTGAGCCAGTCCTGGATCAAGCGTCGAAGCGCCGGAACACCAGACTGCCGTTGGTGCCACCGAAGCCGAACGAATTGGACAGGGCCACTTCGATGGGCCGCTGCCGTGCCTCGTGGGGCACGAAGTCCAGATCGCAGCCGTCGCTGGGATTGTCCAGATTGATGGTGGGCGGCGCCACCTGGTCGCGCAGGGCGAGCACCGTGAAGATGGCTTCCACCGCGCCCGCGGCGCCCAGCAGGTGACCGGTCATGGACTTGGTGGAGCTCACACTCAGACGCTTGGCCTGCTCGCCGAACACCTGCTTCAAGGCCGCCACTTCGGCCAGGTCGCCGGCTGGCGTGGAGGTGCCATGGGCGTTGACGTAGTCGACCGCTTCCGGCGCGATACCGGCATCCTTGAGCGTCGCTCTCATGCAGCGAGCAGCACCCGCGCCATCTTCCGGCGGGGCGGTCATGTGGAAGGCGTCCGCGCTCATGCCGAAGCCGATCAGCTCGGCATAGATGCGGGCGCCCCGCGCCTTGGCGTGCTCGTAGTCTTCCAGCACCAGGGCGCCGGCACCGTCGGACAGCACGAAGCCATCGCGATCGCGATCCCAGGGACGGCTGGCGCGGGTCGGATCGTCATTGCGGGTCGACAGGGCACGCGCCGCGCCGAAGCCACCCAGACCCAGACCCGAGGTCGCCATCTCCGAACCGCCGGCGACCATGACGTCGGCTTCGCCATAGGCGATGTTGCGCGCCGCCATGCCGATGCAGTGCGTTGCCGTGGTACAGGCAGTGGCGATGGCGTAATTGGGGCCCTGCAGACCCAAGTGGATCGACAGGAAGCCGGACACCATGTTGATGATGGAGCCCGGTACGAAAAAGGGGGAAATACGGCGGGGACCCTGGGCGAGCAGCGACTGGCAATTCGCCTCGATATTGGTCAGTCCACCGATGCCGGAACCCATGGCGACACCCATGCGCTCGCGATTGCCATCGTTGACCTCGAGACCGCTGTCACGCATGGCCTGGAAGCTGGCGGCGAGACCGTATTGGATGAACAGATCCAGCTTGCGGGCTTCCTTCGCGGACAGGTACTGCTCCACGTCGAATCCCTTGACCGATCCGCCGATCCGCGTGCTGAAGGCAGAGACGTCCATATGCTCGATCGGCGCGATACCGCTGCGACCGGCCAGGATGCCTTCCCAGCTGCTCGCCACATCGGCGCCAAGCGGCGATACCATGCCCATACCCGTGATCACGACACGTCTACGCGACACACCCAACTCCTCTTGTCCTTCCGGGGCGGCCACCCCTCTTAAAAACAGCCGATTGCATCGATCTTGACCCAGGACCTAAAGAAAAGCCGCACGCCCTACAGGACGTGCGGCTTCTTTTGTCCGAAACTGGCGACTACTTATTGCTGGTGAGCAACGATGTAGTCGATAGCTTCCTGGACGGTGGTGATCTTCTCAGCCTGCTCGTCCGGGATTTCGGTCTCGAATTCCTCTTCCAGAGCCATCACCAGTTCGACGGTGTCAAGGGAGTCGGCGCCCAGATCCTCGACGAAGGAAGCGCTGTTGGTAACTTCCTCTTCCTTCACGCCGAGCTGCTCAGCGACGATCTTCTTAACGCGTTCTTCGATGGTGCTCATACCGTGTTCTCACTCCTAAAGGAAAAATCCGCACAACGGATTGCGCGTAAGTGTATAGAAAGGGATTTCCGTATTTCAAGCTGACGCGACATCAAGACGTATGCGCGGCCATTGCTGGTCCGACAGTTTACCAGCTTAGCGCAATAGCCGCGCGGGGGGTAACGTCGGTCAGCTCATGTACATTCCGCCATTCACGGGGATCGTGGCGCCGGTCACATAGGCCGCGCCCTCGCCCGCCAGGAAGCCGACCACCTTGGCGATCTCGTCGGCCTGACCGAGGCGGCCGGCCGGGATCTGGGTCAGCAGCGCGGTGCGCTGGGCTTCGGGCAGCTCACGGGTCATGTCGGTATCGATGAACCCCGGGGCCACGGCATTGACGGTGATGTTGCGCGAACCCACCTCGCGGGCCAGCGCCCGGGTAAAGCCCTCGAGGCCGGCCTTGGCGGCGGCATAGTTAGCCTGACCGGCGTTGCCCATGGCGCCGACCACCGAGCCGATGCTGATGATACGACCCCAGCGACCCTTGGTCATGCCCTTGAGCACGGCCTTGGAGAGACGGAACAGGCTGTTGAGGTTGGTATCGATCACGTCGAACCACTCATCGTCCTTCATCCGCAGCATCAGGTTGTCGCGGGTGATACCGGCGTTGTTGACCAGGATCGACGGCGCGCCGAATTGCGTCTGGACCTGCTCGAGGGCAGCCGCGACGGAGGCGTTGTCGGACACGTTGAGCACCAGACCGGTACCTTCGATGCCATTGGCCTTGAGCGACTCGGCGATGCGCTGGGCACCCGCCTCGCTGGTCGCGGTGCCGATCACGGTGGCGCCGAGCCGACCCAGTTCCAGGGCGATGGCTTGACCGATACCACGCGTGGCGCCCGTGACCAGGGCGACCTTACCTTGCAGACTCATCTCGTTTTCCTCGATTCAAAAAGCCGCGCGCGCGGCGGCGAAGGCGTCGGGGGTGTCCAGGGCCAGTGTTTCCACGCCCTTGACGCATCTCTTGTTCAGACCGGCCAGTACCTTGCCGGGGCCGCACTCCATTAGGTGGGTGACGCCCTGGGCAGCCAGGTACTGCACGGACTCGACCCAGCGCACCGGACTGTACAGCTGGGCCAGCAGATCCTGCTGGAGGCTGGCCAGATCGGTGTTGACGCCGGCATTGACGTTCTGCACCACCGGAATTTCCGGCTGGCTCCAGGTGCAGCCACGCACGTCCTCGGCGAAGCGCTCGGCCGCCGGACGCATCAGGTCGCAGTGAGAGGGCACGCTGACCGGCAGCGCCACGGCGCGCTTGGCACCCAGGGCCTTGCAGGCCTCGATGGCGCGCTCCACCGCAGCGGCGGCACCGGCGATCACCACCTGGCCCGGAGCGTTGAAGTTGACCGCGCTCACCACTTCACCCTGGGCGGCTTCGGCACAGGCGGCCAGCACCTGGGCATCTTCCAGACCCAGGATGGCGGCCATACCGCCCTGCCCGGCGGGGACGGCTTCCTGCATCAGCTCACCGCGGCGCGCCACCAGGCGTACCGCCTCGGCGAACGGCAGGCTGCCCGCGGCGACCAGCGCCGAATATTCGCCCAGGCTGTGACCGGCGACATAGGCCGGCTTGGCGCCGCCTTCGGCCAGCCACAGACGCCACAATGCGATGGAGGCGGCCAGGATGGCGGGCTGGGTGCGGTCGGTCTGGTTGAGCGACTCCTGCGGGCCCTGCTGGGTCAGCGCCCAGAGGTCATAGCCGAGGACAGCGGACGCTTCGGCGAAGGTTTCGCCGATCAGCGCGTGGTGCGTGGCCAGCTCACCCAGCATGCCCAGGGCCTGGGAACCCTGACCGGGAAAGACGAAAGCGAGAGAGGCGGACATAGGCAGGTCTCTTGTAGGTCCATTGCCGGCGAAACCGCGGTTCCGCCACTGACAGACTGAGATGTCGGTGTCGACCGGTCGGTCACACCGCTTTCAGAACCGCCAAGTTTAACCGGATCCGCCCGGGGAGATCAGTCTCCACATCGCGCAGGGCACGCTCGATGGCCTGAACGAGACCAACTTCGCCTGCCGCGCCATGGCTTTTCACCACCACCGCATTCAGGCCGAGAAAGCTCGCGCCATTGCGCAACTCCGGATCCCAGTGGCGGAAACGCCGGGCCAGCCAGGGCTGCAGCAACTGACGCTCGAGCCAGGAAGCCGTGCCGCTGCGCTCGACCAGCAGGCGCAGCAGCGCCTCTCCGGACTTGAGCACGGCATTGCCGGTGAAGCCATCGCAGACAACCACATCCGCCACCGCCGCATAGAGATCGCTGCCCTCGACGAAGCCGATGAAGTCGAAAGCCTGACTCTCGGCGAGGCGCCGTGCGGCGTCCTGGATCACCGGCGTGCCCTTGCCCGGTTCGCGACCGACATTCAGCAGCGCGACCCTTGGCCGCGCCAGGCCCCGGGCCTGGGCCGCACCTGCCCCCAGATAGGCGAATTGCACCAGCTGTTCGGCGGTGGTGTCGAGATTGGCGCCAAGATCCAGCAGCAGCGTCTGATGCCCGCCCTGCCCGGGCAGTGCCGACATCATGGCCGGGCGATCGATGCCCGGCAGCGTCCCGAGCAGCAGGCGCGCAAGCGCCATCCAGGCCCCGGTATTGCCGGCGCTCAGGCAGCCCTGGGCGCGGCCTTGCTGCACCGCTTCGAGCGCAGCGTGCATGGACGTACGGGTGCGACTGCGCACCACACTGGCGGGTCGCTCATCGGGCCCGACGAGGCCATCGACGTATTCGAACTGCAGGCGAGCGGCAAGAGAGGCAGGCGGTGACCAGGCCGACAGGGCGTCGCGCTGACCACAGAGAAGGAGGTGTAAGGCGGGGAAACGCTCGAGAGCGTCGAATGAAGCAGGAACAATGCAGCGGGGACCGAAGTCCCCGCCCATTGCATCGATCGCGATGACGATTTCGATCGAGGATTACTCGTCGGAACCTTTGTCGATCACTTTGCGACCGCGGTAGAAACCGTCGGGCGACACGTGGTGGCGCAGGTGAACTTCACCGGTGCTCTTTTCCACGGATAGAGCGTTCGCTTCGAGGGCGTCGTGCGAACGACGCATGTCGCGAGCGGAACGGGATTTTTTGTTCTGCTGAACAGCCATGATTTAACTCCTAAACGTTTGGGTCACGCTTCAACTGCGCAAGTACACTGAACGGGTTGGGTCGCTTTTCCTCGTCCGCCGGCTCTTCGGGCGCCTCGAAACCTTCCGGATGCTGGCAAGCACCTTCTGGATGCACGGGAATGATCGGCAGCGCGAGCAGCAGCTCTTCTTCGATCAGACTATGCAGATCCAGGGGCTCTTCACCAACCTCCAGGGCATCGTAACCCTGTGGCAAGGCATCGGCCGACTTCCCTTCCCAGAGCACGGCGAAATCGAATTCGCTGCTAATGGGAAGCACTGCCGGCTCCAGACAACGCTGGCAAATCATCTCGACCTTGGTATCCAGGACACCATGGATGACGAATTGCTTTTGTTGATCACGCCCGAAGTCGAGGACGACGGCAACCGCGCCTTCGGACTTCACGAGCTGCTCGCCGACACGCCGCATGTTCGCGAGAGGCAGCTCACCCTTGAGGGTTACGCCGCGATCCGCCAATTTGCGAGGATCGACCTGAGGTGGAATTGGCCCATTCAACATAAGCGCGCCATTATAGGGACGGCCTTACGGCTGTCAAAGGAAATTAACCCCGAAGCGACTCCGACCGACCTTTGGTCGATCTCGCCCGAGAACAAACTGATGCCTCTCATTCTACTCGCTTCCAGCTCGCCTTACCGCCGCCAATTGCTGGAAAGGCTGCAGCTGCCCTTCGCCCACCAGTCGCCGGACATCGACGAGACGCCGCTACCCGGCGAGAGCCCGCGGGCGCTGGTAGAACGCCTGGCCCGCGCCAAGGCCGCCGCCCTGGCCGATCAGCGGGAGCCGACACTTATCATCGGCTCGGATCAGGCGACCGCCATCGACGGCGAGATTCTTGGCAAGCCCCTGACTCATGAACGGGCTCATCAGCAACTGGCCCGGGCCAGCGGTCGCGCCCTGGTGTTCCATACCGGCCTGGCCGTACTGGACAGTCGAACCGGCGAGTGCAGCAGCGAGGTGGTGGATTTCCAGGTGCGCTTTCGCCCGCTGGATGCTGCGACGATCGATCGCTATCTGCGGGCGGAGCAACCCTATGATTGCGCCGGCAGCTTCAAGGCCGAAGGCCTCGGCATCGCCCTGTTCGAAGCCATGCAGGGAGAGGATCCGACCAGTCTGATCGGCCTCCCGCTGATCCGCCTGGCCGCATTGCTGCGCCAGGCAGGAGTGCAGGTGCCCTAGGCCACCTGCAGCTGGCACCAATTAACGCAGCGCCGGACCCTGCCAGCCCATATAGAGCGCCAGACGCTCGGCAACGCTGGCACCCAAGCGCTTGGCGAAGCGATCAAAGGGCGAGTCCTCCTGGGTAAAGTCCACCAGGCGCTCCTCCTTGACCACATCCCGTGCCACGTAGCTGGCACTGCCGAGGCCATCGATCAACCCCAGGGAAAGCGCCTGCTCGCCGGACCACACCAGTCCGGAGAACAACTCGGGATGACCCTCGACCTTGAGTCGATCGCCGCGGCCTTTCTTGACGCTGTCGATGAACTGCTGATGGGTGGTATCCAGCACCTGCTGCCAGAAGCGGGTCTCTTCGGGCTTCTGCGGCTGGAAGGGATCCAGGAAGGCCTTGTGTTCGCCGGAGGTATAGACCCGCCGCTCCACGCCCAGCTTTTCCATGGTGCCGACGAAACCGAAGGAAGCCGCGGTCACGCCGATGGAGCCGACCAGGCTGGCCTTGTCGGCATAGATGGCATCGGCCGCACTGGCCACATAGTAGGCGCCCGAGGCACCCAGGTCGGTGATCACCGCGTACAGCTTGATGTCCGGGTGCAGACCGCGCAGACGCTTGATCTCGTCATAGATGTAGCCGGATTGCACCGGACTGCCGCCTGGGCTGTTTATACGCAGCACCACACCGCGGGTGTTGCTGTCGTCAAAGGCCTTGCGCAGCGCCGTCACGACATTGTCGGCACTGGCCTTCTCGTCGTCGGCGATCACGCCCTTGAGTTCGATGAGCGCGGTATGGGCGCCGGACTCGGTCACCCCGCCCTTCTTGCCCAGGGACAGCAGGGGCGTGAACAGCACCAGCATGACAATCAGATAGGCGAAGGTCAGAAACTTGAAAAAGATGCCCCAGCGCCGCGCTCGCCGTTGCTCGCGCACGCTGGCGAGCATGGTCTTCTCGATCAGGGCCCAGGTCTTGTCGTCCGCCGGACGCGTACGTCCGCTGTCTTCCTTCCACTCGTCAGCCATGCCCGCTATCACTCCTGCACACCACATTGTCACCCAGCCATAGCGCCAGGTCCGCGAAAGCTTCGATCACCAGGCGCGGTCCGAAATCCCTGAGGACCTCGGCCGGCTGGGCACCATAGGCGACCCCGACCGCCGCGACCCCGGCGCGCCGTGCCATTTCCAGGTCGAAGACCGCATCTCCTACCAGGAGGGCCCGCTCCGGCGCCACGCCACAGTGGGCAAGAATCTCCTGCACCATCTGCGGATCGGGCTTGCCGGCGGCCTCGTCGGCGCAGCGGGTGATGTCGAAGAAATCGCTCAGGCCATGCTGCTGCAGCGAACGCGCCAGCCCGCGCCGGCTCTTGCCCGTCGCTACGGCCAGCTGATAACCCTGGGCGCGAAAGCGCTGCAGCCCGCTCAGCACATCGGGAAACAGCGGCGAGGCCGCCTGCTCGCGACGGACGAATTCGGCGCTGTAGGCATCGCGAAAGCCCTCGATCTGCGCCGGGGTCACCAGCTGCGGATAGAGGGTCTGGATCGCCGCGACCAGCTCCAGGCCGATGATGCCCTTGATGGCCACGTCGCTGCGCGGCGGCAACCCCAACTGCTCGGCCGCCACGTGCATGACCTCGACGATCCGGCCGATGGAATCCGCCAGGGTGCCGTCCCAGTCGAAGATCAGCAGCTGGTAGTCAGGCATCCAGACGCTCCAGCGTCTGACTCCAGGTGCTGTCGACCGGCGCTTCCAGGCGCAGCTCACCGCCTTCGGGCAAGGGGATCACCAGACTCGCCGAGTGCAGGAACAGTCGCTTGCCGCCGAGTTCGCGGATCTCCTGGGAAAAGGCTTCGTCGCCGTACTTGGGATCGCCGGCGATGGCGTGCCCCGCATGGCGCGCATGGACTCGGATCTGATGGGTCCGCCCGGTCACCGGCCGCGCCTCGACCAGGGTGGCGAATTCGCCATAGCGCCGCAGCACCCGGAATTCGGTGAGCGCCTCCTTGCCCTCGTCGTTGACCTCGACCATGCGCTCGCCGGACCTGAGGGTGTTCTTCAGCAGCGGCGCGCTGATCTTCTTCTTGGCCGCCGGCCAATGGCCGCGCACCAGGGCGTGATAGCGCTTGTCCACGCCGTCGCCGCGCAAGGCTTCGTGCAGGAAGCGCAGCATGCTGCGCTTCTTGGCGATCATCAGCAGGCCCGAGGTATCCCGATCGAGACGATGGACCAGCTCGATGTCGCGGGCGTCGGGACGCAGCTGGCGAAAGACCTCGATGACCCCGCCGGACAGGCCACTGCCGCCGTGCACGGCGATGCCGGCCGGCTTGTTGATGACGATGAGGGTCTTGTCCTCGTGGACGATGGAGTCTTCCAGGCGCTCGAGCAGTCCCTTGGCCAGGGGTGCTGGCTCGTCGGGCTCGGACAGGCGCAGTGGCGGTACGCGGATCTGGTCGCCGGCCTGCAGACGATAGTCGGGCTTGATGCGCCCCTTGTTCACCCGTACTTCGCCCTTGCGCAGGATGCGATAGATGAGGGTCTTGGGCGCGCCCTTGAGCTGGGTACGCAGGAAGTTGTCGATACGCTGGCCGGCATAGTCGGCGGGCACATCGAGCAGTTGAACGCCGGTGCTGGGAGAAGGAGGCTTAGTCATCGACAGATGATAGCAATTTTCCCTTATTTGAAGCACTTAAAGCTTGCTGCTATAGTCCGGAGGCGGTTATCAGTCCTGTCTGGATGGCACCGCTCGCGAGGCCGTAGATTCCGCCCGCGAATAATAGGCTGCAAATGCAATAGTCACTGGACGTCTGGCCGTCCAGCAGACCGCCGACTCTGCCCAAGGGGGTGAGTGGCGAGCTGCGATCCGCCTGGTAACCAAGGCAGCGGCACCCAGGGTGTCAGCTGTAAAACGACAACCGCTCCGGACCTTGCGGGCGGCACCAGATTCCTGAAGATTGTGTGCAGGATGGAGATGCACAACCAGCGTATCGCGTAGCCTGACAGTACGCCTGCAGCCCGCTTCGCGCCCAGCTTCGGCCAAGGTGACGATCGCAGGTGGAAGCCTCAAGGCCAACGGCCGATGCTCCAACCGCGACACCTGACACGAATCCCGCGACGACCCGGCTGCCTGAGCCTTTCGGCTGTCACGCCCGCACCATGCCTGGTTGATTCCTCCTCTTGTGGAGCTGCAACGGCAGTCGCTCAAGCGCCTGCAGGAGACGTAGTCGCGGCACGCCCCCGGGCCTGCTGCTGGACACGAAGGCCGGCTTGGACCGGCTTCGATACGACCCCGTGCACCCTTCTCCTGAATCCTGTTGCCACCACGTGGGCCGAGAGCCTGGAACGTAGTGGTATTACATGAAAAGAATGCTCATCAACGCGACCCAGCCCGAGGAATTGCGGGTTGCCCTGGTCGACGGTCAACGTCTGTTCGATCTGGACATCGAGTCCGGAGCCCGCGAACAGAAAAAGGCCAACATCTACAAAGGCCGCATCACCCGCATCGAGCCCAGCCTGGAAGCCGCCTTCGTCGACTTCGGCGCCGACCGCCACGGCTTCCTCCCGCTGAAGGAAATCTCCCGGGAATACTTCAAGAAGAACCCGGAAGGCCGCGTCAACATCAAGGAAGTGCTCTCCGAAGGCCAGGAAGTAGTCGTCCAGGTCGAAAAGGAAGAGCGCGGCAACAAGGGCGCCGCCCTGACCACCTTCATCAGCCTCGCCGGTCGCTACCTGGTGCTGATGCCCAACAATCCCCGCGCGGGCGGCATCTCCCGTCGCATCGAGGGTGAAGAGCGCAACGAACTGCGCGAAGCCCTGAACGGCCTGAACGCCCCGGGCGACATGGGTCTGATCGTGCGCACCGCCGGTCTCGGTCGCAGCACCGAAGAACTGCAGTGGGACCTCGACTACCTGCTGCAACTCTGGTCCGCCATCAACGAAGCCTCGGGCGAGCGCAAGGGTCCCTTCCTGATCTATCAGGAAAGCAACGTCATCATTCGCGCCATCCGCGACTACCTGCGCCAGGACATCGGCGAGGTGCTGGTCGACAGCGTCGAAGCCCAGGAAGAAGCCCTGAGCTTCATCCGCCAGGTGATGCCGCAGTACGCCAGCAAGATCAAGCTGTACCAGGACAGCGTCCCGCTGTTCAATCGCTTCCAGATCGAAAGCCAGATCGAGACCGCCTTCCAGCGTGAAGTGAAGCTGCCCTCGGGCGGCTCCATCGTCATCGACCCCACCGAAGCCCTGGTGTCCATCGACATCAACTCGGCGCGCGCCACCAAGGGCGGCGACATCGAAGAAACCGCCCTGCAGACCAACCTGGAAGCGGCTGAGGAAATCGCCCGCCAGCTGCGCCTGCGCGACATCGGCGGCCTGATCGTCATCGACTTCATCGACATGACCCCGGTCAAGAACCAGCGCGCCGTGGAAGATCGTGTCCGCGAAGCCCTGGAAGCCGACCGCGCCCGCGTGCAGATCGGTCGCATCTCCCGCTTCGGCCTACTGGAAATGTCCCGCCAGCGCCTGCGCCCTTCCCTGCGCGAAACCAGCGGCATCGTCTGCCCCCGCTGCAACGGCCAGGGCATCATCCGCGACGTGGAATCCCTGTCGCTGGCCATCCTGCGCCTGATCGAGGAAGAAGCCCTCAAGGATCGCACCGCCGAGGTTCGTGCCCACGTACCCATCCAGGTCGCGTCCTTCCTGCTCAACGAGAAGCGCAACAGCATCACCAAGATCGAGCTGCGCACCCGCGTGCGCATCATCATCCTGCCGGACGATCACATCGAGACCCCGCACTTCGAAGTGCAGCGTCTGCGTGACGACAATCCCGAGCTGCTGAACAGCCAGTCCAGCTACGAGATGGCCAACACCGAAGCCGAAGAGGTGCAGCCGGTCAGCTCCACCCGCACCCTGGTGCGCCAGGAAGCGGCGGTGAAGGTTGCGCCCGAGCGCGCACCGGCCCCCACCCCGGTCACGGCCGAAGTCGTGGCGTCCGTCGCCCCTGCAGCCAAGGCCACCGCCGAGCCCAATCTGTTCAAGGGCCTGGTCAAGTCCCTGGTCAGCCTGTTCGCCGGCAAGACCGAAGAGCAGCCCATGGCCGACAAGGCCGTTGCCGCGCCGGTCGCCGCCAAGAGCAGCGACGAGCAGCGCAGCCAGGATGAGCGCCGCAACGGCCGTCAGCAGAATCGCCGCCGCGAAGGTCGTCGTGACGACGAGCGCAAGCCGCGCGAAGAGCGTCAGCCCCGCGCCGATCGTGGCGAGCGCAGCGAGCGCCCGGCCCGTGAAGAGCGCAAGCCGCGGGAAGAGCGTCAGCCCCGCGAGGAGCGTCAGGCCCGTGAAGACCGCCCGGCTCGCGAAGAGCGTCAGCCCCGCGAAGAGCGCGCCACTCGCGAAGAGCGTCAACCGCGTGAAGAACGCCAGCCGCGCGAAGACCGCCCGGCTCGCGAAGAGCGTCAGCCCCGTGAGGAGCGCGCCTCTCGCGAAGAGCGTCAGCCGCGTGAAGAGCGTCAACCCCGTGAAGAGCGCCAGCCGCGCGAAGAGCGCGTGAGTGCCGAAGAGCGTCCGGCTCGCGAAGAGCGCCAGCCGCGTGAGGAGCGTCAGCCTCGCGAGGAACGCAAGCCACGTGAAGAGCGTCAGCCCCGCGAGGAGCGCAAGGCTCGCGAAGAGCGTCAGGAAGCGGCCAGTGCCGAAGAGCTGAACGAAGAAGAAGTCCTGGAAGGCAATGACGAGCTGGAAGAAGGCGAAGAGCGTCCGCGTCGCCGTTCCCGCGGTCAGCGTCGCCGCAGCAACCGTCGTGAGCGTCAGCGCGATGCCAATGGCAACTTCATCGAAGACGAAGAGCCGGGTACCGATGCCCCTGTAGCGCCCGCCGCCATAGCTCTGGGCACCGCTGTCGTGGTGAGCGAGAGCGTGACTGCCGTCGCCACCCAGGAAGCGGCTCGTGAGGCTCATCAGCAGGAGCCAGTGGCTGCTGCCGACACCCCTGTCGCTGAAGTCACCCGGGAAACCGCGGTGGAGCAGCCTGCCGCCGAAGCGCCGGCCCAGCCGGAGATCCTCACGCCCGACGTGAGCCAGCTGCAGGACGAGCGTGCGCCGCACCAGGAAGTGGAAATTGCCGCACCTGCCGCCGAGCAGATCGCCCCGGTCGCGACCCCTGCCGCCATTCCTACCGCACCGGTCGAAGCTGAAACCGCAGAGTCGGCCGCAGGCCGCGCCTCCAACGACCCGCGCGAGCGTCGTCGCCGTGAGCGCATGGCTCGTGAAGCTGAAGCCGCTCGCGCCAGCCAGCCCGAGCAGCAGGCCGAGGCACCCGCGCTGGGCGCCATAGCCGAAACCGAGGAAACCTTCGCTACCGCAGCGGTAGGCACCGTGGAGCCGCAGCAGGCGCCCGAGGTCCAGCCCGCCCAGGCGACCGAGGAGCTGCCCGCAGCCGAGGCCGAGTCGGCACCGATCGTGATGGAAGAGCCCGTCGAGGTCGTACCCAGCCCTGCCCAGGAAGAAGCGGCCAGTGTCGCCCTGACCGGTCAGGACAGTGTCACTGACGAAGCGCCCAAGGCCGATGCCGTGAAAGAGGACGAGGCCACTCAGGCCGAACTCGATCGCAAGCTCAAGGACTCCCGGGAAAATCATCCCGGCTGATCTCAGCCACCCATGAAAAGGGGCGCCTAGGCGCCTCTTTTTTTATGCCTGGAATCCGTACAGGCGCCGGTACGCGCTCGACGCCACCCTGGACATGCCATAGCAGCCTCGCGAAGGCGAGCACTTAGCCAGCAGCAGGGGAAGATGACCTTCGTGCCAAACCCCACGGTGGGACTGCCTCAACCCGCCTACGGTGCCCTGCATACTGTGTAAGTTGGCACTGAGCGCGGCGAAGCCCAACGCTGGCGCGATAGCAGGACTGTTGGGCTTCGGCGATGGAGCCGCCTCAACCCAACCTACGGTGCTCCGACATAGCCGGTAGGTTGGCGCTGAGTGCGGCGAAGCCCATCGCTGGGAGGAATGGCCGGACTGTTGGGCTTCGGCGGTGGAGCTGCCTCAGCCCAACCTACCATGCCTCAGCATACCGGGTAGGCTGGCATTGAGCGCAGCGAAGCCCAACGCCGGGCGAGATAGCCTGTCTGCCGAAGGCTCCAGCGCCCATGCGGGAAAAATCCTGGGCATAAAAAAACCCAGCCATTGGCTGGGTTTTTCGAGCGTATCCCGAAGGATTAACGCTTGGAGTACTGCGGACGCTTACGCGCTTTGCGCAGACCGACTTTCTTACGTTCGACTTCACGGGCGTCACGAGTGACGTAACCGGCTTTGCGCAGGGAGCTGCGGTAGCCTTCGTCGTACTCGATCAGAGCGCGGGTAATGCCGTGACGGATAGCACCGGCCTGACCGCTCACACCACCGCCAGCGACGGTAACGTAGATGTCGAACTTCTCCAGGGTCTCGGTCAGCTCTAGGGGCTGACGCACGACCATGCGCGCGGTTTCGCGGCCGAAGAAGGTGTCCAGAGCGCGATCGTTGATGGAGATCTTGCCAGTGCCCGGACGGAGGAAGACACGAGCGGTGGCAGTCTTACGACGGCCGGTACCGTAATTTTGAGTTGCCGACATGTTGTACTATCCCGATTAAAACTTGAGTTCTTGGGGCTGCTGAGCGGTGTGCGGATGGTTCGCACCCTTGTACACCTTGAGCTTGCGATACATGTCGCGGCCCAGCGGGTTCTTCGGCAGCATACCCTTGACGGCGGTCTCGATGACGCGCTCGGGAGCACGGGCGATCAGCTTTTCGAAGTTGATCGACTTGATGCCACCCGGGAAACCGGAGTGATGGTAGTACATCTTGTCGGTAGTCTTGGCACCGGTCACACGAACCTGCTCGGCGTTGATGACGACGATGTAGTCGCCGGTGTCAACGTGAGGGGTGTATTCGGGCTTGTGCTTGCCACGCAGGCGAGTGGCAATTTCAGTAGCCAGACGACCCAGAGTCTGGCCAGCAGCGTCGACGACGTACCAGTCGCGCTTAACGGTTTCCGGTTTTGCGGTGAAAGTTTTCATTCTCTATGGCCTCAGAGGCCGCCCTGGTAAAAAGACGGCAAATTCTACACAACAGTGCAACCCCAGACAAGTCGGGGGCAGCCGGAAACAGACGCTCTTCGGGGGCTCGGGTCGGCGTCCGCTACGGCGATCTCGGCAGGCTTAGGCATCCCCCGCCAAGAAAGCTGCGGCATGATACCCGCTCAGGGTAAAAAAGCAAGCAGAGAATCAGAAGGGAAATAGCGCCTGGGTAGCCGCCGAACCCTGACGGCGTGAGGCCAGGTGGTCTGCCAGTCGCGTGGGTTCCGGCAGGCGGTGACGCCTTACGCAGGCCATGACCAGCGCGGGTGCAGTGGCCAGACCGACCCGGTGCCCGGGCGACACGATCAGCGGCCTGACCCGATCCTTGCTGCGCAGCACCGTACCTATCACCCCACCCTCGCGATCCAGCAAGTCGACCTGGCTGCCGCGCGTCTCGGCGAGTTCGCCGTGGTGGCCGGTAAGGATTTTCTTGGCCACACCGATCGTCGGCAGACCGGTGACCACACCCAGATGAGCGGCGATGCCCAGCCGGCGCGGGTGGGCGATGCCGTGGCCATCGCAGAACACCAGATCGGGAGTCTCCGGCAATTCCGCCAGCGCCTGGAGCAGTGCAGGGAGTTCCCGAAAGGACAGCAGTCCCGGGACATAGGGCATCACCGTGGGGATGCGCGCGACGGCATGGGCCAGCGGCTGGAGGGTCTCGGCATCCAGCAGGACGGCCACCGCACGGGTGATCTCGCCGCCCTCTTCGAAACCTACATCGACACCGGCGTAACGCCGCGGCGAGCCGAAGTCGTCGTGCAGCAGGACCTGCCTGGCGAGTTGCCTTTGCAGGATGCGCGCCTGAGTGGGCGAGCCATCCCAATCGGCGAAGGGATCGGAATTCACGCGTACCTCCCGAAAACCTGGGTCAAGGGGTTGATCCCTCAACCCAGGCAGGGTTCACGGCTTGTGCGGACGCGCCAGGTATTCGTGGGACTGCATTTCCAGCAGGCGACTGAGGGTGCGCTGGAATTCGAACTCCAGGCGGCCACCGGAATAGAGGTCCTTGAGCTCGACCTCGGCAGACAGGATCAGCTTGACCTGGCGATCGTAGAACTCATCGACCAAGTTGATGAAGCGTCGTGCCATGTCGTCCTTGAGCGCATCCATCTGCTCGACATTGCTGACCAGCACCGTCTGGAAGATCTTGCCCAGCTCGATGTAGTCGTTCTGGCTGCGCGGACCGTCGCAAAGGGCGCGGAAATCAAACCAGGCGACGTCTTCGCAGGTGCGGCGAGCGCGGATCTCGCGATTCTCGATCATCAGCGGCACGTCTTCGCAGAGGTCGTTGCACTCGACGGTGAGCGAACGGAAGCTCTTGGCCATCGCCGCCTCGACGGCTTCGCTCAGCGGATAGTGAAACAGCTGGGCCTGCTCCAGGGCGCGCAGGCGATAGTCCACGCCGCTGTCGACGTTGACGATCTCGGTATGTTCCTTGAGCAGCGCGATGGCCGGCAGGAAGCGCGCGCGCTGCAGGCCGTCCTTGTAGAGGCCGTCGGGTACGATGTTCGAGGTGGCGACCAGACTTACACCGTTCTTGAACAGCTCTTCGAGCAGGGTCGCCAGGATCATGGCGTCGGTGATGTCGGAAACGAAGAATTCGTCGAAGCAGATCACCCGCGCCTCGTCGGCGAAGCGCCGGGCGATGATGGTCAGGGGATTCTTCTCGCCCTTGAGGGTGCGCAGCTCTTCATGCACGCGCTTCATGAAGCGGTGGAAGTGGGTGCGCATCTTCTGCTTGAACGGCAGGGCGTCATAGAAGGTATCGACCAGGTAGGTCTTGCCACGCCCTACCCCACCCCAGAAATACAGCCC
Source organism: Pseudomonas flavocrustae (assembly GCF_029872515.1). Lineage (NCBI taxonomy): Bacteria > Pseudomonadati > Pseudomonadota > Gammaproteobacteria > Pseudomonadales > Pseudomonadaceae > Pseudomonas > Pseudomonas flavocrustae. The sequence goes on along the minus strand of NZ_JAPDIQ010000001.1, from coordinate 226,531 downwards.
CTTGACCGGCGTGACCGTCTTGCGCCCGAGCAGCTTGCCGAACAGGCCACCCTTGGACGCGGGCTCGACGAGCAATTCGTCATAGAGGCGCTGCAGATGGCGGACGGCCTCTTCCTGGGCAGCATCGTAGAAAAACTCCGGGCGCTTGAGGTCGGCCTGGTAACGCTCGAGGGGGGTCATGGCGGCTTCTGGTCGGGTGGGAAAAAAGGGGGGTCACTGTAATGGCGGTCCCTGGCGTTGACAACGCCGGGGACCACGGGTGCCCTTTAGGACTCGGCCAGTTGTGCGAGGGCGGCCCGAGTGCGCTCGATCAGGGCATCGCGCGCGGCGGGGGAATCGCTGGCGACGCCCTCAGCCATCACCTGATCGTCCAGCAGCAGCTGGAAGCCGTTGCCCTCGCCTGCCACGACACTGGCCGGCGTCGCGACCAGCTGCTTGCTGGTGATGCCGGCGGTCTTGGCTTCGGCGAAGGGGATCGACAGCGCCAATTCAGTGCCGTCGGCGTCGAGCAGGCGGAACCGGAAGCTATCGCCTTCACGGAAGCTGACGAAGCGGGCGGTCTTGCTGGCCTTCTTCTTGGTGCTGCCGGCAGCGACCTGGGTCTTGAGCGAGCGCAGGCCCACGGCTTCGCGCAGTTCGCCGAGGAAGGGCGTGGCATCGCGGCGGGCCTTGGCGGCGCCAGCCAGCAGGATGTCTTCCAGATCGTCGGGACGGGCGATCAGCGCCGCATAGCGCTCGCGGGCTTCGCCCAGCTCGGCATCCAGTACCTCGAACAGCTGACCTTTGGCTTCGCCCCAGGCCAGGCCATCCTGCAGGGCCGCGCGGAAGGCCGCGCTCTGCTCGGGGGTAGCGAAGGCCTGGTAGAGGGCGAAGAGATGGGCGCTGTCAGGATCCTTGGGCTCGCCGGGCAGGCGCGAGTCGGTGACGATCCGGGCGATGGCGTCCTTGAGCTGCTTGGCGCTGCCGAACAGCGGGATGGTGTTGTCGTAGCTCTTCGACATCTTGCGGCCATCGAGACCGGGCAAGGTGGAGACGCTTTCCTCGATGACCGCCTCGGGCAGGGCGAAATAGTCGCGCCCGTTGCCGAACAGGTGATTGAAGCGCTGACCGATGTCGCGGGCCATCTCCACGTGCTGGATCTGGTCACGCCCGACCGGCACGCGCAGGGCATTGAAAATGAGGATGTCCGCGGCCATCAGCACCGGGTAGCTGTAGAGGCCCATGGTCACGCCCGCGTCGGGGTCTTCGCCCTGTTCCAGGTTGCGGTCGACCGCGGCCTTGTAGGCATGGGCGCGATTGAGCAGGCCTTTGCCGGCGACGCAGGTGAGCAGCCAGGTCAGTTCGGGGATCTCCGGGATGTCGGACTGGCGATAGAAGGTCACCCGCTCCGGATCCAGGCCGCTGGCCAGCCAGGTGGCGGCGATCTCCAGGCGCGAACGCTGGATGCGCGCGGGGTCGTCGCACTTGATCAGGGCATGGTAGTCGGCGAGGAAATAGAAGGAGTCGGCATCGGCGGCCAGACTGGCGCGGATGGCGGGACGGATGGCCCCGGCGTAGTTGCCCAGGTGCGGGGTGCCGGTGGTGGTGATGCCAGTGAGAATGCGAGTGGTCATGGAGGCGCTGGGAATCCGAGAGACTAACGAGGGTCAGGCCTGCAGGCGCGGCAGGACCAGATCTTTGAGTTCGACGAGTTTGCCATGGAAGAAATGACTGCACTCGGCGACGCGAAGCAATTCGTGCGGCTGTTCGAGCGCGGCGGACCAGGCGTAGACCCGCTCGGGGGTCACCACCTCGTCGGCTTCGGGCTGGATCACCGTGAGGCGCGCCCGCTGTGGCAGGCGACCGTCGACCGCGAAACGCTCCACCGGCGGCGCCAGCATGAACAGCCGTTCCACCGCCACGCCTTCGCCTTCCAGGCGGCCGCCCAGGCAGGCGGCGACACAGGAACCGAAGGAGAAACCGCAGAGGGTCAGCGGCAGGTCGGGGTGGCGGTCGCGCAACCAGGCCACAGCGGCCGCGGCATCGTCGATCTCGCCTTCACCGCCGGCATGCACGCCGGTGCTGGCGCCGACGCCACGAAAGTTGAATCTGAGGGTCGCCTGGCCGGCGTCCCGGGCGATGCGCTGCAGGGTGGCGACCACCTTGTTCTGCATGGCGCCGCCATGGAGCGGATGGGGATGACAGAGCAGGACCGCGCCGGTGGCGGCATCCGGGCTCTGGTACAGCGCTTCCAGAGTGCCGGCGGGGCCCTCCAGCAGCAGGGTTTGTTCACGGGCTGACACGCTTGACTCCGTGATCCCGGACGAACAGTGCTCATCCAAGGAGTTGATTTTGATAGGGTCGATCCTGCGCGATGCCTGACTGCGGGGTATGATGACGCCCAGCGAATGGCAGATGACGCAACCCAGTGTACAGGCTCGCCGGTCTGCCGTTACCGTAAAGCAAAGCCGCTCATAGAGGAAGTTTCGTGGAACAGTCGCTCACTACCTGGTTGTTGCCCCTGATCGCGCTGCTGATCGGGGTCGGGATAGGTTTTCTGCTGGCGCGCCTGGTGCCGGGTGCCGCGCCGAGCCGCGTGCAGCGCCAGCTGGATGACCTGCAGAAGAAGTTCGACGACTACCAGCACGAGGTCACCAGCCACTTCAGCACCACCGCCGGCCTGGTGCGCAAGCTCACCCAGACCTACCAGGACATGCAGTCGCACCTGTCCGAAGGCGCCGAGCGTCTGGCCCAGGACGAGCTGACCCGTCAGCACCTGCTGGCCTCGCTGCACAGCGCCGAGCAGCGTTACCCCTCCAGTCGCGAGCGCATCGACGGTCCGACCGAAGCGCCGCGGGACTATGCGCCCAAGGGTGACGGCACCCCGGGCACCCTCGACGAAACCTACGGCGTGAAAAGCCGCGGTTGATCGCCAAGGCCGGGGACTCCCCGGCCTTCTGCTTTCCGGCGCCTGCCCTCTTCACTCGGGGCGCGACGCCCGGCCCTTTTCCGGCCCGTCATGGCATAATCTGCGGTTGCAGTCTTTCGCAGGAGAACGCCATGCCCGCAGCGGCCAGTGGCCTGAGCCTCTACGGCATCAAGGCCTGTGACACCATGAAGAAGGCCCGCCAATGGCTTGATGAGCATGGCCAGGCCTATCACTTCCATGACTACAAGCAGAGCGGCATCGACCGCGAACGGCTGGCGGCCTGGTGCGCGGAACATGGCTGGGACAAGGTGCTCAATCGCGCCGGCACCACCTTCCGCAAGCTCGACGACGCCCAGAAGGCCGACCTCGATACCGCCAGGGCCATCGACCTGATGCTGGCGCAGCCTTCGATGATCAAGCGACCCGTGCTCGATCTCGGCGACCGTACCCTGCTGGGCTTCAAGCCCGAGCTCTATGCCGCGGCCCTGAACTGACTCCGCGGCCACCGCCCCCACTACCGCACATCTCGCACCGACCGGATCGGTGCCTTTGCAAAGGAACAGTCACATGTCGAATGCCCTCTTCAGTATCGCCTTCGGTGTCGGCACCCAGAATCGCCAGGACGCCTGGCTGGAAGTCTTCTATGCACAGCCTCTGCTGAATCCCCCGGCAGCGCTGGTCGAGGCGGTCGCGCCACTGCTGGAGTACCAGGGTGGCAACCAGGCCATCGCCTTCGCTCCGGCCCAGGCCCGCGGTCTGGCCGAAGCCCTCAAGGGCATCGATGCCGTGCAGTCGGCGCTGCTGACCCGCCTGGCGGAAAGCAACAAGCCGCTGGTGGCCACCCTGCTGGCCGAAGACGCCGCACCCGCTTCTACCCCCGAGGCCTACCTGAAGCTGCATCTGCTGTCCCATCGCCTGGTCAAGCCCCATGGGCTGAACCTGACCGGCATCTTCGCCCTGCTGCCCAACGTGGCCTGGACCAACCAGGGCGCCGTGGACCTGGCCGAGCTGCCGGCCGAGCAGCTGGAAGCCCGTCTGCGCGGCAAGCTGCTGGAAGTCTTCTCGGTGGACAAATTCCCCAAGATGACCGACTACGTGGTGCCGGCCGGCGTGCGTATCGCCGATACCGCCCGCGTGCGCCTGGGTGCCTATGTGGGTGAAGGCACCACGGTGATGCACGAAGGCTTCGTCAACTTCAACGCCGGTACCGCCGGCCCGGGCATGATCGAAGGCCGCGTCTCCGCGGGCGTCTTCGTCGGCAAGGGCTCGGACCTGGGCGGCGGCTGCTCGACCATGGGCACCCTGTCGGGCGGAGGCAACATCATCATCAGCGTCGGCGAAGGCTGCCTGATCGGGGCCAACGCCGGCATTGGCATCCCGCTGGGCGATCGCTGCACCGTGGAATCCGGCCTCTATGTGACCGCGGGTACCAAGGTCGCCGTACTGGATGACCAGAACCAGCTGGTACGGGTGGTCAAGGCGCGCGAACTGGCCGGTCAGAGCGACCTGCTGCTGCGCCGCAATTCGGAAACCGGCGCGGTCGAGTGCAAGACCAACAAGACCGCCATCGAACTCAACGAAGCGCTGCACGCGCACAACTGAGTCCACAACCGGGCAGCCTGCCTCACGCGGGCTACCCCGGAGCTGTCGCCATGTCGCTACCCTCTCCCTGGAGAGCCGAGTTTCCGGCTTTCACCGCCTTCGCCGCCGACGGCATCACCTACCTCGACAGCGCCGCCACGGCGCAGAAGCCCCAGGTGGTGCTGGATGCCCTGCTGGCCAGCTACAGTCTGGGTGCAGCCAATGTGCACCGCGCCCAGCACTGGGCCGCCGAGCGGACCACCGCTGCCTACGAAGGCGCCCGTGGACGGATCGCCGCCTGGCTGGGCGCGGCCGCGCCGCACGAGGTGGTGCTGACCCGCGGCGCGACCGAAGCCCTCAATCTGCTGGCCTATGGGCTGGAAGACGCCTGCGCGGCGGGTGACGAGATTCTCATCAGCGCCCTTGAGCACCATGCCAATCTGCTGCCCTGGCAGCAGCTGGCCCGGCGTCGGGGCCTTGAACTCAGGGTCATCCCGCTGACCCCGAGCGGTCATCTGGACCTGGAAGCCGCCGAGCGGCTGCTGGGCCCACGAACGCGCGTGGTCGCGGTCAGCCAGCTGTCCAATGTGCTCGGCACCTGGCAGCCACTGGCGGAACTCGCGGCCCTGGTACGGGCGCGCTCGCCGGCCTGGCTGGTGGTGGACGGCGCCCAGGGCGCGGTCCATGGCCGTCATCGCCCGGGCGACTTCGACGCCGACTTCTATGTCTTTTCCGGGCACAAGCTCTATGCCCCCGAGGCCATTGGCGTGCTCTGGGGCAAGGCCGCTGGCCTGGCGCGGCTCAAGCCCTGGCAGTTCGGCGGCGAGATGGTGCAGCACACCACCTTCACCGACGCCCGCTTCCATGCCGCGCCCATGGGCTTCGAAGCCGGGACGCCGCCCATAGGCGCGGCCATCGCCCTGGGCGCCGCGGTCGACTGGCTACAGGGTCAGGACGAGACGCTGATCCGCGGTCACGAGCAGGCGCTCAGTCTGAAGCTCCTGGCCGGGCTGGCCGCCCGCGACGGCGTCCAGGTGCTGGGTGAACCCCAGATCGCCCTGGCCAGCTTCCAGGTCGCGGGCATCGATGTCGGCGACCTCTCTCACCTGCTGGGTGAACAGGGCATAGCGGTGCGCGCCGGTCAGCACTGCGCCATGCCGCTGTTCCAGACCCTGCAGACCCCCGGTGCGCTGCGGGTCTCCCTTGGCCTGTACAACGATGCCGAGGACCTGCAGCGCTTTTTCACTGCCCTCGACAACGCCCTGGAGCTGCTGCGATGAATCTGCTTCCCGATGCGGCGGAAGCCCGCCGCGCCTTCATCATCGCCAAGGGCTGGGAAGCGCGCTCGCGACTGCTGCTGCAGTGGGCCGAGCGCCTGCCGGCGGTGCTCGCGGAACGCGACGAGGATCTGGTGCAAGGCTGCGAGAGTCGGGTGCGCCTGACCCATGAAGCCCAGGGTGATCGTCATTTCTTTCGCGCCAGCAGCGAATCCCGGGTGCTCAAGGGACTGCTCGCCGTGGTGCTGGTGCGCGCCAATGGCCTGACCCGCGAAGAGCTGGGCCGCCTCGACATCCACGGCTGGCTGAGCGAACTCGGGCTGGAACGGCAGCTGTCGCAATCGCGCAGCAACGGCCTGAACGCCGTGCTCACGCGGATGCGCGAACTGGCGGCCTAGCCTTCGCTGGCCGCGGGATTGCGCCGCGCGCGGAAGAATTCGGTCAGTACCTGGCCACAGGCCTCGGCCAGTACCCCGCCGTCCACCAGGACCCGGTGATTGAGAAAGTCCTGCTCGAAGAAGCGCCCGCGACTCTGGGCCATGCCGGCGCGTGGCTCGCTGGCGCCATAGACCAGCCGCTGGATGCGACTGTGGACGATGAGGCCGGCGCACATGCTGCAGGGCTCAAGCGTCACATAGAGCGTCGCGCCGGGCAGCCGGTAATTGGCCAGACGCGTGGCGGCATCGCGGATGGCCTCCATCTCGGCATGGGCGCTGGGATCGTGAGCACCGATGGGCCGATTGAAACCGCGGCCGATGACCTCTCCGTCGAGCACCACCACGGCTCCGACCGGCACCTCGCCCTGCCCGGCGCCCTGCTCTGCCAGGACCAGGGCCTCGCGCATGAACAGGTCATCCCGGCTGCGATCGATGATGGGCAAGGGGCGGAAGCGGGCCATGACTGAACTCTGCGCAAAGCGCCATGATACCGCCGTCAGCCCGGGAGGCCAGCCATGGGATCCGACACCAAGAATGAATCCTTCGGCAAAAAATGATCGCAATAATGGTTATTGGATACAGCCGATGCGAAACTGGTGCGAGGTCTGGGAGCCGTGCGTGATCGGCATCACATTCACAGCCATTCGGTGCTAAAGCTTTAACAGGACCGCCTTGGTGCGGTCCTATTCAAGAGTTCATCTGAGACAGTCGCATGATTGCTGCACCTTCCGGTCAGTCGCTGCAAAGCTGCGAAAGCGAGCCGATCCGCATTCCAGGCGCCATCCAGGCACACGGTTACCTCATCGCCTTCGATGAGGCGGAGTGGCTGACCAAGCATGTCAGCCGCAATCTGCCCGAGTTGCTGGGCAAGCCGCAGGTCGAGCTGCTGGGTCGGCCACTGCAGCAGGTGCTGCCGCTCGAGCTGTTCGAGCAGGTGCGGCAGGCGTTGACCCTGGAGCATCTGGAAGAAGCCAATCCGCTGAGCTGGACACGTCCGGTCCGCGACATGGACGTGATCCTGCATCGCAGCCGCGGCCTGGTGTTTCTGGAATTCGAGCCGGACGACCATGGCGGTGTCGAGCCCGCCGGGCTGGCGCGCGCCCTGGCCCGCCTGCAGCAGGCTCGCACCCTGCCTGAGCTGTGCGAAGGTGCGGTGCGCGAGGTGCGTGCCCTCACCGGCTTTGATCGGGTGGTGGTCTATCGCTTCGATGACGGCGGCGATGGCCAGGTGGTGACCGAGGACCGGGTCGACGACATCGACAGCTATCTGGGCATGCACTTTCCGGCGGCCGATATTCCTGCCCAGGCCCGCGCGCTCTATCACGAGAACTGGATTCGCAACATCCCCGACGCTCAGTACGAGGCGGTCCCGCTGGTACCGGCCTTTCTGCATGGCACCGGGCGGGATCCGATCGACCTCACCCACGCCGTGCTGCGCAGCGTATCGCCCATCCATTGTCAGTACGTGCGCAACCAGGGCCTGCGTGCGTCCATGAGCGTATCGCTGATCAGCGACGACAAGCTCTGGGGACTGATCAGCTGTGGCCATCGCGAACCGCTCTATCTGCCCTTCCGTACCCGGATGGCCTGCCGCTCGGTCGGGGTGCTGGTGTCGCTGATGATTCGCGCGCTGGAAAACCGCCAGGTGCAACGCGAGATCGATGCGCGCGAGGCGCAACTGGCGGCGCTGATCCAGGGCATGTGCGACAGCCGTGGCGAGGTACTCAGTGGCCTCAGCGAAAGACCCACCGATCTCCTGGAGCTGGTGAATGCCGCCGGTGTCGCGGTGCTGGTGGAGGATGAGCTCAGCACCCTGGGCGAATGCCCGAGCGCGGAAGACATTCGCATCCTCGCCGCCTGGGTGACGGCCGAGATGGATGCCTCGGGCATCTATGCGACCCGCTGCCTGGCCGACGAACTGCCCGAGGCCCGTCGCTACAGCGATCGGGTCAGCGGCGTCCTGGCACTGGCGCTGCCCAAGCCGGTGCGCAATCTGGTGCTCTGGTTCCGCCCGGAGATCGTCACAACCGTGGTCTGGAGTGGTAATCCGGCCAAGCTTGAAGCCACGTCGCCCACGCCGGGACCGGGGCTCAACTATCCGCATCCGCGGCGTTCCTTCGATGCCTGGAAGGAACTGGTCCGCCTGCGCTCGGAGCGCTGGCGCCCGGCCGATCTGTTTGCCGCCAAGGACCTGCGCCGCTCGGCCATCGAGCTGGACCTGGCGCGCCAGGTCGAACGCGAACGCCAGGCGGTGCGCCTGCGCGACGAGATCGTCGCGGCGGTTTCCCATGACCTGCGCAGCCCCATCACCATCATCCTGATGAAGGTCGGGATGCTGCAGCGCCAACTGGAAAAGCTGGCGCTGGGCGATGACCGCCTGCCCAGTTCGCTGCAGGTGATAGAGACCGCGGCCAACCGCATGAACGCCCTGATCAGCGACCTGCTGGACCTGTCGAAGATCGAGTCGGATCGCCTGGCACTGAACCTCAACCCGGCGCGCCTGGCGGACGTCTGCGCGCAACCCATCCTGCTGTCGCGGCCACTGGCGGAGATCAAGAACATCAGTCTGGAATACGCCGCCGATCCGGATCTCCAGGTGCTGGTGGAAGCCGAGCGCATCTTCCAGGTGCTGATGAACCTGCTGGGCAATGCCATCAAGTTCACCGCGCCAGGTGGTCTGGTGCAACTCAGCATGCGCCAGATCGGCAACCTGGCCGAGATCAGCGTGACCGACAACGGCCGCGGCATGAATCAGGCGCAACAGGCACGGGTATTCGAGCGCTTCTGGCACGTGCAGGAAGACAATCCCACCGGTCACGGCCTGGGACTGTACATCGCCAAGGGCATCGTCGAGGCCCACGGCGGTGATTTGAGCGTCACCAGCGCCCTGGGTCAGGGCAGCACCTTCAGATTTACCCTGCCTATCGCACCCTAGCGCGCCAGGATCCGAGAAGAGAAAGCCCCGGTGGCCGACAGCGACGTTGAAACCACCGGGGGAGCGCTAAGCTCGCTGTAATGGACGTCAGCGAAACGCTGCGAATTCCCGCCTTTCGTCGGGTCGGAAGGGTCATTTTCTTCAATACCGCCAGGGGTCACCCTCGCTAGGTTCAGGTCTCCACAACTGTCGAGACCTTGCGATGACCCTGATCCTGTCCATGGCCGCCTTTGCCCTGGTGGCATCCCTTTCTCCTGGCCCGGTCAATCTGGTGGGCTTCAATACCGGCCTTGTCCATGGCTGGCGACCGGCCCTGTGGCATGTCGCCGGCGCCACCCTGGGCTTCGTCGTCCTGCTGCTGGCGGTCGGCCTCGGCCTGCACCAGATACTGGCCGCCTGGCCGGCGCTGCTCTGGATCCTGCGCGTGGCCGGCGCGCTCTTCCTGCTGTACCTGGCGTGGAAACTGGCACGGGCCGCGGGAGACCTGGGCAGTGGCGCGGTGGCCGCCTGCCCGGGCTTTCGCGACGGCGCCCTGCTGCAGTGGCTCAATCCCAAGGCCTGGCTCGCCGCCGCGGCCGGGGTGGCGCTGTTCGTCGCCGAAGATCGCGGGCGCCTGATGCTGTTCGCCGGTCTTTACCTGGTGATCTGCTTCGCCTCCCTGGCCTGCTGGGCCATGGCCGGCCAATGGCTGCGCGGCCATTCACCGTCGGCGGCCCGCCTGCGCCTGCTCAATCGCGCCCTCGCGGCGCTGCTGGTGCTGTGCGCCGCTTCGCTGCTATGGGAGGGCTGACGCGGCGCGGTACTGACCGGGGGTGGCCGCCACCAGGCGCTTGAAGGTGCGCTGCAGATGGGCCTGGTCAGCGAAGCCGGTGGCCAGGGCGACCTCGGCCAGGCCATCGCCCTGACGCAGGTGTTGCCGTGCCAGGCGAATGCGCCGGTCGATAAGGTAGGCATGGGGCGTCAGGCCATAGCGCCGGCGAAAGCTGCGAATCAACTGGGTGGGCGAGAGATCCGCCACCTGGCTGAGCTGGTCCAGGCTGACACCCTCGCTGCAGTGGGCATCGAGAAATTCGGCGGCGCGCCTCAGGCGGCGATCCTCGCGGGCCCGCGCTGCCGCGACCGGGGTACGCCCCAGGCGCGCCAGTACGGCCTCGAAATACAGCAGCGCCTGACTCTGGCGCTGCAGGGTAAAGCTATCCGGGTCGATCAGGCAGGCATGCAGGGCTTCCAGCCCGGCGTACAGCTAGGGGTCACGGGACAGCTGTACGCCCAGCGCTTGGAAGTCGTCGGCACCCGGGCGCTGCAGCTCGGCCAGCCAGCCGGCGTCCACGTGCAGCATGCGATAGCGCCAGGCGTCCTCGCCCTGCGGATTGCAGGCATGGACGTCACCGGGATTCATCAGCACCAGGGTGCCCGCCCCCACCAGTTCGCGGGTCGAGCCGTTGTGATAGCGACTGCGACCACCCAGCACGGTACCTATGGAGAAGGTTTCGTGGGAATGCGGGGCATAGCACAGCGCGCGGCCATCCTGGATCGAACGGGCTTCGAGGAAAGGCAGCGCGGGATCGCGCCAGAATTGGGGGACGGCACCGCTAGCGGTCATGTGGGAGGGATTCCGGGACGACGGACCGGATCAGTCTAGACGTCGTCCCGAGAGGGGGAAAGCCAGGCGTCAGCGGGTGGCGGCGTCTTCGGCTTCTTCCAGCAGGATGTCGGCGGTGATCAGGTAATCGGCATCCGGATGCAGCTCGGCGCCCAGCGCCAGTTGCTGCGCCGCAGCGGCCAGGGTCGGCGCACCCTGGAAAGTGGCGTTGAGCTCGGCCAGCAGGAGGCCCATGTCCTTGTGCATCAGCGCCGCCGGGAATTGCGGGGCGAAGTCGCCGTCGCGCAGCGCCGCCAGCTTGCGCTGGTGATGAGGCGAGAGCACCGCCAGGTCGCCGAACACCTCGAACAGCACCTCGGCATCCAGGCCGGCGCGGGTGGCATAGGCCAGCGCCTCGGCCAGGGCGGCGAGCCCGGCGCCCATCAGGCCGTTGATGGCCAGCTTGATGGCCGCGCCCTGCCCGGTCGGACCGACGTGGTGCACGGTCTTGCCCAGGACTTCGAGGATCGGCCGCGCCCGCTCCACCGCTTCGGGCTCGCCGGCGGCCAGGACCACCAGCTGCGCCTTTTCCGCTTCGGGTGTGCTACCGGACACCGGCGCCTCGACCACGGCGATACCGCGGGCCCGGCCGGCCGCTTCCAGACGCAGCGACAGCGCGGGTGAATTGGTGCTGGTGTTGATCAGCAGCCGACCGCTTTCCAGACGGGCGAGGACGCCGTCGGGGCCGAGCAGCACCTGTTCGAGAATGGCGTCGTTGGGCAGGGAGACGATCACTGCCTCGGCCTGGGGCAGCAGGGTCGCCAGGGATTCCATCGGCGTGCCATGGCGCTCGCCGTCCTGCTGGTGTTCGGCATAGGCGCTGACCGTATAACCGGCCTCGCGCAGGTTGGCGCCCATGCGCTGGGCCATGGCGCCGAAGCCGATGAAACCGATCGAAGGATGAGCGGACATGAGGGGAGCTCCCGGTAGAGGATGGTGGTATCTCGACTCTACCTCCAGGCCGGGGTTCCGCCACCAGAAGCTTAGTCAACGTCTCGCGAGCTAGAGCCAGACCAGGCGAGAAGATCTGAGGAAGCGCAGTTTGAGAGTGGTAAATGAGCCTTCTGCAGGGACCGCCTAGGCCGGGCTGGCGACCCAGGGTCTTTTCAACGCAGTTTGGCCGACGCGCAGCAGAGGTTGTCCCTAGATCCCGCTGAACCAGTTGTAGCCCTGGTCTTCCCAGTAGCCACCGGGATAGTCGTTGGTCACGAACAGTGCCTGGATGTGCTTGGGATTCTTGAAGCCGAGCTTGGTGGGTACCCGCAGCCGCAGCGGATAGCCGTAGTCCGGCGGCAGGGCCACCTCGCCGAAGTCCAGCGCCAGCACGGTCTGCGGATGCAGCGCCGAAGCCATGTCGATGCTGGAGTAATAGCGGTCGGCGCACTTGAAGCCGACGTACTTGGCGCTGGTGTCGGCGCCGATGCGTTCGAGGAAGGTGCGCAGCGGCACCCCGCCCCACTGGCCGATGGCGCTCCAGCCTTCGATGCAGATGAAGCGGGTGATGTCGGCGCGTTGCGGCAGGCGGCGCAGGTCTTCCAGGGTCCAGGCCTGCTTGTTGGCGACCAGGCCGGAGACCTCCAGGCGATAGTCGCTGAGGTCCACTTCCGGAACGTTGTATTCGGGGTAGAAGGCGTTAAAGGGAAAGGGATTGGTGATCTGGCTAGCGGCATAGGTCGGCGCCAGGCGCTCGCGGCCGAACAGCCAGGCCTGCACCCGGTCGTTGAAGCGCGACATCGACCAGAGCACCTTGTCGACGCTGTCGCCGTCCTGCAGGTTGCAGCCGCTGAGCATGGCCAGGGCGCCCACCGTCAAACCCTGCTTGAGCAGCAGGCGTCGTTGCAGATTTTCCACCTGCCGCTGTTGCGCCGGCTCCAGGCGCAGACGTTCACGCCGACTCATCGTTAACCTCCTCGTGCGCCCGACCGGTGATCATCGGCGGCAGGGTGCGGGGTACCAGGATGACCAGGGCCAGGTGCACGACGACGAAGGCGCCGATGCCGGCCATGGCGAAGAAGTGCACGTAGCGGGCGGCGTCGAAACCGCCGAGCAGAGCGGCCAATCCCTGCAGCTGCACGGGTTTCCAGATGGCCAGGCCCGAGAGCACTACCAGCACACCGAGCGCCAGCACGCCCAAGTAGAGCAGGCGTTGCACGGCGTTGTAGGTGCCCAGCCGATGACCCAGGCGCAGCCGTGCGGCGGCGACGAAATCGCGGCCGATGGCGCGTGGCGACAGCGGCAGGAAATCGCGCCGGAAGTGGCCGCTGAAAAGGCCATAGAGCAGATAGATCAGGCCATTCACCAGCAGCAGCCAAAAGACCGCCAGGTGCCAGGCGATGGCGCCGCCCAGCCAGCCGCCAAGGGTTGCCCAGGCGGGAAAGGTGAAGGGGAAAAGCGGCGAGGCGTTGTAGATCGCCCAGCCGCTCATGAACATGCAGGGCATCGCCAGGGCGTTGAGCCAATGGGTGAGGCGCACCGGCCAGCGGTGCACCAGACGCCGTCGCGAGGTGGTCATGACATTTCCCTCTTCACCGCGAGATGGAGGCGGTCGCCGTCAAACCAGGCGACCGCGTGGGGCTTACATGGGCGGGGTGAAACCGTCTTTACCGACAGCCACGCCCTTGGCGTGCTTGCCGTCTTCGGCGGGGAACAGCACCACCTTGGCGCCGGGCTTGAGCAGGCTGCGGTCGCCCTTCTCGACATAGGCGATGGGCACGTCTTCCGGCACCACCAGCTGCTTCTCGCCGCCCTTGTACTGCACGGTAAGGGTGCGGCCGTTGGCCTTCTTGAGTTCGCCCACGGTGCCGTTGGTCATGGTGCCGGTGCTGCCATCGGCGTTTTCCCAGCCGTAGTGGCCTTCGCCGGAGCCGCGCAGACTGGCCTCGAACACCGTCACTTCCAGCGCCTTGAGGGTGCCGTCCGGCTGCGGCGTGGCGGCCGAACCGATGAAGCTGTTGGCTTCGATGCGGTCCAGATTGGCCTTGGACACGGCGCGGTAGCTGGTCTTGTCATCCAGCATCAGGGTCTGGTGGGCACCGTTGCGGGTGGTGTAGGCCAGGGTGTCGCCCTGGACGCTGTCCACGGTGCCACGCATGGGCTTGACGGTGGGCATGGGCGCGGCCTGGGCCAACAGGGCGCTGCTGGCGAGCAGCAGGGCAAGGGAACCGCGGAGCAGAGTCTGGGTACGCATGAAACCTCCTGGGATAGGGAATCGCCCCGCCACAGTGCGACGCGTGGGGGGTCAGCAAGATGACCGGCGAATGACAAAAATGTCACCCAGCGAAGCGACCGGAGGCCCTACCATGACGTCATGCATATTCTCCTCATCGAAGACGACCAGAAGACCGGCGAGTACCTGAAAAAGGGCCTCGGCGAATCCGGCTACGCGGTCGACTGGACCCAGCACGGCGCCGACGGCCTGCACCTGGCGCTGGACGGCCGTTACGACCTGGTCATCCTCGATGTGATGCTGCCCGGCATCGACGGTTGGCAGATCATGGAAGTCCTGCGCAAGAAGCTCGACGTGCCAGTGCTCTTTCTCACCGCCCGCGACGGTCTGCAGGATCGCATCCGCGGCCTGGAGCTGGGCGCGGACGACTACCTGGTCAAACCCTTCTCCTTCGTCGAGCTGCTGCTGCGCATCCGCACCCTGCTGCGCCGTGGCGTGGTGCGCGAGCCCGAGCACTTCCACCTGGCCGACCTGCAGCTGGACCTCCTGCGGCGACGGGTGACCCGCGGTGACGACCTCATCGTGCTGACCAACAAGGAATTCGCCCTGCTGCACCTGCTGCTGCGCCGTGAAGGCGAGGTGCTGTCGCGCACCCTGATCGCCGCCGAGGTCTGGGACATGAATTTCGACAGCGACACCAATGTGGTGGACGTGGCCATCAAGCGGCTGCGCGCCAAGGTCGACAACCCCTACCCGGTCAAGCTGATCCATACCGTGCGCGGCATCGGCTACGTCTGCGAGGTGCGGCCTTGAGCGCGCGGTCACCCTCGCTGATCCTGCGCGCCACCCTGGGTTTCGCCCTGGTGGCGCTGCTCGCCGTGGGCGGCGCGGGGGCCTTTCTCTACCAAAGCCTGGAACGTACCGTGCTGGAGCGCGCCGACTACGCCCTGCTCGGCCGGCTCGCGCATTTTCGCAGCCTGCTCAGCGCCGACCTGTCGCTGGAAACCCTGGGCCGCAGTCCGCAGCTGTTCGCCAACATGCTGGGCAACGAGCAGGACGTCTTTCTCATCGGCACGCCGGGCGCCAAGCCGGTGATCGCCTCCAATCCGCTGCAGATCGCCCTCCCCGACCTGGCCGTGGTGCCACAGACACGACGACCGACACGGGCCGATCTGCGCGAAGGCCAGCTGGCCGACGGGACCCGCTGGCGCGCGGCGCGGGTCGCGGTCAACACCCCCGAAGGCCCGGTGGAACTGACCGCCGCCCATGTGCTGCGCAACGAGGACACCACCCTGGCCGATTTCCGGCTGGGGCTGCTCGGCGCCGTGACCCTGGCCTTCCTCGCCACCGCCGGGCTCGGCTATCTGCTGCTGCGGCGCGGCCTGGCGCCGCTGCGGCGCATCGCCCGCCATGCCGGCGGCATCACCCCGACCCGACTGGCCGCGCCCCTGGAGCTGGCCGATGCTCCGCGTGAACTGCAGCCGCTGGTGGAAAACTACAATGCCATGCTGGCGCGGCTGGCCGACGGCTATGGCCGGCTGGTGCAGTTTTCCGCCGACCTCGCCCACGAGATCCGCACCCCGATCAATGCCCTCATGGGCCATACCGAGGTCGCCCTGCGTCAGGTGCGCAGCAGCGAGGACTACCAGACGCTGCTGGCATCCAACCTGGAAGAGCTGGAGCGCATTTCGCGGCTGGTGGAGAGCATCCTCTTCCTCGCCCGCGCCGACGACGCCCAGGCGGTGCTGACCCCGCAGCCGCTGCAACTGGACGAAGAACTGGCGCGCATCGCCGACTATTTCGAAGGCCCGGCCGACGAGCGCGGCCTGCGCCTGGTGGTGGCCGGTGGCGGCCAGGTGGTCGCCGATCCGCTGATGCTGCGCCGCGCCCTGAGCAACCTGGTGGCCAACGCCATCCGCTACGCCGAACCGGATGGCGAGATCCGCCTGCAGGCGGAGGGCGAGCGTATTCGCGTCAGCAACACCGGCCCCGCCCTGGCGCCGGCGCATCTGCAACGGCTGTTCGACCGCTTCTATCGCGCCGATCCCTCCCGCCATCAACCCCATGATTCCAACGGCCTGGGCCTGGCCATCGTCGCGGCGATCATGCGTCTGCATGGCGGTCGTGCCGAGGTCGAGCAGAATGAACGGGGCATCCATTTCAGCCTGGTCTTCCCGACCCCGGCAGCCTGAACCGCGACCTATCGCTCAAACCACGCAACCGCCCGTCACCAAAGGACTTTTTCCGCTTGCCCAGGCGGGCTATGGGCTGCATCGACCCGCCCACTACTGTACATTCATCTACCTTAGGCAATAAGCAAGGGTGGTAGGCGATGAGCGTGGATGTCGAACTGGTGCTGGCCGGCAAGATCGGCTTCGCGGCGCACCAGAACGCGGTGCCCGTGCTGCGCGAATTGCGCCTCACCCACAGTGGCCAGGAAGCCCTCGCCGACCTCAGTCTGACGGTCACGGCCGAGCCGGCCTTCGTGGTCCCGCGCACCTGGCACCTGGAGCGCCTCGATCCCCAGGGCACCCTCTACCTCGATGATCGCGACCTCGAATTCGACGCCGCGCTGCTTGGCAGCCTGCAGGAGAGCCTGGTCGCCCAGCTGACCTTCACGGTGCGCCAGGGCGAGACGATCCTGCAGACGCGGCGCTATCCGGTCGAGTTGCTGGCACGCAACCAATGGGGTGGCGTGGACAGCATGCCGGAACTGGCGGCGGCCTTCGTCATGCCCAATGATCCGGCGGTGGATCGCCTGCTGGGCGCAGCCGCCGAGGTCTTGCGTCGCGCCGGCAAGTCCACGGCGCTGGACGGGTACGAGAGCGGCTCGCGGCGGCGCGTCTGGGAACTGGGCTCGGCGCTCTGGTCGGCGCTGTGCGGTCTGCAGCTGACCTATGCGGTGCCGCCCGCCAGCTTCGAGCGCCAGGGCCAGAAGATCCGCACGCCGGGCAGCATCCTCGACGGTGGCCTGGCCACCTGCCTGGATCTCGCACTGCTCGCGTGCGCGGCGCTGGAACAGGCCGGCCTCAATCCACTGCTGGTCATCACCCGCGGCCATGCCTTCGCCGGGGTCTGGCTGCAACCCCAGGAATTCGCCCAGCTGCTCACCGACGACGCCGAGCCGGTGCGCAAGCGGGTGGCGCTCAAGGACCTGCTGGTCTTCGAGACCACCCAGGCCACCGCTTCGCCGCCGCCGTCCTTCAGTCAGGCCATGCAACTGGCCGAGCGGCAGCTGGACGACGAGACCTTCGTACTGGCCCTGGACGTCCGCCGTGCCCGCCTGCAACGCATCCGCCCGCTGGCGGTGCCCGGCCAGCCGGCCAGCAACGCGGACGGTCTGCTGCTGCCGGGCGAGACCCTGGAAGAGGCCCCGCCGCTGCCGGCCTTCGACGTGGACGTCGAGGCGGCGCCGACCACCCCGGTCGGGCGCCTGGCGCTGTGGCAGCGCAAGCTGCTCGACCTCACCACCCGCAATCGCCTGCTGCACGTGCCGGACAACGCCCGCAGCGTGCCCCTGCTCTGCCCCGAGCCGGCCGCGCTGGAAGATCGCCTGGCCGAGGGCCGGGCGCTGCGCCTGGTGCCGCTGCCGGACCTGGCGGTGAGCGGCCGCGACGCCGTGCTGCACGAGGCCCGCGAACACGAGAATCTCGACGACGAATACGCCCGCGGCGCCCTGGCCCGCGGCGAGGTGGTCGCCCCCCTGGATGCGACCAAGCTGGACGCGGCGCTGGTGGAACTCTATCGCCGCGCCCGCAGCGATCTCGACGAGGGCGGCGCCAACACCCTCTACCTGGCGCTGGGCTTCCTGCGCTGGAAAAAGGCCGCCGACGATCCCAAGCACTACCGCGCGCCGCTGATCCTGCTGCCGGTGCGCCTGGAACGGCAGAGCGCCGCCAGCGGCATTACCCTGCACCTGTTCGAGGACGAGCCGCGCTTCAACCTGACCCTGCTGGAGCTCCTGCGCCACGACTTCGACCTGGACATCCCCGGGCTCGACGGCCCGCTGCCCGGCGATGGCAACGGCATCGACGTGGACGGCATCTGGACCAGGATGCGGCGTGCGGTGCGCGACCTGCCCGGCTTCGAGGTCAGCAGCGAATTGCTGCTGGGCCAGTTCTCCTTCGCCAAGTACCTGATGTGGAAGGACCTCACCGAACGCAGCGACCAGCTGCTGGAAAGCCCACTGGTGCGCCACCTGCTGGAACGTACCGCGGAATCCGGCGCCTACCTGGGCGGCGGCAGCTTTCCTCGCGAGCGCGAGCTTGATCGCCAGGTGACCCCGGCCGAACTCTTCACCCCGCTGCCGGCGGATTCCTCGCAGCTGGCGGCGGTACTGGCCTCGGCCGGTGGCCAGGATTTCGTGCTCGACGGCCCGCCCGGCACCGGCAAGTCCCAGACCATCGCCAATATGATCGCCCACAATCTGGCGCTCGGTCGGCGGGTGCTGTTCGTCGCCGAGAAGCGCGCGGCGCTGGACGTGGTATATCGCCGCCTGGAGGCCCAGGGGCTTGGCGAGTTCTGCCTGGAACTGCATTCGAGCAAGGCCTCCAAGGCCGAGGTGCTCAAGCAGCTGGAGCGCGCCTGGGATACCCGCGACGGCCTCGACGAAGAGGAATGGCTGGTCGAGGCCGCCGAGGTGGAACGCCTGCGCGATCGTCTCAATGCCGTGGTCGAGCGCCTGCACCGACGCTGGCCCAACGGCCTGACCCTGCAACAGAGCATCGGTCGGGTACTGCGCGACGCCGCCCCCGATACCCCGCGCCTCGCCTGGTCCCAGGCCGACGCCCACGACGCCGAGGGCCTGGCCGAGTTGCGCAACGCCGTGCGGCGCCTGGCCCTGCACGCCGAGACCGGCCGCAGCCTGGCGGCGGATTTCGCGCTCTTGCCGGCCCATCCCTGGTCCAACGCCTGGCAGGATGCCCTGGTCAGCGCCGCCGAACGGCTACGCGACACCCAACAGGCACTGCAGCAGGCGCGGCAACGCCTGCGTGATGTCCTCGGTCTGCCACTGGCGGACCAGGTGGCGCCCCGTCGCCTGCTGGACTTCGCCGAGTTGCTGCAGAACGCCGCTGGCCAGGACCTGGCCTTCGCCTTCGGGCCTGGCGCTGCCGAGCGTCAGCGCCAGCTGGGGCGCGCCCTGGAGTTGCTGCGCGACTACCAGATACTGGAGCGCGAGCTGTCGGTGCCCTATGCCGCCGAAGCCTGTCGCCGTGTCGCCCTGACCCAGCTGGAAACCACGTGGGACGCCGCCGGGCAGCGCTTCTGGATCTTCGCCAGCCGCGCCCAGCGACAGGTCACCCAGGATCTCGCCCGCCAGGGCGAAACCCAGGGTCAGCCCGATGTGGCTGCCGATCTGCCGCGGCTGCGGCGTCAGCGCACCCTGCTCACCGAACTGGACGAGTTGACGCCCACCCTGGCCGGCATCAGTGGCTGGCAGGGTGTCACCAGCGATCTCGACGCCCTGCTCGCGCGCCGCGTCCTGGCGGAAAGACTGAGCGCGGCGCTGCCGACCCTGGCGGAAACGCCCGAGCAGCTGCTGGCCCTGCGCCAGGCGGCAGCGCGCCGGTTGCAGCATCCCGAGGATCAGCCGGTGGACACCACCCTGGCCCCGGCCAGCGGTGCCTTCGCCGAGGCCCTCGACGCGGCCGAAGCCGCCCGCCAGGCATTCGCCACTCAGGCGGGATTGGCCGGTGACACCGCCGCCGCCGAGCTGGTGCGTACCGCTGCCGCGCTGCTGCGTCAGCCGGGTCGGCTCAAGGCCTGGTGCGACTGGCAGCGCGTCCGCGAAGAAGCCGACGCCCTCGGCCTGGCAACTCTGATCGCGCGTGCCACGGCCGCCCCGGTCGAGGACCTGGCAGCCCTGTTCGAGACCGCCTATGCCCGCTGGTTCGCCGCCACCGCGCTGGACGCCGAGCCGCTGCTGCGCGATTTCGTCCCGGCCGAGCACGAGAGCGATATCCAGGCCTATCGCCGGCTGGACGATCGCCTGCAGACCCTGGCCGTGCGCCATATCCGCGCCCTGCTCTGCCACGGCCTGCCAGCGAAGAACGACGCGGCGCGTCAGGGTGGCGGCTTCGCCGTGCTCAAGCACGAACTGCAGAAGCAGCGCCGACACAAGCCGCTGCGCCAGCTGGCCCTGGAAATGGGCGACGCCCTGGCGCGACTGGCGCCCTGCATGCTGATGAGTCCGCTGTCCATCGCCCAGTACCTGCCGCCCGATGGCGGTCTGTTCGACCTGGTGATCTTCGACGAAGCCTCGCAGATCGCGCCCTGGGACGCGGTGGGCGCCATCGCCCGCGGCGTGCAGGTGGTGATCGCCGGCGACCCCCGGCAGATGCCGCCAACGCGCTTCTTCGACCGCGCCGCCGGCGAGGACGACACCGCCGAGGACCTGGAAAGCATCCTCGACGAATGCCTGGGCGCCGGCATCTACAGCCACAGCCTCAACTGGCACTACCGCAGTCGCCATGAAAGCCTGATCGCCTTTTCCAACCACCACTACTACGACGGCAAGCTCATCACCTTCCCCGCCCCGGAGATCCGTCCGAGCGCGGTGGAATGGCGGCGGGTCGATGGCGTCTACGCCAAGGGCAAGGGCCGCCACAATGCCATCGAGGCCCAGGCCATGGTCGCCGAAGCGGTCAAGCGCCTGCTCGATCCGGCCTTTGCCGGCCTCAGCCTGGGTATCATCACCCTCAACAGCGAACAGCAGCGGCTGGTCACCGACCTGCTCGACCGCGCGCGCCAGCAGCACCCGGAGATCGAGGCGCACTTCGCCGAAGACCTGGCCGAGCCGGTGGTGGTGAAGAACCTGGAAACGGTCCAGGGCGACGAGCGCGACCTGATCATGCTCGGCATCGGCTTCGGTCCCACCGAGCCCGGCGCCAATACGATGTCGATGAATTTCGGTCCGCTGAACAAGGACGGTGGCTGGCGGCGCCTCAACGTCGCCGTGACCCGGGCGCGGCGGGAAATGCTGGTGTTCTCCTCCTTCGATCCGGGGCTGATCGACCTCAATCGCACCAATGCCCGCGCCGTGCGCGATCTCAAGCTGTTCCTGGAATTCGCCCAGCGCGGCCCCCAGGCCCTGGCGGCGGCGGTAAAGGGCTCCCTGGGTGGCCATGACTCGCCGTTCGAGGAAGCCGTGGCCCAGGCGCTGCAGGCCAAGGGCTGGCAGGTGGTGCCGCAGATCGGCGTGTCGCGTTTCCGCATCGACCTGGGCATCGTCCATCCCGACCGCCCGGGCGACTACCTGGTCGGTATCGAATGCGACGGCGCCACCTACCACAGCGCCGCCACCGCCCGTGACCGCGACAAGACCCGCAGCGCCATCCTCCAGGGCCTCGGCTGGACCCTCCTGCGCGTCTGGTCCACCGAATGGTGGATCGACCGCCCCGGGGCGACCGAACGATTGCATGGGGAGATCGAGAAGCTGCTGGAGGCGTCGCGGACGAAGGGTTGAGGGTGAGGTCTGTTGGGCTTCGCTGCGCTCAACCCAACCTACCAGGCCCACACCCGTAGGTTGGGTTGAGGCGGCCTTATCGCCGAAGCCCAACGATCCGCGCTCGACCCTGGCGCCGTTGGTGGGGGCAACCCTCACCCCAGCCCTCTCCCGGAGGGAGAGGGGGCGATTGGGTCCGGCGCAGGTGGTGGCTTGCCCCCTGGTATCACGCTGCCAGGGCGTCCGTAGCGTGGAAAACCGCGCCGCGTTTTCCACTGATCAACGCACCTGAACGTGGATAAGGCTGCGCCGTTATCGACTCTACGCGACTACCCCCTCTCCCCTTAAGAGAGGGCTGGGGTAAGGGTATTCCCGGACATGCCGATAGCCAAAGGACTGTTGGGCTTCGCTGCGCTCAACCAACCTACGAGATACCTGCTCACACCGAACTAACCCCCCTCTCCCCTTGGGAGAGGGCTGGAGTGAGGGTATCCCGGACATGCCGATGGCCAATGGACTGTTGGGCTTCGCTGCGCTCAACCCAACCTACCAGGCACCTGCTCACACCGAACTACCCCCTCTCCCCTTGGGAGAGGGCTGGGGTGAGGGCATTCCCGGGCATGCCGATGGCCAATGGACTGTTCGGCTTCGCGACGCTCAACCCAACCTAAAAGGCCCAACCTACGGAGCGCGATCAATTACAGGATATTCAGCGGGTACTCGGTGATCAGCCGGGTCTCGGCCACGGTGCCGCCGGTGCTCTGGCTGCCGGAATGCCAGGCCTGGCGCAGGCGGAAGCTCAAGTCCTTGGCCGGGCCGTTCTGCAGCACGTACTTGGCCTCCAGATCGGTCTCGTGTTCCTTGTCGCCGTCGCCATAGAGGCCGGCATAGGCCGAATCGGCGGCCACGTGGCTGCCGTCGATGCCGCTGCCGCGGGTATGCCGCACCATCAGGCTCAGGCCCGGCACGCCGTAGCTTTCCATGTCCAGGTCATAGCGGGCCTGCCAGCTGCGCTCGCCCGGACCGTTGAAGTCGGAGAACTGCATCGAGTTGCCGAGCAGGATGGAGTCACCGAAGGACCCCGGCACCGGCGCGCCGAAGACCGCGTAGTCGAAAGGCTGGTCGCCATGGATACGCTGGTGGATCAGGGTGAAGGTGTGGCCGCCGGTCTGGAAGGCGGCGGCCAGCGAGCCGGCGGTGTTGGCGATGCTGCCGGCCTTGGCGCTGCCGGCGTCCAGGGTGCGATAGAGGTTGGCGTCGAAGGTCAGGCTCTGCTCGGCCGCCAGCGGTACAACATAGTTGAGGTTGCCGTAGTACTGGTCCCAGACGTCTTCGAAGTGCCCGGCGTAGAGCGAGGCGCTGAGGTGATCGCTGAACTTGTAGACGCCCCCGGCATAGCTGGCCGAGGCCGCCTCGACACCCGCGTAGCCGGCGAAGATGCCACCGTCCGAGCCAGTGGTGCGCGGCGCCGTGGCGGCGGTGAAGTGACCACCTTCGAGCATCAGATGATCGACTTCCTGACTCACCAGGCTCCAGCCACGGGCGGTCTGGGGAAACAGCCAGTTGCCGCCCGCCGCCAGCACCGGCGCTGTGGGTTGCTGGTCACCGTACT
Source organism: Pseudomonas flavocrustae (assembly GCF_029872515.1). NCBI lineage: Bacteria > Pseudomonadati > Pseudomonadota > Gammaproteobacteria > Pseudomonadales > Pseudomonadaceae > Pseudomonas > Pseudomonas flavocrustae. The sequence continues at coordinate 203,529 of NZ_JAPDIQ010000001.1, read as the reverse complement.
TGAGCACGGTGTTGGAGACGCGCAGCTTGACCGCCGCCCCGCCCTTGCTGAATTCGCTGCGCTGGCTGCCGTCGCCGTCCACCGGCATGTTCGGGGTATTGGCGTGGCCATCACCGCCATCCAGCTTGAGGCCCAGGTAGCCATAGGCATCCACGCCCACGCCCACGGTGCCCTGGGTGAAGCCCGAGGTGTAATTGAGCAGGAAGGCCTGGGTCCAGCTGCGCGGATCGCGACTGTTGCGCGCGGCGGCGCCATGACCGTCGCCTTCGTTCTGGCGCAGGTAGTAGTAGTTGCGCAGCAGCAGGGTCAGGTCACCGTCTTCGACGAAGCCCTTGGCATCGGACTGCTGACTGGCCAGGGCGGCGCCGCTGAGGAGCAGGCCGGGCACGCCGAGCAGCCAGGTACGCCGACGGGCAAGGGGGGAAAACAGCGATAGCTTCATGGGCGGTTCACTCGGGGATCTCGGTGGGAATCGTTAGGTCGCGAACGAGTTTGCCAGCTAGCGCCGGCGCATACCACTTCGCTGACCGTGGTCATCGTCCGGTCACCTTCCTGTGCTGCGCTGACGGTTCGCCCTCTGCGCCCGAGATAACTCATGCCCAGCCAGCCCTTTGCCGTCGATCTCGCCTATCGCCCGCGCCTCGCCGACCTGCGTCCCCTGTTGCCGGCGCAACCCGCCGGTTTGAGAAGCACCGAGCCGCGCATCACCCCCGCCGCCAGCCTGGCGGATCGCCAGGGTTACCAGGCCGACTTCCTGGGCGCCTTCCAGGTCCCCTGGCCCCGTCCGAGCGCGGCCCTGGCCGGCGACGTCTATCCGCTGCCCGCCTCCGGCGATCGCCTGGACTACACCCACTTCTCGGTCACGCTCTCGCGCAGCCGGCGAATGGCGCTCTGGGTCGGCGTCAATATCGACGGCGACCAGCACGTCGAGGTGCCCCGTAGCCGCGATGCCTGGGCCTACGACGGCCGGGTGCCGCTAGAGGCTCAGCTCGGCGAGGCGCTCTATGCCGACAACCTGCTCGACCGCGGCCACCTGGTGCGCCGCCAGGACCCCAACTGGGGCGCCGCCGCCACCCAGGCCAACCGCGACACCTTCCACTTCACCAACTGCGCACCACAGATGGCCGCCTTCAACCAACGGACCTGGCTGGAGCTGGAGGACTATCTGCTCGAAAACACCCAGCGCTGGCAGGCGTGCATCACCGTCTTCAGCGGCCCGGTCCTGCGCGCGGATGACCGCTCCTACCGCGAGGCCCGGATTCCCGAGGCCTTCTGGAAGGTGGTGGCCTTTCTCGGTGACGACGGCAAGCCCTCCGCCAGCGCCTATCTGATCGATCAGCGCCGCGAACTCGACGAGCTGTCCATCACCTTCGGCCGCCTGCGCACCTATCAATGCAGCGTCCTGCGTATCGAGCAGCTGACCGGCATCGACTTCGGCCCGCTGCGCGACCACGACGGCTTTTCCAATGAAGAGCGGGCCACCGGCAGCCCCGTCGAGCGGGCCATTTTCGGTCCTACCGACATCCTGCTCTAAGGCTTGTCTGTAAAGTCGCCGAGCGAAGGTCAGGCAAGGCAAAAATCCGTGAGGAAGCGGAGTTTACGAATGGTAAATGAGCATTCCGAACGGATTTTTAACGCCGCATGACCAAGCGCAGGCACTTTTCAGACAAAGCCTATCCCGGCTGCACGCAGGCGCGCGGCAGGCTGTTGCGCACGCCCAGCGCCGCCAGCAGGATCACCCCGCCCAGATAGAGTTCGGCGGCGCCGGCCAGGCCCAGCAGCGGCACCAGGGCGCTGACCGCCAGGGCGGGCAGGCAGAACGCCAGGTAACTGAGCACATAGAAGGCGGCCAGCAACCCGGCGCGCTGGGTCGGTTCGGCCAGCGGCAGCAGACTGCGGGTGGCGCCGAGAAAACCGCTGCCAAAGCCGACGCCAGTCACCAGGGTACCTAGGGCGAAGAAACCCAGCTGACCGCTGGCCACCGCCAACCAGAGCACGGCCGGACCGGCCACCAGGGTGACCGCGCCCAGGCGCAGCAGGCGCATGGGCGGCCAGCCACGCAGGCCGTGCAGACAGGCCGCACCGGTGAGCGTCAGACCGGCCACCACCACCCCGCCGACCAGGATCGACGTCGTACCGGTCGCCGCCTTGACCAGCCCCGGCATCAACGACAGATAAAAGCCGCCCACCGCCCAGACCGCCAGTTCCAGCGGCAATACCCGCCAGAGCATGACGCGAGCCTGGGGCGGCACCACCAGCTGGGGACGCAAGGCGGCGAGCAGGCCCGGCCGGCGCGGTACGCGATCGGGCAGGCGCAGCAGCGCCAGGCCCTGCAACACGAACAGCAGCAGGAACAGCCGATAGACCAGTTGCAGCGGCGCCGGCGCGAATTCCACCAGCAGACCGCAACCCAGCGCGCCGACCGCCATGCCGAGCAGGGGCGTCAGGCTGTTCAACCAGGGGCCGCGCTCGGCATCCACGTCCAGCAGCGCCGCACCCAGGGCACTGGTGGCGATCCCGGTCGCCAGGCCCTGCAGGGCGCGGGCAAGGACCAGATCAGCCAGACCGTGGGCCTGATGGAACAGCAGCATGGAGCCCGCTTCCAGCACCAGCGCCGCCAGGATCACCGGCTGGCGCCCCAGGTGATCGGACAGCCGCCCGCCCACCAGCAAGGCGGCCAGCAGGGCAAAGGCATAGACGGCGAACACCAGCGTCAGCCAGAAGGTGGAAAAGTCCCAGGCCTGCTGGTAGCTGGCATAAAGGGGGGTCGGCGCGCTGGACGCGGCGAGGAAGGTCAGCAGCACCGAGCCCAGCAGCGCCAGGCGTGCGGAGGAAGAGCCGTTCAGTGAAGACATGCCCACACCTTAAAGCTAATTAATTGCTTTAAAGCCTGAACCCTTCCTGCAGCAAAAGCAATGCGTTTGCGTTAAGAGCCGGGTATCCTGTCAGGATGACCAACAAGCAAGCCCGCCCCGGCGGCCGCAGTGCCCGCGTTCAGCAAGCCATCCACGAGGCCGTCCTGGCGCTCCTGCAGGAGCAGCCCCGGGAAGCCCTCACCGTCCCCCTGATCGCCGCGCGCGCCGGGGTCACGCCTTCGACCCTCTATCGTCGCTGGGGCAACCTGCCCAGCCTGCTGGCCGACGTCGACCTACAGCGCCTGCGCCCGGACCAGCCGCCGGAAGACACCGGTAGCCTGAAAGGCGATCTCGAACGCTGGCTGGAACACTATGTCGACGACCTTGCCTCCACCCCTGGCCAGGCCATGCTCAGGGACGCCTTGGCCGCCACCGATCCGGGATGCGCGGTGCGCTGCACCGAGCCGACCCGAGAGCGCCTGGAGCTGCTGCTCGAACGCGCCCACCGACGTGGCGAGCCGGCACCGCCCCTGGACGCCCTGCTCGACGGCCTGGTCGCTCCGCTGATCTATCGCACCCTGTTCGGCGCCGAACGCCCCGACCTGGCGCTGTGCCTGCAGCTGCTCGCCCGGGTACTGCGGCCAGACCGCTAGGAAAAGCACCGGCCCCTAAACGACGAGGCCCGGACTGTCGCCAGTCCGGGCCTCGTGCCTTGTCAGCGGGTCCCAGGGGATCCGCCAGAGGTTGCGCTTAGGCGGCGACCACCTTGTTGGCCGGCTGGGTACGACGACCCAGGGCACCACCGATGGCACCGACGATGCCACCGATCACCAGGCTGATCAGCAGGACCCAGCTGGCCTGGGAGACCTTGCGGGCAGCCACGTCAGCCGCTTCGCGGGCCTTCTGCTCGGCCTGGGCCTTGAGCTCCTGGTACTTGGCATAGGCCTGCTGGTAGGTCTGCTGGGCCTTGTCGACGATGGCATTGGCCTCGGCGTCGCTCTTGCCGGTGCGGGCCTTGATCAGGTTCACCAGAGCCTGACGGTCAGCGGCGTTCCAGGCCTGGTCGCCACGCTGCTTCAGACGATCCAGCAGGGCACCCAGCTGGTCATCGGTCTGCTGCGGATTGTTGGCGCTGTTCTGGGCAGTGTTCTTGGCATCCTGTTCGGCGCCCTGAGCCTGCTGCTGCAGATTCTCCGGCTGCAGCTCGGTCTTGCCGGTCTGGCGCAGCGCGGTTTCCAGTTCGTTCTGCAGATCACCCAGGTCGAGCTGGATGCCCTGCTGACGCAGTTGGTCCTGAACCTGGTTGGTCAGGGCCGGTGCCGCCTGGGACAGGCCGCTGCCGACCATCGACAGGCCACTGCCCGCCACGTTCAGACCGGTACGCACCACGCCGCTCACGGCACTGGACACCAGATAGACGCTGACCAGGGTCACGCTGGCCCAGACCAGGATGCCGTGCAGGGCGCCTTCGCGCTGCGCCAGGCGACCGGCGATCCAGGCGCCGACGAAGACCGAGACCACGGCGCTGACGCCGACCCAGATACCGGTGCCCTTGCCCAGGCCGGACAGCGGATTGGCTTCCTGTTGCGGATCGATGGAAGCCGAGCCGATGGCGGTGCCGAGCAGGCTCAGCAGCAGCGAAACGGTCAGGGCGATGACCACGCCGGCGATGATCGAACTCCAGGAAATGCGCTTCAGCAGAGGCGCGGTGGCGGTGGCCGTGGTGGCTGCATAGGCTGGGGTGTGACGGGCGTCATAGGACATGGCAAGTGCTCCGGGTGGTTATGGGAAGAACTTATTGTGGTAACGGATTGATACCGTCACGCTTTCGGAAGTTCCAAGACCCTTGTTCCAGAGCCCTCAGAGGTCGTAGGACCTCAGTTGTCCGCTATCCGAGCAGGATGTCGGCCAGCAGCTTCACATTGAGCACCACGATCAGCCCGGCGATCGCCCAGGCCAGCACCTGCGTGACCCGACCGATCACGAAGCTGCCCATCAGCTGGCGGTCCGAGACGAAGCGTACCAGCGGGATCACCGCGAAGGGCAGTTGCATGGACAGCACCACCTGGCTCAGCACCAGCAGCTTGGCCGTACCGCTCTCGCCATAGAGGCCGGTCACCACCACCACCGGGATCACGGCGATGCCCCGGGTGATCAGCCGCCGCGCCCAGTCGGGAATGCGCAGCGACAGGAAGCCCTCCATGACGATCTGGCCGGCCAGGGTCGCGGTGACGGTGGAGTTGATGCCCGACGCCAGCAGCGCCACCGCGAACAGCAGCGAGGCGATGCCGACGCCCAGCATCGGCGACAGCAGGTGGTAGGCGTCCTGGATCTCGGCCACGTCGGTGCGCCCGGCGCTGTGGAACACCGCCGCGGCGGTGATCAGGATGGCGGCGTTGACGAACAGCGCCAGCATCAGCGCCAGGGTACTGTCGGCCACCGCCCAGCGCAGGCCCATTCGCCGCCCGGCCTCGGTGCGCGGATAGGCGCGGGTCTGCACGATGGACGAATGCAGATAGAGGTTATGGGGCATCACGGTGGCACCGATGATGCCGATGGCCAGGTACAGCGCGGCCGGATTGGTGACGATCTCCGCCTTGGGCAGGAAGCCGTCGGCAATCGCCGCCAGTGACGGCTGGGCCAGCACCATCTGCACGCCGAAGCAGACGAAGATCAGCGTCAGCAGGGCGATGACGAAGGCTTCCAGCCAGCGAAAGCCGCGATTCATCAGCAACAGGATGAGAAAGACGTCCAGCGCCGTGAGGATGGCGCCCCACATCAGCGGGATGCCGAACAGCAGATTCAGCGCGATGGCGGTGCCGATCACCTCGGCCAGGTCGCAGGCGATGATGGCGATCTCGCAGGCGATCCACAACAGCAGGCTCACCGGCCGCGAATAGCGCGCGCGGCAGGCCTGGGCCAGGTCCAGCCCGGTAGCGATGCCCAGGCGTGCGGCCAGGGCCTGCAGCAGGATGGCCATGAGATTGGAGAGCAGGATCACCGACAGCAGCAGGTAGCCGAATTGCGAGCCACCGGCCAGGTCCGTGGCCCAGTTGCCCGGATCCATGTAGCCCACCGAGACCATGTAGCCGGGGCCGATAAAGGCCAGCAGCCGGCGCAGCCAGCTGCCGCCTTCGGGCACCGGCACGCTGGCATTCATCCGCCCCAGGCTGGGCCGGGCGGACGGCGCAGGCTCCTGCCAGGCAGGCTCGACGTAGCTGGCGGACTCTTTCATGGCGGACTCGTGCGGCAAGGTAGGACTACCCTTTGGAGAATTTAGCCTAGGCTAAAATTCACACATCCAGCAATAAAAAATCTCTATCTCATCCGTCGATAACGCCCATTGGCGAAGGAATCTTTGGTATTCGCTCGCAACTCGGTCAAAATGGCGCCCGCACGCGTCCTCTCGACGCGCCTCAGGTCTTTGCGGAGAAGGTCATTCAGGTGGGCAACATGACAAAGGACGACGAACTGCTGAATCGGTTGGTCGATCCATCCATTCATATGGAAGGTTTTCAACAGGTCCGCGAAGCCCATCGTCAGGAGCTGATCGAAGACTATGTCGAGCTCATTTCCGACCTCATCCGGGACGGCGGTGAAGCCCGTCAGGTGGATATCGCCGCGCGCATCGGCGTCGCCCAGCCGACCGTGGCCAAGATGCTCAAGCGCCTGGCCGCCGCCGGCCTGATCGTGCAGCGTCCCTATCGCGGCGTCTTCCTCACCCCCGAAGGCGAAGCCCTGGCCGAAGCCAGTCGCGCGCGCCACCACGTGGTGGAGACCTTCCTACTGACCCTGGGCGTGGACGCCGATACCGCACGGCGCGATGCCGAGGGCATGGAGCACCATGTCAGCGAGGCCACCCTGGCCGTCTTCCGCCGTTTCATCGCCAGCCGTCAGGCCTGACGCCTGCGGCTTTAGTCGAAAGTCGCTCAGCTTCCCTTAAGAAAATCCCGGCACCGTCGAAGTAGTGGAAGTCATACTTTCACTCCTCTCGGTGCCCTGCCATGTTCAATCGCCCCCTCAAGACCGAACTCGCCCAACTGCGTGCCGAAGTCGCCGAATTGCGTCAGTTGCACGCGGGCTTCGAAAGCCAGGCGCTCAGTCTTACCGTGGATGACCGTGGCAACATCGAGAAGGTCAACGAGCGCTTCTGCCGCGAGATGGGCTATCGCGCCGAGAACGTGGTGGGGCGTCCGCTGGATGCCTTCATTCCCGAATACGTCAAACAACTGCCCTGCTATCGCGATCTCAAGAGCGCGCTCAGCCAGGGCCAGCAGACCAGCGGCATGTATCGCCTGCTGCGGGCCAACGGCCAGGAAGCCTGGCTCTATGCCACCTGGCAGCCGCTGCGTGACGCCGATGGCTGCATCCACAAGACCATCTGCTACGGCAACGACCGTACCGAACAGGTGGAGACCTCCACCGAGCACTCCGGCCTGATCAACGCCCTGCTGAGATCCACCGCGGTCATCGAATTCAACCTGGCCGGCGAGGTGCTCACCGCCAACGACCGCTTCCTGCAGGGCATGGGCTATTCGCTCAAGCAGATCCAGGGCAAGCACCACCGCATGTTCTGCACCAGCGAAGAGAGTCACTCCGCCGACTACCAGGCGTTCTGGGCACGGCTGAATCGCGGCGAATTCATCGCCAGCCGCTTCAAGCGCATCGACAGCCACGGTCGCACCGTCTGGCTGGAAGCCTCCTACAACCCGGTGCTCAACACCCGTGGCGAGCTGTACAAGGTGGTGAAATTCGCCACCGTCATCACCGCCCAGGTGGAACAGGAACAGGCGGTGGCTGAAGCCGCCAAGGTCGCCTTCGACATCTCCCAGCAGACCGATGAAAGCGCCCGTGAAGGCGCCGAGGTGGTGCAGGACACCGTCGCGGTGATGCGCAAGATCGCCGAGGAATTGCAGGTCGCGTCCAACGGCATCGAGGCCCTGGGCGAGCAGTCGCTGGTGATCAGCACCATCGTCAAGACCATCAGCGGGATCGCCGAACAGACCAACCTGCTGGCACTCAACGCCGCTATCGAGGCGGCACGGGCCGGCGAACAGGGCCGCGGTTTCGCCGTGGTGGCCGACGAGGTACGCCAACTGGCCGGCCGCACCAGCAAGGCCACCGAGGAGATCGTCGGGGTGGTGCAGCAGAACCAGCAACTGGCGCAGACCGCCGTGGCCAACATGGCGGCGAGCAAGCACCAGGCGGAACAGGGCCTGCAACTGGCCAACGCCGCGGGCACCCGCATCACCGAGATCCAGGACGGGGCCCAGCGCGTGGTCGGGGCGGTGGGGCAGTTCGCCCGCCGCCTGAACTAGCCCACGGACCGGCGCCCGCCTCAGGCCGGCGCCGGACGCCGCCACCCGAGCAGCCCCAGCGCCGCCAGGGTTACCCCCAGGCTGACCAGCAGGCACAGCCCGAGCAGGCCACGGTCACCCCAGCTCTCCCGTGCCAGGGCATAGCACCAGGGCGCGGCCGCCGAGAGCAGGAAGCTCGGCGCCAGCAACTTGCCGGTCAGGCGCGCATAGAGCGCCCGATCGAACAACTCCAGCGGCAGGCTGGCCCGCAGCACCGCCACCAGGCCGTTGAGGGCGCCATAGAGAAAGACGAAGCCGGCGGTGAGACCGAGATGGCCTTCGCTCGCCAGCGCCAGGGCGAAACTCAGCGGCAGGCCGAGGCCCAGCACCAGATTGAGCTGACGCGCCGAAAGCCGCTGGCCGGAAGCCAGTTCCGCCAGCCGCGCGCAGACCTGGCCGATCCCCCACAGCGCCGCCACCCCCACCGGCACCCCACGCTCGGCCAGCAGCGCCGGCAGATGGGCCGACAGTCCCGCCGACAGAAAGCCGATCAACGCCATCCCGGTGGCGAACAGCACGCCGGCCAGGCGCGGCGAGCCGCCCCCTGCCGCGGGCGGCAATTCGGCGTAGGGCAGGCGCCCACGCACATTGGGCAGCGGCAAGAGCAGCAGCACGCCGGCCAGGGCGATGCCGGCATAGACCACCAGCCCCAGGCGCCAGCCCAGCACCTCCAGCAGCCAGTGCCCCAGCGGCCAGAACACCGCCGAGGCCAGCCCGCCGAGCAGGGTGATGCGCACCATCACCGCCCGCGAGCGCTCGCCGGCCAGGCGCGCCAGGGTGGCGAAGGCGGCGTCGTACAGCGACAGGCGCATGCCCACGCCCAGGGTCACCCAGGCCAGGTAGAACAGCGGCGCCGACTGGGCCGCCGCCAGGCCCAGGCAACCCAGGGCATCGAGCACCAGGCCGAGTTGCAGGGTGCGACAGCCGCCCAGGCGTTCGATCACCGCGCCGCTGAAGGGCGAGACCAGCCCCATGGTCAGCATCGCCAGGGAAAAGCCGCCATAGACCCAGCGCGCGTCCCAGCCCAGTCCCGCGGCCATCGCCGGGCCGTAGACACCCGGCAGATAGAAGGCCAGCCCCCAGGCCAGCAACTGCATCAGCCCCAGCTGCCAGATGGCGCGATCGCTCGGCATCGGCGTCATCAGCGCGTACCCGGGGTCCGCTCGCCCTCACCCAGGCTACGTTGCATGAGGACCGTATCCACCCAGCGCCCATGCTTGAAACCCACCGCCTCGAAGGTGCCAACGGTGCGAAACCCCAGGCGCTGGTGCAGGGCGATGGAGCCCTGGTTGGCGCTGTCACCGATCACCGCCACCAACTGGCGAAAGCCCGCCGCCGTGCAGGCCGCGACGATCTCTTCCAGCAGCCGCCGGCCGATACCCTGGCCACCCAGGCCGTCGCGCACATACACCGAGTCTTCCGCGGTATGGCGATAGGCCGGTCGCGGGCGATAGAGCACCGCATAGGCATAGCCCACCACCGCGCCGTCCCGTTCGGCCACCCGGTAAGGCAGCCCGGCCTGGCGCACCGCTGCCAGCCGGCGCTCCAGCTCGGCCAGGTCCGGCGGCTCCAGCTCGAAACTGGCGCAGCTGCGCAGCACGTGTTCAGCATAGATGGCCTGGATGGCCGGCAGATCGGCGGGGGTGGCATCGCGCAACTGCAGAGCGGTGTTCACGGGAGAGGTCCATTCGCGGGGTCGATGAAGCGATCATGCCGGGACGGCCAGCCAAAGATAAAGCTATGCTCGGTTATCACCGGTATAAGCGAAACCTTGGCATGGCCGACCTCAATCTCACCCAGCTGCAGACCTTCGTCCAGGTCGTCGCCACCGGCAGCTTTTCCGCCGCGGCCGATCGCCTGGGGCTGAGCCAGCCGGCGGTCAGCCTGCAGATCCGCCAGCTGGAACGGCGCCTGGGTCTCAAGCTGCTGGAACGCCTGGGGCGCGGACTCAAGCCCACCGCCGCGGGCAGTCTGCTGCTGGACCACGCCGAACGGATCCAGACGGCGGTGGACCAGGCCCTGCAGGCCCTGGCCAGCCATGGCGAGACGGTCAGCGGTCGGGTCGCCATCGGCACCGGCGCCACCGCCTGCATCCATCTCCTGCCGCTGCTGCTGGGCCAGTTGCGCCAGCGCTTTCCCCAGCTGGATGTGCGGGTCAGCACCGGCAACACCCTGGACGTCTTGCGGGCGGTGGAAGACAACCGCCTCGACCTGGGCCTGGTCACCCTGCCCGCCAGTGGCCGCAACCTGCAGGTGGAACCGCTGCTGGAGGATGCCTTCGTCGCCCTGCTCCCGCCTGCCAGTCCGTTACCGACAGGTGCGCTGGCCCCGGCGGAACTGGCCGAGGCGCCGCTGCTGGCCTTCGAGACCGGCAGCAGCACCCGGTTGCTGATCGACGACTGGTTTCGCCGCGCCGGCCAGGCCAGCCGGCCGGTGATGGAGCTGGGCAGCATCGAGGCGCTCAAGGAACTGGTGGCCGCCGGCCTCGGCTACAGCCTGGTGCCCGGCATCGCCGTGGCCACCGAGCACCATCGCCACGGCCTGAGGGTCCAGCCACTGGCGCCGCCCCTGACCCGCACCCTGGCCCTGGTGCTGCGCCGCGACAAACCCCTGAGCCGCCCGCTGCAGCAGGTGCTGGAAGCGCTCCGGCGGTTGCGTCGCTGAGCAGGGCTCGACCGCGCGGCCGCCACGGCTTATGATTCGATAATTTAACGATCATTGAATTATCGAATCATGCAGGAAGAACTCGCCGTATCCGCCCTCGCCGCCCTGGCCCATGCCCAGCGCCTGAGGGTCTTCCGCGCCCTGGTGGTCGCCGGCACGGCCGGCCTCATGCCCAGCCAGTTGGCCGACCAGCTCGAGGTGGCCCGCAGCAACCTCTCCTTCCACCTCAAGGAACTGGCCAACGCCGGTCTCGTCACGGTGGAGTCCCAGGGACGCAACCTGATCTATCGGGCGGCCTACGAGCACATGAATGCGCTGCTCGGCTATCTGACCGAGCACTGTTGCGCCGGCGGCGACTGCGTGGTCAGCGAATCGCCGCGCTGTGCCTGCTGATCCGCTGACCCGCACCCATCCACCGATCATCCGACCAGGCCCGCCATGCACAGTCCCCACGCCTGCCCACCGGCAGCACCCGCCATGAACACCTTCGAGCGTTACCTCAGCCTCTGGGTGGCGCTCTGCATCGTCGCCGGCATCGCCCTCGGCCAGCTGGCACCGGGCCTGTTCCGCTTCATCGGCCGGATCGAGCTGGCCCAGGTCAATCTGCCGGTCGGCCTGCTGATCTGGATCATGATCGTGCCGATGCTGCTCAAAGTGGATTTCAGCGCCCTCGGTCAGGTCCGCCAGCACTGGCGCGGGATCGGCGTCACCCTGTTCGTCAACTGGGCGGTCAAGCCCTTCTCCATGGCGCTGCTCGCCTGGCTGTTCATTCGGGAACTCTTCGCGCCCTGGCTGCCGACCGAGCAGCTGGACAGCTACATCGCCGGGCTCATCCTGCTGGCGGCGGCGCCCTGCACGGCCATGGTCTTCGTCTGGAGTCGCCTCACCCAGGGCGATCCGCTGTTCACCCTGTCCCAGGTCGCACTGAACGACACCCTCATGGTGTTCGCCTTCGCCCCCATCGTCGGTCTGTTGCTGGGTCTGTCGTCGATCGCCGTGCCCTGGGCCACCCTGCTGCTTTCGGTGATCCTCTACCTGGTGCTGCCGGTGATCCTCGCCCAGCTCTGGCGGCGCACGCTGCTGCGCCAGGGCCAGGCCGCCTTCGACAGCACCCTGGCCCGCCTGGGGCCCTTCTCGATGGGTGCCCTGCTGGCCACCCTGGTGCTGCTGTTCGCCTTCCAGGGCGAGGCGATCCTGGCGCAGCCGCTGGTGATCGCCCTGCTGGCCGTGCCCATCCTGATCCAGGTGCTGTTCAATTCGGCCCTGGCCTACTGGCTCAATCGCCTGGTGGGCGAGAGCCACAGCGTCGCCTGTCCGTCGGCGCTGATCGGCGCCAGCAACTTCTTCGAACTGGCGGTGGCCGCCGCCATCAGCCTGTTCGGCTTCCACTCGGGCGCCGCCCTGGCTACCGTGGTGGGGGTCCTTATCGAGGTACCGCTGATGCTGCTGGTCGTGCGCCTGGTGAACGGCTCGCGCGGCTGGTACGAACGCGGCGCCCTTTCCTCCCGTCGAGATCGCCCATGAACGACGCCGTCACGATCTACCACAACCCCGCCTGCGGCACCTCGCGCAACGTGCTGGGCCTGATTCGCAACAGCGGCGTCGAGCCGACGGTCATCCACTACCTGGAGACACCGCCCAACCAGGCGCAGCTGGAGCGGCTGGAGCGGCTGATCGCCGACCTGGGCATGCCGGTACGGGAGCTGCTGCGCCAGCAGGGTACGCCCTACGCCGAGTTGGGCCTGGACGATCCGCGGCTGGATGACGCGGCCCTGATCGCCGCCATGCTCCAGCACCCTATCCTGATCAATCGGCCCATCGTGGTGACCGCCTTGGGTACGCGGCTCTGCCGCCCCTCGGAACGGGTGCTGGAGATCCTGCCCGAGCCGCAGCGCGGACCCTTCGTCAAGGAAGACGGCGAGGTGGTGGCTCCTTCTGCGACGCCGCGCGGCTGATCGGGCCGCCATGCGCGACATCGCCCGCGATAAGGACAGCGCCTGGCAGGTCTTCATGATCTTTCTGCGCCTGGGCTGCACCAGCTTTGGCGGGCCCATCGCCCACCTGGGCTATTTCCGCCAGGCCTTCGTCACCCGCCGCCAATGGCTGGATGAAGCCGCCTATGCCGAGCTGGTCGCGCTCTGCCAGCTGCTGCCCGGTCCGACCAGCAGCCAGGTCGGCATGGCCCTGGGACTGGGGCGCGCCGGCGGCTGGGGTCTGCTGGCAGCCTGGCTCGGCTTCACCCTGCCCTCCGCCCTGCTGCTGATCCTGTTCGCCCTAGGCCTTGGCCACTTTCCAGGATTGGCCGACTCGGGCGCGGTGCATGGCCTCAAGGTCTTCGCCGTGGCCGTGGTGGCCCAGGCGGTCTGGAGTATGGGCCGCAGCCTGTGCCCGGATACGCCGCGTCGCGTCCTGGCGCTGGTCGCCGCCGGCCTGGCGCTCTGGCTGCCCGGTTCGGCGGGGCAACTGCTGGGGCTGGGCCTGGCCGCCCTGGTCGGTCGCCTGGCACTGGCGCCGACCGCCACGCCGCCGGCCCTGGTCCTGCGAACCGGACTCTCCCGGCACCTTGGGGTCGTCGCCCTGCTGCTGTTCCTGCTGCCGCTGCTGCTATTGCCCGCCTGGAGCCACCTGGCCGAGGGTGTCTATCGAGCGGGGGCCCTGGTCTTCGGCGGCGGCCATGTGGTGCTGCCGCTGCTGCAGGCGGTGGTGGTGCCCGTCGGCCTGGTCAGCGATGGTCAGGTCATGGCCGGCTACGGCCTGGCCCAGGCGGTGCCCGGACCGCTGTTCACCTTTGCCGCCTACCTGGGTGCCCTGGTGCCCGCCACCCTGCCCGCCTGGCTCAATGGCCTGCTCTGGACCCTGCTGATCTTTCTGCCCGGCGCGCTCATCCTGCTCGCCGCCCTGCCCTTCTGGCAGACCCTGCGCCAGCACCCCGGCTGGCAACGCGCCCTGACCGGACTCAACGCGGGGGTGGTCGGCCTGCTGCTGGCGGCCCTCTACGATCCGGTCTGGACGGGAGGCATCCGCGGCCCGCTGGACGTCGCGCTGGCCGCGCTGGCCCTGGTGCTGCTCCTGAGCACCCGCTGGTCGCCCGTGCTGATCGCGCTATTGGTCGTTCTGGCCGCCTGGTTGTTGAACTTTTAGCGCACTACCGTTTAGCGGCGTGCCACTAGTGGCCCGATGAAATTGCGGCGTGGTTCGCTGTAGCTCCGTGGAAAGCTAGGCACTGTCGGCGTGACGTTCAGCTGTATGAAACGTCTTGCCCTGCGCGAGAACGTGTCCAGCGAGCGCTCGGCCTGACCTGCATTAAGGATGACCGCCATGACCTACAAGAATCCCCTGGACACCACCGCCCCCCTGTTCACCGCTGCCCTTGCCAAGGCGCCCCTGGCCGCCGCGCCCGCCAAGCCGGCCGGCACCTTTGATGGTGTTACCTACTACGCCTTCCAGAGCCAGCCGCGCCTTACCCTGGATATCAATGCCGCGCCCGAATACGTCGGCTTCGCCAAGACCTTCGACGCCAAGGGCCCGCACTATGCGGCCGGCTCGACCCTGAACGAACTGACCCTGACCGGTCATTGGGAAGACCAGATCACCCGCCTCGAAGGCCATACTCGCGGCGCCACCACCAGCGACAGCACCCTGGATTCGAGCATCGCCAAGCTGACCGTCAGCCTCACCGACGTGCCGACCAATCAGTTCAATGAAGGCGACATCATCACCCTGGACAACTTCGATGGCCTGCAGACCTTCGACGGCTCTACTTCCACTGCCGGCCTGTCGATTGACTTCCTGCATGGCTACACCGAAGGCCATGACTACACCTATGCCAGCCAGAGCGCCTTCCTGAAGAGCGTGATCACCGGCAGCGGCAAGGACTCGGTGAGTGTCAGCACCATCGCCGCCGCGGAACTGGATAGCGTCGCCTCCCTCGCCCACTCGCGGGTCAAGGCCATCACCGTCGATACCGGCGCCGGTAGCGATCAGATCAGCGCCCATATCCAGCAGGCTGATGTCACCATCAACGCCGGCGCTGGCAACGATTACGTGGACCTGCTGTTCACCAAAGGCGTGGCCGCCCACAACGCCAACCTGAGCGGCAGCTACGGTCACGGGGCCACCATTACCCTGGGCGAAGGGCCCGATTACCTGAGCCTCGAACCCAGTCTGGTCAACTTCGATGGCAGTAGCAGCGCCGCCGCCAACCGTTCCCTGGCCGCCAACCATGTGACGGTCACCGACTACAACGCGAACGATGACCACATCATCTTCGGCTTCGCGGTGTACGACGAGAAAGCCGTGGTCACCATCCAGGACGCCGCCCTGGCGAAGGCGACCAGCCTGTTCGCCGCGCTCAACACCGTGACCCAGTCCACCACCGGCCTGGTTAATGCCGCCGTCTTCCACTACGGCCAGGACACCTATGTCTTCCGGGACGCAGGCTACGAAGGCCAGGTCGACAACCTGGACTCGCTGATCAAACTGGTAGGCGTTCATAACCTCGATGACGTCGCCAGCACCGTCTCCGCTCGTGAGCGCTATGAGCCGGGCGGCACGCTTGGCTGGGGTTGATCGCCCCTGAATGCCACGGCCGCCCCAACCGGGCGGCTCGCCGGCCGCTTCTGTGAGGTACTCGTGTCTTACCACAAGAGCCGGGCACTCACGGCAGGAACCCAGGGTCTGTCTAGCGATACCCTTCCGAACACGAGGAGCGCGCGATGAAGATCCTGATGGTCCTGACCTCCCACGACCAGCTCGGCGACACCGGCAAGAAAACCGGTTTCTGGCTGGAAGAATTTGCTGCCCCCTACTACGTCTTCAAGGATGCCGGTGCCGAGATCACCCTGGCCTCCCCCGCCGGTGGTCAACCGCCGCTGGACCCCAAAAGCGACGCCCCCGACGCCCAGACCGAGTCCACCGAACGCTTCAAGAACGATCCCGAAGCGCAGCAGGCCCTGGCCAATACCGTCAAGCTCGCCGAGGTAGAGGCCGAGGACTACGACAGCGTCTTCTATCCCGGCGGCCACGGCCCGCTCTGGGACCTCGCCGAGTCCCGCGACTCCATCGCCCTGCTCGAAGCCTTCGCCCAGGCCAACAAGCCCTTCGGCCTGGTCTGCCACGCCCCCGGCGTGCTGCGCCACGTCAAGGCCGCCGACGGCACGCCGCTGGTCAAGGGCCGCACCGTCACCGGCTTCACCAACAGCGAAGAAGCCGGCGTGCAACTCACCGACGTGGTGCCCTTCCTGGTGGAGGACGAGCTGAAGAAGCTTGGCGCCCGCTACGAAAAAGGCCCGGACTGGGGCGAGTTCGTAGTGGAGGACGGCAACCTGGTCACCGGCCAGAATCCGGCCAGTTCGGAAGCGGCGGCGGATGCCCTGTTGACCAAGCTGGGCTGAGCAACCCGAACCTGAAAAAGCCCGCCTAATGGCGGGCTTTTCGTTGTGGTCCATCACCACCAACCTGGCCGCTCCTGCGCGGGAGAGCTGAGCACAAGGCTGCGTCCCGTTCCCGACTACTCAGGCGGACCGGCCAGGTGCCCCTGTCTTCATCGCTGAACGACAACTGGAGGTCTACGCCAAGCGTTTGATCGCCGGCAACCGTCGAGGCTGTTCACCAGCGCTCGCCTCGCCTATAACTATGACGATTGGCAATTCGAACAAGATCAAAGTGCCATTAGTCGCCAAGGTTGCAGAAATCCAAGCGCCAGCCGACATCCTCCCATGAGCGCAGCCTTCAACCCTGCTCCGCCCAGGCTGGAAAGGATATCCGTGCAGTTGGTTACCTGGTCGTATTTTCAGAGCATTGCCCGATGAAGAGAATCCTGCTCGGCGTGCGCGTCCTGATGTCCGTGCCCAAGGACAATCCCGGCCTGGTCAAGGCGCAATACCTCGCGCTGTCGCGCCAGCTGCCGATGATGTACTTCATCCTGCTGACCAACACCCTGATGCTGGCCGGCACCCACTATGCCGTGGCGCCACGCTGGCTGGTGCTGTATTGCCCGTTGATCATGACGCTGTTCGGCGTGATCCGGGCGGCCGAATGGTTCCGCACGCGCAACCAGCCACGCAGTCCGGCGCAGATGCTGACGGCCCTGAAGCGCACCAACAGGCTCGCGCCCATCGTGGCCTCGGCCTTCACCGCCTGGGCGCTGGCACTGTTTCCCTATGGCGACAGCTATACCCAGGCGCATGTGGGCTTCTACATGGCGATCACCGTGATCGGCTGCATCTTCTGCATGATGCACCTGCTGCCCGCGGCCCTGGCCACCACCGCCGTGGTCAACACCGCCTTCGTGGTGTTCTTCGCCTCCACCACCATCAGCACCTTCGTGGCCACGGCGATCGACGTCCTGCTGGTGTCCATCGCCATGCTGGTCATCCTCAAGGCGCAATACGGTGACTTCACCCGCCTGGTGAACATGCAGGCGCAAACAGCCAAGCTCAGCGAGGAAAATCTCAAGCTCGCCAATCAGGACAGCCTGACCGGCCTCGCCAATCGGCGGCAGTTCTTTGCCCGCCTCGATAGCCTGCTGGCCGATGCGCGCGCGCAGGGAACCCGTCTCGCCGTGGGCCTGATCGACCTGGACGGCTTCAAGCCGGTCAACGATATCTATGGCCATAGCGTGGGCGACCGGCTGCTCTATCAGGTCGGCCAGCGCCTGAGCGGACTGCTCGACGAGGACGTCCACCTGGCCCGCCTGGGCGGCGACGAATTCAGCCTGATCATCACCCGGGTCTTGAACGACGAGCAGTTGCGGGCGTTTGGCGAAAAGGTCTGCGCGAGCCTGCGCGAGCCGTTCCTGCTGGTGGACATGCCCATCCAGATCGGGGGCTCGCTGGGCATCGCGACCTTTCCCGACCAGGCCTTTACCGCCACGGACGTCTATGAACACGCCGACTACGCCCTGTACCAGAGCAAGCGCCACCGCCCCGGCACGGCCTGCCTGTTCAGCACCGCCCATCGCCAGCAACTCAATCGTGAAGGCCTGACCGAACAGGCCCTGCGCCGGGCCGACCTGGAGCGCGAGTTCTACATGGTCTTCCAGCCCATCGTGGACATCCACAGCAAGCAGACGGTGGCCTTCG
The DNA here is from genome assembly GCF_029872515.1 of Pseudomonas flavocrustae. NCBI lineage: Bacteria > Pseudomonadati > Pseudomonadota > Gammaproteobacteria > Pseudomonadales > Pseudomonadaceae > Pseudomonas > Pseudomonas flavocrustae. The sequence continues at coordinate 185,571 of NZ_JAPDIQ010000001.1, read as the reverse complement.
AGGCCCTGGCGCGCTGGGAAAGCCCGGAGCTGGGCAACGTGCCACCGGGTGATTTCATCGCCACCGCCGAGCGCGTCGGCATGGTCAATCGCCTCACCCTACCCCTGCTGAGCAAGGCCCTGAACGCGGCCGTGCGCTGGCCCACGGGCATCCGCCTGGCCTTCAACCTCTCCGCCCACGACTGCGGCTCGGAAGAGGCGGCCCAGCAGATCGTCGAACTGATCAAGCACAGCGGCTTCGACCCGGCCTGCCTCGACCTGGAAATCACCGAAACCGCCGCTATCCAGGACCTGCCCCAGACCCAGCGCGCCATCAGCCGCTTTCGCGAACTGGGCTGCGGCATCTCCCTCGACGACTTCGGCACCGGCTATTCCAGCCTCAGCCAGATCCACGCCCTGCCGCTGACCAAACTGAAGGTGGACCGCACCTTCGTCACCGACCTTCACCTCGACCCGGCCAGCTTTAAGATCGTCAAATCCCTGATCGCCCTGTGCCAGGACATGCAGCTGGAATGCATCGTGGAAGGGGTGGAGACCGCTGCGGAACTGGGGGCGCTGAAGAATCTAGGCTGTACTTGGGCCCAGGGCTATCTGTTCGCCAAGCCTATGCGCGCGAGTGATATCAGGGGTTGGTTGGAAGGGGAGCATTTGGCTGAGGTGTTGGCGGTTTGATTCGCAAAGGTATCAGGTGCGACGCGAGCTCTTGTCCAGGCAGCGACCTCTGGTTCAGCCACGCCCGTTCACAACCGTACCCCTCAACACCTTGCTCTGCTTGGGTTACTTAGGCACTCATGCCACTTCATTCAGAATCTTCAAGAAGTTTAGGTTAGGCCGTTGAGCATGGGCTTAACCCTGCAATCCTGAAGCCCCCGGAAAGCCGATAGAGACATACTCGCTTACGCGACACACTTGGCCCGCCGGGCCTAGAACATGAATACCGTGATGTGATCAGCCCATGGCTGCTGGCGACAAGAAGCGGACGTCGACAAGCGACCGCTATCGATCCATAGCGGACGTTGGCGGTGAGCAGCTACCGGCCAATAGCGGTCACTTCGGACGGCTCAGGGATGCCTCTAGCTGGTCGAGGAAAATACGTACACGATGCGGTACCTGTTGCCGGGTTGGAAGCACAGCAGTGATAAAGAGTTGCTCGGGAGTAGCGTCGTCCAGCTCCACTAGCCGCAAGCTGCTCGTCTCAATATCGTCACGAACATCCCAATAGGTGAGCATTGCTAACCCCAGCCCCTGTTTGCTCGCGGTGCGTACTGCTTCGACGCTATTCGCAGAAAATACGCTTTCACCTTTGAAGCCGACTATTTTCCCTTCCCGTACGAAAGGCCAATGCGGCATACCGTGAAGCGCTATGCAGCGATGGCGGTACAAGTCGTCGTACGTCCTAGGCACGCCGTGCTGCTCTAGGTAAGCGGGGCTTGCGCACAGCACGCGGGGATTGGGAGCCAGCGGGCGAGCAACCAAAGCGGAATCGCGCAGGGTCGCGATACGAATGGCCACGTCGATTCCCAGGCTAACAATATCCACGATGCTGTCCGAAAGGTGCAGGTCGACTTGCAGCGCAGGATGTTCGGCCAGCAATGACGAGATAAGCGGCATGACGACGGCCTGGCCGAACACTGTCGGCGCAGTCACCTTCAACACGCCGCTGGCAGTTCCTGCGTTTGTCTTCAGGGCGACTCTCGCCGCCTCGCTCGCGCTGACAAGCGTCTTTGAAAATGGCAGAAAAACCTCCCCTTCAGGCGTGAGCGAAACTGAGCGAGTGGTGCGGTGCACCAATCGCACACCCAAATCTTGCTCAAGAGAAGCAAGCCGCCGTGACACGGTCATGGGAGACAGCCCAAGTCGCCGAGCCGCACCAGAAAGACTGTAGCTTTCAGCAATAGCCGCAAACACTTCAACGTCTGAAATCTGCATGTTTGTATCGCTTTCTGTTAAAGCGCCTTATCCGGTTCGCCCGATTCCCATTACCGTCATCAATGTCTAGCCTTTTCACCTTGCCTTGATCGGCAAAAAAGCACAGAGAGGATACGACGATGCCTAACCCACAAACTCTAACTCCATATGATATTGCAGGCCGCTTGTTGAGGAACCGCTTGGCGGTAGCTCCAATGACGCGCGTCAGCGCCACCGAGACAGGTCACGTAACCCAGGAAATGGCTCGGTACTACGAGCGTTTTGCCCGAGGAGGCTTTGGCCTGGTCATTACGGAAGGCATCTATACCGATCAAAAGCACTCGCAGGGTTACCCCTTCCAGCCCGGCATTACCGATGATCAGCAGGCACAGGCTTGGCGAGCAGTTACCGACAGTATCCACGCTCACCACGGTGCAGTCTTCGCGCAGATCATGCACGCAGGGGCCCTCAGCCAGGGCAACCGCTTCGTCGACGCTCCGGCTGCACCCTCGGCACTGCGCCCGAAAGGAGAACAGATGAAGTTTTACTACGGCGAGGGTCAGTACCCCCTACCCCGCGCCATGAAAGAAGAAGATATTGCCGACGCCATCGAGGGCTTTGCTCGGGCTGCAACCCTGGCCATCGAATCCGCTAATTTCGATGGCATCGAAATCCACGGAGCGAACGGATACCTGCTTGATCAATTCCTCACTGACTACACAAATCAACGTAACGACCGTTGGGGCGGCTCCGTACAGGCTCGAATCTCCCTGACCCTCGAAGTGATAAAAGCGGTGAGGAAGGCGGTAGGCACTGTGCCTGTGGGCGTTCGAATCTCGCAGAGCAAGGTCAATGATTACGAGCACAAATGGGCCGAGGGAGAGCAGGCTGCTGATGTGATCTTTGGCTCACTCAACGATGCTGGAGTGGACTTCGTTCACGTCACGGAACACGAAGCCTGGAAACCGGCATTTCCTTCCGGCCAGAGCACCCTTGTCTCTCTCTCTCGTCGCTATGCCCCGCAGGTGACGTTGATTGCAAATGGTGGCTTGCATACGCCTGAGCATGCGTCATCCGTGATGGAGGAAGGTGCCGATATCATTGCAATCGGAAAGGCTGCGCTTGCAAACCCGGATCTGCCGCAGCGGCTAGCCAGAAAAGAACCTCTAGATGAGTTTGACGCCTCGATCTTGGGGCCTATCGCGAACATCAAGAGTAGCGAGCTGACTTTGGCTTAATAGCAATGTCAGAAGCGGGCGAGAATGTCCGCTTTTGGCCGCTAGCCGCCCTAAGGCAATAACAGCTTTGGCGCTCTACAGCTAGTGATGACAGGCTGCCGCTCTCCTGAGTGCGTTGAGCGGATGGCAAATAAGTCCTAGGGTGCCTGGAATGATTCGCTTATCAATCGCATAGGATGCGCCATAACGTTTCTCGGGTTGTGGCATCCAGGGTTAGCCGTTGGCGAGCCATAACCTGTTTTAATCCTTCACCTATGCAAGCAGCGGGCATCGTAAAAAATCCGTGCTTTCGGAACCAAGGCCCATTCCAAGGAGGCTCACGAAAGGTCGTCAAACTTACCGCGCGAACCCCAAGGCTTTTAGCATGCTCTATGACTACCGAAAGCAGCGTTGCCCCAATGCCCATCCCTGAAGCACTCGATTCAACGGATATGTTGTCTAGATACAAAAGCTCGTCCAGCACCCGCATTGCGACAAATCCAAGTATCTTCTGGCTCTCGCTATCGAGCGCAACCACGACACGACAGGCTTCAAGCCTTGCAGGTGACAATGCAGGTGTCTCAGCGATGTGCGCAAGAGACGGAAAAGCCCTGTAGCGCAAGCGTGCCTCAGCTGAGATACGACATAAATCCGCCGTGTCTTGTATACGACTCAACCGCAGGTAGTAGGAAGGCATGCGTTACGATCTTTCAGGCCTACTGGATGTGGCTTCCGATTTTACCTCGCACACCTCAGGCGAGCATCCACCTGTACGGAAGCTACGGCTCGGTAGCGGGCGCTGGTCGACGTCCGCTTCTGGCCGCTAGCCGCCCTACGCTAACGGCTGCTTTGGGTCGATTCCTGCCGGTCAAGACCTACCCGCGGGGTTAGTCACATCCGATGCAAATGGCTGGTCAAGTCAGATGCAACTTTCCACCTAAGAGTCTAGACACTCCTGTGGCGCGCTCGACGTATGATTGCTGGCCGTGCGGCGCAATTCGTAGAGCCTGCCAGGATTCACCCTCATCAAAAAGCCAAAAGCCAAAAACCAAAAACCAAAAGCCCGCAATTACGCGGGCTTTTGGTTTCTTCTGCTAGACGTACCGGTCTATGCCGGACGCGGGATCACTCCCACTCTATTATCAATAATCATATAAACATCTTTCAAAACTGAACCTCTGGCGAGACAAATCGCTCAAGACCATGAAAAATACCATGCGCCTATTCATCCCTGAGTTGCTCGACATGGCGCAGCTATCTATGCAGCCTTCCCCCTATGAATAACTGACATCACCGGATCGAAGGCAGGCCTCCGACTATCTTGACCGTCTCCACGCTGACGCGAATCACGCGCTTGACCAGATTCAGGATGTAAGTCGGATCGTCGTGCTCGCGGCACCAGTCGTTCGGGTCGTTCTTGATGCTGCTGTCCTTGTCGGTGTAAGGCTCGTAGCGTTCCATCACCCACTCAAGCGCACTCTTGCCGTTGACCACGTATTCGTGCGTCTCTGGCGGGATATTCTTGAGAGTGATGCGGCCGTTGAAGATCAGCACGCTCTTGTCCTTCTCCCGGCCACCTGCCGAGGCAAAGCGCATTTTCTCAACCCGGTAGTACGCGAAGTCGTTGAGGTCGCCCTTTTCCTTGGCCTCTTCGATCACCGGCCACGGCTCGATTACCTCATAGTCGAGATGCAGCGCGGCAAGAGCACGCCCGGCCTGCTCAAATGCCCGGAAGTCAGGGGTGTAGGGAATCCGTGGCAGCACCTTCTTGAGATCGGATGCGTACTGCTCCCGGTACTCGGGAGAGTGCAGCACTCCGTAGCAGTAGTAGAAGATGGCTTCCTTGGTGATGGTCGCGTCCGCATAGTGCTTGCGGAAGTTGGCCAAAGCCACGTCGGTGATGCCATCACGCTTTACATACCCGTGGGCCTCGGCGTCATCGGCATCGTCACCATCGAAGCTGAATCCAGACTGCGCGGCCTTCTCAGTGGCAGGCTCATACCAGTAGAGAGGGAAGCACAGGCCCTTCGAGATCACCTCAAGATCAGGCAGGATGTTCCCCATCAGGCATGAGAAATCCTTACTCGCTCCATTGCCGGTGAGCTGGATGGCCAAGTTCCGGTGCTTCGCCGTGGGATACAGCTTCGGCTGCTGGTAAACGCAGTTGTTGAGTCGCCGGTTGAAGTACACCCACTGCTTGCAGAAAGGGCGGTACTCGGCCACGCGAATTCCGTCCGGGTCGAACTCGCACAGCTTCCCACGACTGAGATCGGTGTAGAGCTCGCGCGTCCACTTGATGTTTCGCGGGTTCGGGTCAGCCAAGTCCATCGCCATCTTATAGGCATCGATGCCAGCCGCCTTGCAGCGCTCGCTATGTAGCGCCACCTGCTCGTTGTAGCGGTCGATCATCCGCTTGACGTTGCCTTCGAGGGCCGCTCGGCTCGGGTTGTAGACCCATGTGTCGCGGTTGGTTTTCACGCCGCTTGAGCGCATCACAAAAATGGCATCCGGCGCGTCATTGAAGGGCACGAAGGCGTTGAAGTCACCGCTGCGCTGGTTGATCCAATCGTGGTGCTCGTTCGGCTCAAGTGTCTGCCACGGCACGCTTTGGTGACTGCCGAAGCCGGTGATGATGTCCAGTTTCTGTTCGCGAGTAAGGTAGTCACCGATGTCGTGATAGCGAACCGTCGCCTTGCCTGTGTGCGCCTTGCGCTTGACGAGCAGGGTGATGGCGACCGGCGTGCGGGAACCAGAGCCAAAGACGTTGCCCGCCTCCTTGCGGCGAAGCTCACCTTGGGTTCGACCATTGCCTCGCAGGTTGAACACATAGACATCCGAGAACTCGTCCTGAACGGTCTTGCGGAACCCATCCATCGTGTTGCCGTCGATCCAGCCGCCATTGGTGACGAAGCAAACGATGCCTTCATCCTTGATTCGGTCGGTCGCCCAACGGAACGCACGGATATAGGAGTCGTACAGGCTGTTCTTGAGCGTCGCGGTCGAGTGCGCGGCGTAGGTCACCGCAATGCGCCCGTCAAGCCGTGAATACTTGAGGTTCTGGTTGTTGTCGTTCCCGCCATCCTGTCCAACAGAGTAGGGCGGATTGCCCACAATCACACGGATGTCACGTGCCTTCTGGCGGTCGGCCCGCTCGTGGTTCTCCGGCAGGCCCTCGTCGATGTCGCCGTTCTGGGGCTCGCTCATCTGGAAGGTATCAGTCAGCACGATGCCGGGGAACGGCTCGTATTCCTGCCCTGTGACGCGATGGAAGGCTTCCTCGATGTTGATTGCCGCGATGTAGTAGGCCAGCAGCACGATCTCGTTGGCGTGCATCTCATGGCGGTACTTGTAGGCCAGCTTGTCAGGCGGAATCAGCCCCGTTTCGATCAGCCGCACGGGGAAGGTACCTGTGCCGGTGAAGGGGTCAAGGATGTGAACGTTCTGGTCAGCCAGCCGGGTGCCGAAGTGCGCCTGGAGGGCGGCATCGGCACTTTGCAGGATGAAGTCCACGATCTCGACCGGCGTGTACACAATGCCCAGCCGTTCGACCATGCGCGGGAAAGCGCTCTTGAAGAACTTGTCGTACAGCTCGACGATGATCTTTTGCCGCCCCTTCGGGTCGGTGATGCCGGATGCCCGCTCGCGCACACTGGCATAGAAGCCCTCCAGCGTCTCATGTTCCTTGTCCAGCGCCTGCGCGTCGAGGACGTCCATGATTTTCTGCATGGACTGCGACACGGGATTCTTGCTGGTGAAAGCGTAGCCCTCGAACAGCGCATCGAACACCGGCTTGGTGATGATGTGCTGCGCCAGCATCTCGATGGCGTCGTTCTGGCTAACACTAGGGTTTAGGTTCTTCCTGACCCCCTTGAGGAACTCATCGAATGCTTTTTTGCCCTTGGAATACGGTTTCTCCAGCAGGGCGCGAATGCGCATCTGGTGACGGTCGGCAATCTCGGCAATGTCTTTGGCCCAGTCTTCCCAGTAGCGGCGGTTGCCGCACTTGTTGACGATCTTGGCAAACATGGCGTCCTGCCACTTGCCGAGCTCCTCTGGATCGAAGGCAAAGCCAAGCTGTTCCCCGCCAAAGGCATCGGCTTTCTCGTTGCCGCCGCCCACGCCAATGACGTTCACCACACCATTACCTTTGCCGGTCAGGTCGATGGTGGCGAACTGCTTGTCCAGCCGGTCATCGTGGGCACGCAAGGCGTTGAGCACCTGCCAAACCACGCGGTACTTCTTATTGTCATCAAGTGCCGTCTCGGGTGAGGTGTCCTTGCGGATACCGATGGGCAGAATCACATAACCGTACTTCTTACGACCAGTCGGGTCTTTACGCATCACACGACCGACCGACTGCACCACGTCCACCACGGAATCGCGGGGGTTCAGGAAAATGGCAGCGTCCAGTGCCGGGACATCCACGCCTTCGGAAAGACAGCGGGCGTTGGTCAGGATGCGGCATAGCGGCTCTTCCTTGCCGATGTTGTCCTTGAGCCAGGAGAGCTTCTGGTTGCGCTCGACCACGTTCATGGTGCCATCGACGTGTTTCGCCTCCAGTGCGGGCAGGTAGTCGATCTGGTTGCCCAGGTCGTCGGAAATGCGCTCGAACTCGGCGGTCAGCAGCTTGGAATGCTTGATCGACTGCGCGAAAGCGATGGCAGTGCGCATTGGTTGCGGATCGACACTGACATCCATGCCATCCTCGGCGGCGACGTGCTTACCCAAGCCATTCCAGCAGCCGACGATCTTCACCGCGTCATCCAGCTTGAGTTCGTCGCCGCTGTCGGCGATGCGCCTGTTGAGCACTCTGCTGACGTGCAATTCATCAACAGCGATCACCAGCACTTTGTAGTCGGACAGCAGATCGCGACGGACAGCTTCATCGAAGCGAAGCTGATGGAACACAGGGCCGAAGGTGGTCGTATCGTCCATCGAGAAAACTTGCACATCGTTTTCTTCAGCCTTGCTCTTACTGGCTTCGGCATAGATGCGCGGCGTGGCTGTCATGTAAAGCCGCTTGCCAGCCTTGATGTAGGCGTTGTCATGGACGCGCACGAATGCAGAATGGTCTTCGCCGGGAGCGGTATAGCCCGCAGTGCGGTGAGCCTCATCGCACACCACCAGGTCGAACGCCATGCCGGTTTTCTGCTGCGCCTGATGTACCACTTCGATGGACTGATAGGTCGAAAAGATCACCGTGATGGCGCTCTCGTCCTGCGTTGCGGTGAGGGAGGCCGCCAGCTTGTTTGCATTCGTCGTGGCCGGATAAGCCAGTTCGTAGATGCGCATGTCCTCTTCATTCCGGCTGGCCTTGCTATCCGAGCACACAGCAAAGCAGCGCAACGGTACACTGGCATCGGCTGTCCACGCCCGCAACGTCTGCGACAGCAGCGCGATGGATGGCACTAGGAACAGTATGTTCTGGCCCGGCTTAACCATCTGCTCGGCGATGATGAGCGAGGTGTAGGTTTTACCTGTGCCGCAGGCCATGATGAGCTTGCCACGGTCGTGGGCCTGGAAGCCTTTGGTGACATTGAGCAGGGCTTCGCTCTGATGTAGGCGAGGGTCTTTCTTGGGCAGTTTGCGCAGTTGATCGGGCTTGTCCAGCGAGAACTGTGACCAGTCAATCGGGGAGGCTTCCAGGTCCTCCAAGGTCATCAGTTCGACCGGTATGGTCTGGCCTTCCAATGCATCCGCCGCGTGCTTGGAGAGCGGCGCAGTTGCCACGATAAGTCGCTGGGTAAAGCCCCCCTTGCCAGAGAGTGTGAAGAAGTTACCCAGATCGCCCATTGGAATCTGGGAGTCGTAAAACTTGCACTGGATCGCGCAGTAACCATCCTCATCGCGCAGCTTCGCCACCAAGTCGATACCGGTGTCCGGCAGTTTATAACCAAGGGCTTCCCGCTGAGGCCAGTCCTTCCAGAACCAGACGTCTTCAAACAATGCAAGGTACTGCGGGTCAAGTTTGAGGTAGGTACGCATCAGCCGCTCGAAGCGGTCGCCTAGGTCACGGTTGAAAGCGGATTCATTCCTGTATTGCTGGAGGATGTCACGGATCATGGTGTTTTCTTCACTGGTTGGGCCTCGACCACTCCAAGCTCCCGGCGTGGTGCGGCCTTGTAGACTGTCGTTCTGGATACGTTGTAGCGTTCAGCGATCTGGCTGACCGGAATGGTCGGATCAGACATGAGTCGCTTAATCTCTTTGACCTGCTGAGGTGTCAGCTTTGGCCTGCGGCCACCCGACCGGCCACGGGCACGTGCAGCTACAAGCCCTGCTCGAGTGCGTTCTCGGATCAGGTTCCGCTCGAACTCGGCGAGTGCGGCGAAAACATGGAAAACCAGCTTGCCCGCTGCGCTATTTGTTTCGATTTTTTCGGTTAGGCTTTCAAAACCGACGCCCTTCTTCTCTAGCTCACCGATGATGCGCACAAGGTCGGGCAAGCTGCGCCCCAGCCTGTCAAGACGCCAAACCACAAGGGTGTCACTCTCGCGCAGGGTTTTCAGGCACGCTGCCAGTTCTCTGCGCTCGGCATCTTTACCGCTGGCGGTGTCGGAGTACAAGCAGCCGTCGGCAATGCCAGCCCGATGCAGCGCGTCAACCTGCAAGTCAAGGTTCTGGTCATCTGTCGAAACTCGGGCGTACCCGATGCGTTGCCCCATGCCGTTCGGTTCCGTCGTACAGGAAGATGTCCAGCAAACGCATGTTTGGCGGACTTTGAAAAATTGACGGAAATATTAACAACCTAATGGCAGTCTGGACAGACGACCGAGTACTGGCCACAGGTGTTCAGAAAACTACCGTTTTGTGAACACCTGGCCCTCTTGAGGCTCCCGCTACGACCTGCAAGCGCACCGAGGTCGCTCGAGGAGGCAGCAGGAAGTTTGGAATGAGCGTTTTTTTGAAAAAATAAGAGGATGGTGTACAAACACTATTCGTGCCTGGCCTGGTCGTGCGCTCCAACCGCGAGGGCTAGCTGTCGCAACAAAATATCCAGCTCTGCTGGGTCGCCATCGCGCATTACATGAGCGAGCAATTCAAATGCATATGCAGGGTCTGCTCTGAGCTGCTCGGCCATCGCCTCGTCGTGCGATCGATCTCTCATTCGGTCTTGCCTTCTCGCTTCGAAACAAATGAACCAAGGCAACCCAGCATACAGTGAGCAAGGCAGGATGGCATCGAGCCTAGGAGTCGAACGGAAGGCAGCAAATCAGCCACCAATTTTTAGAGGTTCTAGATACCAGAACCGATCAGACCTGGGAGTTTATTTGCGAGTTTCGACAATGTTTCCCATCTTCATTTCGATGGCCACCTGTAACCTTCTGAATTCCATCATTACACCTCCTACATCAATCGCGTTCGCGCCTTAGCTAAATCACCCACAGTGGTCAGGTCAACGACCGACCGAATAGGCGTGCTCATGCCTATGGTGCAAAGGTAACCCGAAGGGGACATGCCGGCTTCTCTGACCTCATTAGTAATCGCCGCCTTTTCCTCGTCAGTAACCCAAACTTCGATTGGCTTGCCGCGTCGTAAAATCGTCGTTTTCTCTTTAGCGCTGCTTTTCATAGGCGCTCCATTTATAGCGATGTTTTGCCTTTAGACGCGGTAGCGGCTGTACGCCTCGCAGAGCCCGATGCCATTGAGCCGCTGGCGAATAAGGGGCGGTGTTAGATGGGGACGGGCTTGCCCGTACCCGTACAACACACATCTTGCCGTCTATTCCTATGCGATTCTATGCAACTGCAGCAGAGATGCCATTTGCATCTCATCTAATCCCGTAGATTCGCGCAAGTTCGCATACATTCGCATACATTCGCATACATTCGCATAGCGTCGCATTGATAAACGGCCTCAATCGCATAGAGTCGCGCAGAATCGCATAAAGCCGTCACAGCGAACGAGGTCGACTGAATTATCTAACGCCGGGCACCAAAACAGACTGATTGGTGGCGAGGGTGGCGGATCAGCCATTGGTTGCGGCAGCCCCTGCTGCTGCAGGTGCGGCGGATGCCGGAGGCATCAGCGGCGGCGGTCTGGCAGGAGCGATCAACTCTAGTATTACCAGTGCAAGCTCCGCTGGTGCTGCCTCGCCAGTAGGTGGCGCTACGTCCCCGGCCGTAGGGGCCAGCACTGATGGCGGTACAGCTACCCCATCGGCTACGTCCAGCAACGACGACCAGCAGATCGCTAAGTAGACCGGGAAGGCCGCGAAGAGCAGCGGTGACAATGGTCAGAAGGCAACGCCGAAAGGCGGAGCTGTTATTTCCGGCAACGCACTGTCCCAAGCGGCCAATGGTGGCGCAAAAGCGCTTGGCATCATTGCATCACTGACAGTATTGGGCATGGAAGATGCTTACTCAGCGACGCTTGGTGCTGGTCTTCCACAACCAGCTTACGGTGACTCCAGCTCGCTCAAATCCGCAGCGCCGCTGCGGAAGCCCCAGACATGGAAACCAATGTCATTCGACCAGATACGAACACGAGCTCGAATTCCGGACGCACCGATGTTCCGAGCACAATCTCAAGCAATGACCAACCGGAGAACCATGAATAGCATTCTGATGTTCGCTGGATTCGTCTTACTCGCCTCCACCCTGGCTATTGCCATGTAGGCGTTCGGCCTTAGGCTACGAAGCGAAGGCTACGGGCCATTGCTCGATAGACTGGATCGACAATGCGCCGCCTTGCGGCTTCGAGTTAGCCCGCTGGCCCTTTCGGCTTCCAATCACATGTTTTCCGGGGTGCAACACCTGAATCGCCTCCCACTGCTTGGTAGCAAGAGCAATGCTGATCAAGCCCAGCAAATCCTGGTGGCGATCCGAGGGGCGCAGGAAGCCTAAAGGCTTGACTCCCCCGGTAACCGCTGACCCTCCAATTCCCCGCCAGAGTGCGGGGTGTTGTTTTCCGGAGATACCAAATCTTAGTAGTACGCACGGACCTGTCTCAACTCACCCTTTCGGACAAGCCCCCTACCGGTACTCCATCAGAGCGACGCCCCCAGACAGCCTTGATCAAAAGCGCGGAGGACTCTGCCGTTAGTAGCACGCACGGACTTTAAACACCTCGACCCTCAGCTCGTACAGCATACGGTCTAATGCGCAGGGGCTTCGCCATTAGTAATACGCACGGACTTGGTACACTGAATCGCCGGTGCGTTTATGTATCTAGAAACCGCCATGACTGATACAGCCATTTGCTTAGCGATGGCCCGTACGCTCAAGCCCTCGCGCCTGAGGGACTGTGCCTTCGCCTGCTTGGAGTTCGCGGCTTCAAGGTAGGTTTCCCGGTCTACCGCACCGGAGGCGCGTCTGCGACCTTCCTCGCGCTTCCTGTGCCGTTCCGCGGCTTCGGCCTGGCTGACGATGGTTTTAAGCTGACGCTGCTCGTCGGTGGTGATCCCGAACAGGTTGATAAGCGTGTCGTTTCGCGGCGTGTAAAGCGGTGTGTAGTCCTTGCCACCGAAGCTGATCTTTTCCCCAGCTTCGTAGGCTTTGGCCTTACTGAACAGCGTCATAAGCTCCTTCGAGCGGCTGTTCCATTGCGGATCGAGCTCGCGGGCTAGCGCGGCCGCCTCGTGGTACATCTGCTTGCTGTTAGTCGCCCCTGACAGCAACAGGAAATTCAGCCGCCAAAACAGATGCTGCATCCGGCTGCCTTCGCTAACGCCGCCTCGCAGCTCGGCGAGCTTGCGCAGGTCTTCGAGGCGATCCCATGCCAGCTGTCTACCGGAGAATCCACGCAAATTGCTGTCTTTGCCGCCGGACACCAAAAGGAAAGGCTTTTTCCTGGCGCGCTGCTCGGCAACCTCCTGCCGCTGCTGCTCGATCGTCCAGCGTGCCGCTGGTAGCAGCGCCTCGGTCAGATATTCAAAGTTGTAGCGAATCGGTTCGCTGTCTGCGCCTCTCTGGATATGAACAACGCGGCAGACTTCCCCGCTCTTGCTGTTGACCGTCTCCACGATGCGCAGCACACGGCTGGCGTCCTTGGCCATTGGGTCAGCGCCAACGTGCGCAAGGCGATCCACAAGGTATTGTTGACAAGCATTCCAACGAGGCAGAGCCTGACGCGGAATCGTGCCATCCAGCAGCCATTTGGCCTGTATGCCCCGGCCGCTGTAAATCAGCACGGATGGCAACGGCAAGCCCTCCTCGCCGCAAAAATACAGTACAGATGCCGCTAATGCCTCTGGGTTGCGTCCAGTCAGTGCTGGCACTCGGTAGGTGTCGAGGTCGACAAACAGCAGGCCTAGCCGCAGAAGGTTGACGACTCGCCTACTAGGCCGAATGAACTCAGCTTGGGACATCCATGTGTCACGTTCTTTGTCCAACAACGTGAGCACCTTCGGCATATCAGCCAAGCGATGAGAAGACTGGCGCTTTTCACCTCGGGAATCTACGAGCAAGGAAAAAAAGCCGGGTCTCTTGCTGTCGTGGTACATCTCCGCTTCGTACTGAGACCCGAAAAGGGCGAGCTGTGAGCTTGCGCCCGTCAGCTCTACCAGAGCGTTGGCAGTGTCTGAACGAGGAATCGATATCGACCTTGTCTCAGGCCCGATCCGCACCGTTCAGACTGCCATTCCTGGCCTTGGAGCGGGGCCAGCCTCCCTACACGAATCAATCCACTCCTCTACCTCGGCCAAATCCCACACAACCTTGCGACTACTCACCGCAATGCGGCGCGGGAATTTACCCTTCATTTCAAAGTTATAGATCGTGCGCTCACACAGCGGGATCATCGCCAGGAGAGTCTTTTTGTCGATCAGTTTTTTGCTCGATGAATGCATAGCGAGGCCCTATCAGTCACAACGAATGTGTGCCTGATCGTGCCTGTAGGTGCCTATTGCTTCGACGGAATAATTGGCTAAAATGGTTGACATGAAGAAACAGTCGACCATCGCTATTTGGGAGGGGTGTGACGCCTCCGTCAAAGAGGCCCTACACAGATTCCTCGATCGCTGGCAGCCCTACTCCACAGCATCTAAACGTTATTCGATCTTTCGCCTGGTCGAAGAGCTTATCGATCCTGCCGTAGCGGCATACGCCAAAACCCTTCCATCGAGCTATCAGGGCCACATCCCCGGAGCGGGAACGAACGTAGCGTTCAGCACGATTATGCAGCTGGTTGGTAATGCCGCCATGGTTCGCCTACAGCGCCAATTGCTGCGAGCTTTTGTTCTGACGCATGACAAGCAGTCAGGGGTTGATCGTTGCTTCATTGCAACGCTTGAGACGTTGATAGAATTGGTGATGGCATGTAGACGCAAGCAGCCGTCGACAAAAGATATGGGCGGTCTAAACGGTCAGCGTTTGAAAGGATTCTGTAGGTTCTGCGGCGCGCGAGCGGAACTTGCATTGTTCGCTGAAGGTGAGAGCCAGCGTGATATCGACGAACACTTACGCCTGAGCAACCTGTACTGCAGTGCTCATCGTCCAAGGACGCCAGATGGGATCTGGAATCCGGCATACAGGCAAGCAATGAGATCTGTAACGCAGTTCGATATAGAGCTGGCCAGACTCAGTAGGCAGTGCGCAATACGAACAGAGCCTCTAGCGAAGTCAGGCGACGAGCTCGTCGACGCGTATATCTTTCGATACATGCTTGGCCAAACCTTGCACCTAGCGGACGAATCGCAGCTAAGAAACCTTGCTCGCCTGATGGTAGACATGAAGCTGACAGACCGAAAAAAACAAATCCTCGCACTTCAAAAACTTGGCTTCAACCAGTCAGACATTGCTCGCAGGTTAGCGATCGAGCGCCAAGCAGTATCTAAAGCTCTTCGCTCAGTTCCTGATTGCTTTCGACTTTCGACGCCGTGAGAGCATTGAACGGGGTAATTGCATACACGTGGCCACGCGACTGTATTCGACGCAATCAGTCTGTCGCATGACTGAGGAACGACAGCAGCCATCAACGCTCGGTAGATAACTACCAAAGCAGAATCTCGCTCAAAGGTGGAGGCTTACCCCCGAGGCGCTCCATCGTAATTCAAAATGCTTTTCTGCTCCCCATTCAACCTGATTAGCAAATGGTGACCAGGGCTATGCATCCTGATTTCGAGGCTCTTTAGCGGAGGCGAATTCCACCGTAATAAAGTACTCAGTCTCCTCCTTCGTGTTTGCGGTGATCTGCGCATTTGCGCCTGCTTGCAGCATTTGAGCTTGGATTTGGAACTCTATGTTGCGGTCGTTCGAGAACGACGTGGTCTCTTTGATTACGAGCGACGCTGCTTCACACGCACCGATTTCACGAGCCATCACCACCGCCGCCCAAGATGGTTCAAAGGCCAGCCAGAAATAATCCGCCCTAGTCAGGCGGTCGCCCTCATGCCACTGCTTACCCCTGAGCCGAAACTCCCTGGAGTCCATCGCATTCCTGGAATGATCGTTCTTGCTGGAGTAGGACGCACTACCACCGCCGTAACCAGCAACGTCAGTGGATGCAGATCCGTCGATTGAGCTACGAGCCACCTCAGCGGATTTTTTTGAGATCTGGATTCTGGTCGCCCCCATGTCGACCAGCATTTTGATCAGCTCTGCTTCACGCTCAGCGAGCAAAATTTGGTCATACCGCTCGCTTGGAATGTACAGGTTATGCTTGTCATGGGATGCGGCACCTGCCAGCGGATGACGCTTATAAACCTTTCCAACCAGCGGGTGCCCTGGCTCGAATCGGAACCCCGCCTTCTCGGCCTGGACGGGAGTCATAGAGTGCTTACGCATATACGCTGCAAATCGAGCAGCTTCTAGCGCCTGAGCTTCGTTCAACTGTTTTTGTTCTTCCGCATTCGCTACTGAATAGCGGGATAACAACTGAACAAAAAACGGGCTTACTGCCGCTGCGCCGACTGCAGAGGCTAAAAGTCCAATCGGAGTGGTCCGCATCGTAGCGATAGCGGCAAGGCTCAATCCGCTCAACGCCAGCTTATCCCAGCTTTTCTCATCTGGTGCAATTGGGCTAAGCGAGCCCTCTACGTGTTCGACTAGAGCATCTTCTGTCACGTAAATGTGATCAAGCACTAATGGCCCAAGGGTCTCGTCTTCACTAGGAAGATTGATTACATTCACTTGCGATCACCTCTGGGTATAGTTGGTCATACCTGCTTCGACTGATTTTCCAATTTCTTGAATTTTTTGTGATGAGCGTGATGTGAAGGTGCGGGCGTGGAGCATGGCTGACCACGGGTGTCTGGGCAGCGCCTACCCATTTGTTTTCCGAGGTTTCTTAAGCGTCCATTCATCAATCATATCAGCCCAATCCTGCAACATTGCACGACGCTGATCCCGATACTCGGCCTTGTTGTAAACGGCTCGCACGCCCTTCTGTTCGTGCGCTAAACACTTCTCGATCCAGTCAGAGTTGTAACCCGCCTCGTGCAGCAGCGTGCTAGCTGTGCGGCGTAGGTCATGGGGGCCGAATTTTACTAGCGGCACCCCCTCCTTTTGGGCAAGGCGATAGGTGAGTGTCAGTACCTGGTTGATCGTGGCGGCACTCATTGGCAAATCGGAGTCGTAGCGTGACGGCAGGATGTACTCAGAACCTCCAGCCAAAGTTTTCAGCGCAATGAAGAAATCCAATGCCTGACGGGACAGAAACACCAAATGAGGGTTTCGGCGCTTCATCCGCTCTTTAGGGATCGTCCATAGCGCCTCGCTAAAATTGATTTCACTCCACGTCGCATTGGTCAGCTCGCTTTTGCGTACCATCGTAAGCAGAAGGAGTTTGGCTGCGGCACGAACCGACGTCGCTGTCCCGATCCGATCCATGTACTGGTACATCAGCGCAATTTCATCAGGTGTCAGCGCCCGATCACGCGGCTCAAATTTGGCGATGCTGGCAGACCTCACCAGATCCGCCGGGTTTTCAACCTTCTGACCACGTTCAATAGCCCAACGGTAGACCTGCAGCACGATCTCACGGGAGTGGACAGCAGTTGCAGGTGCACCCCGCTCCACTATCGCATCAGTCAGCGCCCGCAGATCCTCGTGAGTAATTTCAGCCAGCTTCTGATTGCCAAACTTCGGCTTCAATTCGCGCTCGTAGACTGAACGGCGCATGTCTCGTGTCGAGTCCGCCATCTGATAGCCGCGCAGCCATTTTCCAGCCCAATCATCAAAGGTCTCAGCACCTTTGGTGCGAGCCTTCGCACGCGCCTTTTCCTTAGCTGGCGACTTACCTGCGGCGATCATCTTCTTCGCCTCCCCTAGCCTCTCACGCGCCTCTGCCAGGGTGATCCCGCCCAAGCCATAACGACCGAAGGTGACGGTCTCCTGCCGGCCATTGATGGAGTAGTTGTAGCGGAAGGAAATTGAGCCGGCCGGTGTAACCGCCACGTACAAGCCATCACGGTCAATCACCTTGTAGAGCTTGTCTTGCGGCTTGAGGTTTCGAAGCTTGGTATCAGTGAGCATGGCTTCCGTTTATTCCATGAAAAAATACCATGCTCTGAAAAGCGCAGAAGAATGGGGCTTAACCCCAGTAAAACCGGGCCTCCTGGCTATCCCGATACCATGCCCATCCTGAAACAAGGGACATGGTATCAAGCGTCATGCATGGCATCGGATGCAGTTGGTACCCCGTACCATGCCATAAAAAAACCATGCTTGGCGATGCAGAACGCTACCTGAACTTGCCAGACCCAAAAAGCCAAAAGCCCGCAATTATGCGGGCTTCAGGGCATTTTTTGCTAGATCGTGCCGGGCAGTGCCGGACGCGGGATCATTCCCACTCAATCGTCGCCGGCGGCTTGCTCGAGACGTCGTAGGTGACGCGGGAGATGCCGTCGATTTCGTTGATGATGCGGTTGGAGACCTTTTCCAGCAGCTCGTAGGGCAGATGGGCCCAGCGGGCGGTCATGAAGTCGATGGTTTCCACCGCGCGCAGGGCGACGACCCAGGCGTAGCGGCGGCCGTCGCCGACCACGCCGACGGATTTCACCGGCTGGAAGACGACGAAAGCCTGGCTGACCTTGTGGTACCAGTCGGCCTTGCGCAGTTCACTGATGAAGATATCGTCGGCGCGACGCAGCAGGTCGGCGTATTCCTTCTTCACTTCGCCGAGGATGCGCACGCCCAGGCCCGGACCCGGGAAGGGGTGGCGGTAGACCATGTCGTAGGGCAGCCCCAGTTCCAGGCCGATCTTGCGCACCTCGTCCTTGAACAGTTCGCGCAGCGGCTCGACCAGCTTGAGGTTCATCTCCTCGGGCAGGCCGCCGACATTGTGGTGGGACTTGATGACGTGGGCCTTGCCGGTCTTGGCGCCGGCCGACTCGATGACGTCGGGGTAGATGGTGCCCTGGGCCAGGAACTTGATGTTGTCGAGCTTGCTGGCTTCGGCGTCGAAGACGTCGATGAAGGTGCGGCCGATGATCTTGCGCTTCTTCTCCGGGTCGGCTTCGCCTTCCAGGTTGGTCAGGAAGCGCTGCTCGGAGTTGGAGCGGATCACCTTGACGCCCATGTTCTCGGCGAACATGGCCATCACCTGGTCACCCTCGTGCAGGCGCAGCAGGCCGTTGTCGACGAAGACGCAGGTCAGCTGCTCGCCGATGGCCTTGTGCAGCAGGGCCGCGACCACAGAGGAGTCGACTCCGCCGGAGAGGCCCAGCAGCACGTTGGCGCTGCCGACCTGGGCGCGCACCTGGGCGATGGCGTCCTCGACGATGTTGGCCGGGGTCCAGAGGGCTTCGCAGCCGCAGATGTCCTTCAGGAAGCGCGAGAGGATGCGCCCGCCCTGCTTGGTGTGGGTCACCTCGGGGTGGAACTGCACGCCGTACCAGCCGCGCTCGTCGTCGCCCATGGCGGCGATGGCGCAGCTCGGGGTGCTGGCGACGATGTGGAAGCCTTCCGGCAGCTTGCCGACCTTGTCGCCATGGCTCATCCAGACGTCCAGGCCGAGCACGCCGTCGTCGTCGAGGTGGTCCTGGATGCCTTCGAGCAGGCGGCTCTTGCCGACCACGTCGACCTTGGCATAGCCGAATTCACGGATGTTGGAGCCTTCGACCTTGCCGCCGAGCTGCTCGGCCATGGTCTGCATGCCGTAGCAGATGCCGAACAGGGGTACGCCCAGGTCGAACACCGCCTTGGGTGCGCGCGGGCTGCCGGCCTCATGGACCGACTCGGGCCCGCCGGCGAGGATGATGCCGCGCGGAGCGAAGGCGCGGATGTCGGCGTCGTCCATGTCGAAGGGGTGCAGCTCGCAATAGACGCCCAGTTCGCGCACGCGGCGGGCGATGAGCTGGGTGTACTGGGAGCCGAAGTCGAGGATGAGGATGCGGTGGGCGTGGATGTCTTGGGACATGGCCAGGTCTCGATAGCGCTAGGTTCAGACGATTCGGGGCTGTAAGACAGCCCCGAATCGCAACGTAAGAACTAAGAGCCTGTTAGAAGTCCGCTGCGCGTCGGCCAAACCGCGTTGAAAATGGCTTCGGAATGCTCATTTACCCTTTGTAAACTTCGCTTCCTCAGCCATTTTCGCCTTGTTTGTCACTAGCTCGCGGCGCTTTTAACAGGCTCTTGAATCAGGAATCAGCTAACGCGGTAGTTAGGCGCTTCCTTAGTGATCTGCACGTCGTGGACGTGGGATTCGGCCATGCCGGCGCCGGTGATGCGCACGAACTGCGGTTTGGTACGCATCTGCTCGACGGTGGCGCAACCGGTGTAGCCCATGGAGGCACGCAGGCCGCCCATCAGCTGGTGGATGATCGCCGCCAGCGGGCCCTTGTAGGGGACGCGGCCTTCGATGCCTTCCGGGACAAGCTTCTCGGCGCCGGAGGCGGAGTCCTGGAAGTAGCGGTCGCTGGAGCCCTGGGTCTGGGACATGGCGCCCAGGGAGCCCATGCCGCGATAGGACTTGTAGGAGCGGCCCTGGAACAGCTCGACCTCGCCCGGGGCCTCTTCGGTACCGGCGAACATGGAGCCCATCATCACGCAGTAGCCACCGGCGACGATGGCCTTGGACAGGTCACCGGAGAAGCGGATGCCGCCGTCTGCGATCAGCGGCACGCCGGTGCCTTCGAGGGCGGCGGCGACGTTGGCGATGGCGGAGATCTGCGGCACGCCGACACCGGCAACGATGCGGGTGGTGCAGATGGAGCCCGGGCCGATGCCGACCTTGACCGCGTCGGCGCCGGCGTCAGCCAGGGCCTTGGCGGCTTCGGCGGTGGCGATGTTGCCGCCGATCACCTGCACCTGCGGATAGGTTTCCTTGACCCAGCGCACGCGCTCGATCACGCCCTTGGAGTGGCCGTGGGCGGTGTCGACGACGATGACGTCGACGCCAGCGGCGACCAGGGCGGCCACGCGCTCGGGGGTCTCGGAACCGGTACCGACGGCGGCACCGACGCGCAGGCTACCGGCGTCGTCCTTGCTGGCGTTGGGGTAGGCCTTGGCCTTCTCGATGTCCTTGACGGTCATCATGCCCTTGAGGGCGAAGGCTTCGTCGACGATCAGCACCTTCTCGATGCGGTGCTTGTGCAGCAGCTCGCGGACTTCCTGCTTGTCGGCGCCTTCGCGCACGGTGACCAGGCGATCCTTGGGGGTCATGACTTCGCGCACCGGCACGTCGAGACGGGTCTCGAAGCGCACGTCGCGGGAGGTGACGATACCCACCAGGTCACGGCCGGAGATCACCGGGACACCGGAGATGTTGTGCAGGCGGGTCAGGTCGAACAGATCGCGCACGCTGGCGTCGGCGTCGATGGTGATGGGGTCCTTCACCACGCCAGCCTCGAAGCGCTTGACCTTGCGGACTTCCGCGGCCTGCTGCTCGACGGTCATGTTCTTGTGGATGATGCCGATGCCGCCTTCCTGGGCCATGGCGATGGCCAGACGGGACTCGGTCACGGTGTCCATGGCGGCGGACACCAGGGGAATGTTCAGCTCGATGCCACGGGTCAGGCGGGTCTTGAGACTGACGTCTTTCGGCAGGACATCCGAATAGCCGGGGATGAGGAGAACATCGTCGAACGTCAGGGCTTCTTGGCTGATGCGCAGCATGGCGGGCGCTCCCGGGCGGGAAAATTTAGGAGCGCGACATTATACCTGCGCTTGGGGATGGGCGGCAACGCACTCGGACACCAACGGTAAGAGGATTCGATTTACGTGAGAATGACTATCAACATAGAATCGCCGCCACTTTACCCGCCCCTGCCGAGAACGCCCTTGAACACGCCGCCCAGAGCCCTTCGCCGTTTCGCGCCCTTCGCCTTCAGCACCCTGGCCCTGGCAACCAGTTCAGGCCTGCTGGCCGCGGAAAACGCCAGTCTCGCCCCCATGGACATTTCCGCCACGGCCAGCGAGGCGGACGACAGCTATCGGGCGGCTACCGCTTCCACGGCGAGCAAGAGCGATGTGCCGATCAGGGAAGAGGCGCAATCGGTGCAGACCGTGACCCCGCAGCTGATCCAGGACTACGAGGTGCGGACCCTGGACGACGCCTCGAAATTCGTGAGCGGCGTGACCCAGGGCAACACCCTGGCCGGGGCCAAGGATGCCTTCGTCAAACGCGGCTTCGGCAGCAACGCCGATGGCTCCATCTTTCGCGATGGGGTGCGCTCGAATCTGTCGCACAACTTCGACGCCACCGGCGAGCGCGTGGAAGTCCTGAAGGGCCCCGCCTCGCTGCTCTATGGCGCCCTGGAGCCCGGCGGTCTGATCAACGTGGTCAGCAAGCAGCCGCAGTACCAGCAACGCACCACCCTGAGCGGCTCGGCCTATAGCGAAGGCGGCGGCAATCTCGGCATCGACACCACCGGCCCCCTGGGTGACAGCGGCTTCGCCTATCGGCTGATCGCCGAGCGCCAGAGCGAAGACTATTGGCGCAACTATGGCGTGGATCAGCACAGCCTGGTGGCGCCGTCGCTGTCCTGGACCGGCGAGCGCGCCAGCCTGACCCTGGCCTATTCCTATAACGATTACACCGGCCCGGTGGATCGCGGGACGGTGTTCGTCAATGGGCATCCCAGCAGCGCCAGCTACGACAAGCGCCTCGACGAGAAATGGTCCGAGAGCAAAGGCATCACCGAGACGGCTAGCGCTCGCTACGAGTACCAGCTCAGTGATGACTGGAAGACGCGGCTGATCTACGCCTGGAACAACGACAGGTACAGCCTGGACTTCGCCCAGCCGGTCTCGTTGGCCGCGAATGGCAATCTGCTGCGGACGGCCAATGGCGCCCATTACGATTACGAGACGACGTACGCCAGTTGGGACTTCATCGGCCGGCAGGATCTGCTGGGCCAACGCCATGATCTGCTAGTGGGCCTCGATCACGAGGATAACGACCAATACCGTGGCAACACCTACCGCAACAACAATGCCTCGCGCCGCAACATCAATATCAACGCGCCGGTGTACGGCAGCCTGGCAGCACCCAGCCTCCTGAGCACGACCCAGAGCGATCAGGACAGCAGCCTGGAATCCACTTCGCTGTACTTCAAGGACAACTGGCACCTGAACGATCGCTGGATCCTGGTGCTGGGCGGCCGCTACCAAAGTTTCAAGCAGTACAGCAATCAAGGCCTGGGCCGGGATTACGTCGTCAATCTGGACAAGCGCGATCACGCGGCCCTGCCGCTGGCCGGTGTGGTGTTCCAGGCCACCGATACCCTGTCGCTATACGGTAACTACAGTCGATCCTTCGTGCCGAACACCACCGTCGACGACCGCGGCAACACCTTCGATCCCGAAGAAGGCCGCAGCTTCGAGGTGGGTGCCAAGTACGACCTGACGCCTGGTCTGAATCTGAACGTGGCGCTGTACGACATCCAGAAGAAGAACGTGGTGACCACCAGCAACGTGGCGGGTGTGAGCGTGAGCGAAGCCGCCGGCAAGGTCGGCTCGCGGGGCCTCGAAGTGGACCTCACCGGCCATCTGGCCGAGCGCTGGGACATGATTGCCACCTATGCCTACGATCACACCGAGGTGCTCGATGATCCCAGCAACGAGGGCAAGCGCCTGCCCCAGGCACCCAAGCACAGCGGCAGTCTCTACCTGACCCACCACCTGCTGGTCCCCTCCAACCTCGGTGGCTGGCACCTCGGCGGCGGCGCGCGCTACGTCGGCGAGCGGGCCGGCGATGCGGCCAACAGCTTCTACATGAGCAGCTACACCGTGGCCGACGCCTTCCTGCGCTGGGACCTGCCGGTGACCGGCTACCAGACCCGCCTGCAGCTCAACGTCGACAACCTGTTCGACAAGCAGTACTACCCGTCGAGCGCCAACAGTCCGCTGCAGGTGGCGGTGGGCGAGCCGCGGACGGCGCGGCTGAGTGCCACGGTGAGCTTCTAAGCCAGCGGCCTACCCTCACCCCAGCCCTCTCCCAGGGGGAGAGGGGGCGGATCGAAACGTGCAACACAGTGGAAAACGCTTCGCGGTTTTCCACGCTACGCCCAAGTTTGCATCACCTGTAGGAGCGGCCCATGGCCGCGATCCGCTAGCAGCCTGCGCTCACACCAAAGGGAGAGGGACCGGCCCGGCGTCCTTAGCGGATGCCAGGCCCGTAGCGATGCTCTATCCTAGCCGCCCCGCTCGGGGCCTCGGCCCGCCTGACGGGGCTCTTTCAGTCTTCAGCCAGTCGCCTTCATGCTCGATCGTCGCGCCTTTCTCCAGCTCGCCACCGGTACCGTCCTGCTCGCCGGCCTGTCCGGTCGGGTATTCGCGCGTGCAGCGGTCGTCGATGGCGAGTTCCCGCGGCAGGTGGAGCATGTGGTGGGCAGCACCCTCATCCCCCGCCAGCCCCAACGGGTGGCCGTGATCTCCACCGGCCAGCTGGACGCCGCCCTGAGCCTGGGCGTGATCCCGGCGGGCACCACCCGGGTGGACAATCGCGAACTGGCCCCCGGCTATCTGCGCAGCGCCCTCGCCAGCCGCGCCGGCGAGCTGGACGCCATGGTCGATCTGGGCAGTCGCCAGGCGCCGGATCTGGAAGCCCTGGCGCGCCTGGCGCCGGATCTGATCGTGCTCAACCGCACCGTGCTCAAGGCCGGTGGCCTGGAGCTGTTTTCGCGCATCGCCCCCACGGTGGTGGCGCGCGGCACCGGTGGCAACTGGCGGCCGGACTTCCTCGTGCTGGCCGATGCCCTGGGGCGGCGCCAACAGGCCGAGCGCCTGCTGGCGGAGCTGGATCGGGATCTCGCCGCCCTGGCGCAGCGCTTCGGCGCTCAGCCACCCTCCGCCTCGCTGCTGTTTTCCAGTGGCGCCCGGCTGCGGCTGATGGGCGCGGATTCCTTTGCCGGCGGCCTGCTGCAGGCCATGGGCGTGACCCGCCCGGCGGCGCAGCGCTTCAAGGGCACCTCGCGGGATGTCAGCGCCGAGTTGCTGGATCTGGCGGACGCCGACTGGCTGTTCTACGCCGAGCAGGGCACCGCCCTGGCCAGCCTGGCGCGGCAACCGCTGTGGCCGCGGCTGACTGCGGTGAGTCAGTCCCGGGCCGTTCGCGTGGATACCGACGCCTTCTATCTCAACGCCGGGCCCCTCGCCGCCCGCCAGGTGATCGGCACGGTCGCCGGCGCCCTGGGGATGACATGACCCCGCCGGCCCGCCCCGCGCCTCTTGCGCAACGGGCATCCGCCGCCCGCGGTGGCCTGGTGCTGGTCCTGCTGCTGAGCGTCCTGGCGCTGGCGGTGGTGGCGAGTCTGGGCATAGGCGCACGGTCGCTGTCGGCGGCGCAGATCCTGCACCTGCTGGTTGCGCCCGATGACTCCACCGAGGCCGTGGTGCTCTGGGAGCTGCGTCTGCCGCGTACCCTGCTCGGGCTGCTGGTGGGCGCGGCCCTCGGCCTGGCCGGCGCCCTGATGCAGGCGTTGACGCGCAATCCCCTGGCCGACCCCGGACTGCTGGGCATCAATGCCGGGGCGGCCTTCGCCGTGGTGGCCGGGTTGTCGCTGGCAGGGCTTGACGACGCCCCGACGCGCCTGGCCTGTGCCCTGCTGGGGGCGGCCCTGGCCGCCGGCCTGGTCTATCTGCTCGGTGGCAGCGCCCCGGCCCGTGGCCAGCCGCTGCGACTGATCCTGGCCGGTATCGCCCTCAGCGCCAGCCTCAACGCCTGCACCGGCATCATTACCCTGTTCGATAGCGCGGTGTTCGACAGCTACCGCTTCTGGGCGGTGGGCGCCCTGAGCGGCCAGACGCCGGGCGGCGCCCTCGGCATCCTGCCGTTGCTGCTGATCGGCCTGCTGCTGGGTCTGCCCCTGGGCAGCCGCCTCAACGCCCTGGCCCTGGGCGACGACCTCGGTCGCGCCCTGGGCGCCCGCCCCGGGCAACTGCGGCTGCTGGCTTTCGTCGCCATCGTGCTGCTGTGCGGCGCCGCCACCGCGGTGGCCGGACCCATCGGCTTTCTCGGCCTGGTGGTGCCCCACGCCCTGCGCCTGCTGGTGGGCGCCGACTGGCGCTGGATTCTGGCCCTGGCGCCCCTGGCCGGGGCCAATCTGCTGTTGCTGGCCGACACCCTGGGCCGCCGCGTGGCCCTGCCAGGTGAACTGGAGGCCGGAATCGTCTGCGCCCTACTCGGCACCCCGGTGCTCCTCGCGCTGATCATCCGTTCCGCCCGGCGGGTGCGCCCTTGAGTCGTCATCGCTTCGCCCCCCGCCGCTCGGCGCGCTTCAAGGCCTGCCTGTTGCTGCTCCTGCTGGCGGCCATCGGCATCTGTGCCCTGACCCTCAGCGGCGGTGCCTTCGCTCCGGCGCCGCACCGGGTGGCGGCCACCCTGCTCGGTCGGGGCGACGCCCTGGCCAGTCTGATCCTGCTGGAGCTGCGCCTGCCGCGACTGCTGGCGGCCTTTGGCGTCGGCGCGGCCCTGGGTGCCAGTGGCGCCATCTTCCAGCGGCTGGCGCGCAATCCCCTGGCCAGTCCGGATCTGGTGGGCTTCACCGTCGGATCGGCCAGCGGTGCGCTGATCACCCTGCTCTGGCTGCAACTGGGCGGCGCGGCGCTGATGCTGGGCGCCCTCAGCGGCGGGCTGCTGGCCGCGGCACTGGTCGCCGGCCTGGCGGCTCTGGCGGGTATCCGTGGCGAGCGGATGATCCTGCTGGGCATCGCCGTCAGCGCCCTGCTCGCCTCGCTCAACGAATACCTGCTGACCCGCGCCGAGCTGGATGAAGCCCAGGAGGCCCGGCTCTGGCTGTTCGGCAGCCTCGACATGCTGACCTGGAGTCGCACCCTGACCCTGCTCGCCGGCTGCCTGCTGCTCCTGCCGCTGGCCGCCTGGCTGGCGCGGCGGCTGCGCCTGCTGGAGCTGGGCGACGACCTGGCCCGCGCCCTGGGCCTGGCCGTGCTGCCCAGCCAGAATCTGCTGCTGGCGGTCGCCGTGGCCCTGGCCGCCCTGGCCATCGCCACCGCCGGCCCCATCGGCTTCGTCGCCCTGGCGGCGCCCCAGCTGGCCCGCCGCCTGACCCGCAGCGCCGATCTCGGCATCCTCGCCCCCGCCCTGCTCGGCGCCTGCCTCACCGCCCTGGCCGACCTGCTGGCCCAGCGGCTGCTGGCGCCCTTCCAGATTCCGGTCGGGCTGCTGACCGGCGCCCTGGGCGGCCTCTATCTGATCTTCCTGCTGAGCCGCGAATGGCGGCGGACCCCATGAGCCAAGACGCCCCCTCCAGTCGCCTCGCCGCCCACCGCCTCACCGTGGGCTACGGCGGCCAGCCGATCTGCGCCGACCTCGATGTGCGCCTGCCCGATGGCCGCTTCACCGTCATCATCGGCCCCAACGGCTGCGGCAAGTCGACCCTGCTGCGCAGCCTGGCGCGGCTGATCCGCCCCAGCGCCGGCGAGGTGCGCCTGGACGGCCGGCTGATCCAGGACCTGCCGACCCGCGAGGTGGCCCGCCGTATCGGCCTGCTGCCGCAGAGCGCGGTGGCGCCGGACGACATCCTGGTCAGCGACCTGGTGGCCCGCGGGCGCCATCCCCATCGCCAGGCCTTCGCCGGCTGGACGGAGGCCGACGAGCGCGCGGTGCAGCACGCCCTGGAAGCTACCAATACCCTGGCACTGGCCGAGCGCGCGGTGGACAGCCTTTCCGGCGGCCAGCGCCAGCGGGTGTGGATCGCCCTGGCGCTGGCCCAGGAGACCCCGCTGCTGCTGCTCGACGAGCCCACCACCTTTCTCGACATCGCCCACCAGGTGGAGCTGATGGAGCTGCTCTGCCGGCTCAATCGGGAGGGTGGCCGCACCCTGGTGGCGGTACTGCACGACCTCAACCAGGCCTGTCGCTACGCCGACCACATCATCGCCCTGCGCGCCGGCCGCATCCTCGCCGAAGGGCCACCCGCGGAGATCATCACCCCCGAGCTGATCGAGGCGCTGTACGGCCTCAGGTGCGCGGTGATCGAGAATCCCCTGGCGGGCACGCCGCTGGTGATTCCCTATTAGCCGCAGGCCCCGGAAAACGCTGCGCGGTTTTCCAGGCTACCGCTAGGGTGGACAAGGGCGCCGCCTCGTCCACCGTTGCACCCCATCTTGTCGGACGACCCCGCAGGTGCTCCACTGGCGATCCAGAACAACAACGGAGCCCGCCATGCATATCGTCATCCCGGACGACTACCAGCACGTCGTCGAAACCCTGGATTGCTACCCCCTGCTCCAGCGCGCCGGGCATCAGGTGACGCTCTATCACGACGCCGAGCGTGATCCCAAGGTGCTGGTGGAGCGCTTCCGCGATGCCGATGCCCTGGTGCTGACCCGCGAGCGCACCCGTATCGACGCCGAGCTGCTGGCGCATCTGCCACGCCTCAAATTGATCAGCCAGACCGGCAAGGCCACCGCCCACCTCGATGTGGCCGCCTGCACCCACCGGGGAATAGCCGTCTGCGAAGGCAGTGGTTCGCCGGTCTCCACCGCCGAGCTGACCTGGACGCTGATCCTCATGGCCCGGCGCAAGCTCAAGCCGGCCATCGACGCCCTCTATGCCGGGCGCTGGCAGGTCAACCTGGGCGAACGGCTGGACGGGCAGCTCCTCGGCATCTGGGGCTACGGCAAGATCGGCCAGCGCCTGGCGCGCTACGGGCAGGCCTTCGGCATGCCGGTGCTGGTCTGGGGCAGCGAGGCCTCGCGCGCCCGCGCCGAAGCCGACGGCCATCGCGCGGCGACCAGCCAGGCGTCTTTCTTCGCCGAGGCCGATGTCATCAGCCTGCATCTGAGATACAGCGAGCGCAGCCGCGGCTGCGTGCGGGCCGAAGACCTGGCGCGGATGAAGAAGAGCGCCCTGCTGGTCAACACCGCCCGCGCCGGCCTGATCGAACCCGGCGCCCTGCTCACGGCGCTGGAACAGGGTCATCCCGGCCAGGCGGCGCTGGATGTCTTCGAGCAGGAGCCGGTGGCGCCGGACGATCCCCTGCTCGCCCATCCCCAGGTGCTCTGCACCCCGCACCTGGGGTACGTGGAAAAGCACAGCTACGAACTCTATTTCGGCGAGGCCTTCGCCAACCTGGTGGGCTTCTTCGCCGGCGAACCGACGGGACTGGCCAATCCGGAGGTGTTGGGGCGGTAGGCTTGGGGGCGCGTGGATAAGGCTGCGCCGTTATCCACTCTACGCAGCGCTCTGTTGGGCGCAGCGAGGCCTGACAACTGCACCCTCACCCCAGCCCTCTCCCAGAAAGAGAGGGGGAAAAGCGGTGTACACCTCGCAGGTTGGGTTGAGCGCAGCGAAGCCCACCATTGTCCAGGCTTGAGCGCTGTTGGGTTTCGACGATGAAGCCGTCTCAACCCAACCTACGACAACCGCTCCCTTACCGCGGCGGCGAAGGCGGCGGGGGCTTCCTGGGGGATGTTGTGGCCGCAGCCGGGTAGCACCTCGTAGCGGAAGGGTCCGCTGAAGTGCTGCGCCACCCTGGCTTCACCCTGCACCTTGGTGACCCCATCGTCGGCGCCCGCCAATACCGTGGTGGGCACGGGGATGGGTGGCTGCGCGGCGAGCCGGCGCTCGGTCTCGGCATAGGCCGGAGCATCCGGGGCCAGGCCGTAGCGGTGGCGATAGGAGTGGATCACGGTGTCGACGAAATCGGGATTGTCGAAGGCCGCGGCGGTAAGCGCATAGGTGGCGTCGCTGAAGCGCCAGCTGGGTGACCACAGCGACCAGAGCAGTCGACAGAAGTCGCGGCGATGTTCCGCCAGGCCGGCGCGCCCTCGTTCACCGTGGAAATAGTACTGGTACCAATAGCGCAGCTCCGCCGCCGGCTCGGCCGGCTGGGTCGCCGCGGCGGCGATGTCCTGGATCGGATAGCCGTCGCCCAGCACCAGCCCCGCGACCCGTTCGGGCCAGAGGGCGGCGACGATGCCGGCGGCGCGGCCACCCCAGTCGTAACCGGCCAGGGTCGCCCGCTCCAGGCCCAGGGCATCGAGCAGCGCCAGGACGTCATGGGCCAGGGCCGCCTGCTGGCCGGAGCGCGGGGTATCGGCGCTCAGGTAGCGAGTGGCGCCGTAGCCGCGCAAATAGGGCACATAGACCCGGCAGCCAGCGGCGGCCAGTTCATCGGTCACCTCGGCGTAGGCGTGGATGTCGTAGGGAAAGCCATGTAGCAGCAGGACCGGCGCGCCGCCGTCCGGTCCCTGGACCTGATAGGCCACGTCCAAGACGCCGGCCTGGATGGAGATGAGCATCAGAGTTCTCCGCAAAGGGTGTTGTAGAGCGGAGAGGTGGGTGGGCCTGGGAGTTCCCAAGGTGGCCACTTCGCGTGGAAAACGCTGCGCGGTTTTCCACCCTACCGGGCTACGGCGTCTGAGAGCATCGCGGCCATGGGCCGCTCCTACAGCGAAGGGTGACTCCGTAGGAGCGGCCCATGGCCGCGATCGACATGACCATGACAGGTCCGCTACCCCGCCAGATACCGCCCGATCAGGGTCACGCCGGAGACCAGCACCAGCCAGGTCACCAGGCGGGTGAAGCGTTCGCGGGACAGGCGCCGTTGCAGGTGGCGACCGATCCAGCCACCGAGCAGCATGGCGGGCAGCAGGCAGACCGCGAGGAGCAGCAGGCGGCCGTCGCTGTAGGCGCCGGCGATCAGCAGCAGGACGATGCGGATGGAGGCGCTGCAGCCGATGAGAAAACTCTGGGTGCCGCGGATGGCGTTCTTGTCTTCCAAGCGACCGTTGAGATAGAGCGCATAGAGAAAGCCGCCGCTGCCGAACAGGGCGCCACAGAGGCCCCCGACCCCGCCCGCCGGGATCGACCAGGCCGGCGCCAGTTGGCGAAAGCCTTTGGGGGTGAGCAGGCTGTAGGTGGAATAGACGACCACGAAGAGGCCCAGCCAGAGCATCAGCAGCCGGGCATCGGTGCGCATCAGCAGGTAGGTGCCCAGGGCCGCGCCGAGCAGCAGCATCGGCAGCAGCCGTCCGAGTTCGCGGCCGGCGATGGCGCGGCGATCCGGCAGCCAGTTGTGGAAGGAGGCGAGGAAATCCAGCATCACCAGCAAGGGCACGATGCGCGACAGGGGCATCCAGCTGGTGAGCAAGGGACCGGCGACCAGGGCGCTGCCAAAGCCGGCGACGCCAAAGATCAGATAGGCCAGGACCACGATGGCTTCGATGAACAGCCAGTCGATGGGGCTGAAGGCGGGAATCAGGGCAGCGAGGGTTTCGAGCATGGGGCGCATCCTGCGACAGAAAGCTCATTCTGCGCCCCGGAAACAGCCGGTGAAAACCGCCGGCTGCCCGCGTTCACGGCAACCGGCGATCTAGAGCGCCTCAGGGAATCAGGCGCTGGGCCCGCAGCCGGGTGAAGAGGTCGAGAAAGCTCGCCCGGGTGTCGCGATAGCCGAAGAAGCCCAGGTCACGACTCTTGGTCATGTCGTTGAGGCACTCGATCTCGCGGCCCAGGTCGGCGTCGCTGTGCCACCAGGAGGCCAGCTTGTCGACGTCGGCTTCCACCAGGTCGTGCTCCTCGGCGAGCTTGCGCCACTGCGCCGGCGCCACGTCCTTCAGCCGCGCTTCCAGCGGCATGGGCTGCTCGGGATAGGGTGCCGGCTCCAGGTCGAAGAAGGCGGCGATCTCGCCCCACAGCCAGCGCCAGCGAAAGACGTCGCCGTTGACGGTGTTGAACGCCTGGTTGCGCGCGGCCGGCGCCAGGGCGGCCCATTCCAGCTGCTCGGCGAGCAGACCGGCGTCGGTGACGTCGGTGATGCCGTCCCACTGGGTACGGGAACCGGGGAAGACGAAGGGCTGGCCAGTGGCCTTGCACAGGGAGGCATAGACCGCCAGGGTCAGGCCCATGTTCATGGCGTTGGTGCCCTTGGCCTGGCCGATCATGCTGTGGGAGCGGTGCACGCTCCAGCCGAAGCCGTGCCGCTCGGCGGCGGCGAAGAGGATGTCTTCCAGGGTGTAGTAGAAGTTGGCGCCGGCCTGGCGCGGTTCGCTTTCACGGAAAGGCGTCTCGGCCTTGCCACTGCCGTATTCCTCGAAGGAACCCAGGTAGTGCTTGGTACCGGTGACCAGCGCCAGGTGCTGCAGCGGCGCGCCGGCCAGGGCCTGGCAGAGGTTGTCCATCATGGCGCCATTGGCCTCGACGTTTTCCTTCTCGGTGGCACGCCGGGTCCAGGTGCAGAAGAACACATGGCTGATCGGCAGACCGGCCAGGGCCTGGCGGGTGGACGCGGCGTCGAGCAGGTCGGCGGCGACCGGGATGACGCCTTCCTGCGCCACCGGCTTGCGTGCCAGACCGTAGACGGTCCAGCCTGAGGCGACCAGGGTGTTGGCCAGGTTGTAGCCGGAAATGCCGGTCACGCCGACGATGAGAGCGGTGCCCTTGCGCATGAAACCTCCAGATAGGGGTGAGAGACGGCCTGCGACGGTCGCAGGCGCTGTAGATAAGGGAGTGCCTTGTCTCAGGGTTGATTCCAGCCTATTGGAGAATTAACGGCGTATCCTGGGTATAAATTCCTGTTTAACAGGAATCAGATTCCGCAATCGGGAGCCAGCCTTGTATTCCTCCGAACGCCTCAAGGGCCTCGACGTCTTCGTCACCGTGGCCGACCTCGGCAGCTTCACCGCGGCCGGCGAGCGCCTCAATCTCACCGGCTCGGCCATCGGCAAGAGCGTGGCCCGCCTGGAAAGCCGCCTGGGCGTGCGGCTGTTCCAGCGCACCACCCGCCGCCTGACCCTGACCGAGGCCGGCGCCAGTTTCTATCGCACCTGCACCGGGGTGCTGGCCGAGCTGGAACAGGCCGAGCTGGGGCTGACCGCTCAGGAGGGCGAGCCCCATGGCCGGGTGCGCATCGACCTGCCCGCCTCCTATGGCCGCCTGCATGTGCTGCCACTGATCCTGGAGCTGCTGCATCGCTATCCGCTGTTGCAACCGGATCTGTCGCTGTCGGATCGCTTCGTCGATCCGGTCCACGAGGGCATCGACATCCTGGTGCGCATCGGCGGCTCCGACGCCTGGCCGGCCAGCCTGGGGCATCGGTTCCTCGGCACCCAGCGCCAGGTCTTCTGCGCCGCTCCGGCCTATCTCGCCCAGCATGGCCGACCCCGGACCCCGGCGGAGCTGGTCGATCACCAGTGCATCGGCTTTCGCCAGGCCGACGGCCTGATCAGCCCCTGGCAGTTGCGCGGCGAGCAGCCGGGCGACAGCGAACGCTGGGTGTTCCAGCCGCGCCTGGTGGTGGGTGATGGCGAAGGCGAGGTGCTGGCCGCCCTGGCCGGGCATGGCATCGCCCAGTTGCCGACCTGGCTGATCGCCACGCACCTGGCCAGCGGCGCCCTGGTGGACGTGCTGCCCGAGCACGGCGTCGAGGGCTCGCCGATCAACCTGGTGTGGCCGCGCAGTCGCGAGACCCTGCCGCGGGTCCGGCTGTTGCTGGAGCATCTGGCCAGTCGCCTGCTGCCTACCGTGGCACCAAAGCTTGCGCACTAGCCACGACCGCGCGACGACCGGCCCCGGCTGCCGCGCCGGGAGCGGGAACATCCGCGCGGGCACCCCGGTCGTAAACTCTCGCACCACCGCCCGTCCATGAGTTCCATCGATGGGCGGCATGACGATTATCGAGACGATCGATTGGCGCCGTCGGCTCTGGCTCAGCAGGATCGGCGGTTTGTCACCTGGCCAGGTCCGCCTGGCCGCGACGTTCCACCCCCCGGTTCCACCACCTAGATGAGGTATCTCATGAGCCAAGCCCAAGGCTACGCTGCCCAGTCCGCCGACCAGCCCCTGGCGCCCTACTCCTTCGAGCGGCGCGAACCCGGCGCCCACGACGTGCAGATCGACATCCTCTTCTGCGGCGTCTGCCATTCGGACCTGCACACCGCACGCAACGAGTGGAACAACACCCTCTTCCCCTCCGTGCCCGGCCACGAGATCGTCGGCAAGGTGACGGCGGTCGGTGCCCACGTGAAGAACTTCAAGGTCGGCGACAGCGTCGGCGTCGGCTGCATGGTCGACAGCTGCCAGCACTGCGCCCCCTGTGATGCCGGCGAAGAATCCTATTGCGAGAACGGCTTCACCGGCACCTACAACGGCAACCTCTACGGCGGCAGCGAGAACACCCAGGGCGGCTACTCCGACCACATCGTGGTCAACGAGAAGTTCGTGCTCAAGGTGAGCCACACCGAGAACCTGGCCGCCGTGGCGCCGCTGCTGTGCGCCGGCATCACCACCTATTCGCCGCTGGCCCACTGGAAGGTCGGTCCGGGCAAGAAGGTCGGCATCGTCGGCCTGGGTGGCCTGGGCCACATGGGCGTGAAGATCGCCCATGCCATGGGTGCCCACGTGGTGCTCTTCACCACCAGCGCCAACAAGAAGGACGACGCCCTGCGCCTGGGCGCCGACGAGGTGGTGGTGTCGAAGAACGAAGACGAGATGGCCGCCCACGCGAACAGCTTCGACTTCATCCTCAACACCGTGGCCGCGCCGCACAACCTGGACGCCTTCCTCACCCTGCTCAAGTGGGACGGCACCATGACCCTGGTCGGCGTACCCGCCGAGCCGCACCCGGCGCCCAGCGTGTTCAACCTGGTGATGAAGCGCCGCCAGCTGGCCGGTTCGCTCATCGGTGGCATCCGCGAGACCCAGGAGATGCTGGACTTCTGCGCCAAGCACGGCATCGTCTCGGATATCGAGCAGATCGCCATCCAGGACATCAACGAAGCCTATGAGCGCATGCTCAAGAGCGATGTGAAGTACCGCTTCGTGATCGACATGCAAAGCCTCAAGCAGGGCCAGACCGCGGCCTGATCCCGCGCTCCGCTCCGCAGTCAACGCCCGCGCCCGTCGCGGGCGTTGTCATTTCCGGTAACGCATTTTTGGCGTGCCCTGCGGTCCTAGCGATGACGACAATCACGAGGCGGCCGCCATGCAGTGGGACAAGGGACAACGTAGCGACAACGTGCAACAGGCCAGCGGTGGACGCGGCATGAAGATCGGCGGCGGCCTCGGGCTGGGTGGCGTGGCCCTGGTGGTGGTGTTCGGCCTGCTCAGCGGCCAGAGTCCGACGCAGATCCTCGGCAACCTGATCAGCCTCAGCGGCCAGAGCGCGCCGAGCCAGCAGGAGACCACCGCGCCGGCCGACAATCGCCAGGTGGACTTCGTCCGCGTGGTGCTGGGCGAGACCGAAAACACCTGGACGCGCATCTTCCAGGCCCATGGCGAGCAGTATCAGCCGCCCAAGCTGGTGCTGTTCAACGGCCAGGTGCAGTCCGGTTGCGGTGGCGCCACCGCGGCCAGCGGTCCCTTCTATTGCCCGGTCGACAGCAAGGTCTACCTGGACCTCACCTTCTTCCAGGAACTGCAGCAGCGCTTCGGCGCCGATGGCGATTTCGCCCGTGCCTACGTGATCGCCCACGAGGTCGGCCACCATGTGCAGAACCTCACCGGCACCACCAGCAAGATGGAAGCGGCGCGCCGTCGCGGCATTCCCACCGAGGGTGCCACCGGATTGTCGGTGCGCCTGGAATTGCAAGCCGACTGCTATGCCGGGGTCTGGGCCAACGATGCCCAGAAGCGGCTGAACTGGCTGGAGCCGGGTGACCTGGAGAAGGCGCTGAACGCCGCCAACGCCATTGGCGACGACCGCCTGCAACGCCAGTCCCAGGGCCGCGTGGTACCGGATTCCTTCACCCATGGCAGCTCCGCGCAACGGGTCAAGTGGTTCCGCGCGGGCTTCGACAGTGGCAAGGTGGAGAGCTGCGACACCTTCGCCGCCAAGACGCTCTGACCTCTACCGGGAGCCCTCGATGCGTCGCCTGCTCGCGCTGTGCCTGGCCCTGGCCTGGGGCTCCGCCCTGGCGGCGCCTCGTGAGGGGGTCGCCCGCATCGTCAGCGACCGGCTACCGATCGGCCAGGCGCAGGCTACCCTGCAGCTGTCGGCGGACTGGAGCCAGCCCCATCCGGAAATCCGCCGCGCCCTGGTGATCGTGCATGGCCGTCTGCGCAATGCCGCGACCTATTTCCGTTCCGGCGAGACGGCCACGGCGGCGGCCGGCGCCGCGGCGGACACCCTGGTGATCGCCCCACAGTTCCTCAACGAAACGGATGTCCAGCGGCATCAGCTGCCGGACACCCTGCTGCGCTGGCAGGGCAATGCCTGGATGGGTGGCGAACCCGCCCTGGGTCCGCAGCCGCTGAGCAGCTTCGCCGTGTTCGACGCCCTGCTCGCACGGCTGGCGGAGCGCCGGTTGCTGCCCAATCTGCAGGAGGTGGTGATCGCCGGGCATTCCGGCGGTGGCCAGGTGGTGCAGCGCTATGCCGTGCTCGGTCAGGGCGAGCGCGCCCTCGCCGCCCGCGGCATCCGCCTGAGATACGTGGTGGCCAATCCGTCGTCCTATGCCTATTTCGATGCCCGCCGTCCGGATGCCCAGGGCCAGCCCGGGCCCTTCGCCGACGCCGCCAGCTGCCCGGATTTCGACACCTGGAAATACGGCATGCAGGGCCTGCCGGCCTATGCCGAAGGACGCCCGGCGGCGAGCCTGGAGCAGCACTATGCGGGACTCGACCTCACCTATCTGCTGGGCGCCGAGGACACCAATCCCAACCATCCGGCGCTGGACAAGGGCTGCGCCGCCGAGGCCCAGGGTCCCTATCGCCTGGCCCGCGGGCTGAATTACTACCGTTACCTGCAAGGCCGTCATCCGGGGCTGCGCCAGCGGCTGGTCGAGGTCCCCGGCGTCGGCCACAACGGCGACGCCATCTTCACCTCGCCCGCCGGACGCCGGGCGCTGTTCGGCGCCGACGACTAGCCTCAGCGCTCCAGGGCCGCAGGCGCGTCCAGCAGCTCCTGCACCTGGGCGACCAGGGCCTCCAGGGTGAAGGGTTTGCCCAGCAGCGCCATGCGCTCGCCGACCAGGGGCACGGGCGGTTCGTTGCCCGCCGCATAACCGGTGATGAAGAGAATCGGCAGGTGGGGTCTGAGGGTACGGGCCGCCCCGGCCAGCAAGCGGCCGTTCAACCCCGGCAATCCGACATCGGTGATCAGCAGGTCGAAGCCCTCGCCTTCGCGCAGCGCCGCCAGCGCCGCTTCGGCATCGACGGCGTCGCGATAGCGCCAGCCGAGGTCGACGCACACCTGCACCAGCAACTGGCGAATGACCGCATCGTCTTCCACCAGCAGCACCCGCACATCGGGCAGCGCACGGGCGGTCGGGGCGCTGGCCATGGCAAGGGACGTCTGGACGGCCAGGGCCGGGTGGCGCGGCAGCAGCAGCCTCACCCGGCAGCCCTGCCCCGGCGCGCTGGTCACGCTGACCTGGCCGCGGGACTGGCGCACGAAGCCATAGATCATGGACAGCCCCAGGCCCGAGCCCTGGCCCACCGGCTTGGTGGTGAAGAAGGGCTCGAAGACCCGTTCCAGCACCGCTGGCGTCATGCCCACGCCATCGTCGCCCACCTCGATCAGCAGGTAGTCGCCCGCCGGCAGCGCCGGATCGGCGTCGGGCTGCACCCAGTTGCGCGCGCGGATGGTCAGGTTGCCCCCCGCCGGCATGGCATCGCGGCTGTTGATGGCCAGGTTGAGCAGGGCATTTTCCAGCTGGTGCGGATCGGCATCGACCAGCCAGAGTTCGGCGTCCAGTTCGAGCTGGCAGCGGATCTGCGGCCCCAGGCTGTGCCGCAGCAACTCCTGGAAATCGCCGATCAGCCGGGTGACATCCACCGCCTGGGGATTGAGCGTCTGGCGGCGGGAAAAGGCCAGCAACCGATGGGTCAGACTGGCGCCCCGGCCCACCGACTGGGTGGCGGTATCGAGCAGACCGCCGACCCCGCTCAGCGCCTCCGGCGCCAGGCGGCGGCGCATGAGATCCAGGCTGGCCTGGATGCCGGCCAGCAGGTTGTTGAAGTCATGGGCGATGCCGCCGGTGAGCTGGCCCACGGCTTCCATCTTCTGCGCCTGGCGCAGCAGCTCCTCGGCCTGGGCGCGATTCTGCATCTCTTCGCGCAGTTGGCGATTGCGCTCCTCCAGTTCGGCGGTTCGTGCCCGCACCTGGAGCTCCAGGGTGGCGCGTTCGCGGCGCAGGGCTTCCTCGGCCTCGCGGCGGTCATCGATGTCTTCGCTGGTGCCATACCAGCGGATCACGGCGCCCGCATCATCGCGCCGCGGATAGGCACGGGTGCGCAGCCAGCAGTGGCTGCCGTCCGCCACCCGTACCCGGTGCTCCCGGTCGTAGGCCTGACCGGCGCTGCGCGCGGCGTCCCAGGCCTGCCGGGTCGGCCGGCGGTCGTCCGGATGCAGCAGCGCCCAGAAGCTCTCGGCTTCCAGTACCGGCTGGCCGGTCAGCTGCTGCCAGCGCGGCGAGAAAACCATGCGCCGACCACCGGGATCGCAGGTCCAGGTGTATTGGGGATTGAGTTCCACCAGGTGCCGATAGTGGTCTTCACTCTCGCGCAGCAGCAGATCCGCCTGATGGCGCTCGATGGCCAGGGCGGCGGTCTCGGTGACCAGGCGGAAGGCGTCGCGTTCGGCGGCCAGGGGGCGTCGCGGCTCGAGGAAATAGTTGGCGAAGGTGCCCAGCAACCGACCATCCAGGGCCAGCAGCGGCATCGACCAGCAGGCGCGCAGGCCATAGCGCAGCGCCAGGTCGCGAGCGCCAGCCCATAGCGGATCGCAGGCGATGTCCTCGACATAGACGGCTTCGCGGCGATAGGCGGCGGTGCCACAGGAGCCTGCCAGCGGGCCGATCTCCAGGCGACCGAGATCGCGGCTGTAGGCGTCCGGCAGACTCGGCGCGATGCCGTCCTGCAGATAGCGACCATCCTCGCTGAGCAACAAAATGCAGGCATGCAGGCGGACCTGGGCCAGGGCCTCCACCCGCTGCAGCAGCGCGTGCAGCACCTGGGTCAGGGGCAGCCCGGTGGCAAGGCTTTCCAGCGTCTGGCGCTCGTACTGGCGCAGATCGCCGGAGAACGGCTGATCGCTCGAAAGCGTGTGGAGGCTCATACGGCTGGCACGACCTGGACCCGAAGTCGGCATCTTAGCCAGCGACCCGGCAAACAACAGACTATTTACGCCTAACGGGCAGATTTCCAGCGTCAGAGCGCCGCCAGGATCTCCGCGCAGGTGTCGAAGCGCTGGTCACGCGCCGCCGGCCAGGGATCGCCCGGCTGATTGACCTGCAGGGTGTGGCAGCCCACGGCCCGTCCGCACTCCAGGTCGTAGCGGTGATCGCCGACCATCACCAGGCGGGCCGGCGCCACCTGCCAGAGGTCGGCCAGCCGCAGCAGGCCACCCGGATCGGGCTTGGGCGCCGCCTCGTCGCGCCCCAGCACGGCTGGCGGATCGAAGCAGTCCTCCAGGCCGATGGCGGCCAGGGTCAGCAGCGCCAGGTCGCGGGCATTGCGGGTGAGGATGCCCAGCGGGCGACCCTCTTCGTGCAGGCGACGGATCAGGGCCACCGCACCCGGTGCCGGGCGGGCGGCGACGGCCAGTTCGCGTTCGTGCTCGAACAGCCAGGCGTGCTTGGCCTCGCGCTCGGTGGCCGGCAGCTCGGCCAGGTGGTGGAGGATGTCGGCCTGCTCGGGAATGCCCAGGTGCCGGCGAATGGCGGCGAAGTCGTGTACCGCCAGGGTCAGGGTGCCGTCCAGGTCGAACACCCAGTGGCTGAGGTGACGCAGTGTCATGCAGGGATCCTTTGGCGAGAGGTGACCTTCGGGCACTCCGGGGGAACCCCGGTCATGCGTGCTCCGTCTGGTGGAGACAACCTTCCGCAGGAGTCTACCCATGACGACGACCGTTCGGGCGCTACTTTTCGATGTCTTCGGCACCGTGGTGGACTGGCGCGGCAGCCTGGTCGAGGGCCTGCAGGGGCTGTCGGCCAAGCATGGCGTCCGGGGCGACTGGGAGCGGCTGGCCGATGCCTGGCGCGCCGAAGCCTACGAGGCCATCCTGCCGCAGATCGCCGCGCGCAGCCTGCCCTGGCTGCCCCTCGACGAGGTCCATCGCCTGGCGCTGGACGAATTGCTGCCACGCCATGGGCTGGTCGGCCTGACCACCGCCGAGGTGGCCTGGATCAATCGCCTCTGGCACCAGCTGACCCCCTGGCCCGATGCCGTGCCGGGTCTCGCGCGGCTGCGCCAGGGCTATCCGGTCTGCGCCCTCTCCAATGGCAACGTCAGCCTGCTGCTGGACATGGCCCGTCATGCCGGACTGCCCTGGGACATGCTGTTTGGCGCCGACCTCTTCCAGCGCTACAAACCGGCCGCTGAGGTCTACCTGGGTGCCTGCGCCCTGCTCGACCTGCAACCGGAACAGGTGATGCTCTGCGCCGCCCACAACGGCGACCTGCAGGCGGCCAAGGAGCTTGGGCTGGCCACCGCCTTCATCCAGCGCCCCCGGGAAAAGGGCCCGGCCGGTGGCGAGGTGTCCAGCGGCGGCTGGGATCTGGAAGCCAGTGATCTCCAGGATCTCGCCGACCAGCTGGGCCTACCGGTGCTCGCGGGCGATCAACCTGACCCCGACGATTGAGCGCGGCCCGGGCGCTTCGGTATCCTGCCGGATACTTTTCGCCAGGGCATCGCCATGAGTTTTCTCGACAAGCTGCGCAAGAAACGTGAACGCCAGGCCCTGGCCGCCCTGCCCCGCCTGCATCAGCGCACGGCGCGCCTGCGCCGCGAGTTGCCCGACTACGAGATCGGCGCCGGCACCTATGGTGCGCCAAAGGTATTCGATCTCAAGGAAGGCGCTACCCTGCGCCTGGGTCGCTACACCTCCATCGCCGAGGGCGTGCGCATCCTTCTCGGCGGCCTGCACCGGCTGGACTGGGTGACCACCTATCCCTTCCCCGCCTTCGTCGACGATCTGGCCCACATCAGGGACTACGGCGGCACCCGCGGCGACGTGGTGATCGGCAGCGATTGCTGGATCTGCACCGATGCGCTGATCCTCTCCGGCGTCACCATCGGCCATGGCGCCGTGGTGGCCGCCGGTGCCGTGGTCACCCGCGACGTACCGCCCTATGCGGTGGTGGGCGGCAATCCGGCGCGCTTCATCAAGTGGCGCTTTGCCGAGGCCACCTGCCAGGCGCTGCTCGACATCGCCTGGTGGGACTGGCCCGAAGCCGAGATCCTGGCTGCCGGCGAACACCTGTGCAGCGCCGATATCGACGGCTTCATCGCCTACGCCCGAGCGCGCCACCCGGCGCCCTGAATCCGGCGCCCGGAACTCGGAACGCTTTCCAAGGCTCACCTTCATTAGTCATTCTTTTGAAGGTTCTCCATGGAAGCGCTCGATCTGCTGCAATGGCCGGCCATGGCCATCACCCTGCTCGCCGCCTGGCTGGTGGCCTCCCAGCGCCAGGGCCGGCGCAACCTCGGCTTCTGGGTCTTCCTGCTGAGCAACGGCCTGTGGATCGCCTGGGGCCTGCAGGCCGAGGCCTATGCCCTGATCGTGCTGCAGCTGGGCCTGGCGGCGATGAATCTGCGTGGGGTGCGCCGCAACGCCGGCGAGGCGTCGGCCGCGGCGGTCGCGGAGGCTTCGGGCAGGGCATAATGACCGGCCCTGCGTCAGACGGCCCCGCCCCATGCAGTACAGCGTCACCCCCATCGGCCACGTCCGCTCCTGCTTCAAGGAGAAATTCGCCATTCCCCGGCAACCCGCGCTGGCCCCGGCCGCCCGTGGCGTGCTGGAACTGCTGCCGCCCTTCGACCGGCCCGAGGCGGTGGAGGGCCTGGCAGGCGTCAGCCATGTCTGGCTGCTGTTCCTCTTCCACCAGGCGCTGGAAAGCCAGCCGCGCCTGCGGGTGCGGCCACCGCGCCTGGGGGGCAATCGCTACCTGGGCGTCTTCGCCACCCGCGCCACCCACAGGCCCAACGGCATCGGCCAGTCGGTAGTCCGCCTCGACGGCCTGGAACCGGGGCGGCTGCTGCTCTCGGGGATCGATCTGCTCGACGGCACCCCGGTGCTGGACATCAAGCCCTATGTCCCCTACGCCGACAGCCCGCCGGGCGCCCGCAACGCCATCGCCGAGGCGCCGCCGCCAGCCCTGGCGGTGGGCTGGGCGGATGCGGCGCGGGTCCAGGCCGAGGCCCACGGCCAGCGCCTGGGCGAGCCCCTGGCCGAGCTGATCGAGCAGTGCCTGGCCCAGGACCCCCGGCCGGCCTACCAGATGCCGGCGCCCGAGCGCCGCTACGGGGTGCGCCTCTGGGATGTGGAGGTGCACTGGCACTATCCGACCGCGCATCAGATCCGGGTGCTGGATGTGACCGCGGCGTCCTGACGCCGCCCGGTTTGCATTCCGGCGGCCAAGGCCCCAACAATGACATTGCCGGATCGCATGAGGCGATCCGCACCCGGCTACGGCCGCCGTTCGGCCGTATCACCGATAGGGAAGCATCTATGGCTCCAAGCAGACAGGTCATCAACGCTCAGGTCAGCCCCAAGGGCAGCCTGGAGACCCTTTCCCAGCGCGAGGTCCAGCAGCTCAGCGCCGCCGGCTCGGGCAACCTCTACCAGCTCTTTCGCCAGTGCGCCCTGGCCATCCTCAACACCGGCGCCCACAGCGACAACGCCAAGACCATCCTCGAGGCCTACCAGGACTTCGAGATCCGCATCCATCAGCAGGACCGCGGCGTACGCCTGGAACTGATCAACGCCCCGGCCGACGCCTTCGTCGACGGCGAGATGATCGCCAGCACCCGCGAGATGCTGTTCAGCGCCCTGCGCGACATCGTCTACACCGAGAGCGAACAGAGCAGCCTGCGCATCGATCTGGAAAGCTCCGAAGGCATCACCGACTACGTCTTCCACCTGCTGCGCAACGCCCGCACCCTGCGCGCGGGCGTCGAGCCGAAGATGGTGGTGTGCTGGGGTGGTCACTCCATCAGCACCGAGGAATACAAGTACACCAAGAAGGTCGGTCACGAACTCGGCCTGCGCAGCCTGGACATCTGCACCGGCTGCGGCCCGGGCGTGATGAAGGGGCCGATGAAGGGCGCCACCATCGCCCACGCCAAGCAGCGCCTGCAGGGCGGTCGCTACCTGGGCCTTACCGAGCCGGGCATCATCGCCGCCGAGGCGCCCAATCCCATCGTCAACGAACTGGTGATCCTGCCCGACATCGAGAAGCGCCTGGAGGCCTTCGTCCGCGCGGGTCACGGCATCATCATCTTCCCGGGCGGCGCCGGCACAGCGGAGGAGTTCCTCTACCTGCTGGGCATCCTCATGCACCCGGACAACCAGGACATCCCCTTCCCGGTGGTGCTCACCGGGCCGCAGAGCGCCGCGCCCTACCTGGAGCAGCTGCACGCCTTTATCGGCGCCACCCTGGGCGAAGCCGCCCAGCGCCACTACCAGATCGTGGTCAACGATCCGGTCGAGGTGGCCCGGCAGATGGCCCAGGGCCTCAAGGCGGTCAAGCAATTCCGTCGCGAGCGCCACGACGCCTTCCACTTCAACTGGCTGCTCCGTATCGAGGAAAGCTTCCAGCGCCCCTTCGATCCCACCCACGCGAACATGGCCGCGCTGCAGCTGACCCATGCCGTGCCGCCCCATGAGCTGGCCGCCAACCTGCGCCGCGCCTTTTCCGGCATTGTTGCCGGCAACGTCAAGGCCAAGGGCATCCAGCTGATCGAGGAGCGCGGGCCCTACGAGATCCATGGCGATCCCGACATCATGCGTCCGCTGGATCGGCTGTTGCAGGCCTTCGTCGAGCAGCACCGCATGAAGCTGCCGGGTGGCGCGGCCTACGAGCCCTGCTACCGCGTGGTCAGCTGAATCCTTTCACGTCGACTCTTTCTGGCCGGTTTTCCGCTTCCATGACCGTTCGTCAGCACCCTGTTCGACGAACGGTCATTATGCTAGCCAGGTGATATCAAAAAGTCCCTAGCTAGCTATCCAGAGCGCTTCGCTGACCTGCGTCTTCTGGGTGGCGAAGTGACTTTTCCGCTCCAAAAACACCTCGCGCGCTAACTGCATGACGCTGGCCTCAAGCCCCTCTTCACCACGCCGATAGGGCAAGGCAAGCTAACCTCAGAGCGCAGGTTGCCGTGGTGAAACCTACCCGGACGGAGATCCCGCCGGGCCGTCTTCCTCCAGCCGCGCCAGACTTCCTGCCGAGGCCACGGAATGAACAATTGGCTGGGACTCGACTTCCTTGTCGCCCCTCTTGCCCAGGAGCAGGTGCACCTGCACGGCCAGCATGATGGCTGGCTGGTGACGCTCGCCTATCTCGTCGCGGTCAGTGCCTGCTACGTCACCCTGGTGTTCGCCGAGCGCATCGGCCAGACCCGTACCCTGGCGCGGCGCCGTGCCTGGAGTCTG
The DNA here is from genome assembly GCF_029872515.1 of Pseudomonas flavocrustae. Classification (NCBI taxonomy): domain Bacteria; kingdom Pseudomonadati; phylum Pseudomonadota; class Gammaproteobacteria; order Pseudomonadales; family Pseudomonadaceae; genus Pseudomonas; species Pseudomonas flavocrustae. Next base: position 141,787 of record NZ_JAPDIQ010000001.1, on the reverse strand, counting down.
ATGGGCGCCCTGAGCTTTGGCTTTGGCGTCTGGGGCATGCACTTCATCGCCATGCTGGCCTTCAACGTGCCCACCCGGGTGCACTACGACCTCTTCATCACCGTGGCCTCGCTACTGATCGTGGTGCTGGCCGGACTCATGGCCATGCCCGCCCTCAGTCAGCCCGACCTCACCCTGGGTCAGCGGCTCAAGGCCGGCACGGTGCTGAGCCTGGGCATCGTGCTCATGCACTACACCGGCATGGCCGCGGTACACACCGAGGCGGTGGTGCTCTATCGCCCGCTACCCTTCCTGTTGTCGATCGGCATCGCCGTAGGGGCCAGCTTCGCCGCCCTGCAACTGATCCAGATCTTTCGCCGCCACTACACCGGCATCTATCGCTGGCTGCGCATTGCCACCGCCCTGGTGATGGGCCTGGCCATCGCCGCCATGCATTTCACCGGCATGTGGTCCATGGTGCTGATCGCCCCCGCCGAGACCGAAAGCACCCTGCAGGGCGCCAGCAATTCCTGGCAGCTCGGCGTCGGCATCGCCATCATCGCCCTGCTCCTGGGGATCGGCGGCCTTGGCGCGGCCTGGGCGGATCGCCAGCTGCAGCGCAAGGAAAACGACCTGGAGCGGGTCAATTCCCTGGTCGGCCAGCTCGACGAAGCCCGCGCCTCGCTGCAACAGGCGGCGCACTACGATCCCCTCACCGACCTGCACAATCGCCGCGCCTTCAACCAGGCCTTCGCCGAGATCCTCGAACGCCACGCCCAGCAGGGGCGCAGCCTGGGGGTGATGTTTCTCGACATCGATCACTTCAAGCGCATCAACGACAGCCTCGGCCACGACGCTGGCGACCAGCTGCTGGTGGCCATGGCCAGGATCATTCGCGACGCGGTGCGCGAAGGCGATCTGGTGGCCCGCTTCGGCGGCGACGAATTCTGCATCCTCGCCAGCCTCGCCGGCCCCGACGAGGCCCGCCACCTGGCCCAGCGCATCCTGGAGCGGCTGCGCAATCCGGTCACCATCGGCAACCGCACCCTGGTGATGACCACCAGCATCGGCATCAGCCTCTATCCCCGCGACGGCGGCTGCTGCGAAGAACTGCTCAAGAGCGCGGATCTCGCGCTCTATCTGTCCAAGGGCAATGGCCGCAACACCTACAGCTTCTTCGACGAGACCCTGCGCGAGAAGATCTCGCTGCAACTGGAGCTGGAAGCCGAATTGCGCGAGGCGCTGGTCGAGGAACGCGGCCTGCAGCTCTACTACCAACCGATCCTCGACGTCGCCAGCGGCCAGCTGGACAAGGCCGAAGCCCTGATCCGCTGGGATCATCCGCGCCTGGGCATGCTGGCGCCCAACTGCTTTCTCGGCGTGGCCGAGGCCAACGGCTTCATCGAGGAGCTGGACGCCTGGGTGCTCAAGCGCGCCTGCCAAGACCTGGCCGAGCTGAGCGCCGCCGGCCTGGCGGACCTGCGCATCGCGGTGAATTGCTCGGCGCTCAGCCTGAGCAACGACGCCCTGCCCGGGCAGATCGCCTGGCGCCTGGACGACCACCAGCTATCGCCGCGACGGCTGGAGCTGGAGGTCACCGAGAACGCCCTGGTCAAGAACGTCCAGCCCACCGCCGAATTGCTGCAGCGCATCCGCGACCTGGGCGTGACGGTGTCCATCGACGACTTCGGCACCGGTTACTCCTCGCTGGCCTATCTCAAGCGCCTGCCGATCGACACGGTGAAGATCGATCGCTCCTTCGTCACCGGGCTGGCCGAGGGCAATGCCGATCACCAGATCGTCCAGGCCATCATCGGCATGGCCCGACCGCTCAAGCTCAAGGTCACCGCCGAGGGCGTCGAACACCTGGAGCAGCTACGGCTGCTGTGCGCCCTGGGCTGCGACTTCATCCAGGGCTACCACATCAGCCACCCGGTGCCCCTGGCCCAGGTGCCCGAGGTGATCGCCCGCTATGCCAGCGGGGTCTGTCCGTTGCAGGCCCAGGCAGAAGCCCAGGCGGAAGCGGATGCCGACGCCCTGGCCCTGGCCAAGGCGCTCGGCTAGCCGCGGCGATAACGCAGCCAGACGCTGCCGTCGTCCTGGGCTTCGGCCGCGTCCAGTTTGAGGTAAAGCGGCTGCTGCCAGGCCTGCTCGGCGATCTCGAAGGAGGCCGGATGGGCACCGCGGCCGTCCACCAGCGGGATGATCAGCACGCTGATCTCGTCCACCAGGCCGGCGGCGACAAAGGAGCCGCTGACGTGGGGGCCGCCCTCCACCACCAGGCGCTCGATGCCCAGTTCGGCGTTCAGCAGCTCCAGCACGGCGCTCAGATCCAGTTCGTCCTTGCCGCCGAAGACATAGGAGGCGCCGATGTTCTGCAGGTGCGTCAGGTAGTCGTCGCTGACCCCTTCGGTGAGCACTGCCACCACATGGGAATCCAGGGCCTCGTTCTTCTTCCAGGCCACCTTGCCCTGGGGATCGATGGCGATGGCGTACTTCGCGGCGTCGCGCCGGGCGAAATGGTGGGTACGCGGGATGGGCGCCTGGGCGACGCCGGTGGGATAACCCTCGCCGTGGGCGATCTCTTCCATGGTCACCCGGCCACAGGCCCAGGCATCGAAGGCGAAGCGCTCGGCCAGGCGCTCGTAGGTGGCATCGGCCTGTTTCTTGACAGCGCGGTCCCAGCCGTCGGTGAGGGCGTGACCGTCGACCGACGACATCATATGGCAGATCACATAGGGCTTCATGGGGGCTCCCGGCAATGGCGTGTCGCCATGACACGCCTTGCAGCAACCGACCGGTCCGGCGCCGGGGGAGTTCAGCCCACCGGGCCGCGGAAACGAAAAACCCGCCGGAGGGCGGGTTTTCGGGGAGCCGGGTCGCGTTACTTCTCGACGAAGGCGCGCTCGATCAAGTAGTCGCCCGGATCGCCCATGCGCGGCGAGATGGTCAGGCCGAATTCGTTCAGCACGGCGCTGGTCTCGTCCAGCATGCTCGGGCTGCCGCAGATCATGGCGCGGTCGTCCTGCGGATTGATCGGCGGCAGGCCGATGTCCGCGAACAGCTTGCCGCTGCGCATCAGGTCGGTCTGACGACCCTGGTTGCGGAATTCTTCGCGGGTGACCAGGGGGTAGTAGACCAGCTTCTCGCGGACCAGGTCGCCGATGAATTCGTGCTCCGGCAGGGTCTTGGTGATGAAGTCGGCGTAGGCCAGTTCGTTCACGTAGCGCACGCCGTGGACCAGGATCACCTTCTCGAAGCGCTCGTAGGTCTCCGGATCCTGGATGGTGCTCAGGAAGGGCGCCATGCCGGTGCCGGTGCTCAGCAGGTAGAGGTGCTTGGCGGGCTTCAAGTCACTGAGGATCAGGGTGCCGGTGGGCTTGCGGCTGACCATCAGGTTGTCGCCTTCCTTGAGGTGCTGCAGGCGCGAGGTCAGGGGGCCGTCCGGTACCTTGATGCTGAAGAACTCCAGGTGCTCTTCATAGTTGGGGCTGGCGATGCTGTAGGCACGCATCAGCGGACGACCGCCTTCGGTCTCCAGGCCGATCATCACGAACTGACCGTTCTCGAAACGCAGGCCCGCATTGCGGGTGGTCTTGAAGCTGAACAGGGTTTCGTTCCAGTGATGAACGCTCAGGACGCGCTCGGTGTACAGGTTGCTCATCGATGACTCCAGGAAAAATCGGTACAGCCCGGGGCTGGATAGAAATTGCGCGACAGTTTATAGAGGGGGAAAATATCCGTGAAATGAATAATTCGAATATAGGTTATCCAAAAGCCAGATATGAGATTTACGTTGCGTCAACTCGAGGTCTTCGTCGCCGTGGCCCGCCAGGAAAGCGTTTCCCGGGCGGCCGAGGCGCTCAGTCTGTCGCAGTCGGCCACCAGTACCGCCCTCGGCGAACTGGAACGGCAATTCGACTGCCGGGTGTTCGACCGCGCCGGCAAGCGTTTGACGCTCAACGCCCTGGGCCGCCAGTTGCTGCCCAAGGCAGTGGCCCTGCTTGATCGCAGCGCCGAGGTGGAAAATCTGCTGCGCGGCAAGACCGGCTTCGGCTCCCTGGAGGTCGGCGCGACCCTTACCATCGGCAACTACCTGGCCACCCTGCTGCTGGGCGACTTCATGCAGCGCCATCCCGACTGCCGGGTGCGGCTGCACGTGCACAACACCGCCAGCGTGGTGCAGCGCATCGCCAACCATGACATCGACCTCGGCCTGATCGAGGGCGACTGCCAGCATCCGGATCTGGAGGTGCAACCCTGGATCGAGGACGAACTGGTGGCGTTCTGCGCGCCCGGACACGCCCTGGCAGGCAGACAGGCCGCCCAGGCCGAGCTGGAAGCCCAGGCCTGGATCCTGCGCGAACAGGGCTCCGGCACCCGCCTGACCTTCGACCAGGCCATGCGGCACCATGCCCAGCCATTGGATGTGCGCCTGGAACTGGAACACACCGAGGCCATCCTGCGCGCGGTGGAGTCGGGGCTGGGCATCGGCTGCCTGTCGCGGCTGGCGCTGCGCGATGCCTTCGCCCGCGGCACCCTGGTGCCCATCGCGACGCCGACCCTGGATCTGCGTCGCCAGTTCTGCTTCATCTGGCACAAGCAGAAGTACCAGACCGGGGCCATGGTCGAATTTCTCGACCTCTGTCGCCAACTGACCCTGGGCCTGAGCCGCAGCGATCAGATCGACACCGCGCGGCCCCGCCCCGGACGCTAGCGGCTGGCGCCGGTCCGCCTACTGGCCCTGGTAGAGGCGGCGATTCTCCAGCTCCCGCTGCTCGTGGCGACGGTGGGCGCGCAGCGCCAGCAGCGCCAGGATGCCGATCACCAGGCGATAGCCCTGGGAATAGAGATCCAGCTCGGCGGTGGCCGACTCGCCCAGTACGCCGCTGATCAGCCGCACCACGAACAGCGTCAGCTGCACGAAGGCCACCAGCAGCAGGCCGGCCGACAGCCATTCCGCTCGGCGAAAGGCCAGCACGGCGAACAGCGCCAGGGCGAATTGCATGCCGCCGTACCAGACCCGCGCCTCGGCCACCGACGCCGAATCCATCAGTACCATGCCGCGGGCATTGGCCATCTCGTAGGGATAGAACCAATGCGCCAGGGCGAGGCCAAACCAGACCAGGGCCTGCAGACCCAACACCAGACGTGCGAAGCGAAGCTCGGACATTCCCCGTTTCTCCTTGGGGCTAGAGACGAATGACAGCCGCTCCAGTGTAGCCAGCGCCGGGAGCGATCTGCACTGCCGATGCAGACCGCCGCAGGCGGGTTAGGGTTCGCCGGAAGGGCTGGGGTAAGCTGCAGGCCTCCACCCTTCCGGCTCCTGCCCCGAGCCCGCCGCCCGAGAGATCGCCATGCCCGCCGCCCTGCCCGCCCAGCCGCCGCTGGTGCTGTCCATCCAGTCCCATGTCGCCTACGGCCACGTCGGCAATGCCGCCGCCACCCTGCCGCTGCAACTGCTCGGCCTGCAGCCGGTGGTGGTCAACACGGTGCAATTCTCCAATCACACCGGCTACGGCGAATTCAAGGGCCAGGTCTTTCCGCCCGAACACATCCACGACGTGCTCGACGGCCTGCGCGCCCGCGGCGTGCTGGAACGCTGCGTGGCCGTGCTCTCCGGCTACCTGGGCGACGCCGCCATCGGCGAGGTGATCCTCGGCGTGGTGCAGGAGATCCGCCGTCAGCGCGGCGACCTGCAGTATCTCTGCGATCCGGTGATGGGCGACGTCGGCCGCGGCATCTTCGTGCGCCCCGGCATCCCCGACTTCCTGCGCCGCCGCGCCATCGAACAGGCCAGCCTGATCACTCCCAACCAGTACGAATTCGAGCTGCTGCACGGCCAGCCACTGGCCGACACCGCCGACGCCGTGAACGCCGCCCGGCTGCTGCTCGGTCGCCGCGGCCAACCGGGCCCCACGACCATCGTCATCACCAGCCTGCGCACCCCGGACCTGCCCACCGACGTCCTCAGCACCCTGGTGGTGGAGGCGGCGGATGCCTGGCTGGTGCAGACGCCCTACCTGGACCTGCAGCCGCTGCCCAATGGCATGGGCGACGTCTTCTCCGCGGTGCTGCTGGGCCAGCTGCTCAACGGCCAGTCCACACCCGCCGCGGCGTCCCATGCGGTCAGCGCCCTCTACGCCCTGGTCGCCCGCACCGGCCCCGGCAGCCGCGACCTGCCGCTGATCGCCGCCCGCGAGCAGATCGTGCGGCCAGGCGAATTGTTCGAAGCGCAGCGGCTTTCGTAGGTCGGGTCGAGCGCCAGCGAAGCCCAAGGGTGCCGGGCGCTGTTGGGCTTCGACGATGGGGCTGTTTCAACCCAACCTACGGGTTCGCTTTGCCTCTTCTTCCCCTGGGAGAGGGCTGGGGTGAGGGTAACCCCTGAACGCGTGGAAAACGCTGCGCGGTTTTCCACCCTACCCGCCTGTTGGGCTTCGACGGTGGAGCTGTCTCAACCCAACCTACGGGTGCGCTTTGCCCCCTCTCCCCCTGGGAGAGGGCTGGGGTGAGGGTAACCCCTGAACGCGTGGCAAACGCTGCGCGGTTTTCCACCCTACCCGCCTGTTGGGCTTTGACGATGGAGCTGTCTCAACCCAACCTACGGGTGTGCTTTGCCCCCTCTTCCCCTGGGAGAGGGTTGGGTGAGGGTAACTCCTGAGCGCGTGGCAAACGCTGCGCGGTTTTCCACCCTACCCGCTCTGTTGGGCTTCGACGATGGGGCTGTCTCAACCCAACCTGCGGGTCCGCTTTGCCCCCTCTCCCCCTGGGAGAGGGTTGGGGTGAGGGAAAGCCCGGCTACCGCTGCTCACGACGACTGCAGATGCCGCTCGCGCTGCTCCTGGCGCTCCTTGGCTTCTACGCTGAGGGTCGCAGTAGGCCGCAACAGCAGGCGGGCAAGGCCTATGGGTTCGCCGGTCTCCTCGCACCAGCCGTAGTCGTCGCGGGCCAGGCGCTCCATGGCTTCGTCGATCTTGTCCAGCAGCTTCTTTTCCCGTTCCAGCTGGCGCAGTTGCCACTGGCGTTCCCGCTCGGCATTGCCGACATCGGCCGGATCGCCGTGGGTGTCCAGGCCGCGCAGGTCCTCCACCTGCTCGTCGATCAGGCGTTGCAGGTCGCCACGCTGGGTCAGCAGCAGTCGACGAAAGAATTCCCGCTGGACCTCGTTCATGTAGTCCGCGGCAGGTTGTGCCAGGAGTTCTTCAGAAGTCATGAGGCAGCCCTCAACCGGTAAATGTTATATTATAACACTTATCAGTGGCTCTAGCTTGCATCTGCCAGTCGTAGAACCCATCACAAAAATTCCGTAGTGCCTCCGCCAAAACCACTACACAACGGCAAAAGCCTGTGCGAAAGTAGCGTCACAACCTGTATGACAACCTTACAACCACATAAGCAGGTCTCCATGTTCGCCAAGGTTCCCGCCAATGTGCTGAGCGACAGCGTCGCTCAGCAGCTGCTGGACAAGATCGAAGCCGGCGTCTTCGCCCCCGGCAGCAAGATTCCCAGCGAAGCCCTGCTCTCCGAAGCCTTCGGTGTCAGCCGCACCGTGGTGCGCGAGGCCATCTCGCGGCTGAAGAACGAAGGCGTGCTGCAGCCCCAGCAGGGGCGCGGCATCTTCGTCACGGCCCACGCCAGCATCCGCCCGCTGCGCATCGACGCCGACGAAGCCAGCCTGCCCGGCAGCGTCTTCCACCTGCTGGACCTGCGCCGCGCCATCGAGGCCGAGATCGCCTCCGAAGCCGCCATCAATCGCAGCGAGACCGATCTGGTGGCCATCGACGAGGCCCTGGCCGCCATCGACGAAGAGGTCGCCGACGGCCATGACGGGGTACGGGCCGACGTGGCCTTCCATCGCACCATCGCCCAGGCCACCGGCAATCCCTACTTCATCAGGACCCTGGAATTCGTCAGCCAGTACCTGGAGACGGCCACGCGCATCACCCGCACCAACGAGGCGCGGCGCGAGGACTTCTCCCGCCAGGTGCATGAAGAACACCAGGCCATCGTCGCCGCCATCCGCCTCGGCGATCCCCTGGCCGCCGCCAACGCCGCCCGCCAGCACATCTACAACGCCGCCCGCCGCCTGCGGCAGGCCGGCTTCGCCTGACCTTTTTACGGAGAACAACAAGATGCAAGACAACGTCGGTGTCATCGGTCTCGGGGCCATGGGTCTGGGCGTCGCCCGTTCGCTGCTGCGTGCGGGTTTCGCCGTGCATGCCTGTGACGTGCGCGCCAGCGTGCTGGAAAGCTTCGCCAGCGAAGGCGGCGTAGCCTGCACCTCGCCTGCGGCCCTGGCCGACAGCTGCGACATCCTCATCACCGTGGTGGTCAATGCCGAGCAGACCGAAGCCGTGCTGTTCGGTGAAGGCGGCGCCGCCTCTGCCCTGCGTCCGGGCAGCCTGGTGATCGCCTGCGCCACCGTGGCCCCGGCCTACGCCGTCGAGCTGGGCGAGCGCCTGGCCGAGCGCGGCATCCTGCTGCTGGACGCCCCGCTCTCCGGGGGCGCCGCCAAGGCCGCCAGTGGCGAGATGACCATGATGACCTCCGGCACTGCGGAAGCCTATGCCAAGGGCGAGGCGGTACTGGCCGCCATGGCCGGCAAGGTCTATCGCCTGGGCGATGCACCCGGCCAGGGTTCCAAGGTCAAGATCATCAACCAGCTGCTGGCCGGGGTGCATATCGCCGCCTCCGCCGAGGCCATGGCCCTGGGCCTGCGCGAAGGCGTCGATCCGGACGCCCTCTACGAGGTCATCACCCACAGCGCCGGCAATTCCTGGATGTTCGAGAATCGCGTACCGCACATCCTCAAGGCCGACTACACCCCGCTGTCCGCCGTGGACATCTTCGTCAAGGACCTGGGCCTGGTGCTGGATACCGCGCGCACCTCGAAATTCCCGCTGCCGCTGTCGGCCACCGCCCACCAGATGTTCATGCAGGCCTCCACCGCAGGCTTCGGTCGTGAAGACGACTCGGCAGTGATCAAGATCTTCCCGGGCATCGAGTTGCCCAAGGCGGCGGAGTGAAACCCATGAGCCAGACCGAGACCCGCCCGCTGCTGGGCTGCATCGCCGACGACTTCACCGGCGCCACCGATCTCGCCAACATGCTGGTACGTGGCGGCATGCGCACCGTGCAGGTGATTGGCGTGCCCGCGGCCGACGCCGAACTCGAAGCGGCCGACGCCGTGGTAGTGGCGTTGAAATCCCGCACCACGCCGGCCGCCGAGGCGGTGAGCGAATCCCTGGCCGCCCTCGCCTGGCTGCGCCAGCGCGGCTGCCGGCAATTCTTCTTCAAGTACTGCTCGACCTTCGATTCCACCGCCGCAGGCAACATCGGCCCGGTAGCCGAGGCCCTGCAGGAGGCACTGGACTGCGATTTCACCCTGGCCTGCCCGGCCTTCCCGGAAACCGGGCGTACCCTGTTCCGCGGCCACCTGTTCGTGCAGGACCAGCTGCTCAGCGAGTCCGGCATGCAGCACCACCCGCTGACGCCCATGGGCGACGCCAACCTGGTGCGGGTGCTGCAGGCGCAGAGCCGTGGCAAGGTAGGGCTGCTGCGCTACGATCAGGTCGCCAAGGGCCCCGAGGCCGTGCGCGCGGCCATCGCCGAACTGCGTACTTCGGGTCATCGCCTGGCCATCGCCGATGCCCTGTCCGACGCCGATCTGCATACCCTGGGCGCGGCCTGTGCCGAGCTGCCCCTGGTCACCGGTGGTTCGGGCATCGCCCAGGGCCTGCCGGAGAATTTCCGCCGCGCCGGCCTGCTCCAGGCCCATGACGCTGCCGCCCTGGCGCTGCCCGCCGGTGGCGAAGCCGTGCTGGCCGGCAGCGCTTCCCAGGCCACCAATGGCCAGGTCGCCGCCTGGCTGGAAGCCGGTCGCCCGGCCCTGCGCCTGGACCCGCTGGCCCTGGCCCGGGGTGACGACAGTATCGACGCCGCCCTCGCCTGGGCGCGCGAGCAGGGCCAGGCCGTGCTCATCTATGCCACCAGTCCCGCCGACGAGGTCAAGGCCATCCAGCGCGAGCTGGGCGTGGCGCGCGCCGGTGAACTGGTGGAGCGCGCCCTCGGCCTGATCGCCCGCGGCCTGTTCGACCAAGGCGTACGCTGTCTGGTGGTGGCCGGTGGCGAAACCTCCGGCGCCGTGGTCCAGGCCCTGGGCGTACAGGCCCTGCGCATCGGCGCCCAGATCGATCCGGGCGTGCCGGCCACCCTCGGCCAGGTGCAGGGCGAACCCCTGGCCCTGGCGCTCAAGTCCGGCAACTTCGGCAGCCGCGACTTCTTCGCCAAGGCGTTGCGCCAGCTGGCAGGAGAGCAGGCATGAGCGTCGAAGCCCGTCTGCGCGAAGAGATCTGCACCGTCGGCGCCAGCCTCTATGCCCGCGGCTACACCGTGGGCAGCGCCGGCAACATCAGCGCCCGCCTGGAAGACGGCTGGCTGATCACCCCTACCGACGCCTGCCTGGGTCGCCTCGATCCGGCGGCCATCGCCAAGGTCGGCCTGGAAGGCGACTGGGTCTCTGGGGACAAGCCATCCAAGACCCTGGCCCTGCATCGCCAGGTCTACGACCGCAATCCCGGCGTGGGCGGCGTGGTGCACACCCACTCCACCCACCTGGTGGCCCTGACCCTGACCGGGGTCTGGCGCCCGGACGACATCCTGCCGCCCATCACCCCCTACCAGGTGATGAAGGTCGGCCATATCCCGCTGATCCCCTATGCCCGCCCCGGCGCCGCCAGCGTCGCCGAGCAGGTGGCGCAACTGGCCAACCGGGTAAGGGGCGTGATGCTCGAACGCCTCGGTCCGGTGGTCTGGGAAAGCAGTGTGAGCAAGGCCAGCTTCGCCCTTGAGGAGCTGGAAGAAACCGCGCGGCTGTGGCTGCTCAGCGAGCCACGCCCGGCGCCGCTCGATGCCGCCGCCCTGGCCGAACTGGCGGAGACCTTCGGCGCCGTCTGGTGACCTAAAGCCCGCGCTACCGCAACACCCCACGATGGCCCTCGCCGGCCGTCGCGGGATCGGCTTGCCCTGGAAAAACAACAATAGCGAGGAAAGTGCCATGTCCCACGTCGTCAGCCCTACCCGCCCGGAGTCCCGCTCATGAGTCCGTTGCTGCTGGTCCTCATCGCCGCGGCGGGCATCGCCCTGCTGCTGTTCCTCGTTCTCAAGTACAAATTCCAGCCCTTCGTGGCGCTGATGCTGGTGAGCATCCTGGTGGCCCTGGCCGCTGGCGTGGAACCGTCCAAGCTGGTCGCCACCATCGAAGGCGGCATGGGCAAGATCCTCGGCCACATCGCCATCATCATCGCCCTGGGCGCCATGATCGGCCGCATCATCGAACTCTCCGGCGGTGCCGAGGCCCTGGCCAAGACGCTGATCGAGCGCTTCGGCAACAGACGCACGCCGCTGGCCCTGACCCTGGCCGGCTTCCTGGTCGGCATCCCGGTGTTCTTCGAAGTCGGCGTGATCGTGCTGATGCCGCTGGCCTATGGCATCGCCCGCACCGCGCGCAAGCCGCTGATCGTCTTCGCCCTGCCGATGTGCGCCACCATGCTCACCGTGCACGCCATGCTGCCGCCCCACCCGGGCGCCGTGGCCGCCGCCGGCCAGCTGGGCGCCGACCTGGGTCGGGTGCTGCTGCTCGGCCTGCCGATCACCGCCGTGCTGGCCCTGATCGGCTGGTGGGTGGCCGGGCGCATGACCCGTCGTCACTACCCCATGACCGACGACATCCGCAGCGACGTCTATGGTCCGCAGATCACCGACACCCACCTGCAGCAGTGGGGCCGCGGTCAGGACATGGCCCCCGGCCTGCCCAGCCTCGGCGCCGCCGCGGTCAAGGTCGACGAGACCCCGGCCGGCCTCGCCGCCGGCCTGCCGCCCGCCCCGGCCCCTGGCTTCGGCCTGGTGGTGACCCTGATCCTGCTGCCCATCGTGCTGATCCTGCTGGGCACCCTGGCCACCAGCTGGCTACCGGCCGGCAACCTGCTGCGCGACATCTTCACCGTGATTGGCGCGCCCCTGGTGGCGCTGCTGATCGACACCCTGCTGTGCGCCTATGTGCTGGGTTTCCGCCGCGGCTGGTCGCGCGAACAGGTCTCGGACGTCATCGGCTCGGCGCTGCCCGGCGTAGCCATGGTCATCCTCATCGCCGGTGCCGGCGGCGTCTTCGGCAAGGTGCTGGTGGACACCGGTATCGGCGCGGTGGTCTCGGAGCTGCTGCGCGCTACCGGCCTGCCGGTGCTGGCGCTGGGCTTCGTGCTGACCCTGCTGCTGCGCGCGGTCCAGGGTTCCACCACCGTGGCCCTGGTCACCACCGCCGGCATCCTCGGCCCGCTGATCGCCACCCTGGACCTCTCGGCCAACCACATGGCCCTGCTCTGCCTGGCCATGGGCGCCGGTGGTCTGGCCGTGTCGCACATCAACGACGCCGGCTACTGGATCTTCACCAAGCTGGTCGGCCTGAGCGTCGCCGACGGCTTGCGTACCTGGACCGTCCTGACCACCCTGCTGGGGTGCCTGGGCTTCGCCATCACCCTGCTGCTCTGGCCCTTCGTCTGATCTGGGAGACAAGCCATGCCCCGTTTCGCCGCCAACCTCAGCATGCTCTACCCCGAGCATGCCTTCCTCGACCGCTTCGCCGCCGCCGCGGCGGATGGCTTCCAGGCCGTGGAATACCTCTTTCCTTATGAGCACACCGCCGCCGAGATCAAGACACGCCTGGACGCCGCGGGCCTGACCCAGGTGCTGTTCAACGCCCCGCCCGGTGACTGGGCCGCGGGTGAACGTGGCCTGGCCGCCCTGCCCGGTCGCGAAGCCGAATGCCGCGCCGGCATCGACCGCGCCCTGGACTACGCCGCCGTGCTGGGCAATCGCCTGGTGCATGTGATGGCCGGCCTGCTGCCCGCCGGAGTCGACCGGGCCCGAGCCCGCGACACCTACCTGGGCAACCTGGCCCATGCTGCCGAACAGGCGGCCAAGGCCGGGGTGACGATTCTCATCGAGCCGATCAACCCGCGCGACATGCCCGGCTATTTCCTCAATCGCCAGGATGACGCCCAGGCCATCCGCCAGGCCATAGGCTCTGACAATCTGAAGGTGCAGTTCGACTGCTACCACTGCCAGATCGTCGAGGGCGACGTCAGCAAGACCTTCGAGCGCGACTTCGCCGGCATCGGCCACGTGCAGATCGCCGGGGTACCCGATCGCCACGAACCGGATCTGGGCGAGCTGCACTATCCCTATCTGTTCGAGCGCTTCGACGCCCTCGGCTACGACGGCTGGATCGGCTGTGAGTATCGCCCCCGCGGCGACACCTCGGCCGGGCTGGAGTGGTTGCGCAAGCTCAAGGCCTGAGTCCCTGTTGGGCTTCGACGATAGAGCCGTCTCAGCCCAACCTACGATTAGGTTTGTAGGGTGGACAACGGCGCAGCCTTGTCCACCGTCAGGCACCTAGGCCCGGTGGAAAACGCTGTGCGGTTTTCCACCCTACGGGGCTATCGCGGACCGCCATGGCCGCGCTAAAAACGCTCGCCCCTACACCTCCACCACCGCCAACGGCTGCCCCAGGCGTCGGCGGAATTCCTCCAGGAAGGCCGGGGCGAAGGCCCGCGCCGGCCAGTGGTTGAAGATGAAGCCCAGGTCGGAAAAGGCGCAGGGCTGGGGGAAATCGAAGCCGTTGATGTCGTCTTCGTGAGCGCATTCCGGGCAGGCGAAGTTGTCGCTTTCCGCCGGCATCCAGACTTCCAGGTGCTCGAACAGCGCCTCGCCAATCTCGCGGCGGCAGGCGGGGCAGCGGGCGCGACCCTCGAAGCCGGCCAGCGGGGTGAAGATGCAGCGTTCGGTGACGATCTCCAGGCCGCCGTCGGCGAAGTCGCGCGGATCGTCCATGCCTGGCGCCAGGCGCAGCACCTCGGTCAGTCGCGGCCCCGGCGCATGGCCACGCCGGCCGCGACTGGGCAGGCAGGGCGAGGCCTCGGCCCTGACCACGCCGCTGGCGGCGAGCCAGCCAAGAATCTCCACGGCGGTGCGCTCCACCCGCGGATGGCTGGAAATGCGGGGAGCGAGGATGGTCTGGCGCAGGGTCATGGAACACGCGTCTCGAAGGAAGGGGCGCGCAGCTTAATGGGCTGCTCGCCGCGCGCCCAGAGCTGCTAAGGTGAGGCCGACGAAAGCCACAGAAAGCGCCCCATGTTCAAGGATCCCTTCGCCCGCCTCGGTCTCGATCGCGAGGTGCTCAGCGTCAGCCAGCTCAACAGCCGCGCCCGGGTGCTGCTGGAAGATGTCTTCGCCCAGGTCTGGGTCGAGGGCGAGATCTCCAACCTGGCCAAGCCCGCCTCGGGCCACCTCTATTTCACCTTGAAGGACGGCCAGGCCCAGGTGCGTTGCGCGCTGTTCCGCCAGCACGCCAGCCGGGTGCGCCAGGCGCTACGCGACGGCCTGGCGGTCAAGGTGCGCGGCAAGGTCTCGCTGTTCGAAGGCCGCGGTGACTACCAGCTGATTCTCGACAGCGTCGAGCCGGCCGGCGACGGCGCCCTGCGCCTGGCCTTCGAGGCGCTGAAGGAGCGCCTCGCCGCCGAAGGACTGTTCGCCGCCGAACGCAAGCGCGCACTGCCCGCCCATCCGCAGCGCATCGGCATCGTCTCCTCGCCCACCGGCGCGGTGATCCGCGACATCGTCAGCGTGTTCAAGCGACGGGCGCCCCAGGTCGAACTGACGCTGATCCCCACCGCGGTGCAGGGCCGCGAGGCCACTGCCCAGATCGTCCGCGCCCTGCAACTGGCCGATCGCCAGGGCTTCGATGCGCTGATCCTGGCGCGCGGCGGCGGCTCCCTGGAAGACCTCTGGTGCTTCAACGAAGAACCCGTGGCCCGCGCCCTGGCCGCCTGCCAGACCCCGGTGGTGAGCGCCGTGGGGCACGAGACCGATGTCTCCATCGCCGACTTCGTCGCCGATGTCCGCGCCCCTACCCCGTCGGCGGCGGCGGAATTGCTCGCGCCTCATAGCGCCGACCTGCGCCAGCGCCTGGACGGCCTGCATCGCCAACTGCTCTTGCGCATGCGCGAACGGCTGGCCCGCGAACGGCTGCGCCTGGACGCCTGCAGCCGGCGCCTGCGTCACCCCGGCGAGCGGTTGCGCCAGCAGGCCCAACGGCTGGACGACCTGGATCTGCGCCTGCGCCGCGCCTATGTCATCGCCCAGAATCGCCGCCGCGATCGCCTGGCGCACCTGGACACCCGCCTGGCCGGCCAGCATCCCGGGCGCCAGCTGGCCCTGCTGCGCCAACGGCTGGAGCAACTGGCCGAACGCCTGCCGCGGGTCATGCAGCGGCAGCTGAAGGAGCGCCAGCAGCGCCTGGCCGGTACCGTCCAGACCCTGCAGATCGTCAGCCCCCTGGCCACCCTGGGTCGCGGCTACAGCATCCTGCTCGACGAACACGGTCACGCCGTGCGTGCCGCCGCCGAGGTCGCCAATGGGCAGAAGCTCACTGCCCGGCTCGCCGAGGGTGAATTGGCGGTGCGGGTACTGGACAATCACCAGGAACCCACCACTCTGTCTCTGTTGGACTAATCGGTCCAACCCGGACCGATGGTGGCATGCATCTTGAACCCTCGGTCAGGATTTCCCCTACCGAGGCCCTCCATGCATTCCCTTCTGCGCGCTTCCCTGCTTCCCCTCACCACCGCCCTGCTGGCCGGCGCGGCCCAGGCCACGACCCCGCCCGCCGCGCCGCTGCAACCCAAGGTCATGCTCGTGGCGATGTTCGCCCCCGAGGCCCAGACCTGGATCGATCGCCTCAAGCTCACCCACAAGGTCGCCGTCGACGGGCTGTCCGCCGACTATCCCGATGTGCTCTGCAATGAGGCACGGGTGTGCCTGATGACCACCGGAATGGGGCATGCCAACGCCGCCGCCTCGACCCTGGCGCTGACCCTGTCGCCCAAATTCGACCTCAAGCACACCTACTTCCTGGTCGCCGGTATCGCCGGGATCAGTCCCAAGGAAGGCACCCTGGGCACCACCGCCTGGGCGCGCTACCTGGTCGACTTCGGCATCCAGTGGGAGCTCGATCCCCGTGACGTACCCAAGGACTGGCCCACCGGTTACCTGGGCATCAATACCCGCGGGCCTGGCGAGAAACCGCCGCTGGACTACAAGACTGAGGTGTTCGAACTCAATGTGCAGCTGAGAGACAAGGCCTATGCCCTGTCCCGCCAGGCCGAGCTGACGGAAAGTGCGGAATCCAAGGCCTGGCGCCAGACCTACGACTACGCCCCGGCCAACCAGCCGCCGGTGGTGACCCGTTGCGACACCCTGGCCGGCGATACCTGGTATTCCGGCACCCGCCTCTCCGAACGGGCCGAGGAATGGACCCGCCTGGTCACCGACGGCCAGGGCCGCTACTGCACCACCCAGCAGGAAGACAACGCCACCTACGAAGCGCTGCTGCGCGCTAGCCGCCTGGGCAAGGTCGACCTGCAACGTCTGGCGGTGGTCCGCGCCGGCTCCGACTTCGACCGCCCGGCCAAGGGCGCCTCCGAGGTGGCCAATCTGCTCGATTACGCCAAGCAGGGCGGTTTCGCTCCGGCCCTGGAAAATCTCTATCGCACCGGCAATCCGCTGGTGCAGGAGATCGTCGAACATTGGGACGTCTGGGAAAAGGGCGTGCCGGCGAGCTGAGACTCTGAGCCCTACCGGCGGGGCTGCTCCACGGTCCGCTCGGGTGACTGGGCGGCCGGATCGCTACCCGGCGCGCTTTTCTGTACCACCTCGCTGCGCTGGGGTGAAGGCGTTTCCGGTGACTTGTCGCAACCGGCGAGCAGGGCACCAAGGGTCAGCAGCGCCAAGCTGCTGGCAAGAGTACGAGGCATGGTCTTCTCCCTGGGGTTTGAAGAAGGACCCCGGGATTTCCCCGGGCGTTCCCGCCCAGGTCACCGCCAAGCCGGCGGTCGGCCCTGGCGATCTTCCAGGTGGATGGCGCAGTCTTACCTGCAGGACCGGCTTCTCCGGTCACCTATCAGGAATCCGCCATGCCCAGACCTGCCCTTTCCCGCCTCGCCCTGGCCACCCTGCTGAGTGCCCTGCCCCTGGCACCCGTCGCCCTGGCCGCCGAATCCGGCGCCAAACTGGAAAAGGTCGCCAGCTTCGATCACCAGGTCACCGGCGTGACCGTCAGCGAGAGCGGACGGATCTTCGTCAACTTCCCGCGCTGGACCGAAGACAGCGAGGTCTCGGTGGCCGAACTCAGGCCCGACGGCAGCCTGGTGCCCTATCCGGACCCGGCCTGGAACGGCTGGCGCAATGCCAAGCGCGACGAGCTGACCCCGGGCAATCACTGGGTCTGCGTGCAATCCGTGGTGGCCGACGGTCGTGGCAGTCTCTGGGTGATCGACCCGGGCGCTCCCGCCCAGGCGCTGGTGGTGCCCGGCGCACCCAAGCTGGTCAAGATCGACCTGGCCAGCAATCAGGTGAGCAAGGTCTATGCACTGGACGAGAGCGTGGCACCCCAGGGCAGCTACCTCAATGACGTCAGATTCAGCCCGGATGGCCGCCACGCCTATATCACCGACTCCGGTGCCCGCGGCGCCCTGGTGGTGCTGGATCTGGAGAGCGGCAAGGCCCGCCGCGCCCTGGATGGCGATCCGAGCACCCAGGCCGAGAAGGGCGTCAAGGTCAAGGCCGATGGCGAGCCGCTGGTGCGTCCGGATGGCCGTGGCGTGGAATTCTCCGCCGACGGTATCGCCCTCTCCCCGGCCGGCGACTACCTCTACTGGCAGGCGGTCAAGGGCAATACCCTCTACCGCATTCCTACCGCGGCGTTGCAGGGCGACGAACTCGGCAGCCTGCCGGCCAAGGTGGAAAAGGTCGGCGAGAACGGTCCGGCCGATGGCCTGCTGATGGACCCGCAAGGGCGCCTCTATGTCAGCGCGGTGGAAGAGCATGCGGTGAAGATCCGCGAGAACGGCCAGCTCACCACCCTGGTGCAGGACAAGAAACTGGTCTGGCCGGACACCTTCGGCCGTGGTCCGGATGGCACCGTCTATGTCACGGATTCGCGTATCCCCGAGATGAGCTTCTTCGATCCCAAGCAGAAGCCGGCGCTGGAAACCGTGCTCTACAAGATCGTCCCCAACTGACCAAGGGGGCCTGGGGCACCTTGCCCCGGGGCCCTCGCCTGCTCCAGCATGGGCGTTTTCGCCACCGGATGCGCCCATGCCCCGCCTGTTCGCCCTGCTCTGCTGCCTGCTGCTGACCCTGCCCGCCCATGCGGGCACCTACCTGCAACGCCTGCTGGACAAGCCCGTGCCGGGCGGCGTCGCCGTGGTCCCCATTCCGGGTGACGCCGCGCCGCGGGTGCGCTACCAGGGCAAGCCGGTGCTGGTGGTCAAGGATGGCAACGGCTGGGTGGCCATCGTCGGCATCCCCCTGGGCACCGCCGCGGGTCGCCAGCCGCTGGAGGTCGCCGGCGCCGCGCCCCAGGCCTTCACGGTCGGCAGCCGGCACTACGCCGAGCAGCGCATCACCCTGAAGAACCAGCGCCAGGTCACGCCCAACCCGGAGGACCTCAAGCGCTTCGAGCGCGAACTGGCCGAACAGCAGGCCGCCTACCGGCTGTTCTCGCCGAACCAGCCCAGCAACCTGCTGCTGGACAAGCCGGTGGAGGGTCCGCTCTCCAGCCCCTTCGGCCTGCGCCGCTTCTTCAACGGCCAGGAACGCAACCCGCATTCAGGGCTGGACTTCGCCGTGCCCGCCGGCACGCCGGTCAAGGCCCCGGCCGCTGGCAAGGTGGTACTGGTGGGTGACTACTTCTTCAATGGCAAGACGGTGTTCGTCGATCACGGCCAGGGCCTGATCAGCATGTTCTGCCACCTCTCGCGCATCGATGTCCAGATCGGCCAGGAGGTCCCGCGCGGCGGCGTGGTCGGCCGCGTCGGCAGCACCGGCCGCGCCACGGGTCCGCATCTGCACTGGAACGTCAGTCTCAATGACGTGCGGGTCGACCCGAGCATCTTCATCGGCGCCTTCAAGCCCTGACCGGCAGCAAACAATTGGTTGCAGTCGGGGGCATTGCCAGGCGTCCGGCGCTGGCTTAAAAGGGACGCCCTCCTCTGGCCCGACTTGGAACCGCCGCCATGACCCCAAGACCTAGCTTCGGCAGCGCCCTCGGCAGCATCCTGCTGGTCACCGCGGCCTGCTACCTGCTGGTAGGCTTCTCCCAGGGCTTCGTGCTGTCGGCCTGGTCCTGGCGCACCTGGGTGGTGTTCGCCGTCATGGTGACGATCTATCCGGTCGGCCTGTTCGCCGGCTGGTGGAAGAAGCGCGAGCCGGTGGAGCGCTAGGCCGCTCGCAGGCAAGACGGATCGCCGGCCACAACCGGATTCCGGGCTGTGCGAGCTGGTCAGCCCTGCGCCACTCAGCGCACGGGATCGAGGCGATACAGGCCGCCGATGGGGCACTCCATCCGGCTGCCCCGGGCATCGGTG
The DNA here is from genome assembly GCF_029872515.1 of Pseudomonas flavocrustae. NCBI lineage: Bacteria > Pseudomonadati > Pseudomonadota > Gammaproteobacteria > Pseudomonadales > Pseudomonadaceae > Pseudomonas > Pseudomonas flavocrustae. The sequence continues at coordinate 122,327 of NZ_JAPDIQ010000001.1, read as the reverse complement.
GACACCAGGAAGTCGCCCGGACGCAGGCCGGCGGCGCGCGAGCGATAGCCGAGGCGATTGCCGGCGGCCAGGTTGCGACAGGGCACGGCGAAGTCCACCAGGTAAGCGCGGCCCAATCCCGTCCCCAGCGCCAGGTGCCGGGTATCCAGGTAGTGCCAGCCGGAGAGGTCGAAGCCCAGTATGGTGTCCATGGCCGCACCCTGCCGATAGCCGAGTTCGGCCAGGCGATCGTCCAGGGTCGGCGGTCCGAAGGGACGTCCGGCGCAACCGGCGAGCAGCAGCACGGCGACGAGGGTAAAAAAGGCAGGGAGGACGCGCATGGAAATTTTCCTGGAAGGGCTGAACCTTGGACCGACCCCGGGCGCCGAATACGGCAAGCGGGGCGCAGCTTTGCTAACGTGGCGTCCGTAGTATCCCGTCAAGAGACCCCCTATGCCCACGGCCCTGACCCGACTGATCGACGACCTCGAAAAACACCCGCAACTGCTCACCCTGGTCGCCTGCCTCGGCCTGTTGCTGGCGGCCTGGGTGCTCAACTGGATCGTCAAGCGCATCCTGGTGCGCGGCTTCTATCGCCTGCTGCGCAGCACCTCCTTCGGCCAGGATCACGAACTCAATCACCATCGCGTCATCGGTAGGCTGGCCAATATCGTCCCGGCCCTGGTGCTGTCGATCGGCATCGAACTGGTGCCCGGGCGTCCCGAGGCCCTGGTCACCGTGGTGCAGAACGTCTGCAGCGCCTTCATCGTGCTGACCATCGCCCTGGCCCTGGGCAGCGCCCTGAACGTGGTCAACGTGCTCTATTCGCGCCGGCCCTCGGCGCGGCTCAAGCCGATCAAGGGCTATGTCCAGGTCAGCAAGATCGTCATCTACGCCATCGCGGTCATCCTGATGATCGCCACCCTGATCGATCGCTCGCCGCTGATCCTGCTCTCCGGCCTCGGCGCCATGGCCGCGGTGCTGCTGCTGATCTTCCAGGACACCCTGCTCTCCCTGGTGGCCAGCGTGCAGATCTCCAGCAACGACATCATCCGCGTCGGCGACTGGATCGAGATGCCCCAGCTCAACGCCGATGGCGACGTCATCGACATCGCCCTGCACACGGTCAAGGTGCAGAACTTCGACAAGACCATCACCACCATCCCCACCAAGAGATTCATCACCGACTCCTTCCGCAACTACCGCGGCATGCAGGAAGCCGGTGGCCGCCGGATCAAGCGCGCGCTCAACATCGACCAGAACAGCGTGCACTTCCTCAGCGACGCCGAGCGCGAGCACCTGCACCGCTTCAACCTGCTGGACGACTACCTCACCGCCAAGGAGCAGGAACTGGCGGACTGGAATCGCAAGCTGGAAAAGCGCGGCCAGGAGCCGGTCAACACCCGCCGGGTCACCAACCTGGGGACCTTTCGCGCCTATGTCGAACGCTACCTGCGCGCCCATCCCGGGGTGCATCAAGGCATGACCCTGCTGGTCCGCCAGATGCCGCTCTCCGGCGAGGGTCTGCCGGTGGAGATCTACTGCTTCACCAACACCACGGTGTGGGCGCAATATGAGGGCATCCAGGGGGACATCTTCGATCACCTGCTCTCCATCCTCCCGGAATTCGGCCTTCATGTGTTCCAGCACCCGAGCGGACGCGACTTCCGCGGGCGGCTGGAACCGCGCGAGGCCATGACCTCCCTCGGCGAACCGGGCACCCCGGCGCCCTGATCGCCCGCCCCGGCCTAAGGAAAGACCATGATCGTCGTCCACCACCTGAACAACTCCCGCTCCCAGCGGGTGCTCTGGCTGCTCGAAGAACTCGGCATCGAGTATCGGGTGCAACGCTACGAGCGAGCGGCGGGCGGCCTGTTCGCCCCGCCGGAGTTGCGCAAGGTGCATCCGCTGGGCAAGTCGCCGGTGATCGTCGACGGTGAGCTGACCCTGGCCGAATCCGGCGCCATCGTCGACTACCTGGCACGGCGCTACGGGCCGCAACTGCTGCCCGCCCAGGACAGTCCGGAGTTCGTGCGCTACACCTACTGGCTGCACTACGCCGAAGGCTCGGCCATGACGCCGCTGCTGCTCAAGCTGGTGTTCGACCGCATCGCCACCTCGCCCATGCCCTTCTTCGCCAGGCCCATCGCCAAGGGCATCGCCGCCAAGGCCACCGCGAGCTTCATCCAGCCGCAACTGGACCTGCACCTGGACTACCTGGAAAGCCAGCTGGGCGCCAGCGGCTGGTTCGTCGGCGACCGCTTCACCGCGGCCGACATCCAGCTCAGCTTCCCGCTGGAAGCCGCCGCCAGCCGCGCCGGTCTGGACAACGGCAAGCGCCCCAAGCTGGTGGACTTCCTCAAGCGCATCCATGCCCGTCCGGCCTACCAGCGCGCGCTGGAACAGGGCGGGCCCTACGTCTACGCTTGAAGCTGGGTCTGTTGGGCCGCGCTAAACGCTCAACCCAACCTAGGGTCCTGCGCCTCCTCTCCCTCGGGGAAAGGCTGGGGTGAGGGGAAACTCCAGCCCCGTAGCGTGGAAAACCGCGCCAGCGTTTTCCACTGACGGCCCGGTGCCTTAGCCGCGTGGACAAGGCTGCGCCGTTGTCCACCCTACACGGCGTCCGGCTGGTCTCGGAAAACCCCCTCTCCCCCCGGGAGAGGGCTGGGGTGAGGGTCCTGCCCTACCGCCGCATCGGCATCCGGTCGACCGTGCCGAACAGCGCCTTGAGCGACCACCCCTGCTGCTCTCGCACCTTGACCCCGCCGTCCTTGCCGACCAGATAGAGCGTCGCCGGCTGGCCGGTACGGGCGTCCAGCGCCTTGAGCAGCGCCCGGGTCTGCTCCGGCCGCAGCGGCTCGTCGTTGCGACTACCAGCGTCGCCCACCACCGTATAGAGCACCATCTCGCGCTCGACGAAGGCTTCGCGGTTGGCCGGCTGCGCCAGTTCCTCGCGGAGCTTCGCGACCTGGGGATCATTGGCCGTCGGCGCGACCAGGATCAGTGGTCGCGTCTTCCAGCGTTCCGCCTCCAGAGGGTTGTCGGCCGCCTGGGCCGTTGAGGCCAGACCGGCGACCAGGGTGGTCGCCAGGCCTACCAGTGCGAGAGTCTTCATGGACGCCTTCCTTTCGTTCGGTTGCCGGGAATCGTCCAGCATTGACCCCGGCCCGGCGCCAGGGGTCGCTTCGGCGATCTCGGGTTACACAAAAAACACCTCTCCTCCCATTTATAAATCACCAATACACAGCCACAACCGGCAATAAATCTCCACCAAAACCCCTTATGCGAACATTCCTGCCAATTTTAAAAAGAACATTGCGAGACCTGCCCTGGGCGGACTAACGTTAGCGCCATGCACAACGCCCATACCCTCATCCTCCTCCGGCAGCACCGCTGCCTGCGACTGGTCAGTCCACGACTGCGAAGCTCGACCGCGTTCGCTTCGTAAGTCCCGACCCCGCCCAAGGAAAGAATCCCCATGACCATGCTCAAAGATCCCTCGCAGAAGTACCGTCCCTTCACGCCCGTCGCCCTGCCCGACCGTACCTGGCCGGACAAGGTCATCGACAAGGCGCCGATCTGGCTGTCCACCGACCTGCGCGACGGCAACCAGTCGCTGATCGAGCCGATGGATGCCGAGAAGAAGATGGCCTTCTTCAAGTGCCTGGTCGCCGTGGGCCTGAAGGAGATCGAGGTGGGCTTTCCCTCCGCCTCCCAGACCGACTTCGACTTCGTCCGCGAGCTGATCGAGGGCGGTCATATCCCCGACGACGTCACCATCCAGGTGCTGACCCAGGCCCGTGACGACCTCATCGAGCGCACCTTCGAATCGCTCAAGGGCGCCAAGCGCGCCATCGTCCACTACTACAACGCCTGCGCGCCGAGCTTCCGCCGCATCGTCTTCGGCCAGGACAAGGCCGGTGTCAAGGCCATCGCCGTGGCCGCCGGCCAGACCATCGTGCGCCTGGCCGCCGAGCGGCCGGAGACCCAGTGGGGCTTCGAGTATTCCCCCGAGGTGTTCAGCTCCACCGAGACCGACTTCGCCGTCGAGGTGTGCAACGCGGTGATCGCGGTGTTCGCACCGACCCCAGCCAACAAGCTGATCCTCAACCTCCCGGCCACCATCGAGTGCGCCACGCCCAACAACTACGCCGACCAGATCGAGTGGTTCGGTCGCCACATCGACCGCCGCGACAGCGTGCTGATCAGCGTCCACACCCATAACGATCGCGGTACCGGCGTGGCCGCCTCGGAACTGGCGGTGATGGCCGGCGCCGATCGCGTCGAAGGCTGCCTGTTCGGCAACGGCGAGCGCACCGGCAACGTCTGCCTGGTGACCCTGGCGCTCAACCTCTACACCCAGGGCGTCGATCCCGAGCTGGACTTCTCCGACATCGACGCCGTGCGCAAGACCGTCGAGGAGTGCAACCAGCTGCCGGTGCACCCGCGTCACCCCTATGTCGGCGACCTGGTCCATACCGCCTTCTCCGGCTCCCACCAGGACGCCATCCGCAAGGGCTTCGCCCAGCAGAAGCCGGACGCCCTCTGGGAGGTCCCCTACCTGCCCATCGACCCGGCCGACATCGGCCGCGACTACGAGGCGGTCATCCGCGTCAACAGCCAGTCGGGCAAGGGCGGCATCGCCTTCCTGCTGGAGCAGGAATACGGCATCAGCCTGCCGCGTCGCATGCAGATCGAATTCAGCCAGGTGGTGCAGCGCGAGACCGATCGCCTGGGCCTGGAGATGAGCGCGGCGCAGATCCATGCCCTGCTCGAACAGGAATACCTGCAGGCCAAGAGCCCCTACGCTCTGGTCAGCCACAAGCTGCGCGAGGAAGATGGTACCTCCACCGTCGACATCAAAGTCGCCGTCGAGGGTCGTACCGAGCATTGGCACGGCACCGCCAAAGGCCCGCTGGAAGCCCTGGTCGCCAGCCTGCCCCAGGCGGTGGAGATCATGGACTACCACGAGCACTCCATCGGCGCCGGCGCCAACGCCAAGGCCGCCTCCTACATCGAGGTCCGCCTGGAAGGCCAGCGTCCGCTGCATGGCATCGGCATCGACGAGAACATCACCACCGCCAGCTTCCGCGCCCTGCTCAGCGCCCTGAACCGCGCGGTCACTCAGGCCCAGGCCAAGGCCGCCTGACGCTGACGTTGGTCAAGCCCAAGGGAATACCGACCGGTATTCCCTTTTTTTATGGCCAACCAGCGGAGATACTCCCCACTTCCTCGGGATCGTCTCGTCTGCCCGGCACCTGCCGGCCGAGCAGTGTGTCTGGATAGGCAATGACTTCCACTCTGTCGCGAAATACCTCTCCGCTGCGTGACGCCACCGCGCTGGCACTGCTGTTCCTGCTCAGCTCGGTCCTGTGCATCCTCTTCACCCGCCAGGCGTCCACCACCGTGGCCACCCTCTGGCTGCCCAATGGCCTGGCGATCGCCTGGCTGCTGCGCTCGGCGCCCCGCCGCTGGCCGCTGCAACTGCTGGCGATCTGGCTGGCCGGCACCCTGGCCGAGCTGCCCTTCAGTGGCCAGCCGGCCATCGGCGCGCTCTATTCCCTACCCAATCTGGCCGAGATCCTGTTCGGCACCTGGCTGCTGCACGATCGCATCCTCCATCCCGAACGCAATGTCGCGGCCATGGGCCGCCTGCTGTTCTACGGGGTACTGGTGACACCCCTGGCCGGCACCGCTCTGGGAACGCTGATCGCCGCCCAGCAGGGCAATCCCGAGCTGCTGCGGGTCGCCTTGCACTGGTACCTCGGCGACGCCCTCGGCCTGCTGGTGGTGATGCCCCTGGCCTTTCTCCGCCGTCCGCTGCAGTGGCAGCAGTTCAGCCGCCAGGGCGCCCGCGAATTCGTCGTCCTGCTGCTGATCAGCCCCGGGCTGGTGCTCGCCCTGCTGGCCTACGTGCCCTATCCCTTCGTCTACGTCTCCACCCTGCTGCTGCTGATGACCCTGAGGCTCAGCGCCGCGGGTACCGCAGTGGTGGGCGGCCTGAACATCCTGATCTTCACCTACCTGGTGGCCCACGGTTATCTGCTCGGTGTCCGCGGCGCCTCCCTGGTACAGGAAGCCCTGACCTACATTCCCGTGGCCCTGATGCAGATTCCACCGCTGCTGCTGGCCGCCGCCGTGCAGCAGAGCCGTCATCACAACCAGCGCCTGGCGCGCAACGAGGCGCGCTTTCGCCATGCCCTGAGCGCCGCGCCCTATGGCATGGCGCTGCTGTCGGTGGAGGGCCGCCTGAGCCAGGTGAACCTGGCCCTGGAGGCCATGCTCGGCTATCCGCGCCACAGTCTCGACGGCCGCTTGCTCAAGGAGTTGAGCGCCGACGCCGAAGAGTCCCTGACGATCGAGGAAGGCGAACAGACCCGCCGTCTGCTGCACCGCGACGGCCAGGGGCTGTGGATGCAACTGGCACTGTCGCCCGACCATGACGACGGCGACCTGCTCACCGGCTATCTGCTGCAGGCCCGCGACATCGACGCCCAGCGCCGCGCAGAGGCGACCAACGCCAGGCTGCGCGAGCGGCTGCAACTGGCCATCCGTGCCAGCAACGTGGGGATATGGGAATGGGACACCCGCAGTCCGGGCTTCAATGCCGACGCCCGGCTGCGCGATCTCTATGGCATCGCCCCCGACAATCTCAGCCGGGACATGGACTTCTGGCTCACCTTCATCCACCCGGACGACAAGGCGCGCTCGCTGGAGGTGTTCGAGAAGGTCGTCAGCGAGTCGATGTTCTACACCTTCAACTTTCGCATCAACCGTGGCGGTCCCGGCGGCGAGGTCCGCCATATCCGTTCCGAGTTGATCTCGGTGGTCGAGGCCGACGGTCATGTACGCCTGGTCGGCAGCAACCGCGACGTCACCGAGCACCACCAGCTGACCACGGCGCTCTACGAGGAAAAGGAACGGCTGCAGGTCACCCTGGCCTCCATCGCCGACGCCGTGCTGACCACCGACATGGACGGCCGCATCCTCTTTCTCAATCCGGTCGCCGAACAGCTGACCGGCTGGTCGCTGGCGGATGCCCAGGGTCGACCCCACGAAGAGGTCTTCCGTATCCACGACAGCCAGAGCGACGAGGTGCTGCCCAGTCCGGTGACCCGCTGCCTGCGCGAGCAGACCATCACCTCCCTGGACGAAGGCGCGGTGCTGCTCAGCCGCCAGGGCGAAAGACACGAGGTGCAGGACTCCGCCGCACCGGTACGCACGGTGGATGGCCACATCATCGGCGCGGTGCTGGTGTTCCAGAACGTCACCCATGCCCGCAACCTGCAGCGCGAGCTGAGCTACAACGCCTCCCACGACGCCCTTACCGGTCTCTACAACCGCCTGAAGTTCGAGCAGGAGCTGGACGCCGCCTGGCAGCAGGCCCAGGCCGGCACCACCCAGCATGCCCTGTGCTTCATCGACCTGGACCGCTTCAAGGTGGTCAACGACTCCGCCGGCCATGCCGCCGGCGACCTGCTGCTGCGCGAACTGGGCACCCTGCTGCGCGATTCCCTGCGTGGCTCGGACGCGGTGGCGCGCATCGGTGGCGACGAATTCGCGCTGCTGCTGCGCGACTGCGACCTGGTACAGGCCGAGGCCGTCGCCGAAAAACTCATCGCCAGCATAGGTGCCGTGCGCTTCAACTGGCAGAACCGGATCTACGACGTCGGCGCCAGTGCCGGCATCGTCGCCATCACCGCCGAGACCCGCAGCCCGGCCGAATTGATGAGCCAGGCCGACGTGGCCTGCTACACCGCCAAGCACGCCGGGCGCAATCGCGCGGCGCTCTATCGCGCCGGCAGCGAGGACGTGGAGCGCCAGCACCGCGAGATCCTCATGGCCAGCGGCCTGCGCGAGGCCCTGGAGCAGCACCGCTTCGAGCTCCACGCCCAGACCATCGTCCCCACTCGCGCCACCGGCAGCACCGCGCAGCACGTCGAGCTGCTGCTGCGCCTGCGCGATGTCCAGGGTCAGCTGATCTCGCCGGCCACCTTCATCCCGGCCGCCGAGCGCTTCGGCCTGATGAGCAGCATCGACCGCTGGGTGGTGCGTCAGGTGCTGGTCGAGCTGGTGCCCTGGCTGCAGGAACGACCCGAGCTGCACGTGGGCATCAACCTCTCGGGCAACAGCCTGAGCGATCCCGACTTTCTGCCCGAATTGCTGGAGCTGATCGCCGCCTCGCCGCTGGATCCGCAGCGCCTGCTCTTCGAGCTGACCGAGACCGCGGTGATCAACAAGCTCTCGGTGGCCTCCGCGCTCATCAGCCAGGTCCGCGAACGCGGCTGCCGCATCGCCCTGGACGACTTCGGCGCCGGCCTCAGCTCCTTCGCCTACCTCAAGCACTTCCGCGTCGACTACGTGAAGATCGACGGCAGCTTCATCCGCACCCTCGATCAGGATCCGCTGGATCGCGCCATCGTCGAGTCCATCAACCAGGTCGCCCATCACCTGGGCGCCGAGACCATCGCCGAATTCGTCGAATCCCAGGCCACCTTCGAATTGCTCGGCACCATCGGCGTCGACTACGCCCAGGGCTACGCCCTCGGCAAACCCCTCCCCCTGCGGGAGTGGCCGGGGTCATCACGCCTCGAACCTTGAGCCGCGGCCATCGGTCGTAACCTGCATGACGCCCCCAACCGGATGAGGATTCCATGCACACTCGTACCCTTGGCCACTCAGACCTCCAGGTGCCGCCACTCTGCTTCGGTGGCAACGTCTTCGGCTGGACGCTGGACGAAGCCCAGTCCTTTCGCATGCTGGACGCCCTGCTCGAGGCAGGCCTGACCTTCATCGACACCGCCGACGTCTATTCGCGCTGGGCACCGGGCAACAGCGGTGGCGAATCCGAGACCCTGCTGGGCAAATGGTTCGCCCGCAGCGGCAAGCGCGACCAGGTGATCCTGGCCACCAAGTTGGGCATGGACATGGGCGAAGGCCGCAAGGGCCTCAAGGCCAGCTATGTGCAGCAGGCGGTGGAGGCTTCGCTCAAGCGCCTGCAGACCGATCGCATCGATCTCTATCAGGCGCATTGCGATGACGAGGATACCCCGCTGGAGGAAACCCTGGACGCTTTCGCCCGGCTGGTGGAGCAAGGCAAGGTACGGGTGATCGGCGCCTCCAACTACAGCGGCCAGCGCCTGCGCGAAGCGACCAGGATCGCCGAACGCCTGGGCGTGCCGGCGTACCAGAGCCTGCAGCCCCACTACAACCTGCATGCGCGCCAGGATTACGAGACCGACCTGGAACCGGTGGTCGAGGAACTCGGTCTGGGCGTGATCAGCTACTTCTCACTGGCCAGCGGCTTCCTGACCGGCAAGTACCGCACCAAGGACGATCTGCAGGGTTCGCGGGCGGAGATGGTCAAGCGCTACCTGGACGAACGCGGCATGGCCATCCTGGCCGGCCTCGACGAAATCGCCGAAAAGCACGACGCCACCCCGGCCCAGGTCGCCCTGGCCTGGCTGATCGCCCGCCCCAGCATCACCGCGCCCATCGCCAGCGCCACCTCCCAGGCCCAACTCGACGACCTGGTGGCCGCCACCCGGCTGCAGCTACCGGCCGATGACATCACCCTGCTGAATCAGGTCAGCGCCTATCGCTGAGGTGTCGCGACCACGGACGCGCACCGAGCAGCCCCCTCTCCCTTTGGGAGAGGGTTGGGGTGAGGGAGATCCCACGCAACCGATATCGAGCGCCCGCTCGGACAACCCCCTCTCCCTTCGGGAAAGGGCTGGGGTGAGGGTGGCTCCAGCAGCCGATATCAAGAGCGGAAAAGGCTGCGCCGTTTTCCACGCTACGCATCAGTCACCTCTGCAGCCGCTGATGATCTACCTGGCCGCCAAAGCCCAGCGCCCGCTCACACACCCCCCCTCTCCCTCCGGGAGAGGGCTGGGATGAGGGTGATCCCACGCAGCCGATATCAAGAGTGGAAAAGGCTGGGCCATTTTCCACGCTACGCATCAGTCACTTCTGCAGCTGCTTGATCATCTACCTGCCCGCCAAAACCCAGCGCCCGCTCGGACAACCCCCTCTCCCTCCGGGAGAGGGCTGGGGTGAGGGTGATCCCACGCAGCCAATGTCCCTGTGGAAAAGGCTGCGCGGTTTTCCACGCTACGGCCCTGCCCTACCGCACATAATCCAGCGGCAAGGCCGTGCTGTATTTGATCTGCTCCATGGCGAAGCTGGAGCTGACGTCCAGCAATCCGGGCACCTGGATCAGGCGCTTGTAGACGCCATCGTAGGCGGCGATGTCCGGGACCACGATACGCATCAGGTAGTCGGTGTCGCCGGCCATGCGATAGAGCTCGACCACCTCCGGAATGGCCGCCACCGCCTCGTGGAAGCGCTGAAGCCAGTCCATGGCGTGCTGGTTGGTGCGCACCGAAACGAACACCGTCACCCCCACGTTGAGCTGCCGGGGATCGAGCAGCGCCACCCGGGCGCGGATGACCCCCTGCTCCTCCAGCTTCTGGATCCGCCGCCAACAGGCGGTGGTGCCCAGGCCGATGCGCTCGGCGATATCGGCCACCGGTCGGGTGCTGTCCTGCTGCAAGATCTCGAGGATGGCGCGATCGAAGCGATCCATGAAATGGCTTTCTCCAGAAAAGCTATTTAAGAGAATTCTATTCTCCTGAAAACGCCAATAAGAGATAAAAAAGCAAATTTCTTCACGAGCGTGAGCGTTAGCCTAGTTTCACTCAAACGCGCGAGGCCGCCATGGACGCTTATCCCCTGTATTTCGATTACGCCGCCACCACCCCTGTCGACGATGTCGTCATCGAAGCCATGCTGGGTTGCCTGGGTCGGCAGGGCGTCTTCGGCAATCCCGCCTCTCGCGGCCATGCCTTCGGCAACGACGCCCAGCGCGCCGTTGACACCGCTCGCCAGCAGGTGGCCGATCTGGTCGGCGCCCGGCCCGAGCAGCTGGTCTGGACCTCCGGTGCCACCGAGTCCAACAACCTCGCGCTGCTCGGCGTGGCTCGCCGTCGCGGGCGCGGCCATCTGATCACCAGTTGCCTGGAACACCGGGCGGTGCTCGATACCGCGGCCCAACTGGAAGCCGAGGGCTTCACCGTCACCTACCTGACGCCTGATGCGGCAGGTCTGATCACCCCCGCCGCCGTCGAGCAGGCCTGGCGGGCGGACACCTGCCTGGTCTCGCTGATGGTGGTGAACAACGAACTGGGCACCCTGACCGACATCGACGCCATCGGCCGGCTGGTCCGCGCCCGTGGCGCCCTCTTCCACGTGGACGCCGCCCAGGCCACCGGCAAGGTCGCCCTCGACCTGACCGGCCTGGAAGTCGATCTGATGTCCTTTTCCGCGCACAAGACCTATGGGCCCAAGGGCATCGGCGCCCTCTATGTGGGTCCGCGTGCCGAGGGTGCCCTGCAGGCGCAGATCCATGGCGGCGGCCACGAGCGCGGGCTGCGTTCCGGCACCCTGGCCACCCATCAGATCGTCGGCATGGGTACCGCCTTCGCCCTCGCCGGCCAGGCCATGGCGCGGGAGAACGAGCGACTCGGCCAGCTGCGCGAGCGGTTCCTGACCGGGGTGCAGACGCTGCCCGGCATGCAGCTCAATGGCTGTGCCCGTCAGCGCATTCCCCATACCCTGAATCTGACCTTCGCCACGCCGCTGGACACCGCGTCATTGCAGCGCCAGCTGGCCTTCTCGACCACCTCGGCCTGCAGTTCGGCCAAGGCGGCGCCCTCCCATGTACTGCTGGGTCTGGGGCTCACCCCTGAACAGGCCGCACGCAGTTACAGATTCAGCCTGGGCCGCTACACCACCGCGGCGGACGTGGACCGGGCCGTCACCCTGATCCACCAGCACGCCGCCCAGCCAGCGCCCTTCTGGGCCTGATCAGTCCAGGCGGAAGGCATCGGCATCGCGCTGCGCCGGAAAGCGCTCGCGATAGGCTGTGAGGGCGGCAGCCGAGAGCGTCGTGTGGAAGATGCCGGCTTCCGCGCCGGCCTCGATCAGGGGTTCACCCTGGAAGTCCAGCACCTGGCTGTCGCCCGCATAGGGATGGCCATTGCCGTCGCTGCCGAGGCGATTCACCGCGGCGACATAGCAGAGGTTCTCGATGGCCCGCGCCGGCAGCAGGCGATTCCAGTGCCCGCGCCGCGGCGCCGGCCAGAGCAGCAGGTCGGTATCGTCCTGGGCGCGACTCCACACCGGGAATCTCAGGTCGTAGCAGATCAGCGGGCGGATTCGCCAACCCTTGAGGGTCACCCGCAGCCGCTGCTCGCCCGGGGCATAGTGCTCGTGCTCGCCGGCCATGCGAAACAGATGGCGCTTGTCATAGTGCTGCAACTCGCCATCCGGCGTCGCCCACAGCAGGCGATTGCGGTGCTGCCCATCCGCGTCCCGCACGATCAGGCTGCCGGTGACCACCGCGCCGAGACGCTGCGCCTGTTCTCGCATCCAGACCGCTGTCGGCCCATCCGCGGGCTCGGCAAGGGCTGCCGATACCATGGAAAAGCCGGTGGTGAACATCTCCGGCAGGATGATCAGATCGGTCTCGCCGACTTCCGTCAGCAGCGCCTCGAAATGGGCACGGTTGGCGGCCGGGTCGTGCCAGGCCAGTTCGCTCTGCACCAGCGCCAGGCGCAGGTCCCGGGTGGGTGTCAGATCGCGCATAGCCGCTCCGCTGCCTGACGCAGGGTGTCTTCGCGCTTGGCGAAGCAGAAGCGCACCAGACGCAGGTCCGCAGGCGCCGTCTGGTAGAACACCGACAGCGGAATGGCGGCGACGCCATGCTCGCGGGTCAACCACTCGGCCATGGCCACGTCGTCCAGATCCGGGCGAATAACGGAATAGTCGACCACCTGGAAATAGGTGCCGGCGGCGCGCTGGAAGCTGAAGCGCGAGTTACCCAGCAGATCGCAGAAGAGATCGCGCTTGGCCTGATAGAAGGCCGGCAGCTCGCTGAGGTGTTCGGGATGGGCGGCCATGAAATCGGCCAGGGCGCCCTGGATCGGCGTCACCCCGCAAAAGCTCACGTACTGGTGCACCTTGCGCAACTCGGCCGACAGCGCCGGCGGCGCCACCACGTAGCCGGTCTTCCAGCCGGTGACGTGATAGGTCTTGCCGAAGGAGCTGACCACGAAGGCGCGGGCATAGAGTTCGTCGTGGGCGATGACGCTGGCATGGCGCTCGCCGTCATAGACCAGGTGCTCGTAGACCTCATCACTGACCAGGTAGAGATCGCGCCCGCGGATCAGCGCGGCCAGGCGGTCCAGGTCGGCGGCGCTGACCAGGGCCCCGCTGGGATTGTGTGGGGTATTGAGCACGATGGCGCGGGTGCGCGGACTCAGGGCGGCTTCCAGTGCCGTCCAGTCGATACCGAAGCCCGGCAGCGCCAGGGACACGTGCACGCAGCGCCCGCCGGCCAGTTGCACTGAGGGTTCGTAGCTGTCGTAGCAGGGATCGAAGACGATCACCTCGTCGCCTGGCCGCACCAGGGTCTGGAGAGCGCAGAACAGGCCCTGGGTAGCCCCGGGCACGATGGTGACCTCGGCCTCGGCATCCACCTCTCGACCATAGAAGCGGGCGACCTTGGCCGCCACCTGCTGGCGCAGCGCCGGCAGTCCGGTCATGGGTGCGTACTGGTTGTGACCGGCCGCGACATGGCGACCGACCGCCGCGAGCAGCTCGGCCGGGCCGTCGAAATCGGGAAAGCCCTGGGACAGATTCAGCGCACCGGTCTGGGCGGCGAGCTGGGACATGCGGGTAAAGATGGTGACGGCGAGGTCGGGAAGCTTGCTCTGGATCATCGCGCGGGCACGGGTCTGGCTGGAAGGAGATCGGCAGACTGCGATTTTTTGCGCGAGAGGGCAAGTCTTGCCGGGCAGTGCAAGACAGCGAACTCGACTAATCCGAAGTGCTGAGCCTGATCCAAACATCCCTTCTCCCTCTGGGAGAGGGGTCGTTCGGTGCACCGCCTCGGCCGCGAGGCAGGCGACCACCGTAGCGTGGAAACGGCGCAGCCTTTTCCACTGATGAGTCCGCGGGGACGCCCTCACCCCAACCCTCTCCCAGAAGGAGAGGGGGGCAGTTCGGTGCGCGAGGGGCACCTTCACCCCAACCCGCTACCAAAGAAAAAGGGGGCTCCCCTGAGCCCCCTTTCCCTGCGCAACGTCCTGCCGGTCTACCGGCGCTTGTCCTTGCGCTTCTTCTCGGCCTTCTTGTGGTGGCTCATCAACCGGCGCTTCTTGTTGACCTGGCGCTCGGTCAGGGTGTTCTTCTTGCCCTCGAAGGGGTTCTCGCCACCGCGGTACTCGATACGGATCGGCGTACCCACCAGCTTGAGCACCCGGCGATAGGTCTTTTCCAGATAGCGGGTATAGGACTTGGGCACCGCATCGGTCTGGTTGCCGTGGATGACGATCAGCGGCGGGTTGGCACCGCCCAGGTGGGCATAGCGCAACTTGATGCGCCGGCCACTGACCATTGGCGGCTGGTGCTCCTGCACCGCGTCCTCGAGGATCTGGGTCAGGCGGCTGGTCGGCCAGCGGGTGGTGGCCGAGGCGAAGGACTGCTGCACCGACTTGTACAGATGGCCCACGCCGGTGCCATGCAGCGCCGAGATGAAGTGGATGTCGGCGAAGTCGACGAACAGCAGCCGGCGTTCCAGTTCGGTCTTGACGTAGTCGCGCTCGCCGGACTCCATGCCGTCCCATTTGTTGAGGGCGATCACCAGGGCACGCCCGGTCTCCAGCACGAAGCCGAGCAGGTTGAGGTCGTGCTCGACCACGCCTTCGCGGGCGTCCATGACGAAGATCACCACATTGGCGTCCTGGATCGCCTGCAGCGTCTTGACCACCGAGAACTTCTCGACCGCTTCGAAGACCTTGCCGCGGCGGCGCACGCCGGCGGTGTCGATCAGGGTGTAGCGTTCTTCGTTGCGCTCGAAGGGGATATAGATGCTGTCGCGCGTGGTGCCGGCCTGGTCATAGACGATCACCCGCTCTTCGCCGAGCATGCGGTTGACCAGCGTCGACTTGCCGACGTTGGGCCGGCCGATCACGGCGATCTTGATGCCGGTGGTCTCGTCGATGCCCTGCACGCGACGGAAGACGTCACCGCCCTCCTCCGCGGCCGCGCGCACCTGCTCCTCGGTGAGCTCCTCGACCTCGACCTCATCCTTGGGAAAGACGCCCAGGGCGTCTTCCAGCAGGTTGTTCACGCCGCGCCCGTGGGCCGCCGCGATGGGATAGGCGTCACCGATGGCCAGCGGGCTGAATTCCGCCCGGGCGATATCCGGGTCGACGGTATCGACCTTGTTGGCCACCAGGAAGGTGCGCTTGTTTCGCTTGCGCAGGTGCTCGGCGATCATCTGATCGGCGACGGTCATGCCTTCGCGGGAGTCCACCAGGAACAGCACCGCATCGGATTCTTCGATGGCCTGCAGCGACTGCTCGGCCATCTTCAGGTCGATACCTTCCTCGTCACCGGAGATACCGCCGGTGTCGACCACGATGTAGGTGCGTCCCTGCCACTTGGCTTCGCCGTACTTGCGATCGCGGGTCAGGCCGGCAAAGTCGGCGACGATGGCGTCCCGGGTCTTGGTCAGGCGGTTGAAAAGCGTGGATTTGCCGACGTTCGGCCGCCCCACCAGGGCAATTACGGGAACCATGCGGCTCTCCCAGAGCAGAAAACACGATGGCCGCTACCGAACTTCACGGTAGCGGCCATCGGTTGAGGATAATAGTTTCTAGCGCAGACGATAGGCGACGAGTTTACCGCCATTGCCGTAAACATAGAGCATGTCGCCGACGACCAGTGGCCGTACCCGGACGCCGTCACCGTCGACCTTGGTGCGACCGACGAAACGCCCATCGACCTGGCTCAGCAGGTGGATGTAGCCGGCGTAGTCGCCCACCACCACGTTGCTCGACCAGACCACCGGGCCGGTGAGCTGGCGACGGGCCAGATCGGCATTGGTCCAGAGCGAAGAAGTCGAGGATTCCTCGACGGCTTCCACGGTGCCGTTGTCCAGGCTCAGGTAGACGTTGCCGAAGCCTTCGGCCACGCCGTCGTAGCTGGAGGCGTCCCGCTGCCAGAGGATCTGGCCGTTGGCCGGATTGAGCGCGGCCACGCGGCCGTTGTAGCTGACCACATAGAGGGTGTCGCCCGACAGCGACAGACCACCGTCCACGTCAACGATCCGCTCCAGTTCGGAACGGCCCTTGGGCACGGCGATCTGCTGTTCCCACAGCGGCAGGCCGCGCTGCACGTCCAGGGCGACCACCTTGCCGCTGGCGAAACCGGCCATGACCACCTGGTTGGTGACCAGGGGCGCACCGGTACCGCGCAGACTCAGCACCGGCTGGGTGTCTTCGTAGATCCAGCGACGGGTACCACTGCCCAGCTCGAAGGCCTGCAGCTTGTCATCCTGGGACTGCACCACCACCACGTCGTTGTTGACCACCGGGGCGGACAGCACTTCGCTGGACGCCTGGGCGCGCCACTTCTCGTCGCCACTGGCACTGTCGAGGGCGATCACCTGGCCACGCAGGGTGCCGACCAGCACCAGGCCGGAGCCGACCCCCACCCCACCGGACACCGGCAGGTCCAGGTCCTTCTTCCACAGCACCTGGCCGGTCTCGCGATTCATCGCCATGACCCGGCCATCGGCATCGGCGGCGAAGATCGTCTGGCCGTCCACAGCCGGTACCAGGCGGTTGTATTCCTTGCCCTGGCCGTCGCCCACCGAGCGACTCCAGACTTCATCCAGCCGGACTTCGGCCTTGATGTCCTTCAGCTCGGCCGGCGGCAATTCCTTCTTGCCGGTGCTGCTGCACCCGACGACCGCAAGGGCGAGACCCAGTACCGCGATAGGCTTCCAGCGCAACATCAGGCGTCTCCTTTGGCGAGATCATCGAGTTTCATCTGCAGCACGCCTTCGGCTGCATCGTTGGGCAGCGCGGCGCGGGCTTTTTCATAGGCGGCGCGGGCCTCGGTCGGCTTCTTCAGCGCCACCAGCAGGTCGCCACGCAATTCTTCACGATTGGCGACATAGGCCTTGGGTGCCTCGCCATCCAGCAGCTTGAGGCCTTCTTCGGCCTTGCCCTGGGCCGCCAGCACCCGGGCCAGACGCTGACGCGCCAGCTCGCCGAGTTCGGCGTCGTGGGGCTTGTCCACCACGGCCTTGAGCTCGGCGGCGGCGTCGTCCAGGCGATTGTTCTCCACCGCCACCTTGGCGACGAAGAGACTGCCGTACTGGGCGTAGGCGGTACCAGAATAATCCTGCTTGAGCTTGCCGTAGGTATCGGTCACCCGTGCGGTGTCGACCTTGCCGCCGGGCGCCAGAGCGGCTTCCACCAGCTGCTGATAGAGCACCGAGGCGCCTTGCGCCTGGTTGTTCTGATAGCGCTGCCAGCCCTGCCAGCCCAGTACCGCCACCAGGGCGATGACGCCACCGGCCAGCAGCGGCTTGCCATTACGCTGCCACCAGGCCTTGGCGACCACCAGATTGTCGTCGTCGATGGAACTCAAATCCGTTCTCCTCAATTCCCGCGACCGGAACCGGCCGGGGGCAAAATCTCGTCCAGACGGGCGGCCAGGGCCGCGAAGTCGACCTTTTCCTGGGGCGCGTCGCCACGCAGCGGCTTGAGTGCCACCTGTTGCGTAGCCAATTCGTCGTCGCCCAGGATCATCGCCCAGAGCGCGCCGCTCTTGTCGGCCTTCTTGAACTGGCTCTTGAAACTGCCGGCGCCGGCGTTGACCAGCAGCCGCAGGTCGGGACGGGCGTCGCGCAGCTGCTCGGCCAGCTTGAGGCCGGCCAGTTCGGCCGCCTCGCCAAAGGCGCAGAGATAGAGATCGGCGGGGCGCTGCAGATCACCGGGCAGCCGCTCCAGGGTTTCCAGCAGCAGCACCAGGCGCTCGACGCCCATGGCGAAGCCGACCCCCGGGGTGGGCTTGCCACCGAACTGGGTGATCAGGCCGTCGTAGCGGCCACCGGCGCAGACGGTGCCCTGGGCACCCAGCTTGTCGGTGACCCACTCGAAGACGGTACGGCCGTAGTAGTCCAGGCCACGTACCAGCTTGGGATTGATCTGGTAGCGGATGCCGGCGGCGTCCAGGCGGGCTTTCAGGCCGTCGAAGTGGGCGCGGGATTCGTCGTCCAGATAATCCGCCAGGGTCGGGGCGTCCTGCAGCAGCGCCTGGGTCTGGGCGTTCTTGCTGTCGAGGATGCGCAGCGGATTGGTGGTCAGGCGGCGCTGGCTGTCTTCGTCGAGCTGCTCGAAGCGGTCCTGCAGATAGGCCACCAGGGCTTCGCGATAGCGCACGCGATCGGCACTGGAACCCAGGCTGTTGAGCTGCAGGGTGACGGCGTCGGTCAGACCCAGGCGCTGCCAGAGGCGCGCAGTGAGCACGATCAGCTCGGCGTCGATGTCCGGACCGGGCAGGTTGAAGACCTCGACGCCGATCTGGTGGAACTGGCGATAGCGGCCCTTCTGCGGCTTCTCGTAGCGGAACATCGGCCCGGCGTACCAGAGCTTCTGCACCTGGCCACCGCCGGTCATGCCGTGTTCGAGCACGGCCCGCACGCAACCCGCGGTGCCTTCCGGCCTCAGGGTCAGGGACTCCTCGTTGCGGTCGAGGAAGGTGTACATCTCCTTGTCGACCACGTCGGTGCCCTCGCCAATGCCGCGGGCGAAGAGTTCGGTGAACTCCATGATGGGCAGACGAATCTCGTGGTAGCCATAGCCGTCGAGCAGCGTCGCGAAGGTACGTTCCAGGTAGCGCCAGGCCGGAGTCTGCTCCGGCAGGATATCGTTCATGCCACGGATGGCTTGCAGGGACTTGCTCACGAAAGGGCCTTATTCCTTGATCTTTCAGCTGCGCGCGATGAGTGCGGCATCCGCTTCGGCCTTTTCGGCCGCCTTGCGGCGGATGAGCCCTTCCAGCTCGTCCACCAGATTGTCGTTGTTCAGCTTGGAAGCCGGCTTGCCGTCGATGTACACCAGGTTGTTCGGCGACCCCCCGGTCAGGCCGACATGCGCCTCCTTGGCTTCGCCGGGGCCGTTGACCACGCAGCCAATCACCGCGACGTCCAGGGGGACCAGCAGGTCCTCCAGGCGCCCTTCCAGCTCGTTCATGGTCTTGACCACATCGAAGTTCTGCCGCGAGCAGCTCGGGCAGGCGATGAAGTTGATGCCCCGCGAACGCAGGCGGAGGGATTTCAGGATGTCGAAACCGACCTTGATCTCCTCGACCGGATCGGCCGCGAGCGAGATGCGGATGGTGTCGCCGATGCCTTCGGCCAAGAGCATGCCCAGACCCACGGCGGACTTCACCGTACCCGAGCGCAGGCCACCGGCTTCGGTGATGCCCAGGTGCAGCGGCTGCTCGATGCGGGTGGCCAGCTGGCGATAGGCGGCCACGGCCATGAAGACGTCACTGGCCTTCACGCTCACCTTGAAGTCCGGATAGTCCAGCTTCTCCAGGTGGTCGACGTGGCGCATGGCCGACTCCACCAGGGCTTCCGGGGTGGGCTCGCCGTACTTCTTCTGCAGGTCCTTTTCCAGCGAACCGGCGTTGACGCCGATGCGGATCGGGATGCCGCGCTCGCGGGCCGCGTCGACCACCGCCCTGACCCGGTCTTCGCGACCGATGTTGCCCGGGTTGATGCGCAGGCAGTCCACACCCAGCTCGGCGACGCGCAGAGCGATCTTGTAGTCGAAGTGGATGTCGGCCACCAGCGGCAGGCTGACCCGCTGCTTGATGCGACCGAAGGCTTCGGCGGCGTCCATGTCGGGCACCGAGATGCGCACGATGTCGGCACCGGCGTCCTGCAGGCGCTGGACCTGGGCCACGGTGGCATCGACGTCGCAGGTTTCGGTGTTGGTCATGCTCTGCACGGCGATGGGGGCATCGCCGCCGACCGGCACCGAGCCGACCCAGATCTTGCGGGACAACCGACGTTTGATGGGCGATTCGCTATGCATGCTGGTTTCCCATGGGGTCGCCGGACGTCATTGTCCGGCCTGACCGAGTTTGATGCGGGCGGTCTCGCCCTTGGTGTAGGGCGCGAGGTCGACGACCTGGCCGTTGTAGGAGATCTGGGCACCGCGGGCGAAACCGAGACGGATGTTCACCGGTGCCTTGATCGAGGCGTAATCCAGGCTCTCGCCGCCCTTCTTCACGCCACTGAAGAGGATCTTGCCGGTACCGTCGCTGACCTGCGTCCAGCAACTGGCGGTGAACCGGATGTTCAGGCTGTCGCTGCCGGCGACGGGCGCCGCGGCAGGCGCGCTGGCCGGCGCGGCAGGGGCCGCAGCGGTGGGCGCCGTGGGAGCAGGCGTGGTCGAACCCGTTACCGGGGCCGGGGTGGGCGCTGCGGTAGGTGCCGTCATGGCGGCGACGGCATTGGCATCCGGCATCGGCGTGCCCACCGGGGAAGGCACGGTGGTCGCCGGCTGCTGGGCGGCGACCGGGGGCTGTTCTTCCGGCTCGTCGATGGGGTGGATCTCGGTCTTGCCGTCGGCGCCCTCGACCTCGACATGCTCCATGCTCACGGCACTGGCGCTGGAGGCCTGGCGACTGCGCTCCTGCCACCAGAACAGGCCCATGGCGATGATCAGCACCACCAGGATGAAACTGACGAACCTCAGGACATTGCGCGACAGCCGCACCGGCTCGTCGAGACGCCCCAGGCTGTGCACGGTGCTGCCCTTGGCATCGGTGCCGGTATAGCCGTCGAAGGTACGCACCAGCTCGATCTGGTCCAGGCCGAGCAGCTTGCCATAGGCCTTGGTGTAGCCGCGGGCAAAGGTGTGCCCCGGCATCTGCTGATAGTTGCCGGACTCGAGCTGCTCGATGATGCGCTCGCTGAGATTGAGATTCTGAGCGACCTGGGCCTGGCTCCAGCCAAGCTCCAGCCGCTTCTGACGCAAGATCTCACCGGGATTGCCCCGTCCGGCGTGTACCGCTTCGGATTGCACTGCGGTCATTTCTGCTCCGACTGAAGTTGACGATATTCAGGTGAGTTCGGGTAGAGGCGCTTCAGCTGCAGGGCGTAACTCGCGGCGGTGTTGCGATCATTGAACACCTCGGCAAGACGGATCCCGAGCAGCAGGCTGCGGGCATCCTGGGGGCTTAGCTGGCTGAAGGCCTGGTAATAGCTCCGGGACGGCACGTAATCGCGCGTCTGGTAGGCCAATTGAGCCAATTCGAACAGAGCCCTGGGCTGATTGCGATCCAGCCGCAGGGATTTTTCCAGATTTTCCTTGCCCAAGTCGACCTGATTGAGTCGCAGGGCGGTCAGGCCGAGATTCTCGAACACCCGGGCGCGCTCCGGATAGAGGCTGTCCTCGGCGGCCTGGGTAAAGCGTTCGTAGGCATCCTTGTAGCGCCCCTGCTCATAGAGGAAGCTGCCGTAGTTGTTGAGGATGCGGGCATCGTGGGGCCGCTCGCGCAGGGCCAGGCGGTATTCCTGATCGGCCAGGTCGGTTTCGCCCTGGGCCTGGAACACCAGTCCGAGCGCGGCATGGGCGTCGGCGCTGGACGAATCCAGCTCCAGGGCCTTCTTCAGCGGCACCTTGGCCTGCTCGGTATTGCCCTGTTGGACATAGCCGAGGCCGAGCTGGATATAGGCATCACGGGCCTGCATCCGTCCCTGGCGGGTATCCATGGGGTTGCGATCACCCTCGGTCACGCAGCCGGCGAGGCCACCGACCAGCAGGGCGAGCGCGACAGCCGCAAAGCGCGTGATCGCCATGGTCGCGCCCTCAGCCCTGGAGCGGCGTTACGGTTTCGGCACCGTCGAGCTGGCGAACGGCGATATAGCGCTGGCTGCGGCGGGTGCGGTCCATGACCTGCCCCACCAGCTGGCCGCAGGCGGCATCGATGTCGTCACCGCGGGTGGTCCGCACCGTAACGTTGAAACCGGCCTGCACCAGCAGCTCCTGGAACCGGCGGGTGGCGTTCTTGCTCGGCCGCTCGTACCCGGAGTGCGGGAAGGGATTGAAGGGAATCAGGTTGATCTTGCAGGGCACGTTGCGCAGCAGCTCGATCATCTGCAGCGCGTGCTCAGGCAGGTCGTTGACGTCCTTGAGCAGGGTGTACTCGATGGTCAGGACGCGCTTCTCGCCCAGTTGCCGGATGTATCTCTGGCAGGCGTCGAGCAGCATGGCCAGCGGATACTTGCGGTTGATCGGCACCAGCTCGTTGCGCAACTCGTCGTTGGGCGCGTGCAGCGACAGCGCCAGGGAGACGTCGATGTGCTTGGCCAGCTCTTCGATCATCGGCACCACGCCCGAGGTCGACAGGGTGACCTTGCGCTTGGAGATGCCGTAGCCGAGGTCGTCCATCATGATGCGCATGGCGGCGACGACGTTGTCGAAGTTCAGCAGCGGCTCGCCCATGCCCATCATCACCACGTTGGTGATGGCGCGGTCGATCTTGGCCGGTACGCTGCCAAAGGACTTGTTGGCGATCCACACCTGACCGATCACCTCGGCGGCGGTGAGGTTGCTGTTGAAGCCCTGCTTGCCGGTGGAGCAGAAGCTGCAGTCCAGCGCGCAACCGGCCTGGGACGACACGCACAGGGTGCCGCGGCCATTCTGCGGGATGTAAACGGTCTCGACGCAGCTGCCGGAGGCGACGCGGATCACCCACTTGCGGGTGCCATCGCGGGAGATGTCTTCGCTGACGATCTCGGGGCCACGGATTTCCGCGGCGGCCTTGAGCTTTTCCTTGAGCGCCTTGCCCAGGTTGCTCATGGCGTCGAAATCGTCGATGCCGAAGTGATGGATCCACTTCATGACCTGGCCGGCGCGAAAGCGCTTCTCCCCGATGGACTCGAAGAACGACTCGAGTTGCGGCTGGGTCAGGCCCAGCAGATTGACCTTATCGGTGGCTGTGGTCATGGGATCACCTCGACGAAATCTGTTTGAAACCCGCGCAAGGCGCGGGCGGTGCCAGGAAGGCGGGCTGGCCGCTTCCCTGGCCGGCGCTCATCCTTAGCGGACGCGCTCGCAGACTTCGGTGGCTGCGAAGAAGTAGGAGATCTCGCGAGCGGCGGACGCTTCGGAGTCCGAACCGTGGACGGCGTTCTCGTCGATGGAGACGGCGAAGTCGGCGCGGATGGTACCGGCGTCGGCCTTCTTGGGATCGGTGGCGCCCATCAGCTCACGGTTCTTGGCGATGGCGTTGTCGCCTTCCAGCACCTGGACCACGACCGGACCGGAGGTCATGAAGGAGACCAGATCCTTGAAGAAGGGACGCTCTTTGTGTTCGGCGTAGAAGCCACCGGCTTCGCGCTCGGACAGCTGGACCATCTTGGCAGCGACGACGCGCAGGCCAGCCTTCTCGAAGCGGGTGACGATCTCACCGACGACATTCTTGGATACGGCATCGGGCTTGATGATCGACAGGGTACGTTGAACAGACATGTGAACTCCGAATGTGGGAATAGAGCAAAAACGAAACCCGCGGATTATACGCGGGTCCCGGTGAAAAGCGTAGCGCGGTACGGGCGATGCGTCAGGCGGACTCTTCGATCCAGGCGGCCTGGATGGCCTCCAGCACCTTCTCGCCACCCCGCTGGGGATCGTCGTCGAACTCCGGCAGCTCCACGACCCAGTTGCGCAACTTGACGAAATTCACGTAGCGCGGATCCACGTCGGGATGGGTGTCGTTGAGTTCGATGGCGATATCCAGCACATCGGTCCATTTCAGTGCCATGACAGCTGTCCTCAGTGACCTTCGGAAACCTGGTTGATGGTGTAGCGCGGAATCTCCACCACCAGGTCTTCGCTGCCTACTACCGCCTGGCAGGACAGGCGCGAACGCATCTCCAGACCCCAGGCCTTGTCCAGCATGTCGTCTTCGAGCTCATCCGAGGGCGCGAGGGAATCGAAGCCTTCCTGGACGACCACGTGGCAGGTGGTGCAGGCACAGGACATCTCGCAGGCGTGCTCGATGTCGATGCCGTTGCGCATGGCCGCGGCGATGATGGTTTCGCCTTCGCTGGCTTCGAAGACCGCCCCCTCGGGGCAGTGCTCGGCGTGGGGCAGCAGGGTGATCTGCGGCATGATGGAACTACTCCTCGATATCGTTGAGACGGCGACCCGCCAGGGCCGCCTTGACCGAGGCGTTCATCCGCCGGGCGGCGAAGGCATCGGTTACGTGAGAAAGACGCTTGGTCTGGTCTTCGAGCGCCTGGAGGTCGGTGGCGTCCAGCAGCTCGGTCAACTGACCGATTTCCAGCTTGATCACCTGACGCTCCTCGGCGTCCAGCAGGCGCTCGCCGTCGGCGGCCAGCGCGGCGGTGACCGCCTCGATCAGCCGCCGGGCCTCGACCTGCTGCTCGCGCAGCGCGCGGGCCTGCATGTCGTCTCCGGCATGACGGAAGGAGTCCTGCAGCATGTTGGCGATCTCGCCATCGGTCAGGCCGTAGGACGGCTTGACCTGGACACTGGCTTCCACGCCACTGGACAGCTCGCGGGCGCTGACGCCGAGCAGGCCGTCGGCATCGACCTGGAAGGTGACGCGGATCTTGGCGGCACCGGCGACCATGGGCGGGAAACCGCGCAATTCGAAACGGGCCAGGGAGCGGGCGTCCTTGACCAGTTCGCGCTCGCCCTGCAGCACATGCACCAGCATGGCGGTCTGGCCGTCGCGATAGGTGGTGAAGTCCTGGCCCCGCGCCACCGGAATGGTGGTGTTGCGCGGAATGATCTTCTCCATCAGGCCGCCCATGGTCTCGAGTCCCAGGGACAGCGGGATGACGTCCAGCAGCAGCAATTCTTCGCCAGCGCGGTTGCCGGCCAGGGAATCGGCCTGCAGGGCGGCCCCGATGGCGACCACGCGATCCGGATCGATGTCGGTGAGCGGGGTGCAGTCGAACAGCTCGCCCACGGCTTCACGGACATAGGGCACGCGGGTGGAACCGCCGACCATGACCACGGCGGCGATGTCCGCCGGTTCCACTTCCGCATCGCGCAGGGCGCGGCGACAGGCCTTGAGGCTGCGCGCGACCAGCGGCGCGATGAGTTCCTGGAAGGTGCTGCGTTCCAGCACGCCCGACCAGTCGCCATGACCGACCTCGACGCGCTCGGCAGCGGACAGGGCTTCCTTGGCGGCGCAGGCACTCTGCAGCAGGCGCCGCTGGGTGCCCGGATCCAGATCGCTGGACAGCCCGGCCTGCTGGACGATCCAGCTGGCGATGGCGTGATCGAAGTCGTCACCGCCCAGGGCGCTGTCGCCACCGGTGGCCATGACCTCGAAGACACCGCGGGTCAGGCGCAGGATGGAGATATCGAAGGTACCGCCGCCCAGGTCGTAGATGGCGACCACGCCCTCCTCGCCCCGGTCCAGACCATAGGCCACGGCGGCCGCGGTAGGCTCGTTGAGCAGGCGCAGGACATTCAGGCCGGCAAAGCGGGCGGCGTCCTTGGTGGCCTGGCGCTGGGCATCGTCGAAATAGGCCGGCACGGTGATGACCGCACCGACCAGTTCGCCACCCAGGGTCGCTTCGGCCCGCTCGCGCAGCACCCGCAGGATGTCGGCGGAGACCTCCACCGGACTCTTGCGCCCGGCAGCGGTATCGATGAAGGGCATTTCCGATTCACCGGCGACGAAGCGATAGGGCAGCTGCTCGCCCAGTTGCTTGACGTCGGCGATGCCACGCCCCATGAGGCGCTTGACGGAAAGAATGGTATTGAAGGGATCCTGGGCGGCGGCGGCCTTGGCGCCCGCCCCCACTTCCACACCGTCGGCGGCATAGCGTACCGCGGAGGGCAGGATCACCTCGCCCTGCAGATCGGGCAGGGTCTCGGCCACGCCACTGCGGACGGCGGCCACGAGGGAATTGGTGGTGCCCAGATCGATACCTACCGCCAGCTTGCGCTGGTGCGGCTTGGGCGCCATTCCGGGTTCGGCTATCTGCAATAGAGCCATTGGCTAGTCGGCTTATGGTTGTCGGTGCCTGAGCGACACCTGTGATTAATCGTCCAGACGCTCTTCGAGCTGGCGGATTTCGCTGGCCAGCTTGTCGAGAAACTGCATGCGACGGACCAGGCGCTCGGCAGGCTCGCGCTGGGCGGGGTCCTGCCAGATCGCGGCGAAGGCCTGCTCGATGTCGCGCTGCGCATCCTTGAGCCGCTGGCGAAAGGTGGGAATGCCCGCGCTGTCACCCGCGTCCTGCAGGTCCTCCAGTTCCTCGCGCCATTGCAATTGCTGCATGAGGAAGTCGGTGTCCTGGATGGTCGCTTCGAGCGGCATCTCGTGCCCTTCCAGCTCCAGCAGATAGCGCGCGCGGCGCGACGGGGCGCGCAGCACGTGATAGGCCTCGTTGAGCTCGGCCGAGCGCTCCAGCGCCTGACGCCGCTCACGCTCCGGCGCATCGGCGAACCGATCCGGATGGACCGTGCGCGCCAGATCGCGGTAACGCGAGGCCAGACCCGCCTGGTCGATCTCGAAGGCGGGCCTGATCTCGAACAGCGCGAAGTGACAGGGCTTACCCATGGCCGGCCTCAGATGTTGAAGCTTTCGCCGCAGCCACACTCGCCACGCACGTTGGGATTGTTGAACTTGAAGCCCTCGTTGAGGCCTTCACGCACGAAATCCAGCTCGGTGCCGTCCAGGTAGACCAGGCTCTTGGGGTCGATGATGACCTTGACGCCATGGCTCTCGAACACCTGGTCCTCGTGCGCGAATTCATCGACGAATTCGAGCACGTAGGCCAGTCCCGAGCAGCCCGTGGTACGAACGCCCAGGCGGATGCCCTCCCCCTTGCCGCGCCCCTCAAGGGAACGCTGCACGTGGCGGGCGGCGGACTCGGTCATGCTGATCGCCATGGTTCCTCCTTAGAGCAGGCCTTTCTTCTGCTTGTAGTCGCTGACCGCCGCCTTGATGGCGTCTTCGGCGAGTACCGAGCAGTGGATCTTCACCGGCGGCAGAGCCAGTTCTTCGGCGATCATGCTGTTCTTGATCGACGCCGCTTCCTCGATGCTCTTGCCCTTCATCCACTCGGTGGCCAGGGAGCTGGACGCGATGGCGGAGCCACAGCCGTAGGTCTTGAACTTGGCGTCTTCGATGATGCCCTGCTCGTTGACCTTGATCTGCAGGCGCATCACGTCGCCGCAGGCCGGGGCGCCGACCATGCCAGTGCCGACATCGGGATCGGCCGCGTCGAACTTGCCGACGTTGCGCGGATTTTCGTAGTGGTCGATGACCTTTTCACTGTATGCCATGGTTCAATCCTCGCTTATCAGGGTGGGTCAGTGGGCTTGCCACTCGACCTGACTCAGGTCTACGCCTTCTTTGAACATGTCCCACAGCGGAGACAATTCGCGCAACTTGTTGACGGCTTCGGTGACCTTGCTCGCGGCGTAGTCAACGTCTTCTTCGGTGGTGAAGCGACCAAAGGTGAAGCGAATGGAGCTGTGCGCCAGCTCGTCGTTGCGGCCCAGGGCGCGCAGGACGTAGGACGGCTCCAGGGACGCCGAGGTACAGGCCGAACCGGACGAGACCGCCAGATCCTTGAGCGCCATGATCAGCGACTCGCCTTCGACGTAGTTGAAGCTCAGGTTCAGGTTGTGCGGCACACGATGGATCAGGCTGCCGTTCAGGTAGACCTCTTCCAGGCCTTCGAACTGCCGGTAGAAGCGATCGCTCAGGGCCTTGATGCGGGTATTTTCCTGGACCATCTCTTCCTTGGCGATGCGGAAGGCTTCGCCCATGCCGACGATCTGGTGGGTCGCCAGGGTGCCCGAACGCATGCCACGCTCATGGCCGCCACCGTGGGTCTGGGCCTCGATACGCACGCGCGGCTTGCGACGGACGTAGAGAGCGCCAATGCCCTTGGGACCATAGGTCTTGTGCGCCGAGAAGGACATCATGTCGACCTTGAGCTTTTCCAGATCGATCTCGACCTTGCCGGTGGACTGGGCCGCGTCGACGTGGAAGAGCACGCCACGGGAGCGGGTCAGCTCGCCGATGGCGGCGATGTCGTTGACGGTACCGATCTCGTTGTTGACGTGCATGATGGACACCAGGGTGGTGTCGTTACGCAGGGCCGCCTCGACCATGGCGGGGGTGATCAGGCCGTCTTCGCCCGGCTCGAGATAGGTGACCTCGAAGCCTTCGCGCTCGAGCTGGCGGGTGGTGTCCAACACCGCCTTGTGCTCGATCTTGGAGGTGATCAGGTGCTTGCCCTTGTTCTGGTAGAAGTGCGCGGCGCCCTTGATGGCGAGGTTGTCGGACTCGGTGGCACCGGAGGTCCAGACGATCTCGCGCGGGTCGGCGTTGACCAGTTCGGCCACCTGACGACGGGCGTTTTCCACGGCTTCCTCGGCCTTCCAGCCGAACAGGTGGGAGCGCGATGCGGGGTTGCCAAAGTTGCCGTCCACCAGCAGGCACTCGCTCATCTTCTGAGCGACGCGCGGATCGACGGGCGTGGTGGCGGAATAGTCTAGGTAGATCGGCAATTTCATCGGTTACTCCTAATCAGACGGGCGTCTCTGCTCAGTCGATGGTGGACGCTTCGATTTTTTCGACCGCTAAGGGCGATTGTTTGCTGGCACAGGCCTTGGTGTCCTGACGCTTGGCCACCTGCTGGATCTCGTTGCGGGCGACCAGGTCGGCCAGGGTGATACCACTCAAAAAGGTGTGGATCTGATCGCTCAGGTCGCACCAGAGGTGGTGGGTCAGGCAGGTATCACCCTGGTGACAGCCCCCACCGCCCTGGCAGCGGGTGGCATCCACGGATTCGTTGACGGCATCGATCACCTGGGCCACATGGATACCGCCCATGTCGCGCGCCAGCTGATAGCCGCCGCCGGGGCCGCGTACGCTATTGACCAGCGCACCGCGGCGCAGCCGGGCAAACAGCTGCTCCAGATAGGACAGCGAAATGCCCTGCCGCTCGGAAATGTCGGCCAGCGACACCGGGCCCCGCTGGGCGTGCAGCGCCAGGTCGAGCATGGCGGTTACGGCATAGCGGCCTTTGGTGGTCAGTCTCATGACGAACTCGAGCGGGTTGCATCGGATGACTTCGATTATCGGATTCCCGACAAAAAAGGTCAACTATAAAACCAACCAAATCACTCAGGCATTATCTATCGGCGGGATAGTCCGCGGGTGGGATTCGCCGCGGGCCGCCTTCTGGGTTTCGGTCAGGATGCCACGCAGGATGTTCATCTCCAGCTTGCTGATGCCGGCCCGGCCATAGAGGCGCCGCAAGCGACTCATCAGGTGGCGCGGCTTGGCCGGATCGAGGAAGCCGATCTCCACCAGGGTCTGCTCCAGGTGCTCGTAATAGAGCTCCAGCTCTTCCACCGTCACCGGCTGGGTGTTGAGCATGGCGGTGGCCTCGACCTTGTTCATCTTGGTCGGCTGGTTCTGCGCCGCCAGCCAGGCCATGCGCACCTCGTACACCAGCACCTGGACCGCCGCAGCGAGATTGAGGGAGCCGAACGCCGGATCGGAGGGGATGTGCACGTGGTAGTGGCAGCGCTGCAACTCTTCGTTGGTCAGGCCGGCATACTCGCGCCCGAATACCAGGGCCACCTCGCCGCCCCGCTCCACCTGGGCCAGGGAGGTGGTCGCGCATTCCCGCGGATCGAGCAGCGGCCAGGGGATGCGGCGGTCGCGGGCACTGGTGCCCAGCACCAGGCTGCAGCCGGTCAGGGCTTCTTCCAGGGTGTCGACCACAATGGCGGCGTCGAGCACGTCATTGGCCCCGGAGGCGCGGGCATTGGCCTCTCCACTGGGAAAGTCCTCGGGATCGACCAGATAGAGGCGCGACAGGCCCATGTTCTTCATTGCCCGGGCGGCACCGCCGATGTTGCCGGGATGGCTGGTATTGACCAGAACGACGCGGATGTTATTCAGCACGTGGCTATCCTCGAGCGGACGCGGGAAATCGGCGCCGTATACTACGCCCACACGGGCCCGCTGGCCACGAATACCCCTTCCAGCGCCGCGAAGTCTGCTATCATTGCCGGCTTTCCTTATACAACCCAGGTGATTTATCCATGCAGCCCATGCTGAACATCGCACTGCGCGCGGCCCGCAGCGCCGGTGAACTGATTTTCCGTTCGATTGAGCGCCTGGACGTGATCGCCGTCGATGAAAAAGGCGCCAACGACTTCGTCTCCGAAGTCGACCGAGCCGCCGAGCAGACCATCCTCGCCACCCTGCGCAAGGCCTACCCCACCCATGGTTTCTACGGTGAGGAATCCGGCTACCTGGCGGGCGAAGGCGAAGGCGCCGACTACGTCTGGGTCGTCGATCCGCTGGATGGCACCACCAACTTCCTCCGTGGCGTCCCGCACTTCTCGGTAAGCATCGCCTGCAAGTACAAGGGCCGCCTGGAACACGCCGTGGTGCTGGATCCGGTGCGCCAGGAAGAATTCACCGCCAGCCGTGGCCGCGGCGCCGCCCTGAACGGCCGGCGCATCCGTGTCACCAATCGACGCAGCCTGGAAGGCGCCCTGCTGGGTACCGGCTTCCCCTTCCGCGCCAATGACGTCGACCACCTGGACAACTACCTGGGCATGTTCCGCAGCCTGATCGGCCAGACCGCCGGCATCCGCCGCGCCGGTTCCGCCGCGCTGGACCTGGCCTATGTCGCCGCCGGTCGTTTCGACGCCTTCTGGGAAATGGGACTGTCGGAATGGGACATGGCCGCAGGCGCTCTGCTGGTCCAGGAAGCCGGTGGCCTGATCGGTGACTTCAATGGCGGCCACGACTTCCTCGAGAAGGGCCACATCGTCGCCGGCAACCCCAAGTGCTTCCGTGGCCTGCTGACGCAGATCCAGCCGCACCTGCCGGCCTCGCTCAAGCGCTGAGTTCACCTGGCTTACGAAAAAGCCCCTGCCGGCAGCGCCGACAGGGGCTTTTTCCTGCCTGCCGCAGCGAGACTCCGCGGCAGGCCGTCAGGGCTCACTTGACCACTTTCAGACTCGGCCGCGCCGGTGCCGGCTTGGGTGCCTCGGGCTTGCTGCCGCCGCTGTCGGGACCCTGGTCATCCGGCGGGGTGGGCTCGCTGTCGAAGACCATGCCCTGGCCGTTCTCGCGGGCATAGATAGCCAGGATGGCGCCGATCGGGACATAGAGGTTGTAGGCCACGCCGCCGAAGCGACCGTTGAAGCTCACGGCTTCGTTGTCCATGTGCAGGTCACGCACGGCACTGGGCGAGGCGTTCAGCACGATCTGGCCGTCGTTGGCATAGCCCGGCGGCACGCGCACCTCGGCGTAGTCGGCATTGACCAGCAGATGGGGCGTGCAGTCGTTGTCCACGATCCACTCGTAGAGCGCGCGGACCAGGTAGGGGCGACTGGAATTCATGGGGTTCTCCTCTAGCGCATCTCACGCTCGGTGACCGAAAGACTGGATCGGAAACTGTCGCGCGCGAACATGCGATCCATGTAGTCCTGCAGCGGCTTGGCGGCCCGGGGCAATTCGATGCCCAGGCGCGGCAGTCGCCACAGGAGGGGGAGCAGGCAACAGTCCACCAGGGAAAAGTCGTCGCTCAGGAAAAAGGGTTTTTCCGCGAAGATCGGCGCCACGCCGGTCAGGCTCTCGCGCAATTCCTTGCGCGCGGCTGCGAGGTCGGCGCCCGGCGCCGCCTGCAGGATGGCGTCCACCAGGGTGCACCAGTCGCGCCCGATGCGGTGCATCAGCAGCCGCGACTGACCGCGGGTGACCGGATAGGCCGGCAACAGCGGCGGGTGCGGATAGCGCTCCTCGAGATACTCCATGAGCACCTCGGTACCATAGAGCACCAGGTCGCGATCCATCAGCGTCGGCACGGTGCCATAGGGATTGTGCTCGGCCAGCTGCCGCGGGCATTCGCCACGACGTACGGCGATCAGCTCGCACTCGACGTTCTTTTCCGCCAGGATCAGGCGGATCCGGTGGCTGTAGTGATCCTCGGGATCATGGAAACAGGTCAGGCGGGTTATGGCGCCCATGGGTCCCTCCCCCGTTGGGGGCGAAGCTGCAAAGGCGGGATTATCTCGCACCTTGCCGCCCGAGACCTAGGCTTTGTCTAAAAACTGCCTGCACATCGGTGATGCTGCGTTAAAAATCAGCTCGGAATGCTCATTTACCCTTTGCAAACTCGAGCGCGAGCCCGGTCCGCTTCCTCGCTGATTTTTGCCCTGCCTCACCTTCGCTCGGCGACTTTTCAGACAAGCCTCCGTCTCATCGCTCACTGTCGGGCAATCGCCGCCAGAATTCGCGCTTAAGCCAGAAGGCCAGGACGGCGAACAGCAGCAGATAGCCCAGCACCCAGGGCGCGAGGCGCCAGGCCAGACTACGTTCCGGCGCCGCCGAATAGCCAAGGTAGGCAACCAGATCCTCGACGGTGCGGGCGAATTGTTCGGGCGTCTGGGCGCCACTGTCCGGCTCCAGACGCAGCACGCAACGTCCCGCGCTGCAGTCGCGCACCTGGCGGCCGCGCAAGGCGGCCAGAACATCGGGCATGCGGGTGCCGGGCGCCCTGAGGTTGTCGACCCCGAGTGGCCGCCCGGGCGCCACGTAGAACTCCTGCAGGAAGGCGCGCAGCCAGGCCTCGCCGCGCACCGCGGCGATCAGGGTGAGATCCGGCGGCACGCTGCCGAAGGCACGCCGGGCATCCTCGGGCTTGAGCAGGCCGAGCATGGGCGCGCTGGCGGTGCGTCCGGGCGCCCAGCTGGCGAGGTCCAGGTGGAGATCGGCGGCGACCCGGTCGAAGCGCTGGTATTCCTGGCCATGACAGGCCAGGCAATAGCGGCCGAAGCTGATGGCCCCAGCCCGGGGATCACCGTCGGCACCGATGGCCAGACCGCTGCACAGCAGAAGCAGGCCCAGCAGCAGCCCGCGACTCATGACCGGGACTCCACTGGCGCACGCGGACGACCCAGCCGGCTGTACCAGGGCATGCCCAGCAGGCCGATGAAATAGACACCCGCGGCCAGGCGCGCCAGCCACAGGCGCCCATCGGTCAGCGCGACCACGCCCAGTATTCCCAGGGCGACAAAGGCCAGGCAGACCAGGTACAGCCCCAGCCGCCCCGGCCAGGCCTTGTGGCGGATCGAGCGGGCCGCACTGCGATCCAGCCAGGGCAGCACGAACAGCAGGGCGATGGCCAGAGCCGCCAGGCCGAGGCCGCCGGCCATGCTCGGCACCGCCCGCAGCAGCGCATAGAAGGGCGCCAGGTACCAGGGCGGGGCGATGTGCGCGGGGGTCACCAGCGGATCGGCCGGCTGCTGGTTGGCCGGCTCCAGCACCAGCCCGCCCAGGTCCGGCGCCAGCAGCACCACGGCGAGAAACACCAGCAGGAAGACTGCCAGACCACAGAGGTCCTTGAGCGTCAGATAGGGGTGGAAAGCCACCCCGGCTGCACCTCGGACATCGCGCTCGTCACCCTCGGGATTGTTCGAGCCGGTCTGGCGCAGGGCGACGACGTGCAGGCTCACCAGCGCAAGGATCAACAGCGGCAGCCCGACCACATGCAGGGCCTGGAAGCGCCGCAGGGTGGCGTCGGACAGCACCACCCCGCCGCGCAGCAGATCGGCCAGGCTCGGGCCTACCAGGGGCAGCGCCTCGACCGCGCTCAGAGACACCTGGGCGCCCCAGTAGGAGAGTTGCCCCCAGGGCAGCAGATAGCCAAAGAAGGCCTGGGCCAGCAGGAGCAGGTAGAGCAGCACGCCAAAGCTCCAGACCAGCTCGCGCGGCGCCCGATAGGAGCCATAGAGCAGGCCGCGCAGCATGTGCAGGTAGAGGCAGACGAACAGCGCCGAGGCGCCCACCGCGTGAAGGTAGCGGATCAGCCAGCCGAAGGGCACCTCGCGCATGAACAGCTGGACCGAGGCGAAGGCGCCCTTCACCGTCGGCTCATAGCCGAACAGCAGCCAGAGTCCGGTCAGCACCTGCAGCGCCAGGATGAAGAGCAGCAGCGAGCCGAACAGGTAGAAGACGTTGAGATTGCGCGGCACCCGGTAGTCACTGAAGTGCCGGCGCCAGAAGGCGCCCAGGGGCAGCCGTCGCTCCAGCCAGCCGGGCTCGTCGTTGCTCATGTCGCGCCCTCCCCGTCGCTGCCGATCACCAGCAGATTGTCGCCGCGAAAATGATGGGGCGGCACGGCCAGATTCAGCGGTGCCGGCTGGTCGCGATAGACCCGCCCGGCGAGATCGAAGTGGGAGCCATGGCAGGGACAGAGATAGCCCCCGTCCCGGTCCGCCGCGCCTGGTGCCAGGGAGGGAATGCAGCCCAGATGGGTGCAGATCGCGGTGACGACGAAGATGTCCGGCCGCCGCGATCTCAGGCGCGGATCGACATAGGGTGGCTGGCTGGATTCCCGGGAATCCGGGTCGGCCAGCCCTGCCTCGTCGGCCAGCAGGCGGGCCTGGTCCGCCGCGCTGCGGCGCAGGACGCAGACCGGCTGGCCGCGCCATTGCACCGTGAGTTGCTCGCCTTCGCGCAAGGCCTGGAGATCCACCTCGACCGGCGCCGCCGCCACCTCCGCCGACCGACTGGGCCGCAGGGCGCAGACGAAGGGCACGCTGCCCGCCACCAGGCCCAGACCGCCGACGGCGGAGGTGGTGGCGATCAGCAGGCGACGGCGTTGGGCATCGGGGGCGTCAGCGGTCACGTCAGGCTTCCCGGCTCCATCTCCAGCGTCACGCCGAAGCGCTCGCGCACCGAGGCGCGGATGCGCTCGGCCAGGGCCAGGACGTCGCGACTGCGGGCGCCACCGAAGTTGACCAGCACCAGCGCCTGGGCGGCATGCACCCCCACGGCGCCGTCGCGATGGCCGCGCCAGCCGGCCTGATCGATCAGCCAGCCAGCGGCCAGCTTGACGCTGCCATCGGCCTGCGGATAGGTCGGCAGGCTCGGATAGCGCTCATGCAGAGCTGCGGCCTCGCCAGCGGTCACCACCGGATTCTTGAAGAAGCTGCCGGCATTGCCCAGCACCGCCGGGTCGGGCAGCTTGCTCTGGCGAATGCTGCAGATGGCCGCGCTGACGGCTTCGGGCGTTGGCTGCGTGACGCCCGCCGCGGTGAGCGCCTGGCGTACCGGACCATAGTCCAGCACCAGCTGCGGCTTGCGACTGAGCCGGAAGCGTACCCGCAGCACGATCCAGCGCCCGGCCTCGGCCTTGAAGCGACTCTCGCGATAGGCGAAGGCGCAATCGGCCGGGCCGAGGTCATGGAGCTCGCCGCTGTGGCGATCGAGTGCCGTGACCCCGGCGCATCTGTCCTTCAATTCGACGCCATAGGCGCCGATGTTCTGGATCGGTGAGGCGCCCACGGTGCCTGGGATCAGGCTGAGATTTTCCAGCCCGTACCAGCCATTGGCCAGGGTGGCCATGACGAAGGGATGCCAGGGCTCGCCGGCTTCGGCTTCCACCAGCAGGGCATCGCCCTCCTCCGCCAGCAGACGGATGCCGCGGGACGTCAACCGCAGCACCAGACCCTCGACCCGTTCGGGCAGGACCAGGTTGCTGCCACCGCCCAGCACCCGCAGGGGCACGTCCAGTTGCCGGGCCAACGCCAGGGCCGCGCGGACCTCGGCGTCGCTGGCGGCTTCCAGATAGCGATCGGCTTGCGCCACCAGGCCGAAGGTGTTGAGGCCTTGCAGGGGGACCTGCTGTTGCAGCTCAGCGACCATGACGGGCAGCCACCTCGGCGACCAGGCCATCGCAGGCGCTTTCCAGCAGGTCGAGGACCCGCTCGAAGCCGGCTGCACCGCCGTAATAGGGATCCGGCACCTCGTCCACCGCCAGGCCCTGGCGCGCCAGGAAGAGTTCGGGCACGGCGCCCTCATCAGGGCGCAGCTGTTCCAGCCAGGCGAGGTTGTCCTGGTCCATGGCCAGGATCAGGTCGAAACGCTGGAAATCATCCTCGGCGACCTGACGCGCGCGCAGGTCACCGATGGCATAGCCGCGACCCGCCGCGGCCTGGATGGCACGGGGATCCGGGGCCTTGCCGACATGCCAATCGCCGGTGCCGGCCGAATCCAGCTCCACCACCTCGGTCAGGCCGGCGGCGTCCAGCTTGGCCCTGAGGATGCCTTCGGCGGTGGGCGAACGGCAGATGTTGCCCATGCAGACGAACAGGATGCGCAGGGTCATCTAGGCTCCCAGCAGGCGTCTGACGCGCTCGAGATCTTCTCGGGTATCCACGCCGGCCTGGGGCGCTTCCAGGGCATCGGCGACATGGATACGAACGCCGTGCCAGAGGGCGCGCAATTGCTCCAGGGCTTCGGTCTCTTCCAGGGCGCAGGGACCCCAGCTGACGAAATCGGCGAGGAAGCCGGCGCGATAGGCGTAGATGCCGATGTGGCGACGGTAGGGAAAGCCCTGGGGCAGCTGCGCGCGATCAGCGGCGAAGGCATTGCGCGCCCAGGGCAGCGGCGCCCGGCTGAAGGTCAGCGCCAGGCCGTTCAGGTCGGTGCTCACCTTGACCACATTGGGATTGAACAGGCTGTCGACGTCCGCGATCGGCTCGGCCAGGGTGGCCACGCCGGCTTCGGGATGGGCAGCGAGATTATTGGCCACCTGTTCGATCACCGCCGGTGGTATCAGCGGCTCGTCGCCCTGGACGTTGACCACCAGGGCGTCAGCGGCCAGGCCGAGCAGCTCGGCCACCTCGGCCAGGCGATCGGTGCCCGAAGCATGATCGGCACGGGTCAGCAGGACACGCGCGCCAAAGCCTTCGCAGGCACGCAGGATGTCGTCGTGGTCGGTCGCCACCACCACCTGCTCGGCGCCACTGCGCCGGGCCTGCTCCCAGACGTGTTGGATCATCGGCTTGCCGGCGATGTCGAGCAGCGGCTTGTTGGGCAGTCGGGTGCTGGCGAGCCGCGCCGGGATGACGACGGTGAACGCGGTGCTCATTTGTCCAGACGCTCATCCGTGGTGATGATGCGCGCCTCGCTTTCCAGCATCACCGGGATGCCGTCGCGAATCGGGAAGGCCAGGCCGGCGGCCTTGCTGATGAGCTCGGTCTTGTCGTCGCTCAAGATCAGCGGGCTCTTGGTCAGGGGGCAGGCGAGGATGTCCAGCAGCTTGAGATCCATGGGCGAAGATTCCGTCAGTGAGAGTGTTCGGGCAGTAGCCGGTCGAGACGCCCATCCAGCCAGGCGACGAAAGCGGCCGAGGGCTGGGCGTCCACCGCCAGGTACCACCAGTCGGCGGCGGCGAAGGACCGGCACTTGACCGCGTCCTTCTCGGTCATCACCAGCGGCAGCGCCGGGGTGAAGGCCAGCTCTGCCGCGCTGTAGGTGGCGTGATCGGCGAAGGCATGGGGCAACGGCTGCCAGTGTAGTCCTTCGAGGGTGGCGAAGAAACGGCCGGGGTTGCCGATGCCGGCCAGGGAGTGCAGGCGCTGCCCCGGGGGAAAGAAATCCAGCGATCGCGTCTCGCCGCTGCGCAGATTGACCAGGGCGCAGGGCTGCAGGGTCAGGCCGTAGCCGTCGGCAGGATCGACAGTGGCGCCGTTGTGGATCACGGCGTCCACCTCGGCCAGCCGCTCCAGGGGTTCGCGCAGCGGCCCGGCCGGCAGGCAGCGGCCATTGCCGAAGCCGCGCGCCGCATCGACCATCACCAGTTCCAGGTCGCGGGCCAGGCGATAGTGCTGCAGGCCGTCGTCGCTGAGAATGATATCGAGCCGCTCCTCGGAGAGCAGGCGTTCGACGGCGCGCCCACGATCGGGATCCGTGACCAGGGCCACCCCGGTGCGCTGCACGATCAGCAGCGGCTCGTCGCCGGCGACGGCGGCGGTGTCGGTGGCCCGCACCCGCCAGGGTAGACTCGGCGGCGTGGCGCCATAGCCCCGGCTGACCACCCCGACCCTCAGCCCGCGCGCGCGCAGGTGGCCGATCAGCCAGAGGATCATGGGCGTCTTGCCGGTACCGCCGACGGTGAGATTGCCCACCACGATGACCGGCACCGGCGCGCGATGGATGCTGCCCTGCCCCGCCAGGAACCGCCGGCGCTTGCGCCGGGCGACCTGCCGATAGAGGGCTTCGAGCGGCGCCAGCAGGCTCAGGGCCGGATGCCCCTGGTACCAGGCGCGGACCAGGCGCTCACCCAGGCTCACGGACGCTTCGCCTGGGCCTCGAGGGTGGTGATGCGCAACTGGCTGAAACCCAGCTTGCCGGCAGCGTCCATGGCCATGACCACCGACTGGTGGGTGGCGCGGCCATCGGCGGTGATCACCAGCGGCAGGCTGTTGTCGCCGCCGGATTCACGCTGCAGCGCGGTGGTCAGGCCGGTCAGGTCGTTGCGCGCCAGGGTCTGGCCGTTGAGCGCCATCTGGCCTTCGGCGGTGATGCTGATTTCCAGGGTCTTGGCCTGGTTGGCGGCCGCTGCGGCGCTGTCGGCCTCGGGCAGTTCGATCTTCAGCTGGCTGGGCTTGCTGAAGGTCGCGGTCACCACGAAGAACAGCAGCAGGACGAAGATGACGTCGATGAAGGAGGCCAGGTTGATATAGACCTCTTCGCGGGCGGCGCCGCCGGCGCGGCGACGGAATTTCACGCCGGAGCCCCTTCGCGGACGTCCACCTCGCGATCGCCGTGGAGGATGTCCACCAGCTTGACCGCTTCCTGCTCCATTCCGACCACCAGCTCATCGACCCGGCGCAGCAGGTAGCGATGGAAGAACACCGCGGGAATCGCCACCAGCAGGCCGGTGGCGGTGGTGACCAGCGCCTTGGAGATGCCGCCGGCGAGGATGGGCGCATTGGCCATGCCGTCGTTCATGAAGGCGCTGAAGATGTCGATCATGCCGAACACCGTGCCGAGCAGGCCCATCAGGGGTGCCAGGGCGGCGATGCTGCCGAGGGTGTTGAGATAGCGTTCGAGGTCGTGCACCACGCGGCTGCCGGCTTCCTCGATGGCTTCCTTCATGATGTCGCGGCCATGACGGGAGTTGGTCAGGCCCGCGGCGAGGATGTCGCCCAGGGGCGATCCGGCGCGCAATTCGCGCAGCCGCTCGGCATTGAGCTGCTTGTCCTGGATCCAGCGCCAGACCTGGGCGAGCAGCGTCGGCGGTGCCACCCGGCTGCGTCTCAGGGTCCACAGCCGCTCGGCGATGATGGCCGTGGCCAGGATGGAACTGAGGATGATCGGCAGCATCATCCAGCCGCCAGCTTTGACCATTTCGAACACGAGAGCGTTACCCCTGCCGCAAAATGCGGCCACTCTAGCACGAACGCCTCAGGGTGTCGGCGGGCCTATCCGCCACCAATGCCGCACCTGGCGCTGCCCGTGCGGTACCTCCCAGCGACCCAGGGTCCAGCTCAGGGCGCCCAGCGCGGCGGTGTCGTAGGGCAGCACGCCGCGCTCGCGATAGCGCGCCAGCACCTGGGGATGGGGATGGCCATAGCGATTGTTCAGCCCCCTGGAGATCAGTACGCCGCGCGGCTGGACGGCGTCGATGAAGGCGGCGCTGGAACCGCTGCGACTGCCATGGTGCGGAGCGACCAGCCACTCGGCTGCCAGCGGCACCCCGCTGGCCACCAGCTCGGCTTCACGGCGGGCATCGATGTCGCCGGTCAGCAGCAGGCGCTCGCCCCTCGCGGCGACGCTGAGCACGCAGGAGGAGGCGTTGGAATCCGCCGCGGGGTGCCACCAGGTGGTGAAGACGACCTCGTTCCAGCGCCACTCGGCCCCATCCGTGCAATCCCGCGCGTGCAATTCCGGCTGGAGCCGACCCGCCTCGCCGCTGAGTACCTGTCCTGGCGGCAGTCCTCTGGCCACGGCCGGCGCACCGCCGGCGTGGTCGGCATCGGCATGACTGAGCAGCATGACGTCCAGGGTGTCGATGCCAAGGGCCTGCAGGTTGGGCAGGACGACCCGGGCGCCGCTGTCATAGCTGCCCTGGCGCGGCCCGGCGTCGTAGAGCAGCGCATGGTCGCGGGTGCGCACCAGCACCGCCAGGCCCTGCCCCACGTCCAGCACGGTGATCCGCGCCAGCCCCGCCGCGGGTACCGGCGACGGGGGAAACAGCCCCGGCAGCATCAGCAGCACGCCGAAGCCTCGTAGCGGCACACCCGCGGGCAGTAGCGCCAGCAGCGCCCCCAGCCCCGCCAGCCACAGCGCCCAGGCGGGCGCGAGGACCGGCTGCCAGGCTGCAGCCAGGTGCGCCAAGCCGCTCAGCAGCCAGAGCAGCCCCTGCAGCAGGCCACCCGCCAGCAGCAAGGCCGGCGTCCCCAGCGGCGACCAGAGCAGGGACAGCAGGGTCCCCGCCAGCGCCAGGGGCACGATGGCCAGGTCCATCAGCGGCACGGCCAGGGCATTGGCCAGCGGGCCGCTCGGGCTCAGGGGCAGGCCCAGCGCCAGGAGCAGCGGCGCCAGGCCCACGGCCATGCACCACTGAGCGCGCCCGAGGGTGAGCCACCAGGGCAGTCGGCCCAGGCGGCCGGCAAAGCTCCACAGCAGCAACAGCACGGCGCCAAAGGACAGCCAGAATCCGGGCAGCAGACTGACCAGCGGATTGGCGGCCAGCACCAGTGCCAGGGCCAGCAGGACCGCGTCCGCCAGCCGCACCTGCTGGCGCCCGAGTTGCCAGAGCAGGCCCAGGGTGACCATGACGCAGGCCCGCTGCACCGGCACCTCGAAGCCGGCCAGCAGTCCGTAGCCCAGTGCGGTGGCGATCGTCAGCACCGCCGCGGACAGACGCCAGGGCAGTTGACGCGGCCAGAGGCCACGGCGTGCCAGAAGGACCACCCCGGCATAAACGCCTAGGGCGATCAGGCCGATGTGCTGCCCGGAGATCACCATCAGGTGCACGGTGCCGGTGTCCTGGAACAGCTGCCACTGGGCAGTGGTGATACCCGAGCCGTCGCCCACCACCAGGGCGGCGAGCAGCCCACCCTGCCCCGCCGGATCCCGCGTCTGCAGGTATTGCCGGATGCCGTCGCGCCAGGTCGCCAGGCCACTGGCGGCGGCCAGGCGCTGGCCATCCTTGACGCTGCCGGTGGCGCCTATGCCCTGGGCCAGCAGCCAGGCTTCGCGATCCTGCCCGAGGGGGTTGACCAGACCCGCGGGGCCGCGCAGCTCCGCGGCCAGGCGCCAGCGTTCGCCGGCCAGTGGGCGCGGCCCGCCGTGCCAGCTCAGGCGGATCCGCGCCGGCAGCTTCAGCGCGCGGCGGCTGGTTGCCCCGGCGAGCACGAAACCCACCGAGTCGGCCTCCACCGTGGGCAGGCCGCTGATCTCGCCGTCGATCCACAGCACCCGCTGCTCCAGCGTCGGATCCAGGCGATCGTCCAGCGCCCAGTGACCATTGAGCAGCGCCCAGGCCAGGCCCAGCCCGAAGGCACCGAGCGCCAGGAAGCGGGTGAACAGGAGCACCAGGGCCACCGCCGCGAGGGCCGCCAGCAGGGATAGCGACGGCAGTGTGGCGAAGGCGCGCAGGAGCAGCACGCCCAGGGCGAAGGACAGCAGAGCGGCGCGCATCAGGACTCCATCCTTGGAGAGCCAAAAGAGCTTCGGAAGCGCGGATTAGAGCAGCTTGGACGCCGTAGGGCCAGGGGCGTAGCGCCGCCTGGCCCGGCAGGAGATCAGTCGTAGCGCAGGGCTTCGGCCGGTGAGGTGCGCGAGGCGCGCCAGGCGGGATAGAGGGTCGCCAGGAAACTCATGCTCAGGGCGGCCACGGCGATCAGCACCACGTCTTCCAGCTCCAGCCGCGACGGCAGGTTGCTGATGAAGTACATGTCACCACCAAACAGCTTGTGGCCGACCAGACGCTCCAGGGCGGCGATCCAGCTGCTGACGTTGAGTGCCGCGATGACGCCCAGCACGCCGCCGATCAGGGTACCGACCAGGCCGATCACCGTGCCCTGCACCATGAACACCGCCATGATCTGCCCGGGCGTGGCGCCCAGGGTGCGCAGGATGGCGATATCGGCCTTCTTGTCGGCCACCACCATGATGAGGGTGGCGATGATGTTGAAGGCGGCCACGGCGACGATCAGCAGGAGCAGCAGGCCGATCATGGTCTTTTCCATCTGCATGGCCTGGAACAGACTGCCCTGGGAGATCGTCCAGTCACGCGCCTGGTAGCCGTCGCCGAGGGCCTTGGCCACGTCGCGGGAGATGCGCGGCGCCTGGAACAGATCGTCCAGCGCCAGGCGGATGCTTTCCACCTGGCCCGGCTGCCAGCCCTTGAGCGGGGCGGCATCGGCGACGTTGATCAGGGCCAGGGAGGCATCCAGCTCGGCGCCGACCTTGAAGGTACCGACCACGGTGAAGCGCCGCAGCCGCGGGGTGATGCTGCCGGTGGCGCCGACCTCGGGGATGATCACCGTGACCTGGCTGCCCAGCTCCAGCTGGAAGCGTCGCGCGGCGATCTCGCCCAGCACGATGCCGAATTCACCGGGCTTGAGGGCGTCGAGACTGCCCTGGGTCATGCGTTCGCCGACGATGGACACGCGCTTTTCCTGGGCCGGATCGATGCCGTCCACCAGCAGCGGCTGCATGCGACCCCGTACCGAAAGCATGCCCTGCAACTGGGTATAGGGCACCGCCGCCAGCACATGGGGCTGCTGCTCGGCCTTGGCCGCCAGCGGGCGCCAGTCGTCCAGCGGCTGGGCACCACTGATGAAGGCATGGGGCACCATGCCGAGGATGCGGCCGCGCATTTCTTCCTGGAAGCCGTTCATCACCGACAGCACCAGGATCATGGCCAGCACGCCCAGCGCCAGGCCGAACATGGAAACCAGCGAGAAGAAGGAGATGAACGACTTGCGCCGCTTGGCGCGGGTGTATCTCAGGCCGATGAACAGCGAAAGCGGTCTGAACATGGCGACCTCAGACCTGCCGGGCCGGCGTGGCGTCGACCAGATGGCCTTCGTCCAGGCGCAGCATCCGATCCATCTGGCCAGCCAGCACCCGATCGTGGGTCACCACCAGG
Source organism: Pseudomonas flavocrustae (assembly GCF_029872515.1). Taxonomy (NCBI): domain Bacteria; kingdom Pseudomonadati; phylum Pseudomonadota; class Gammaproteobacteria; order Pseudomonadales; family Pseudomonadaceae; genus Pseudomonas; species Pseudomonas flavocrustae. The sequence continues at coordinate 79,480 of NZ_JAPDIQ010000001.1, read as the reverse complement.
AAGGCGGTGCGCAGCGAGGTGGACAGTTCCAGCATCAGGTCCTGGATGCCATGGGCGGTGTGCTGATCGAGGTTGCCGGTGGGTTCGTCGAGCAGTACCAGCTTGGGCTGGTTGACCAGCGCCCGGGCGATGGCCACGCGCTGGCGCTCGCCACCGGACAGCTCGGCCGGCTTGTGGCCCAGGCGATGACCGAGACCGACCCGCTCCAGCAACTTGGCGGCGCGCTCGCGGGCTTCGCCGATGGAGGCCTTGCCGATCAGCAGCGGCATGCAGACGTTTTCCAGGGCGCTGAATTCGGGCAGCAGGTGGTGGAACTGGTAGACGAAGCCCATGGCGCGATTGCGCAAGAGGCCACGGGCCTTCTCGTTCAGCGCCGACAGCTCTTCGCCATCGAGCCAGACACTACCGCTGCTGGGGGTGTCGAGGCCGCCGAGCAGATTCAGCAGGGTGGTCTTGCCCGACCCCGAACTGCCGACGATGGACACCCGCTCGCCCGGTTGCAGGGTCAGCTGGACATTGCTCAGCACCTCGACGGTCTGGGGGCCTTCCTCGTAGCGCTTGCCCAGGTCCTGGCAACGCAAAACGGCTCGATCATTCATAACGCAGGGCCTCGGCGGGTTGGGTACGGGCGGCGCTCCAGGAGGGATAGAGCGTGGCCAGGAAGCTCAGGGCGAAGGACGCGCCGCAGACCAGCAGGACGTCGTGCAGCTGCAGCTGCGCCGGCAGGTAGTCGATGAAATACACCTCGGCGTTGAGGAACTGGTGCCCGGTGATCCGTTGCACCCAGGCCAGGGCGGCACTGACGTTGAGCGCGGCGAGCACGCCCAGCAGGCAGCCGATGGCGGTGCCGATGACGCCGATGAAGGTCCCCTGGACCATGAACACCGCCATGATCTGCCGGGGCGTGGCGCCCAGGGTGCGCAGGATGGCGATGTCGGATTTCTTGTCGGTCACCACCATCACCAGGGTGGAGACGATGTTGAAGGCGGCCACGGCGACGATCAGCAGCAGCAGCAGGCCGATCATGGTCTTTTCCATGCCGATGGCCTGATAGAGATTGCCGTGGGTGCGGGTCCAGTCGCGGGCGTACCAGTCCTTGCCCGGCAGCTGGCGAGCGATGTTCCAGGACACGTCCGGCGCCTGGAACAGGTCGTGCAGCTTGAGGCGCACGCCCTGTACCGCGTTCGCCGGCCAGCGCTGCAGCCGCGCGGCGTCTTCGATGTCGATCAGGCCCACCGAGCCGTCCAGCTCGCCGGCGCCGACGCTGAAGATGCCCACCACGGTGAATCTCTTCATGCGCGGAAACATGCCGGCGGGGGTCACGGCCACTTCCGGGGCGATGTAGGTGAGCTTGTCGCCAACCTTCACGCCCAGTTTCTCGGCGGCCAGGGAACCGATGATGATGCCGAATTCACCCGGCTTGAGGTCGTCGAGCCGGCCCTCGCGCATGAAGCTGGGGATGATCGAGACCTTGGGTTCCTCGGCCGGATCGATGGCGTTGAGCAACACCGTCTGCACCGCCTTGTCGTGGGCCAGCATGCCCTGCAACTGGGTGAAGGGCGCCACCGCGGCCACCTGGCTGTTCTGCAGCGCCAATTCGCGCACGCTGCGCCAGTCGGGCACCGGCTGGTAGGACTCCACCGTGGCATGGGGAATCATGCCGAGGACGCGATCGCGCATCTCGCGATCGAAGCCGTTCATGACCGACAGCACCACGATCATGACGACCACGCCGAGGGCCAGGCCGATCATGGAGGTGAGCGAGATGAAGGAGACGAAATGGTTACGGCGCTTGGCGCGGACGTAACGCAGGCCAAGGTAGATCGGCAGGGGTCTGAACATAGGCTCGCTTGCACGGCGGAAAGACGTAGGCGCCCTGCGGGTTGGACGGCGACACCGTGCCGGCTCGCCGGCTACACTCGGGGCCATCACCCACGGAGCGGCCCGACATGACCACCCCAGACGCGCGTGAACGGCGGGAATACTATCGCATCACCGACCGTATCGCACTGCAAATCAGCCCTGCCGACGGGGTCCCCGGCGAGACCGCGCCCTTGTTCGCACTCCTGAGCGAACTGCATCAGCTGGAATTCGAATCCCGTCACCTGCTGCGCAATCTGGACGAGCGCGACCGCGCCGTTACCGCCTGCCTGCGCCTGGTGAACAAGCGCCTGGACCTGCTCGGCCAGGCCTTTACCTGGAATCTGCTGCACGACAGCGGCGCCACCCGCGACGTGGTGCTGTCCGAGGGCGGCCTGGCCTTCGTCGATGCCGAGCCCTACACCCTGGGCACCCGACTCGACCTGCGCATGGCATTGCCGCCCCAGGGCCTGGGCCTGCAGGTGCTGGCGGAGGTGACCGGTTGCCAGGCCGTGGCCGGCAGGTACGAGATCGGCACCAGCTTCATCGACCTGGAAGACGCCCAGCGCCAGTTGCTGGCGCGCCATGTCCTGCGTCAGCAGGCCCGGGTACGTCGCGCCGACCGTGGAGACGAGGCGTGAAACGCCCCTGGCTGGCGGCCCTGCTGCTCGGTACCGCCCTGCCCGGCTGGGCCGAGACCCTGCAGATCCCGCTGGGCCAGCAGGGCGATGGCAGTACCCCGCTGCCCCTGCGCGGCGACAGTCGCAGCCAGGTTCTGGAGCGCTTCGGCCTGCCCGACCAGGAGCATCCTCCGGTCGGACGCCCGGCGATTCGCCGCTGGGACTACAGAGATTTCAGCGTCTATTTCGAAAACGATCGGGTGCTGGACGCGGTCCGTGAACCGCGGCGCCCGGTCCCGTCACCCTAGGAGCCCCCATGACCCTCATTTACGGACACCGCGGTGCCCGCGGCGAAGCCCCGGAAAATACCCTGGCCGGTTTCGAGCTGTGCCTGGAGCTGGGCGTCCGGCGCTGCGAACTGGATCTGCACCTCTCCCGGGACGGCGAGCTGGTGGTGATTCATGACCCGACCCTGAAACGTACCACCGGGCGAGGCGGCAAGGTCAGCGAAAAGGCCGTCGCCGATCTGGTCGCCCTGGATGCCCGCCAGGGCGGCCCGGTCTGGCCACGCCCCTGCCCCATTCCGACCCTGCGCGAATTGTTCGAGAAGTGCGCCTTCGAACACTGGCAGCTGGAGGTGAAGAGCGCCTCGCGGGTGCGGGCGGCGCAGACCGTCAGGGCCATCGCCCAGCTGGTCGAGGAATTCGGCCTGCAGGACAGGATCACCGTGACCAGCGCCTCGCGCGAGGTCCTGCGCGCCCTGCAGCGCGATACGCCGCATCTGGCGCGTGGGCTGGTGGCAGAGTACGCCTGGCTGGATCCGCTCAAGGTGGCCGCTCACTACGACTGCCACCTGCTGGCGCTGAACTGGACGCTGTGCACCCCGGAGCGGCTGCTCAAGGCCCAGCGCCAGGGCTTGCATGTCTCGGTCTGGACGGTGAACGACGCCAGCCTGATGCGCCGCCTGGCCGACTTCGGCGCGGACAGCCTGATCACCGACTTCCCGAGCCTGGCACGACGGACGTTGGGGTAGGCGCTGGCGCAGGTCGAAGCCCGGGACGTGTTGGGCTTCGCTGCGCTCAACCCAACCTACGAAAGCCAAATCTGGCCATCGCGGCCATGGGCCGCTCCTACAGGCACGAACGTTACCGTAGGAGCGGCCGCATCGGCGGACCGCCATGGCCGCGATATAAGCCGACGCAGAACCGTAGCGTGGAAAACGGCGCAGCCTTTTCCACTGGAGGCTGCTACGGGGGTACCCTCACCCCAGCCCTCTCCCGAGGGGAGAGGGGGCTAGCCGAGCGGACATTTGCCTCCGTCCGCCCAACCTAGGCCGACTCAGAACAGCCGATTCAACCCATCGAAGGCCGCCACCCGGTAGGCCTCGGCCATGGTCGGGTAGTTGAAGGTGGTGTTGACGAAATAGCGGATGCTGTTCGCCGCACCTTCCTGGTTCATGATCGCCTGGCCGATGTGTAGGATTTCCGACGCCTGGTCGCCGAAGCAGTGCACGCCCAGCACCTGCAGGGTCTCGCGGTGGAAAAGGATCTTCAGCATGCCCACCGGTTCGCCGGAGATCTGCGCCCGCGCCATGCTCTTGAAGAAGGCCTTGCCAACCTCGTAGGGCACCTTTTCCTGGGTCAGCTCGCGCTCGGTCTTGCCCAGCGAACTGATCTCGGGAATGGTGTAGATGCCGGTGGGGATGTCGTTGACCACCCGCCCATTGTTGTCGTGCAGGATGTTGTCCGACGCCGAACGCCCCTGGTCGTAGGCGGCACTGGCCAGGCTTGGCCAGCCGATGACGTCGCCCGCCGCATAGATGTTGGCGACCGAGGTCCGGTAGTTCTCGTCGACGGTGACCTGGCCCCGGCTGTTGACCGAGATGCCCACGTTCTGCAGGCCCAGCTGGTCGGTATTGCCGGTCCGGCCGTTACACCACAGCAGGGCATCGGCGCGCAGCTTCTTGCCGGACTTCAGATGCAGGACGACGCCGTTTTCCTGGCCTTCGATGCGCTCGTACTCCTCGTTGTGGCGAATGAGCACATTGTTGTTCTGCAGGTGATAACTCAGGGCGTCGGAGATTTCGTCGTCGAGGAAGCTGAGTAGCTGGTCGCGGTTGTCGATCAGGTCCACCAGCACGCCGAGGCCGCTGAAGATGGAGGCGTATTCGCTGCCGATCACCCCGGCACCGTAGATGATCAGCCGGCGCGGGGTATGGGTCAGCGACAGGATGGTGTCGCTGTCGTAGATGCGCGGATGGCTGAAGTCCACGTCCACCGGGCGATAGGGACGCGAACCGGTGGCGATGACGACCTGCTTGGCCACCAGGCGCTCCAGGTCACCGCGCAGGTTGACGATCTCGATGGTGTTGTCGTCGGCGAAGCTGGCGGTGCCGAAGAACAGGTCGACCCGGTTGCGCGCGTAGTAGCCGGTACGAGACGACACCTGCCGGGCGATCACCCGCTCGGCGCTGCGCAGCACGTCGGGAAAGGAGAACCAGCGCGGCTCGCCGATGGAGCGGAACATCTCGTTGGTGTTGAACTGGATGATCTGCTTGACCGAATGGCGCAGGGCCTTGGAGGGAATGGTGCCCAGGTGGGTGCAGTTGCCGCCGACCACCTGGCGATTGTCCACCACCGCCACGCGGCGGCCATTCTTGGCGGCGTTCATCGCCGCGCCCTCGCCGGCCGGTCCCGAACCCAGTACCACCACGTCGTAGCTATAGACCGCCATGCTTTCTCCTCAGAAGGTTAGCCGTCCGCAGGCGACGGCTGGAGCCGGACCACCTCATGCGAGGCCGGATCCGACGCGAGATCGCCCCCAGGGGGCTGCGACCTCTTGTCACGGGCCGCTATTGTGGCGCAAAACCCGGTCAAAACGAAAACGGGAGCCACCAGGGCTCCCGTTTTTTCTTGCAAGTCAGCCTTGCCTAGCGCGCAAGACTCAGGCCGGGAAGGCCGGCGGATTGACCCCCGCCATCTCTTCCAGCACCCGCACGACCTGGCAGCTGTAACCGAACTCGTTGTCGTACCAGACATAGAGGACGACACGGTTGTCGCTGACGATGGTGGCACCGGCATCGACCACGCCCGCATGACGGGAGCCGACGAAGTCGCTGGAGACCACTTCCGGCGAGTTCACGAAATCGATCTGCTTGTGCAGCGGCGAGTGCAGCGCCATTTCGCGCAGGTACTCGTTGATCTCTTCCTTGCTGGTGCCGTTTTCCAGGTTCAGGTTGAGGATCGCCATGGAAACGTTGGGCGTCGGCACGCGGATGGCGTTGCCGGTCAGCTTGCCAGCCAGTTCCGGCAGGGCCTTGGCCACGGCCTTGGCGGCGCCGGTCTCGGTGATCACCATGTTCAGCGCGGCGCTGCGGCCACGGCGATCGCCCTTGTGGAAGTTGTCGATCAGGTTCTGGTCGTTGGTGTACGAGTGCACGGTCTCGACGTGACCGTTGACGATGCCGTACTTGTCGTTGACCGCCTTGAGGATCGGCACGATGGCGTTGGTGGTGCAGGAGGCCGCGGTGACGATGGTGTCTTCGGCGGTGATGGTGTCATGGTTGATACCATGCACGATGTTCTTCAGGCTGCCCTTGCCGGGTGCGGTCAGCACCACGCGGGAGACGCCCTTGCATTTGAGGTGCTGGCCCAGGCCTTCGGCATCGCGCCATCTGCCGGTGTTGTCGACCACGATGGCATCCTGGATGCCGTACGCGGTGTAGTCGACGGTGGTGGGATCGTTGGAGTAGATCACCTTGATCAGGGTGCCGTTGGCGCACAGGGTGCTGTTGGCTTCGTCGACGGTGATGGTGCCGTCGAAGGAACCGTGCACGGAATCGCGACGCAGCAGGCTGGCACGCTTGACCAGGTCGTTGTCGGCGCCCTTGCGCACGACGATGGCGCGCAGGCGCAGGCCGTCGCCGCTACCCTGGTGCTCGATGAGGATGCGCGCCAGCAGCCGGCCGATACGACCGAAGCCGTAGAGCACGACGTCCTTGCCCTTGCGCTGCTCGACGCCCTGCTTGCCGACCACGGCGGACAGCTCGCTGCGCAGGAAGTCCTTGAGGTCGCGCCCGGCGGCTTCGGCCTTGAACTTCAGGCTCAGGCGGGCCAGGTCGATGGAGGCGGCGCCCAGTTCCAGCTCGCTCAGGGCCTTCACCAGCGGGTAGGTGTCCTGCACGGACAGCTCGACGTTGTCGATCTGGCGGGCGAACCGGTGGGCCTTGAGAATGGAGATCACCGAACGGTTGACCAAACCGCGACCGTAAATCGAGGTCACAACATTGTTGTTACGGTACAGCTGACCAATCAGGGGAATCATGGCCTCGGCGAGCGCTTCGCGATCGATCCATTCTTCAAGGCACTGCTCAGGCTTCTGACTCACGACAAATCCTTCCCTATGTAGGAGCTGAAAAAAGGAACTACATTATGACCGCGCTGCCTCTCCCAGGCAATCGACGCGCGTCGCTGCACTGACAGCGCGAAAGGCCGGTCGTTACAATCCCAACCCTCCCGAAATCCACCGGAGTTCCGCCCGCGTGTCAGTTTTGCGTACCCCGTCAATTCCTGAAACCGCCGGCCGCCAGCAGTGGGGCAATCTGCCCGGCGCCGCGCTAGCCCTCGCCATCGCTGAAGCCGCCAAGGCCGCGACTCGCCGCTTCACCCTGCTGATCACCCAGGACAGCCAGACCGCCGATCGCCTGGAGCAGGAACTCCGCTTCTTCGCCCCCGAGTTGCCGGTGCTGAATTTTCCCGATTGGGAGACGCTGCCCTACGATGTCTTCTCGCCGCATCAGGACATCATCTCCCAGCGCGTCGCGACTCTTTATAGGCTGCCGGAGCTCTCCCACGGTATTTTGGTAGTCCCTCTGGCGACCGCCCTACACCGCCTGGCACCCACCCGTTTCCTGCTCGGCAGCAGCCTGGTGCTGGACGTCGGCCAGCGGCTGGACGTGGAAGCCACCCGCGGACGGCTGGAAGCAGCCGGCTATAGATATGTGGATACGGTGTACGAACATGGCGAGTTCGCCGTGCGTGGCGCCCTGATCGATCTCTTCCCCATGGGCAGCAACCTGCCCTACCGCATCGACCTGTTCGACGACGAGATCGAGACGCTGCGCACCTTCGATCCGGAAACGCAGCGATCCATCGACAAGGTCGACAGCATCCGCCTGCTGCCGGCGCGGGAATTTCCGCTGCATAAAGAAGCCGTGACCGGCTTTCGCGCGCGATTCCGCGAGCGCTTCGACGTGGACTATCGCCGCTGTCCCATCTATCAGGACCTGGCGAGCGGCATCACGCCGGCGGGCATCGAGTACTACCTGCCGCTGTTCTTCGATGAAACCTCGACCCTCTTCGACTATCTGCCGGCCAACACCCAGGTGTTTTCCCTGCCCGGCATCGAGCAGGCCGCCGAGCAATTCTGGACCGATGTCCGCAATCGCTACGAAGACCGCCGGGTCGATCCGGAGCGGCCGCTGCTGCCGCCGGCCGATGTCTTCCTGCCGGTGGAAGACTGCTTCGCCCGCCTGAAGAACTGGCCGCGGGTGGTCATTGGCGCGGACGACCTGGAATCCGGCGTGGGCCGTGAGCGCTTCGCCGCCCGCGCCCTGCCGGACCTGGCCATCGACGCCAAGGCCAGCCAGCCGCTGGCGGCCCTGGAGCACTTCATCACCGACTTCCCCGGCCGGGTGCTGTTCACCGCGGAAAGCGCCGGCCGCCGCGAAGTGCTGCTGGAGTTGCTGGCCCGCCTGAATCTGCGCCCCGGCCAGGTCGAGGGCTGGGCGGCCTTCCAGGCCAGCGCCGAGCGCATTGCCATCGCCCTGGCGCCACTGGACGAGGGCCTGGTGCTGGATGACGCCGGCGCCGCCCTGATTCCGGAAAATCCGCTGTTCGGCCAGCGCATCATGCAGCGCCGCCGCCGCGAGAAGGGTCGCGATGCCGGCGAGAACGTCATCAAGAATCTCACCGAGTTGCGCGAAGGCGCGCCGGTAGTGCACATCGACCATGGCGTTGGCCGCTACATGGGCCTGATCACCCTGGAGCTGGACGACCAGCCCCAGGAATTCCTCCTGCTCGAATACGCCGACGACGCCAAGCTCTATGTGCCGGTGGCCAGCCTGCACCTGATCGCCCGCTATTCGGGCACCGACGATGCCCTGGCGCCCCTGCACAAGCTGGGTTCCGAGACCTGGCAGAAGGCCAAGCGCAAGGCCGCCGAGCAGGTACGCGACGTGGCCGCCGAACTGCTCGACATCTATGCCCGCCGCGCCGCGCGCAAGGGCTATGCCTTCAGGGACCCGGCCGTCGACTACGCCACCTTCTCCGCCGGCTTCCCCTTCGAGGAGACGCCGGACCAGCAGGCCGCCATCGAGGCGGTGCACAAGGACATGCTGGCGGGCACGCCCATGGACCGCCTGGTCTGCGGCGACGTGGGCTTCGGCAAGACCGAGGTGGCCATGCGCGCAGCCTTCATCGCCGTGCACGGCGGTCGCCAGGTGGCGGTGCTGGTCCCCACCACCCTCCTCGCCCAGCAGCACTACAACAGTTTCCGCGACCGCTTCGCCGACTGGCCGGTACGCGTCGAGGTGATGAGCCGCTTCAAGTCGGCCCAGGAAGTCGCCGCCGCCGCGCGGGAGCTGGCCGATGGCAAGATCGACATCATCATCGGCACCCACAAGCTGCTGCAGGGCGATGTGAAGTTCAAGGACCTGGGCCTGGCCATCATCGACGAGGAGCACCGCTTCGGGGTGCGTCAGAAGGAACAGCTGAAGTCGCTGCGCAGCGAGGTGGACATCCTCACCCTCACCGCCACGCCGATTCCGCGCACCCTGAACATGGCCGTGGCCGGCATGCGCGACCTGTCCATCATCGCCACGCCCCCGGCCCGCCGGCTTTCGGTGCGCACCTTCGTCATGGAGGAGCAGAACGCCGTGATCAAGGAAGCCCTGCTGCGCGAGCTCCTGCGCGGCGGCCAGGTGTACTTCCTGCACAACGAGGTCAAGACCATCGAGAAGCGCGCCCGCGAACTGGCCGAGCTGGTGCCCGAGGCCCGCGTCGGCATCGGCCACGGGCAGATGCGCGAACGCGATCTCGAACAGGTGATGAGCGACTTCTACCACAAGAGATTCAACGTGCTGGTGGCCTCGACCATCATCGAGACCGGCATCGACGTGCCCAATGCCAACACCATCATCATCGAGCGCGCCGACAAGTTCGGCCTGGCCCAGCTGCACCAGCTGCGCGGCCGGGTCGGGCGCAGTCACCACCAGGCCTACGCCTACCTGCTCACGCCGCCCCGCAAGGGCATGACGCCGGATGCCGAAAAGCGCCTGGAAGCCATTGCCGGCGCCCAGGACCTGGGGGCCGGCTTCATCCTGGCGACCCACGACCTGGAAATCCGTGGCGCCGGCGAGCTGCTCGGCGAAGGCCAGAGCGGACAGATCCAGGCGGTGGGTTTCACCCTCTACATGGAAATGCTGGAGCGCGCGGTCAAGGCCATCCGTAAAGGCGAGCAGCCCAACCTAGAAAAGCCCCTGGGGGGCGGTCCGGACATCAACATGCGCGTCCCCGCGCTGATCCCGGAAGACTACCTGCCCGATGTCCATGCGCGGCTGATCCTCTACAAGCGCATCGCCTCGGCAGCGGACGAAGACGCTCTCAAGGAATTGCAGGTGGAGATGATCGATCGCTTCGGACTCCTGCCGGAACCGACCAAAAATCTGGTGCGCCTGACGCTGCTCAAGCTGCGCGCGGAAGGCTTGGGCATCGTCAAGGTGGATGCGGGCCCCCAGGGCGGGCGGCTGGAATTCGCCGCCGATACCCAGGTGGATCCACTGGTGCTGGTGAAGATGATCCAGGCGCAGCCGAAGAAGTATCGGCTGGAGGGCGCGACCCTGTTCAAATTCCAGGTACCGATGGAGCGGGCGGAAGAGCGCTTCAACGTCCTAGAAGCCCTGTTCGATCGCCTGACGCCCGCCGCCAGCTGATCGAAGAGCCGCTCGCCGGGTATCCCCGGGAGCGGCTCGGTCGCTATCAGCCCGTCAGCACCTCGGCCAGCACCTGCCGCACCTCGTCGATGCCGCTGGCCAGGACCGCTTCGATCTCGGCCATGGTGATTTCCCGCTGCACCTTGCCGGCCGCCGGATTCACCACCAGCGCCAGACAGGCATAGGGCAGGCCCAGTTCGCGCGCCAGGGCCGCTTCCGGCATCCCGGTCATGCCGACGATGTCGCAGCCGTCGCGTTCCAGCCGGACGATCTCTCCTGCCGTTTCCAGACGTGGCCCCTGGGTGGCGGCATAGACGCCATGGTCGCTGTGCGGCAGCTGCAGCTTGCGCAGCGCATTCAGCAGCTGCTGGCGCAGGGGCTCGTCGTAGGGAAAGCTGAAGTCGATGTGGGTGACATGCGCAAGGTCCGCGCCCTCGAAGAAGGTATGGCCGCGCCCCCAGGTGTAGTCCACCAGCTGGTGGGGCACGCACAGATGGCCACTGCCCATGGCGGCATGGATGCCACCCACGGCATTCACCGCGACGATGGCCTCGGCGCCGGCTTCCCTGAGCGCCCAGAGATTGGCGCGGTAGTTGACCTGGTGCGGCGGAATGCGGTGCGGATGGCCATGGCGGGCCAGGAACAGCACCGGTAGGCCGGCATAGTGGCCGCGCTGCACGGGCGCCGAGGGCGCACCCCAGGGCGTCTCGAAGGTCTGGGCCTGGTCCAGCTCCAGGCCGGCGAGCGCGGTGAGACCGGTGCCGCCGATGATGGCGTAGGTAGTCATGGAAACGTCCTTTAGATGAGTTCAGCCTGGCGCAACCGCCGCAGGGCAAGACTCCACTGCGGTTGCTGGCGGTAATCGAGATCGACGAGGCGGCGGGCTCTCATGCTGGCCAGTCGTGGCGCGGGCGAGACGCCCAGCTGCTGCACCCGGGTCAGGGCCAGCTCGGCCGCTGCGCGGTCATTGCACACCAGCCCCATGTCGCAGCCGGCGGTGAGCGCCGCCTCGACGCGCTGGCCGGCATCGCCCGCGACGTGGGCACCCGCCATCGACAGGTCGTCGCTGAAGATCACGCCCCGGTAATCCAGCTCGCCGCGCAGGATGTCCTGCAGCCAACGGCGGGAAAAGCCGGCCGGCTGGGGATCCACCGCTGGATAGATGACGTGAGCGGGCATCACCGCTCCCAAGGTCGGCAAGAGAGCCTGGAACGGGCGCAGGTCGGTGCGCAACAGGGTGTCCAGATCGCGCTCGTCGGTGGGAATGGCATAGTGGGAGTCGGCTTCGGCCCAGCCGTGGCCGGGGAAGTGCTTGCCGGTGGCGGCCATACCGGCGTCGCCCATGCCCGCGATGAAGGCACTGCCCAGCTCGATCACCTGGTCGGCACTGCCGAAGGAACGGGCGCCGATGACCTGGCTGCGCCCATGGTCGACGTCCAGCACCGGGGCGAAACTGAAGTCCAGCCCTACCGCCAGGATCTCGGTCGCCATCAGCCAGCCGCAGAGGCGGGCGAGTTCCGCGCTGTCCGCGCGCCCGCCCAGCTGCCCCATGGCCGGCAACCGCACCACGTCGCGGCGCAGGCGCTGCACGCGACCGCCTTCCTGGTCCACGGCCAGCAGCAATTCTGGTCGCACCGCGCGAATGGCACGGCACAGTTCCCGTACCTGCCCCGGGGTTTCGATGTTGCGGGCGAACAGGATCAGCCCGCCCACCTCCGGCTGGCGCAGCAGCTGGCGATCCTCGGCGGTGAGCCAGGTGCCAGCGATATCGACCATCAGGGAGCCTTGCATGGGTACCTCGTCCGAATGCTCCGGCGCACGGCGCCGTGAAAGGGACGCAAGCTTACCCCAGGCACCGCCGGCCTCGCAGCCTAGTAGCTCTCGGCCGTCTCCGCGACCACCGGCCGCCGTGGCCGATACTGCGCCTGGGCCAGCTCCGGCGCGTGCATCGCCGTGGGGGCGCGCATTCCGCTGGCGAGGAAGGGCACCATGAGTCGCAGTACCTGATCGGTATGGGTATCGACGCCGAAATCGTTTTCGCCGATCGCCCGCAGCGCCTTGATGCCGGACATGCTGAACACCGCCGCGCCCAGCATGAAGTGGGCGCGCCAGAACAGCTCCAGCGGCGGGATCTCGGGCACGGCTCGATTCACCAGCAGCAGGAAGCGGCGGAAGGCGCGGCCGTAGGTCTGTTCCAGGTACTTGCGCAGGTGGCCCTGGCTCTGGCTGAAGGCCAGGCCCAGCAGACGCATGAACACCGAGAGGTCATTGCCATGCCGCGGCTTTATGGCCAGGGAGTGATCCACCAGCAGATTCAACAGCGCCTCCAGGCTCACGTCCTCGCCATGCTTCGGCTGCCACTGATCGAGGTCCCGCTCCAGGTTGAAGCAGAAGGGATCGAGGAAGCGCGAGAACACCGCCTGGATCAGGGCCTTCTTCGAGCCGAAGTGATAGTTGACCGCGGCCAGGTTGACCCCAGCTCGCGTGGTGATGAGTCGCAACGAGGTTTCGGCAAAGCCGCGCTCGGCGAACAGCTGCTCGGCCGCATCCAGAATGCGTTCAACGGTATCCGACTGCGCCATGACCTTCCCCGATAGATGAATTTCCGTTTGAAACATATGTTTCAAACGCTACCGAAGTCAATCGCGGGCTGGTCTGCGAACAGCCATGCGAAGCCCTGGAAGGTACGTCATTCCGTCATTTGAACGCTATCTACAGTGAATTCGGCCTGTCGTCCGAAGCCAGGGGCAGCGGCCTTGCCTAGCACCCGGAGTTACTGTATATAATCACAGCATCATTAGACGACGCGACGTGCATCATGCTGAAACTGACACCGCGACAAGCCGAGATCCTGGCCTTCATCAAGCGTTGCCTCGAAGCCAATGGCTTTCCGCCTACCCGCGCGGAGATCGCGCAGGAGCTTGGTTTCAAATCACCGAACGCGGCCGAGGAGCACCTCAAGGCCCTGGCACGCAAGGGCGCCATCGAGATGACGCCGGGCGCCTCTCGGGGCATCCGCATTCCGGGTCTGGATGCCACGCGCAAAGCCGACGAGAGCCTGCCGGTCATCGGTCGGGTTGCTGCGGGCGCGCCCATCCTGGCCGAACAGAACGTCGAAGAGAACTGCGCCATCAATCCGGCTTTCTTCCAGCCCCGTGCCGACTACCTGCTCAAGGTAAAGGGCATGAGCATGAGAGACGTCGGCATCCTCGATGGCGACCTCCTGGCCGTCCATGTGACCCGTGAGGTGCACAATGGCCAGATCGTCGTGGCCCGGGTGGGCGACGAGGTTACCGTGAAGAGATTCAAGCGCTCGGGCAACCAGGTCACCCTGCTGGCAGAGAATCCCGAGTTCGCCCCTATCGAAGTCGATCTTTCCACCCAGGAATTCGCCATCGAAGGGTTAAGCGTTGGCGTCATCCGCCGCTAACGTCTAAGGCTGGCCCTCGGGCCAGCCTTAATCACGCCTTTTGCCTTACGCCGAAGTCTTGATCGGGGATATCTGTTCGCGCTCCGGAAAGCGTTCAAGACCAGGCTGAGCACAGTGACGTCATGTATCCGTGGTACATGACCTCAAGTGGATTTGATCGAGTCGCCTCCAGGAGGTCGCCATGCAATTTCCCCTGATGTTCGATGCACCTCGCTCGTCCGTTCAAGAGCTGGATCTGGCACCCGAGCTCCTGCTGCAGGAGCTGACCGCCTTTCTGCCCAAGCCTGGCAGGCCGGCACGAGAGCTGCCGGCCGCCCCACTGCCGGACACTTTCAGCGAGATGTCCCTGCACGGTAGCCAGGAGCAGTGCCTGCAATTGCTGGCTCCCATCCTGCGCCAGCTGAGCGACAAGGACGATGCCCGCTGGCTGACCCTGGTCACGCCACCGTCGCTGCTCAGCAACGCCTGGCTGCGCAGTACCCATCTGAATCCGGAGCGCGTGCTGCTGCTGCAGACGCCGAGCGCGGCCAAGACCCTGCAACTGGCCTGCGAGGTGTTGCGCAAGGGACAGAGTCATACGGTGATCAGTTGGCTGCACGACCTGAGCGATGCGGGCAAGCAGCAACTGGCACGCGCCGCGGCCCAGGGCAACAGCCAGAGTCTGAACGTCAGATTCGCGTAGGCAGCAGGCAGAAAGGGATGTAGCGGCGGCATTCCCGCGAGGAATGCCGGATCGGGCGGAGAGTCAGTGCAGGACGCGGGGTTGATCGTCACGCTGAAGACTGTCGCCTTCCGCCAGGCGACCCGCCATCTGCACGCCCAGGTTGAACATGGCCTTGGCCACCTCTATCTGCTGTCCATGCAGGAAATCCTTGGCATCGCTGGAAAACTCAAGGGTAACGAGGGCTTCCTCGTCGTCCGCACGGCGCAACACGATGCGACCATCGGAGAGTTCAACGATTTCCAGGTAGGCAGTAGTCATTCAGTATCTCCACAGCTAAGCGGATAGTGTAACAGCGTGGGGTCTGAGAGGCCGACTTGCCTGAGCCTTTTTCGACGGTCTGCAAGGCCAGCATCCTGACGGCCTTGGATGAGTTGCCAATGGAACGGGTCTACCACTCGGTCATGGCACCGCGGAATCTGAGCGCCGTCTGCTTGAGGCTTTCGCGCCAGGCTTCCACTTCTTCAAGACCCAGCTCCGGCTCGGCCGGTTCAAGGCTGACCGCCTCGATCAGGGCCAGCGTCGGGTCCTGCTTGGGCCGTCGTGGCGCCTGGGGCGGCTGCAGCAGCCGCTGGTATTCGGCGATCAGCCGTGCCAGCCAGGTCTCCGAATTGCCAGCCAGCTCCACCAGCTCACCCATTTCCGGACTGGGCGCTTCGTTCAAGGCTTCGGGTGAGAGCAGGATGGCGAGCGATGTGGCCTCCATGGTGGGATGACGGTAGAAACCCGCCACTTCCTGACAGAGGCCCAGCAGGGCTCCATGCAGATGAAACAGGCAGGCCTCGCGCTCGGCCATGATGCGGCCCTGGCTTTGCGCGGAAGGTGCCGCCTGAGCCGAGCGCCAGCTGTCCAGCGCCAGACCGGCGAAATAGAGCTTCTGGTTGGTGCGGGTGTAACGCTCGTTGGCCATGCCCTTCTCCTCGGGCCGGCTCACGCCGACCGCCTGTCTCGCGCCGAAGCCAGAGGCCCTAGCGCTTCTCTTCGACCTGCCACTTCTTGCCGTCGTAGAAGGCCTTCCAGCCGGTGGGCTTGCCCTCGACCTCGGTCTGCACGTACTGCTCCTTGGTCTTGCGGCTGAAGCGGATCACCGCCGGGCGACCCTCGTCATCCTTCACCGGAGCACTGAGCAGATAATGGTACTTGGGATCGATCTCGTCGCGATGGGGCAGCAATTCGCTGACCAACGGCGCACGGGTTTCGCGATTCTTCGGGAAGCCGCTGGCGGCCAGGAACAGACCCGAAGCGCCATCACGCAACACATAGGTGTCGTCGACCTTTTCGCAACGCAGCTCCGGCATGGGTACGGCGTCCATCTTCGGCGGCGCCGGCTCACCGTTCTTGAGCAGCTTGCGGGTGTTCTTGCAGGCCGGGTTGGTACAGCCGAAGAACTTGCCGAAGCGGCCGGTCTTGAGCTGCATCTCGCTGCCGCACTTGTCGCATTCCAGCGACGGGCCTTCGTAGCCCTTGATGCGATAGCTGCCTTCCTCGATCTCGTAGCCGGGGCAATCAGGGTTGTTGCCGCAGACGTGCAGCTTGCGGTGCTCGTCGATCAGATAGGCATCCATCGCGGTGCTGCAGATGGGGCAGCGATGCTTGCCACGCAGGACCAGAGATTCGGACTCGCCCTCGTCGTCTTCAGCGATCTCGTCGCCGGGCACCAGGTTGATCGTGGCCTTGCAGCGTTCCTTGGGCGGCAGGGCGTAACCGGAGCAGCCCAGGAAGACGCCAGTGGAGGCGGTACGGATCATCATCGGCCGGCCGCAGAGCTGGCAGGGAATGTCCGTCAGGGTCGGCTGATTGGCGCGCATGCCCTTCTCACCCGCTTCGGCGTATTCCAGCTTCTGCTTGAAATCCCCATAGAATTCGTCGAGCAGATTCTTCCAGTCCCGTTCGCCCTGGGCGACGTTGTCCAGATTGCCTTCCATGTTGGCGGTGAAGCTGAAGTCCATCAGGTTGGCGAAGCTTTCGTTCAACCGGTCGGTAACGATGTCGCCCATCTTCTCGGCATAGAAACGGCGATTGTGCACCGTCACGTAGCCGCGATCCTGAATGGTGGAAATGATGGCGGCATAGGTCGACGGCCGGCCGATGCCGCGCTTCTCCAGCTCCTTGACCAGGCTGGCTTCGGAGAAGCGGGCCGGCGGCTTGGTGAAGTGCTGGCTCGGATCGAGCTTGACCAGGCCGAGGTCCTCGCCCTGCTTCATCTCGGGCAGGACGTCATCGTCGCCCGGCTTGCTCTGCTGCGGCAGGACCCGGGTATAGCCGTCGAACTTGAGGATGCGGCCACGGGCACGCAGCTCGAAGTCACCCGCCGCGGCAGTCACGGTGGTGGACAGGTATTCGGCTGGGGGCATCTGGCAGGCCAGGAACTGGCGCCAGATCAGTTCGTACAGACGCTCGGCATCACGCTCCATGCCCGACAGGCTGTTGGGCTTGACGTTAATGTCGGATGGGCGGATGGCCTCGTGCGCTTCCTGGGCGCCTTCGCGGCTGCCGTAGACATTGGCTTTTTCCGGCAGGTACTGCTTGCCGAATTCGCTCTCGATGTAACCGCGGGCCATGGCGATGGCATCGCCCGACAGGTTGGTCGAGTCGGTACGCATGTAGGTGATGTAGCCGGCCTCATAGAGACGCTGGGCCATCATCATGGTCTTCTTCACCCCGAAGCCCAGGCGATTGCTCGCGGCCTGCTGCAGGGTGGAGGTGATGAAGGGTGCCGAGGGCCGGCTGCTGGTCGGCTTGTCTTCGCGCTTGGCGATGCGATAGGCAGCCTTCTCCAGCTTGGTCAGGGCGGCCCTGGCCTGGGCTTCGTTCAGCGGCTTGAAGGCTTCACCCTTCTCGCGCACCACTTCGAAGCGCACCTGGGCCTTTTTCGGCGTGGCCAGGTCGGCGTGGATTTCCCAGTATTCCTCGGGGACGAAGGCGCGGATCTCGCGCTCACGCTCCACCACCAGCTTGACCGCGACGGACTGCACCCGACCGGCGGACAGGCCGCGGGCAATCTTCGACCACAGCAGCGGCGAGACCATATAGCCGACCACGCGGTCAAGGAAGCGGCGCGCCTGCTGGGCGTTGACGCGATTGATGTCCAGTTCGCCGGGCCGGGAGAAGGCCTCCTGGATGGCCTTCTTGGTAATTTCGTTGAAGACCACGCGCTTGTAGCGCGAGTCGTCGCCGCCGATGGCTTCCCGCAGGTGCCAGGCGATGGCCTCCCCTTCGCGGTCCAAGTCGGTCGCGAGATAGACGGTGTCGGCGTCCTTGGCCAGGCGGCGCAGTTCCTCGATCACCTTTTCCTTGCCGGGCAGGATCTCGTAGTGCGCCTTCCAGCCGTGTTCGGGGTCGACGCCCATGCGGGTGAAGAGCTGGCGCCGGGCCTTTTCCTTGGGTGACAGCGCGGGCGCCTCGGCGGCGGTCTTGCGCGTCTTGGCGGCGGGCTCCTTGGCGGTGCCGGCGCCGCTGGTGGGAAGGTCGCGGATATGGCCGATGCTCGACTTCACCACGTACTGGTTACCCAGGTACTTGTTGATGGTCTTGGCCTTGGCCGGGGATTCCACGATGACCAGCGATTTACCCATGGGAGAGTCAGATTCCTGCTTGAAGGCGGTAAGCGAGCGAAAGGCGAGCGCCGGAACGGCGGATGGAGGACCAGACCGATTTGAGTCTGGTGCGCCGGGGGGCGGTCGGCCAACGCGGCACCGCTATATATAGTGGCGATGTCGGCAAGGTCAAGGCTGCGGCGTGGCATCCAGACCCAAGGGATCGGCTTCGACGCTGATCAGCGCGAAGCGCGGCACCTGCTCGCCATCCACCTGGACGCTCTGGCGAAACATGCTCAGGGGACGCGCCCAGAGACCATATTCACCATACAACGCCTGATAGATGACCAGCTCTTCTTCGGTCTCGGAATGCCGGGCCAGACCCAGCACCCGATACTGCTGACCCTTGTAGTGCCGGTAGAGTCCCGTCTGCAATGCCATGTTCCACCTCGAAAAAAGAAAACCGGGGCAGCCCTGGGGCGCCCCGGTCGGATGACGCACGCTGCGGCGGATCAGCGCAGGCGTTCGAACACCGTGGTGATGCCCTGGCCGAGACCCACACACATGGTGGCCAGGCCGAAGGTGCCGTCATTCTGTTTCATGACATTTAACAGCGTGCCTGAAATTCTGGCGCCAGAGCAACCGAAGGGATGACCCAGGGCGATGGCGCCCCCGTGCAGATTGACCTTTTCCTCCATCTTGTCGAGCACCTTGAGGTCCTTCAGTACCGGCAGGGCCTGGGCGGCGAAGGCTTCGTTGAGCTCGATGAAATCGATGTCGGCGATGGTCAGGCCGGCGCGTTTGAGAGCCTTCTGGGAAGCCGGGACCGGACCGTAGCCCATGATCGCCGGATCCACGCCGGCGACGGCCATGGAACGGATCCTGGCCAGCGGCTGCAGGCCCAGGTCCTGGGCGCGTTGGGCCGACATGACCAGCATGCAGGAAGCACCGTCGGTGATCTGCGAGGAAGTGCCGGCGGTCACGGTACCACCCTTGGGGTTGAACGCCGGCTTCAGGGCCGCCAGGCCTTCGAGGGTGGTTTCCGGACGGATGGTCTCGTCCTGGCTGAAGACCTTGAGGAAGCCGTTCTCATCATGACCTTCCAGGGGAATGATCTCGTCCTTGAACTTGCCTTCCTTGGTGGCCTTCCAGGCCAGCTGGTGCGAGCGATAGCCGAACTGGTCCTGGGCCTCGCGGGTGATGCCGTGCATCTTGCCCAGCATTTCGGCGGTCAGGCCCATCATGCCGGAGGCCTTGGCGGCGTGCAGCGACAGCTGGGGGTTCGGGTCGACGCCGTGCATCATGCCGACATGGCCCATGTGCTCCACGCCGCCGACGACGAAGACGTCGCCGTTGCCGGTCTGGATCGCCTGGGCGGCGGTGTGCAGGGCGCTCATGGAAGAGCCGCACAGGCGGCTTACCGTCTGGGCGCCGCTGGTGTGGGGAATGCGGGTCAGCAACGACGCCATGCGGGCGATGTTCCAGCCCTGCTCCAGGGTCTGGTTGACGCAGCCCCAGATCACGTCTTCCACCTCGGCCGGATTGACCTGGGGATTGCGGTCGAGGACCGCGTCGATCAGCCGCGCGGACAGGGTCTCGGCGCGGGTGTTGCGGTGCATGCCGCCCTTGGAACGGCCCATGGGCGTGCGGGCGAAGTCGACGATGACGACGTCTCTCGGATTCAGACTCATTTTTTTACTCCAGGCTCAACCGAAGAAGCGTTGGCCAGCGGCGGCCATTTCGCGGAGTTTGGGGGTCGGGTGGTACAGCGGCCCGAGGTCGGCGTACTGGTCGGCCATGGCGACGAATTCGGCCACGCCCAGGCTGTCGATGTAGCGCAGCGCACCGCCCCGGAAGGGCGGGAAGCCGATGCCGTAGATCAGCCCCATGTCGGCTTCGGCGGCGCTGTCGACGATACCGTCTTCCAGGCAGCGCACGGCTTCCAGGCACAGCGGCACCATCATCCGCTCGACGATCTGCTCGTCGGTGAATTCACGCTGTTCGTAGGTGACCGGTGCCAGTACCTCGGCCACGGCCGGATCGGCGACCTTCTTCGGCTTGCCCTTCTTGTCGGTCTCGTAGACATAGAAGCCCTTGCCGTTCTTCTGGCCGAAGCGCTGGGCTTCGTAAAGGGCGTCCACCGCGGTCTTGCGGCTTTCCTTCATGCGCTCGGGGAAGCCCTCGGCCATGACGTCGCGGGCGTGGTGGGCGGTGTCCATGCCGACCACGTCCATCAGGTAGGCCGGACCCATGGGCCAGCCGAATTTTTCCATCAGCCGGTCGACGCGCTGGAAATCGGCGCCCTGGGCCAGCAGCGCGGCGAAGCCGCCGAAGTACGGGAAGAGGATGCGGTTGACTAGGAAGCCGGGGCAGTCGTTGACCACGATGGGGTTCTTGCCCATCTGGCGGGCATAGGCCACGGTGGTGGCGATGGCCCTTTCGCTGGTCTTCTCGCCACGGATCACCTCGACCAGGGGCATCATGTGCACCGGGTTGAAGAAGTGCATGCCGCAGAAGTTTTCCGGACGCTTGAGCGCCTGGGCCAGCAGGCTGATGGAGATGGTGGAGGTGTTGGAGGTGAGGATGGCGTCTTCGCGCACCTGGCCCTCCACTTCCGCCAGCACGGCCTGCTTGACCTTGGGATTCTCGACCACGGCCTCGACCACCAGGTCGACACTCTTGAAATCGCCATAGGACAGGGTCGGCCGGATGCGATTGAGCGCCTCGGCCATCTTCGCAGGCTCCAGGCGCCCCTTCTCGACGCGCTTGTTGAGCAGCTTGCTGGCTTCGCTCAGCCCCAGCTCCAGGGCTTCGTCGCGAATATCCTTCATCAGGATCGGGGTGCCCTTGAGCGCGGACTGGTAGGCGATGCCGCCCCCCATGATGCCGGCGCCCAGCACGCTGGTCAGCCTGACCGGCGCAGCCTGTTTCTCCAGCACCTTGGCCTTGCGCTTGAGCGCCTGGTCATTGAGGAACAGGCCGACCAGGCTGGCGGAGACCGAGGTCTGGGCCATCTTGGCAAAACCGGCGCCTTCCACTTCCAGAGCCTTGTCGCGGCCGTAGTTGGCGGACTTCTGGATGGCCTTGATGGCTTCCAGCGGCGCCGGATAGTGCGGACCGGCCTGGCTCGCGACAAAGCCCTTGGCCGATTCGAAGGCCATCATGGCCTCGATGGCATTGAGCTGCAGCTTTTCCAGCTTGGGCTTGCGCTTGGCACGGTAGTCCAGCTCGCCGGCGGCGGCGCGACGAACCAGGTCCAGGGCGGCATCGAACAGGTGCTCGGGGGCGACCACGGCATCGGCCACGGCGACCTTGAGAGCGGTGGCGGCGTCGTTTTCCTTGCCGGAAGCGATCCACTCGATGGCGTTGTCGCTGCCGATCAGGCGTGGCAGGCGGACGGTGCCGCCCCAGCCCGGATAGATGCCCAGTTTGACTTCCGGCAGGCCGATGCGTGCCGCGGTGCTCAGCACCCGATAGTCGGCGGCCAGGGTCATCTCGCAACCGCCACCCAGGGCGATGCCGCCCACGGCGGCCACGGTGGGCACCGGCAGGTCTTCGAAGTCGTTGAAGATGCGGTTGATCTCGGCGATGCCGGCCTGCAGCTCTTCGGTCGGCCGACCGAACATCTCGACGAATTCGGTGATGTCGGCGCCGACGATGAAGACGTCCTTGCCGCTGGTGACGATGACGCCGCGCAGGCCGGCGTGGGCTTTCAGGGCATCCACGGCCTGGCGGAATTCACGCAGGGTGATGGCGCTGAACTTGTTGACCGATTCGCCTTGGAGGTCGAAGCGAAGTTCGGCGATGCCGTCCTCCACGTCGCGCACCGAAAGGGCTTTGCCTTCGAAAATCATCAGCGGGTCTCCCTTGAGTCCTGGTCGCAAGGCGGGCGGCAGCTTCGGATGGAAGCCGAAAATCGCCAGCCCCGATATTGTTCTGTGGAGGGCACCGGCCGGGCCGGGGCGAAAATTCATACAACCGTTTGAACGGTTCGCACAACCTTCTGGCAAAAGCGGGCGCTTGTCAATTGGGATGCACGGGGAAAGCGTGGTCGGGGGTTCGAGTGGTGAGAGCTTGAGCTTGGCGCGCTTCTGTGCAAGATAGCCGTGGAGCTATCCCCGACTCCTGGAGTCGAAACTACAAGTGGGCAAGCGTCTGCCTGAACAGTTGCCGAGCGACAGCCGGTTCTGTCCGGCCAGCACCTGAAGCCCGCGAATCGAGCGCCAGCCACGGTACGGTCTGGCGCCCCATCATGAAGGAGAGATGTGTATGGCCTACCAACACATATTGGTTGCCGTCGACCTTACCGAAGATTGCCAACCGGTGATCCGTCGCGCCGTGGCCCTGGGTCAGTGCTGTGGCAGCAAGGTGTCGCTGGTGCACGTGGTCGAACCCATGGCCATGGCCTTTGGCGGTGACGTGCCCATGGATCTGTCGTCGCTGCAGCAGCAGCAGATCGAGCAGGCGCGCGAGCGGCTGGATGGCTTCACCACCCAGTACGCCGAGTTGGCTGGCAATTGCGTGCTGGCCTATGGGCAGCCGCGCCAGGAGATCCACCGCATGGCCAAGGAGCAGGGCTGCGACCTGATCGTGGTCGGTAGCCATGGTCGTCACGGCCTGGCGCTGCTGCTGGGCTCGACGTCCAACGACCTGTTGCACGGCGCGCCCTGCGATACCCTGGCGGTGGCTTTGAAGAAAGACAAGGCCTGATCCCGCGGCCGGGCTGGATTACTCCAGTTCGGCCCAGCGCTCGATCAGCCGATCCAGCTCGGCCTGCAGCGCGTCCATGCGGGCGAGCTTGGCCTGGGTGACTTCGCCCGGCAGCTGGTAGAAGCCGGGATCGGCGATGGCGGTCTGCAGGGCTTCCAGCTCGATTTCCGCGGTTTCTATGGCGCCTGGCAGGGCGTCCAGCTCGCGCTGCTCCTTGTAGTTGAGCTTGCGCCTGGCCGGTGCGGCTGCAGCAGCGACCGGGGCCGCCGCGGGTGCGGGCTCGGTCTTGGCAGCCACTGGCGCAGCCTTGCCGTCCTCGCGGGTCTGCACGCCCAACAGGCGCGGTGAGCCGCCCTGGCGCAGCCAGTCCTGGTAGCCACCGACGTATTCCCGTACCCGCCCTTCCCCTTCGAACACCAGGGTGCTGGTCACCACGTTATCGAGGAAGGCCCGGTCGTGGCTGACCATCAGCACGGTGCCCTCGAAACTCAGCAGCACTTCTTCGAGCAGTTCCAGGGTCTCGACGTCGAGGTCGTTGGTCGGTTCGTCCAGCACCAGCAGGTTGGCTGGCTTGCTGAACAACTTCGCCAGCAGCAGGCGCGCGCGCTCGCCACCGGACAGTGCCTTGACCGGGGTACGGGCCCGTTGGGGGCTGAACAGGAAGTCGCCCAGGTAGCTCAGCACATGGCGATCCTGGCCGTTGATGGTGATGAATTCGCGACCCTCGGCGAGGTTGTCGATCACCGTCTTTTCCGGCTCCAGTTGCAGGCGCAGCTGGTCGAAGTAGGCGATCTCCAGCTTGGTGCCGTACTGGATCTTGCCGGTGGTCGGCTGCAGGTCACCCAGCAGCAGCTTGAGCAGGGTGGTCTTGCCGGAGCCGTTGGGACCGAGCAGACCGATGCGATCGCCGCGCTGGATCAGCAGGGTCAGGTCACGGATCAGGGGTTCGCCACCGGGATGGGCATAGCTCATGTGCTCGGCGAGGATGACCTGCTTGCCGGACTTGTCGGCCGTCTCCAGCAGGAGGTTGGCCTTGCCCTGGCGCTCACGGCGCTCGCTGCGCTCGTTGCGCATGGCCTTGAGGGCGCGGACACGGCCTTCGTTGCGGGTACGGCGGGCCTTGATGCCCTGACGGATCCACACCTCTTCCTGGGCCAGGCGCTTGTCGAACAGGGCATTGGCGGTCTCTTCCGCCGCCAGTTGCTGCTCCTTGTGCACCAGAAAGCTGGCGTAGTCGCCCTGCCAGTCGATCAGGTTGCCGCGATCCAGTTCGAGGATGCGGGTGGCCAGGGCCTGGAGGAAGGCGCGGTCGTGGGTGATGAACAGCACGGCGCCGGGATAGCCGCGCAAGGCGTCTTCCAGCCAGGCGATGGCGCCGATGTCCAGGTGGTTGGTGGGTTCGTCGAGCAGCAGCAGATCCGGCTCGGCCACCAGTGCCTGGGCCAGCAGCACGCGCCGCCGCCAGCCGCCGGAGAGTTCGGCGAGGGTCTTTTCCGCCGGCAGCTGCAGCCGGCTCAGGGTGCTGTCCACCAGTTGCTGCAGGCGCCAGCCATCGCGGGCCTCCAGCTCCTGCTGGACGTGCATGAGCCGCTCCATGTCCAGTTCACCGCTGGTGTCCTGGGTGAGGTGGTGATACTCGGCGAGCAATTCGCCGACACCGGCCAGGCCGGCGGCCACCACGTCGAACACCGAGCGGTCGTCGGCGCGGGGCAATTCCTGCGGCAATTCGCCGATCTTGATCGCCGGGGCGCGCCAGACCTCGCCGTCGTCGGCCTGCTGCTCGCCCTTGACGATGCGCAGGAGGCTGGATTTGCCGGTGCCGTTGCGGCCGATGATGCATACCCGCTCGCCCCGTTCGATCTGCCAGGACACCCCGTCCAGCAAGGGGGTGACGCCAAAGGCCAGGGATACGTTGGTGAACTTGAGCAGCGCCATGGGTTTCTCCGCGAAAAAGGCCAGCCAGTCTAGCAGAGACGCCTGCCCCGGCGCCGGTCGGTGCGAGCCGGCGAAACGCCCGGACCGCCCGACGGCAGGCCATGGCCGACGCTTTCGCCACCTGCCGCCGGCACGTAAGCTAGACTGCCCCGTGACGGTCGGCCGCCTGCCCTGAGCCTGGCGCGCCGCCCCCTCCGCATCCAGCTTTTACGGAATTCCCATGCGCGGTCGCCTGTTCGTCATCCTGCCCCTGCTCCTCGCTCCCCTGATCGGCTCCACCACCTCGCAAGCCGCTCCCCTGGAGCAGCAGCGGCAACTCTACGACCAGGCCAAGGCGGCGCTGGACCGCGGTGATGCCAGCGTCTACCTGGCCAATCGCGGCGAATTGCGCACCTATCCGCTGGAGCCCTATCTGGCCTACGACGAGCTGATCAAGCGCGTCCCCGGTGCCAGCGATGCCGAGATCGAGGGCTTTCTCGCCGAGCACGGCGATCTGCCGCAGTCCAACTGGCTGCGCCTGCGCTGGCTGCGCAGCCTGGCCGATCGCGGCGACTGGAATCGCTTCGAGAAATACTATTCGCCGGACTTCAACTTCACCGAACTGGACTGCCTGCACGGCCAGTACCTGATCGCCCAGGGCAATGCCAGCGAGGGCTTCAAGCTGGCGGAGAAGTACTGGCTGGTGGGCAAGGCCCAGCCGACCACCTGCGATGGCCTGTTCCAGGCCTGGGCGGCGCGCGGCCAGCTCACCGAGGAGCGGGTCTGGGAACGCGCCAAGCTGGCCGCCGACAAGGGCGAGTACGGCCTGGTGCGCACCCTGTCCGCCCAGTTGCCGACGCTGTCCGGCCAGGCCCAGCGGCTGATCGACGTGGCCCAGAAGCCGCAGCAGATCGCCAATGTCCAGGCCTTCGCCCCGGCCAGCGAGAGCCTCGCCGACGTGGTCGGCCTGGGCCTGCGCAAGCTGGCGCGCCAGGACCCGGAACAGGCCATGAGCCTGCTTGAGGTCTACAGCCAGCGCATGCCCTTCACCCGCGATGAAAAGGTCGCCATCGCCCGCCAGATCGGCCTGACCCTGGCGAAGAATTTCGATCCGCGCGCCCTGCCGCTGATGGAGCGCTATGACCCCGAACTGCGGGACGACGACGTCAGCGAATGGCGTGCCCGACTGCTCCTGCGCCTGGGTCGCTGGAGCGATGCCCACGCCCTGATCGAACGCTTTCCGCCGAGTCTGGCCAAGGCCAATCGCTGGGAATACTGGCGGGCCCGCACCCTGGAGCTGATGCAGCCGCAGAGTCCGGCGGTGCTGCGCGAATACGCCGAGGTCAGTCGCGAGCGCGACTACTACGGTTTCCTTGCCGCCGACCGCAGCAAGGCGCCCTATCAGCTCAACAACAAGCCGCTGATGCTCAGCGACGCCCTCAAGCGCAAGGTGCGCAATACCCCTGGCGTGCAGCGCGCCCTGGAATTCATCGCCCGCGGCGAACCGATCAACGCCCGCCGCGAGTGGTTCTATGTCAGCCGCCACTTCAACCGCGACGAACTCGTGGCCCAGGCGCGCATGGCCTATGACATGCAATGGTATTTCCCGGCAATCCGCACCATCAGCCTGGCCAAGTACTGGGACGACCTGGATATTCGTTTCCCCATCGCCTATCGCGAGAGCTTCGTGCGCGAGGCCCAGACCCGCGGTCTGCACAGCAGCTGGGTGTTCGCCATCACCCGCCAGGAAAGCGGCTTCATGGCCGATGCGCGCTCCGGGGTGGGCGCCATGGGCCTGATGCAGCTGATGCCGGCCACCGCCAGTCATACCGCCAGCAAGTTCGCCATTCCCCTGGCCTCGCCACAGCAGGCGCTGACCCCGGAAAAGAACATCCAGCTGGGCACCGCCTATCTGTCGATGGTCCATGCCCAGTTCAACGGCAACCGGGTATTGGCCTCGGCGGCCTACAACGCCGGCCCGGGGCGGGTGAAGCGCTGGCTGACGGGCGCACGCCACCTGGCCTTCGACGTCTGGGTGGAAACCATTCCCTTCGATGAGACGCGGCAATACGTGCAGAACGTGCTGGCCTACGCAGTGATCTACGGCCAGAAGCTCAATGCGCCGCAACCCCTGGTCGACTGGAACGAGCGCTTCTTCGACGAGACCTGAGCGCTCGCCGGCCCGCCCTGATACCACCGCAGCGGACTCGGACGCCTGTTCGTGTCCGCTGCACAGTGACCGCCTAGAGCCCCTGCGTCACCCGACGGCAGCATCCTGCCAGGCCTTAGGCCCCGTGACAGCTGCGCAAAACAGCGCCACCCCCTATACTGCAGCCCCTTTTTTTCCGCTATTGAACCGGAGAAACCCATGCTCAAGCGTTCGCTGGCCCTGGCAGCAGGCCTGGCCCTGTCCCTGACGTCCCTGCTCTCCCACGCCGCCGCCGAATTGCGCGTCTCGGCCATTCCCGACGAGGCGCCCACCGAGCTGATCCGCAAGTTCAAGCCGCTGGGTGAATACCTGGAGCAGCGCCTGGGCATGCCGGTGAAATTCGTCCCGGTGTCCGACTATGCCGGCGTGGTGGAAGCCATGGCCTCGGATCGCCTGGACCTGGCCTGGTTCGGCGGCTTCACCTTCGTCCAGGCGCAGCGCAAGGCGCCGATGACCCCCCTGGTGCAGCGCGAAGAAGATCAGAAGTTCACCAGCAAATTCATCACCGCCGACCCGGCTGTGAAGACCCTGCAGGACCTCAAGGGCAAGACCTTCGCCTTCGGTTCGGTCTCTTCCACCTCGGGCAGCCTGATGCCACGCTACTTCATGCAGCAGGAAGGCATCGTCCCCGAGCAGTTCTTCTCGCGGGTGGCCTATTCCGGCGCCCATGACGCCACCGTCGCCTGGGTCGCCGCGGGCAAGGCCGATGCCGGTGTGCTCAACGCCTCGGTGTGGAAGAAGCTGGTCGACGCCGGCAAGGTCGATACCAGCAAGGTCCGAGTGATATCCACCACCCCGCCCTACTACGACTACAACTGGACGGTGCGCGGCAGTCTGGATCCGCAACTGGCGGCCAAGATCAAGCAGGCCTTCCTCGACCTGGATCCGGCCAAGCCGGCCGACAAGGCGATCCTCGACCTGCAGGCGGCCAGCCGCTTCGTGCCGACCTCGCCGGACAACTACAAGAGCATCGAGGCTTCCGCCCTGGCAGCCGGCCTGCTCAAGTGAGTCTCGCCCTCAGGGGCGTGACGCTGGTACACGCCGACGGCTCGCCCGCCCTGGCCGATCTCGACCTCAGCCTGCAACAGGGTGAGCAGGTCGCGCTGATCGGCCCGTCCGGGGCGGGCAAGACCAGCCTGTTGCGCCTGCTGGCCACCGGGCTGCGACCGGTCGCAGGTGAGCTGGAGCTGCTCGGCCAGGAGCCCTGGAGCCTGGGCAACCGGGAGCGGCGCCAGTTGCGTGCCCGCATCGGCCTCATCCATCAGGCGCCGCCCTTGCCGGCGCGCCAGCGCGTGATCACCGCGGTACTGGCCGGACGCCTCGGCCAGTGGTCGCTGGCGCGCAGCCTGGTCAGCCTGGTGCATCCCCTGGATCGTGACGGCGCCGCCGCCGCCCTGGCGCCGCTGGATCTCGCCGATCGCCTCTATTCCTCCTGCGATCAGCTGTCCGGTGGCCAGCTGCAGCGCGTCGGCATCGCCCGGGCGCTCTATCAGCAGCCGCAGCTGCTGCTCGCCGACGAACCCGTGTCGGCCATGGACCCGGTGCTGGCCGGCCATACCCTGGAGGTGCTGAGCGACGCTGCGGCGCGCCAGGGCACCACCCTGGTAACCAGCCTGCACAATGTGGAGCTGGCGTTGCAGCGCTTTCCACGCATTCTCGGCCTGCGGGCCGGCCGCTTGCTGTGGGACAAAGCCGCGAGCGCCGTCACCCCGGCCGATCTCGCCGCGCTCTATGCCAACGAGGGGCTGAGCGCCACACTGGCGCCCGCCGCACCGGCCCCGGCCGAGACGCCGCTCGACCTGCCGCGATGCTGACCTCGCCCCGCCAGGACCCGGCCGCCCGGCCCCGTCTGCTGCTCACCCTGCTGGCCCTGCTGCTGGCCTGGCCGACGCTGCGCCTGGCGGAATTCGATCTCTTCGGACTCTTCACCGGCGACAACGCCCGCACCATGGGCAACTTTCTCGCCGGCTTCTGGCCACCCGCCCATGACGCCGACTTTCTCGCCGTGCTCGGGCGCGCCACCCTGGAAACCCTGGCCATCGCCACCCTGGGCATGGCCCTGGCGGCGCTGATCGCCCTGCCCGCCGCTCTGCTCGCCACTCGCGTGCTGTCGATCTCCGCCCTGCCCCGCGGCGGACGTCCAGGCCGCTTGCCGCGCCTGCTCCGCGGACTGGTCCGCGGGGTGCTGATCGTCCTGCGCAGCGTGCCGGAGATCGTCTGGGCGCTGCTGTTCGTCCGCGCCGTGGGCCTGGGTCCCACCGCCGGGGTGCTGGCCATCGCCATCACCTACGGCGGCATGCTGGGCAAGGTCTATGCGGAGATCTTCGAATCGGTCGATCCCCGCCCGGCGCGGGCTCTGCTGCTGCAGGGCGCCGGTCGCCTGCAGGCCTTCGTCTATGGCGTGCTGCCCAATGCCGCGGGCGAGATGATTTCCTACAGCGTCTACCGCTGGGAATGCGCCATCCGCGCCTCGGTGGTGATGGGCTTCGTCGGTGCCGGCGGTCTCGGTCAGCAGGTGGACCTGTCGCTGCGCATGTTCGCCGGTGGCGAGGTGGCCAGCCTGCTGCTGACCTTCCTGGTGCTGGTGCTGCTGGCCGATGTGCTCAGTCGCCTGCTGCGCCAGGTGGAGCGCAGTCAGGGCGGCGGCCGCGGCGCTCTGACGGTGCTGGCCATGGGCGCCGCCCTGGTGGCGTCCGCCAGCTACCTGGGTACAGCCTTCGGCGAATTGCTGAGCGTTCGCGCCCTGGCGCAGATGGGCAGCTTCCTGGCCGATTTTCTCAAGCCGGACTTCTCGGTTACCCAGCTATTGGCCGTGGCCCACGGCGCGGTGGAGACCCTGGCCATGTCGGCCCTGGGCACCCTGCTCGCCGGGCTGCTCGGCATCCTGCTGGCGCTGCCGGCGGCCGGTCGCCTGGGCCTGGGCGCCCTGGCGCTGGCGCGGCTGCTGCTCAATGCCCTGCGCGCCGTGCCGGAACTGGTCTGGGCGGCGCTGATGGTGCTGGCCGCCGGCCTGGGACCCAACGCCGGGACCCTGGCCCTGGCCCTGCACACCGCCGGGGTACTCGGCCGGCTGTTCGCCGACGCCCTGGAAAACACCCCCAAGGCGCCCGCCGAGGCCATTCGCCTGGCCGGCGGTGGCGCGCTGGCGGCCTTTCTCTACGGCACCCTGCCGGCGGTCTGGCCACAGTTGCTGGCCTACTTGCTCTATCGCTGGGAAAACAACATCCGCATGGCCAGCATCCTCGGCTTCGTCGGCGCCGGCGGCCTGGGGCAGCAGCTGTACTTCAGCCTGAGCCTGTTCCAGCAGGCCCAGGCCGCCACCGTGATCCTCGGCATGCTGGTGCTGGTGCTGGGCGTGGATCTGCTGAGTAACTGGGCCCGGCAGCGCTGGGTCGTTCGTTAGAGCCTATTCAAAGGCTGCTGCGCGTCGGCCAAACGGCATTGAAAAGACCCTGGGTCGCCAGCCCGGCCGGAATGCTCATTTACTACTCGTAAACTCGTTCGCGAGCCCGGTCCGCTTCCTCAGGTCTTTTCGCGGGGCCGCCGAGGCCTTGTTTGGCTCTAGCTCGCGAGCCTTTGAACAGGCTCTTAGCGAATCTCCGGCAGCAGCAGCGCTGGCAACTGCGCCAGAAAGGCGGCTTCGTCGTCGAGCTGGCGCAAATCCAGCCAGAGCGCATCGGCGTCGATGCGCCCCACCACCGGAATGGGTAGCTGGCGCAGGCCCTCTTCCAACTGCCGCAGGGCGCGCCCACGCAGGCGCTTGCTGACCTGGGGACGACAGCACAGCGCCGCCCCGGGCAGCCGTGCCACCGGCTGGGCGCCACTGCCGATCATGCCCAGCGCCGGCTCCACGCTGACCGCATAGGTCGCGCCCAGCACGGCGGCGAAGGCCGGCAGCAGCCGCTCGGCCTGGGTGGTGATGGCCTCGGCCGGGCGGGATAGCAGGCGCAGGCTGGGCAAACGTTCGGCCAGTCGATCCGGATCGCGATAGAGCGCCAGGGTCGCTTCCAGGGCGGCCAGGGTCAGCTTGTCGACCCGCAACGCCCGCTTGAGCGGATTCTTCTTGATCCGCTCGATGAGGTCACGGCGACCGACGATGAGGCCGCACTGCGGGCCGCCGAGCAGCTTGTCGCCACTGAAGGTCACCAGGTCCGCGCCATCGCGCAGCGCCTGTTGCACCGTGGGCTCGGCGGGCAGCCCCCAACGGGTCAGGTCAACCAGGGTGCCGCTGCCGAGGTCTTCCAGCAGGGGGACGTTATGGGCGTGGGCAATGGCGGCCAGCTCCGTCGTGGCCACGCTGGCGGTAAAGCCCTGGACGCTGTAGTTGCTGGTGTGCACCCGCATCAGCAGCGCGGTACGCGGGCCGATGGCGGCTTCGTAGTCGCGGGCATGGGTGCGGTTGGTGGTGCCCACCTCCACCAGCTTGACCCCGGCGCGGGCCATGATGTCGGGGATGCGAAAGGCACCGCCGATCTCGATCAGCTCGCCGCGGGACAGCACCCCTTCCTTGCGTGCGCCTATGGCATGCAGGGCCAGCAGAACGGCCGCGGCGTTGTTGTTGACCACGGTCACCGCCTCGGCGCCGGTGAGTTCGCGCACCAGGTCGGCGACCAGGTCGTCGCGATCGCCGCGCTTGCCGGTGGTTAGATCGAATTCCAGATTCATCGGCTGACGCGCGGCCTCGGTCACCGCGGCGATCGCCTCTTCCGCCAGCAGCGCCCGTCCCAGGTTGGTGTGCAGCACCGTGCCGGTGAGATTGAACACCCGCCGCACCCGCGGCTGGCTATGCAACGCCAGGCGCTCGCCCAGGCGACCGGCCAGCACGCCCTCCTCCACCTCCACGGCGGTCAGGGTGCCGGCTCTCAGGGCGTCGCGCAGATCGTCCAGCAGCGAACGATAGCCGCCAAGGACCAGCTCGCGACCGTGGCGCTCCTCCAGCGGACGCGAAGCGGGATGGCGCAGCAGGCGGTCGATGGACGGCAGGCGAATGGCGGTCATGGGAGCCTCTTGATCGATTCGACCCCCAGTGTAGCCCGAACTCGCGGCGGGTCGACCAGGGCGCGCCGCGCTGCCGCAGGCCTGGCCCGTCCCGGCGTGGGGTGGCCGAACCCGGACCCGGGGCGTCCGGAAATGACCCCCGGGTTCCCGGTTTGCCGCGTGCCAGAGCCCGTCCTAGGATGGTTTTCGCGGGCTTTTCCCAGGCGCCTAGCGTGGTCCTGGCGTGGAAGGCCCTGGCCACCGCGTCCACCTCACGACAATAACAAAGGTGCCGTCATGTCCAAGAAAACCTCCCCCTGGGCCAGCGATGGCCTGCTCGACAACAGCGACATCGTCAGCCTCGGCAACTTCACCTACCTGCACACGCTGAAGAGCGCCGCGGTCACGCCGCTGGCGCAGACCAGTTCGGCCAGCACCCCAACCGTCAGCGAATTCCTCAACGGCGCCATCAGCGAGTACGTGCTGGGTGGCACGCCCGACGGCATGCGGCCCTTCCTGGTCGATGGCCAGCAGCTGACGCTGCACAACTCGCTCAATGGCGCGACGGCCCACACCTGGATCACCGCCGAGAACCAGGTGCTCATCAGCTATGCCGGCACTACCAGAGGCGAGAATCTGCTGATCGATCCCCTGTCCACCGCCGGTGGTCTGCTGAGCGATCTGCAGATCCTCGGCCAGCAGGTCTCCAGCGCCCAGCGCCAGTCGCTGGACTTCGCCCACCAGGTGATCGAGGCGGCGGCCAAGCAGGGCTATGGCACCCAGGACATCTTCATCACCGGCCACTCCCTGGGCGGCATCTCGGCGGCCTACGTCGCCCAGCAGACCGGTCTCGGCGGCATCAGCTTCGAGGCCTCGGGCATTCCCCGCGATGCGCACGCGGCGGGTCACGGAGGCAACTTCGTCAATGTGGTCACCCTCGGCGATCCGGTGGCCAACTACAGCTCCGACATCCGCGGCGAGCAGCCCTTCGCGCCCAGCTTCGTCAGCCAGGCCGAGGGCGGCGGCAGCCTGCCGCACTATGGTTCGCTGTTCCTGATCGGCGCCCAGGCCGACCAGCACGACCTGACCCAGGCGGCAGCCAAGGTCGGCCACCTGTTCAGCGGCGACAACGGTGGCCAAGTCAATCCGCTAGGGGCCGCCCTGCATCCAGTCAGCGTGGCCGCCGGCATCGCCGAAGCGGCGCGCCTGATCGCCGAATTCCATCTGCCGGCCGCCGAATACACCAACCTCGGGGTGACCCCTACCGGTGGTTTTCTCGACACCCTGCCCGCGCAGATTGGTACGGCCCATGGCCCGGTGCTGATGGTCGGCAACTACAGCGTGGCGGAATTGCAGGCCTTCGCCGAGACCCACGCAACCTTCGGCTGAGAGCCGCTTATAAAACTACTGCGCGTCCGCCATACAGGCACGTGCGGTGCTCGGAATCCTCATGTACTACTCGTACACTCCGGTTCCTGCGCGCCGCACACACCTGTCTGACAACCGCTCGCGACGTTTTATAACCGACTCGCGCTTTTGCGGCGGCCTTGTTTCGCCGCCGCGACAGAACTCCCCCCTGCCATTCGGGTCTGCCCTCCTATCGTCCGGGATCCCGAGGGTCCCGCCCGCCTTAGTCCAGGAGAGCACCATGACCGCAGACGGTCCCCAGCGCATGACCGATGAAGAAGCCCAGGAATTCGCCACCGAGGTGTTCAACCTCGCGCGCACCGGCAATGCCGAGGTGCTGGCCCTGGTGCTGGAGAAGGGGCTGACCCCCAATCTGCGCAATCACAAGGGCGACAGCCTGCTGATGCTGGCCAGCTACCACGGCCACCTGGAGGCCAGCCGTGTCCTGCTGGAGCACCGGGCCGATTCGAATCTGGCCAACGACATGGGCCAGTCGCCCCTGGCCGGCGCGGCCTTCAAGAACAACCTGCCGATGGCCGAACTGCTGCTGGAGCACGGCGCCGCCGTGGAGGGCGCCATGCCCGACGGCAAGACCGCGCTGATGATGGCGGCCATGTTCAACCACGTGCAGATGGTGGAACTGCTGGTCGCCCGCGGTGCCGATCCCAAGGCCCGGGACGCCGCCGGCAACACGGCGCTGAGCGTGGCCCGCGCCATGGGCGCCAAGGATACCCCTGCCGTGCTGGAGCGGCTGGGCGGCGTCTGAATGGCTCGTTGTTCAGCGGCGGACAACGCCACGCTGGTGGCAGCCCTTGCCGAAGTGCTGCGCCACGACTACGGCTGTCATACCGCTATCCTCTACGGCTCGCGCGCTCGTGGCGACTGGGAGCCTGACAGTGATCTGGATGTACTAGGGTTCCGGGATACGGACGCCCCGATCCGCTTGCCCACGGACTGGCAGGGCCTATATGTGGATGGCTGGATCGATGCGACCGCTGCACGACCCAATGCCAGTTGGGTTCGGCTAAAGGGCGGCCGAGTCTTGTTCCAGCGCGAACGGTTTGGCGAGCAGGTGCTTGCCCAGGTGGAAGAGCTAGTAGCAGAACAGACCGTAGCGCTGTCAACCAATGAACGTCTCCACCGGCAACAGTGGGCGCGGCGCATGTTGCGCCGGGCAGCACGCGACGATGCCGAAGGTCACTATCGGCTTCACTGGCTGCTGTTCTCCCTGCTGGAAGACTATTTCGCGGTGCGGGGACTCTATTATCCGGGTCCGAAAGCGGCTTTTGCCTTGTTGCGCCAAGGTGCGCCTGAGCACTTTCATGGCTTTGATCGAGCGATGGCGATGAGGGGCTCGCTAACCGAGTTGGCCGATCTGGTTAGCTTGATCTACGACCCCTCCACCGGTATCGAGCAGTCTTGAATCCAAGCACCTGTTTCAGCGCTTCTGGTAGCGATAGAACAGGTTAGGCTCGCTGACCACATAGAGGTTGCCGGCGGTATCCAGGGTGACGCCTTCGGGCTGGCGGATCCGCCGTGACAGGCCACCAAAGGGCGCCACCAGGGAACGGGTATCCAGGGTATGGCCCTGGTCGTTGAGTTCGATCAGCACCCGCGATTCGTCGCTGAGCAGCAGCAGGTGGCCGGTGCGGCGATCGACATGGACCGCGGACAGGTCACCGGTGCTGGGCGCCTGGTCCAGCCAGGCCTGGCGATCAATGATGCGCAGGGCGAAGTCGCCGTCGAAGCTCCTGAGCAGGCCACGGATTTCATAGAGCTTGCGCGGCGAGTGCTCCTTGACCACGAACAGGCGATCGCGGGCGGCATCGTAGTCCAGCCCCTCGAAGCCCTGGTTGGCGCGGGGGAAGAGATCCAGGGTCAGGCTGCGATAGTCCTTGCGGCGGAGCACGTCGTCGCCCTCGGGGATGCCTACCAGGGTCAGGGCGTTGGCGCCCTCTTCCGCCAGCAGCAGGCGGTCGCCTCCCAGATAGGTCACGCCTTCGACGTCGTCGAAGCCCTCCAGGCGATGGCGTTGCAGCAGCTCGCCGTCCCGGCTCAGGGCCAGCAACTCCGGCGGATTGTTGACCACCGCCCAGAGGCGATCCCGCTCCGGGTCATAGCTGAGGTCGGACAGATTCTCGCTGACGCCGGCCACCGGCTTGGCTTCCACCGCCACCCGGTAGCGACCGAGCTCCAGGGAGGTTCGGGGTTCGCTCTGCCACTGCTGGCCGAGCCAGAACAGCAATTGACTATCCAGATGGCTGCTGCGCAGACCCTGGGTCACTCCCAGTGCCAGCAGCAGCGCCAGGGCCAGCAGCCAGCCGGTCCGCCCAATCCTGATCCGTCGTACCCACGCCGTCATCGCCTTGCCCCGTCATTGTTGTACGGGGCGGAGTATCCGGGGCTGTCTTTATGGTTGTGTGACAGTCCTAGCGCCGGGGCTGAACGGGGTTACCCTCCCAGCGCGAGCGACCCGGCAAGGTTTCGCCCTTCATCACCAGCGACAGCGGACCCAGTTCCACGTCGTCGCCGACGCGGGCGCCATAGAGCACCACGCTGCGCGGCCCCAGGTTGACCCCGGCTCCCAGCTCGACTTCGCCCACCTTCATCACCCGGTCTTCGAACAGGTGGGTCTGGGGCCCGGCCAATGCATTGAGTTCGCCATGGTCACCGAGGCGCACGCAGTCGAATTCGGTGAGGTCGGTGGTATCCAGGTAGGTGCCGCGCCCCAGGCGGGCGCCGAGCAGGCGCAGCGCCAGCGGCAGCCAGGGCGTACCGCGCAGGGTGCCGAGCAGATTGGGCACCGCCAGGGTTTCGTAGAGGCTGGTGATGGCTTCGCTGCGCCAGACGAAGAAGGTCCACATGGGCGCCGAGCGCGGGCGATAACGACCGACCACCAGCCACTTGAGTCCCAGCACCACCAGGAAGCTGGCCAGGGCGAAGGCGCTGCCGGCCAGCAGGGTCTCGCCGAGCAGTTGCAGCCAGGCGCCGGCCTGCCACAGCGGCACAAGGGCTTCGGCGATGGCGCAGCCGGCGGCGACGGTGAAGCCGGTGGGCAGCACGATGCGCAGGGCCTCGATCAGGCCACGCGCCACCCGGCGCCAAGGTGCCGGGCGGAAGGTCAGGCTTTCCGGGTAGCCGGTCAGGGTCTCCCGCGCCGGCAGCCGGACCGCCGGCGAGCCGAGCCAGGTTTCGCCCTGGCGCAGGGGCACGCCTTCGTCGAGCCGCCCCAGGACACCGATCAGGGCGTCTTCGGGGAGGTGGCAGCCGTCGGCGACATAGGCGCCGTTGCCGACGAAACTGCGGCGGGCGATGGAGGTGCGTCTGAGGGTCATCCAGCCCTGGGCCACCTGTTCGTCACCGAGCATCACGGCATCGGCGATAAAGGTCTCGGCGCCCAGTTCCAGCAGCGAGGAGACCGGGCCCTGGGCGGTGGAGATCTCGGCATCACGGCCGACCCGGGCACCCAGCAGGCGATACCAGAGCGCCGAATAAACGGTGGCATAGAGGCCCTGCAGACTCTGCAGCGCCGACTCCTGGATCAGGTTGGCCAGCCACTTGCGCCAGTAGAAGAGGCTGTCGATCGACCACTGGCCTTCTTCCAGCCGCGGCAGGATCAACCGCCGTGCCAGGGCGCAGCCAAGCAGGGTCAGGGCGACGCTGACCATGCCCAGCGGCAGGGCCAGTACGCCGTATTGCAGGGCATCGAGCAGCAGCGAAGAGGTGTGCCACCAGGGCAGCCCACCGAAGCTTTCCAGTTCGTCGATCAGCAGCGCCAGGGGAAACAGCGGCATGAAGAACAGCACCGAGACCACCAGGCCACTGAGGGCATAGAGCCCTTTCAGCACGGCACGCTGGGCGCGGGATACCGGAGCCGGCGGCAGGACGCGGGCACCGGCGGCGCCCTGGTCATGGGCCGGCGCGCCGCCCCAGTTGCGTCCGGCCGGGATGCGCTGGCCGCTGCGCAGGGCGGATTGGGCCTGCAGGCGCGCACCGTCACCGAGGGCGGTGTCGCCTTCGAGGATGGCATAGGAGCCGACCTGGGCTTCGCGACCCAGGGTCACGGCGCCGAGCAGCAGTTCGCCGCGCAGCACCCGGGCGTTTTCGAAGTTGACGCCGTTGCCCAGGCTGGCACCCTGCCCCAGGGTCAGCAACTCGGGGACGCGCAGGGTCAGGGTGCCGACGAAGGCCTCGGCGCCGACCTGGGCGCCCAGCAGCCGTAGCCAGCCACGGGCCAGGGGCGAACCGCTGAGCAGGTAGGCCGGCGCCAGGGCGAGGAAGCGCTCACCCAGCCACCAGCGATAATAGGTCAGGCCCCACAGCGGATAGCGACCGGGCTGCAGGCGACCGGTCAGACGCTTGCCCAGCAGGGCCACGGCGAATTCCAGGCCGATGGCCAGAACGAACAGACTCAGGGCGGTCAGCATGGCCAAGGGCAGCGCGGTACCGGAATGGATCAGCAGCGGAAAGGCCAGGAAGGGTGCCAGCCAGCGGCCCAGGCGCAGGGTCAGGAGCGGCGGCAGGGCCACCGCCTGGGCCAGGCCACAGCGCCAGCGTCGCCAGCGGCTGGGCGGCGCCCAGGCCTCGGTGGCCGTCGCCGTGCCCGCCTCGGCGGCATCCGCCTCCAGGGCGTCGGCAATGGCGCCCAGGGTGCGGCCGGCATAGACCGCCTTGACCGTGGCGCTGGCATAGCGCGGGTCCTGGCGCAGGCGCGAGACCAGGCGGGCGGCGAACAGCGAGTGCCCGCCCAAGTCGTCGAAGAAATCCATCTCGGCGTGCAGGGGCTGACCGGGAAACAGCTCGGCGGTGGCCGCCAGCAGCGCACCCAGGGCGCCACTGGCCGGAGTGACCGGCGCCACTACGGCAATGGCCAGGGGCCGAGCTCGCAGTTGCTTGCGGTCGATCTTGCCGGAGTTCAGCCGCGGCATCTCGCCGAGCCACTCGAAGCGACTGGGCACCATGTACAGCGGCAGGCAGCCGGCCAGCTCGGTCCGCAGCAGGTCGCTGCGCGGCAGCGGACCGCCATCGCCGACCAGGAAGGCCACCAGCTGCTCCACGCCGCCTTCTTCGCGCAGCACCACGGCCACGGTCCCGACGCCGGGTTGCCGCGCCAGGGTGGCTTCGATCTCGCCCAGCTCGACGCGATAGCCGCGGATCTTCACCTGGTCGTCGACCCGGCCCAGGCAATGCACCTGGCCGTGTTTGTCGACCCGTGCCAGGTCACCGGTGCGATAGAGCTTGAGGTCGTGGCTGCCGGTGCTCCAGGGATTGGGCAGGAATTTCTCGGCGGTCAGTTCGGGACGCCCCAGGTAGCCATCGGCCACGCCGGGACCGGTGATGCAGAGTTCACCCACCTGATCGCGTGGCAGCAGCGCCAGCGGCAGGCTGGCATCGGCGTGCACCACCAGCAGGCTGTAGTTGGGCAGCGGCCGGCCAATGGTCACCGGCTCGCCCGGTTGCAGTTGCGCCAGACTCGCCGAGACAGTGGCCTCACTCGGGCCATAGGTGTTGAACAGCCGCCGCTGCGGCCGACTCCAGCGTGCCACCAGGGGCTCGGGGCACATCTCGCCGCCGAGGTTGATCAGGCGCAGGCTGGGGACGTCTTCCGGCAACAGCGCCAGCAGGGTCGGCACCACGTGCAGCACGCTGATGCGATTGGCGGTCAGGGCGCGGGCCAGGGCCTCGGGGTCGGCGGTGATCTCCCGCGGCGCCAGCCAGAGGGTGGCGCCCACCAGGTAGCTGATCCAGATCTCTTCGAAGGACATGTCGAAGGCCACCGAGAAACCCTGGTAGACCCGATCGCCGGCCTCGATGCCGAGCAGCGAATTCTCGCTGCGCAGGAAGTGACAGATGCTGTCCTGGCGGATGCCGATGCCCTTGGGCTTGCCGGTGGAGCCGGAGGTGTAGATCAGGTAGGCCAGGTGGTCCGGAGAGACCTGGCCACGCCGGCGCAGGGTCTCGCCCTGGGCCAGGCCGACGCTCAGCTCGTCGGGGGTCCAGCAGCCGAGCCCGGGCCGCGCCAGCAGATCGGCGAAGGGCGCCCCGGTGATCACGCCCACCGCCTGGGCATCTTCCAGGCAGAGGGCCACGCGATCGGCCGGGGTTTCGGCGTCGCAGGGCAGCCAGGCGGCGCCGGTCTTGGCGATGGCCAGCTGCATCACCAGCAGCTCGATACCGCGTGGCAGCCAGAGGCCGACCACGCGGCCAGGCCCGGCACCGGCGGCCAGCAGCCGCGACGCGGCGCGGTCGGCCCAGGCGTTGAGTTCGCCATAGCTCAGGCTGCGCTCGCCTTCGAGCAGGGCGGGCCGCTCCGGCGCCCGCGCCGCGGTGGCCTCGAACAGATCGGCGAGGACTTCATCGCGGCACAGATCGGGGCGGATGGGGCCTTCGACCAGACTGAGGGAGAGTTCGGCAAGCGCTTCCATGGGGACAGCCTCTGGGTGTTTGGCGCAGTGTGTATCTCCCGGGTTACGCGCTCCTTAAGGGGCGCTTAGGGTTTGCTTAAGGCCGGACCAGCCCTGCGTCGCGGGCGCCAGAACGGCTCTGAAACGCGCCTTCCACTCGATCCGCCATTGATCGGCGATGGACGGCGGTGCGCTGGCGAGGCCAAAAAAAACGCCTCCCGAAGGAGGCGTTTTCAGCTACCGCTCGGCGATCAGCGCAGATCGAAACGATCCAGCTCCATCACCTTGGTCCAGACCTTGACGAAGTCCTTGACGAACTTCTCCTGGGCATCGGCACTGCCATAGACCTCGCTCAGGGCGCGCAGCTGGGCGTGGGAACCGAACACCAGATCGACCCGGGTACCGGTCCACTTCACCGCACCGGTCTGGCGATCGCGACCTTCGAAGGTGGCCTTGTCCGGACCGGTGGCCTTCCATTCGGTAGCCATGTCCAGCAGGTTGACGAAGAAGTCGTTGGTCAGGGTCTGCGGCCGCTGGGTGAAGACGCCATGCTTGGCGCCGCCCACGTTGATGTCCAGCACGCGCAGGCCGCCCAGCAGCACCGTCAGCTCGGGCGCGGTCAGGTTCAGCAGGTGCGCCTTGTCCACCAGCAGGAATTCCGGCTTGACCTTGAATTCCCCGCCGACGTAGTTGCGGAAGCCGTCGGCCCAGGGCTCCAGGTGCCCGAAGGAGTGGACGTCGGTCTGCTCCTGGGAGGCATCCACGCGCCCCGGAGTGAAGGGCACGCTGACCGAATGGCCCGCCGCCTG
The DNA here is from genome assembly GCF_029872515.1 of Pseudomonas flavocrustae. Lineage (NCBI taxonomy): Bacteria > Pseudomonadati > Pseudomonadota > Gammaproteobacteria > Pseudomonadales > Pseudomonadaceae > Pseudomonas > Pseudomonas flavocrustae. Next base: position 38,893 of record NZ_JAPDIQ010000001.1, on the reverse strand, counting down.
GGCGGCCTTTTCCACCCCGACGCTGCCGGCCAGCACGATCAGGTCGGCGATGGAGACCTGCTTGCCCTGGCTATTGAAGTCACGCTGGATGCCTTCCAGCACGCCCAGCACCTTGGCCAGTTGCGCCGGCTGGTTGACCTCCCAGTCCTTTTGCGGCGCCAGGCGCAGACGGCCGCCATTGGCCCCGCCGCGCTTGTCGGAACCGCGGAAGGTGGAAGCAGCCGCCCAGGCGGTGCCGACCAGTTCGGACACGCTCAGGCCGGACGCGGCCAGCTTGTCCTTGAGTGCCTTGACCTCGGCCTCGCCCAGGGGCGCGCCTGCAGCCTTGGGCAGCGGGTCCTGCCACAGCAGTTCTTCGGTGGGGGTTTCCGGGCCCAGGTAGCGAGCCAGGGGCCCCATGTCCCTGTGGGTCAGCTTGAACCAGGCACGGGCGAAGGCGTCGGCCAGCTGGTCCGGATTTTCCAGGAAGCGGCGGGAGATCTTCTCGTAGGCCGGATCGAAGCGCAGTGCCAGGTCGGAGGTCAGCATGGTCGGCTGATGACGCTTGCTGGGATCGTGGGCATCGGGCACGGCATTGGCGCCGGCGCCGTCTTTCGGCCGCCACTGGTGGGCGCCGGCCGGACTCTTGAACAGCTCCCACTCGAACTTGAACATGTTCTCGAAGTATTCGTTGCTCCAGCGGGTGGGCGTGGAGGTCCAGGTCACTTCGAGGCCGCTGGTGATGGTGTCGGCGCCCTTGCCGGTGCCGTAGCTGTTGTGCCAGCCGAAGCCCTGCTGTTCCAGGTCGGCCGCTTCCGGCTCAGCGCCGACGTTGGTCGCCGGGCCTGCGCCGTGGGTCTTGCCGAAGGCGTGGCCGCCGGCGATCAGGGCGACGGTTTCCTCGTCGTTCATGGCCATGCGGCCAAAGGTTTCGCGGATGTCATGGGCCGAGGCCACCGGATCGGGATTGCCGTCCGGACCTTCGGGGTTCACGTAGATCAGGCCCATCTGCACCGCGCCCAGAGGATTTTCCAGGGTGCGCTGCGGATTGTCGTTGCGACTGTGCTCCACCGGATGCTGCTCGGGCTGGGCGGTCAGCACACCGTCACCGGGCTGCTCCATCTGCTTGTGCGCGCCATAGCGCACGTCGCCACCCAGCCAGACGGTTTCCGAACCCCAGAACACCGCATCGTCCGGTTCCCAAACGTCCTGGCGACCGCCGGAGAAGCCGAAGGTCTTGAAGCCCATGGATTCCAGGGCGACGTTGCCGGTGAGGACGATGAGGTCGGCCCAGGATATCTTGCGGCCGTACTTCTGCTTGACCGGCCAGATCAGCCGGCGCGCCTTGTCCAGGCTGACGTTGTCCGGCCAGCTGTTGAGCGGCGCGAAGCGCTGCTGACCCTGACCGGCGCCGCCACGGCCGTCACCGACGCGATAGGTACCGGCGCTGTGCCAGGCCATGCGCACGAACAGCGGGCCGTAGTGGCCGAAGTCGGCCGGCCACCAGTCCTGGGAATCGGTCATCACGGCGCGCAGGTCGGCCTTTACCGCTTCCAGGTCGAGGCTCTTGAATTCGGTGGCGTAGTCGAACTCTTCGCCCATGGGATCGGAGAGTGAGGAATGCTGGTGCAGGAAGTTGAGATTGAGCTGGTTCGGCCACCAATCCTTGTTGGTGGTACCACCGCCGGCGGCGTGATTGAACGGGCACTTGGATTCGGTCGACATCTTCTTGGCTACCTCAGGGTCTTGTTCATCCGGTTGTCAGCCGCGACAGCAGCACGGCCTGCAGAAGGCGTGGTTCCGGTCGCGTCGGCCTAGGGGCACGACAGGCGTTGAGGCCGGCGTCGAGCCGGCTCCGGGTAGAGCCCCACCATGGGCGAAGCGGACGTTACGGTCATTGTTATCCCCTCATCAGATGGGCACACCGACGAAGCGGCGCAGTCTCCATACTAGACGGCTTCGCCACCCGGTGTGATAGAAGGTTTTGTGCCCTTCGATAGACTGGCTCTGCAAGATGACCCCGCGGTGACAGGGCATTGCCGACCTACGCTTGGCGCGATAAGCAGCGTTGGCGAGCGCTTCGCCGGGGTTCGCGCGGCTCGGCTTCACGAAGCGGAATCAGGGTGCGCGCATCGGCACCGGCCAGGACGAGGCTACCCGCCATAGGCGGAAACGGAAGCGGCGACCGCCCTGCCCCGGGCGGTCGTCCTGCCCGGTCTAGCCCGGGGCGAACAGCAGGTTGGGCGCGTGGCGCTCGTAGCCCTCTTCCGCCAGGCGCACGTCCAGCGCCAGGCTGGCGAGATCGGCGGACAGGGGTTCGCTGCGGGCGTCGTGGTCGCGATAGAGGTGCTTGAGATAGGTCTTGCAGTGGGCGCAGGTCTCGGCGCGTAGCGGAGCCTTCTGGACGTTGGCGTCGTCGGTGCTCAGGGAGTAGTAGCCCAGGCCCTTGCCCGTCTCGCAGTGGCTGCACTTGACCCGCACGAAGTGCCACTCGCAGGCGCACAGCGAGCAGGTGAGGTATCTCAGGCCATTGGCCTTGCCCAGGTGATGGATGATGCCGGCCATGGGCGGCGCACCGCAGCAGGGGCAGGACGTCTGACTACCCTGTTCGCGCAGGGCGCTGAAGTCACTGCGCTGCAGCCAGTGGGTCCAGGCCACCTGCAGGGCGGCGCCGAGGAAGGGCACGACGCCGGCTGGCACCAGTTCGTAGCTGCCGGCCAGCAGGGCGATGGCCCAGGCCTTGCGCTGGCCGGCATCGGCCTGGCGCAGTTCGTCCAGGGCGGCCTGTACCGGCGCCTGCGCAAGCTTGAGGGCCTCCAGCAGGGCATCCAGCGCGGGCAACCAGTCCCCCTCGCGAACCAGGGTGTCGTAACCCAGGGGTGGCAGACCATGCTGCAGACTCTGGGCGCTGCGCGCCTCGTCCAGCGGCAGGGGGGCGAGCCGGTCGAAGACCCCTTGCTGGGCTTCGCACAGGTCGGCCATCAGCAGCAGGTAGTCACTCAGCGCATTGCCGGCGGCCAGCAGGCGCAGGCGGTCGGCGCGATAGCCGAACAGCTCGCCACCGGGCAGCAGGATGAAATCGGGATTGACGGCCGCGGCTTCGATTTCGCCGGGCTCGAGGATCTGGCCCGCCATGGCAGGGCTCCTTAGCAAAACGGTGGAAGATGGAGGATTCAGGATAGCGGGCGGGTTGGGGTGTCGGGCTCCGCTGCCCTCACCCCAACCCTCTCCCGGAGGGAGGGGGCAAAATGCCGCGCCCCTCAGCCGTAGGTTGGGTCGAGCGTAGCGAAGCCCAACGATAGAGACCGCTCACTTCTTCTCGCGGGTGACCTTCTCGTACCACAGCGAGTGGTGCTTCTTGGCCCAGGCCCGGCTCACCCAGCCGGTCATCATCGCGGTCACCGAGCCCTTGATCCAGATCCCGGCATAGATGTGCACGATGATCGACAGCACCAGCACGAAGGCGGCCACGGCATGGGCCAGGGCGCCCAGGCGGATCACCGGGATGGGGAACAGGTGGGCGAAGTACTGCCGCCAGATGACCACGCCGCTGACCAGCAGGACCAGCATGCAGGCCAGCAGTACCCAGAACAGGATCTTCTGCCCAGGGTTGTACTTGTCGATCGGCGGCAGCTTTTCCTCGCGGTTGTTCAGCACATCGTTGATCTGCTTGAGCCACTGGGCGTCTTCACGACCGATCTTGTTGTGCCGCCAGAAGCGGATCACCAGGAAGGCGAAGAACAGGAACATCGCCACACCCATGAAGGGATGCAGGATGCGCGTCCAGGTGCCACCACCGAACAGGTTCGACAGCGGGAACAGCGCGGGGTGGAACAGCGCCAGTCCCGACAGCCCGGCCATGAAGAACAGGATCGCCACGATCCAGTGGTTGGTCCGCTCGTTGGCGTTGTAACGCTGGATTTCAGGTTTCATCTCGATCTCCCAGGACGCCCCCGGCCAAACCGGGGGCGTACCCCTGCTAGGGCTGCTTGTCGTGCGGATCGAAGATCTGCACGGACGGACTCAGCTGCTTGACCTCGCCCCTGGGCGCATCGCCCTCGGGACGAGGCGGCGCCTCGACCACCTCGTCGTCGTCATCGGTCCGGTTCGGGCCGACGCGCACGTAGTGGAAGAAACCGGCCAGCACCGCCGCGCCCATGGCGAACAGCGCCAGGGGTTTGGTGAAGCCCTTCCAGAGGCCCACGGTGGGACTGATGGTCGGGTCCTTGGGCAGGTGGTTGTACAGCTGCGGCTGGTCGGCATGGTGCAGCACGTACATGACGTGGGTGCCCCCTACCCCAACCGGGTCGTACAGACCGGCGTTCTCGTAGCCGCGGCTCTTGAGATCGACGATGCGCTCGGCGGCGTGCTCCTTCATGGCGTCCTTGGTGCCGAAGACGATGGCGCCAGTGGGGCAGGTCTTCACGCAGGCCGGCTCCAGGCCGACCCCGACCCGATCCGAACACAGCGAGCACTTGTAGGCCTTGTTGTCCTTCTTCGAGATCCGCGGGATATCGAAGGGGCAACCGGCGATGCAGTAGCCGCAACCGATGCAGTGGTCCTGGTTGAAGTCGACGATGCCGTTGGCGTACTTGACGATGGCCCCCGGACTCGGACAGGCCTTGAGGCAACCCGGCTCGGCGCAGTGCATGCAGCCGTCCTTGCGGATCAGCCACTCCAGCTTGCCGGCCTCGTCCTCGTGCTCGGTGAAACGCATCAGCGTCCAGGAGTCCGCGGTGAGGTCCGCCGGGTTGTCGTAGGTACCGTGGGTGTGGCCCACCTCGTCGCGCAACTCGTTCCATTCCGAACAGGCGACCTGGCAGGCCTTGCAGCCGATGCACTTGGACACATCGATCAGCTTGGCCACTTCCGCCTGGGTGCGCACCGACGTATAGGCCGTGGTGGTCGCGGAGCGGGCGTAGATATCCTGGCTTGCCATCACGCTTTCTCCACGTTGACGAGGAACGACTTGAACTCGGGCGTCTGGGTGTTCCCGTCACCCACGAAGGGGGTCAGGGTGTTGGCCAGGTAACCCATCCGCGCCACGCCGGAGAAACCCCAGTGGATGGGGATGCCGACGTGGTGCACCGTCTCGCCGTTGACCTGCAGCGGACGGATCCGCTTGGTCACCACCGCCTTGCAGACGATGTGGCCGCGCTTGGAGGTGACGCGCACGAGATCACCCGCGGCGATGCCCTTCTGCTTGGCCAGCACCTCGCCGATCTCGACGAACTGCTCCGGCTGGATGATGGCGTTGAGACGGCAGTGCTTGCTCCAGTAGTGGAAGTGCTCGGTCAGGCGGTAGGTGGTGGCCGCATAGGGGAAGTCCTTGCGATCGCCGAAGTCCGCCCAGTCGTCCTTGAGCACCCGCGCCGCCGGGCTGTTGAGCGCCTTGCGGTTGTTGGGGTGCAGCGGGTTGACACCGATGGGCGTCTCGAACGGCTCGTAGTGTTCCGGGAAGGGCCCCTCGGCCATCTTGTCCAGGGCGAAGAAACGCGCCACCCCTTCCGGGTTCATGATGAAGGGACTCATGCCGTCGGCCGGCTTGGCGTCGATCTTGTAGTCGGGCACATCGGTGCCGCCCCACTTCTGCGCCTTGTCGTTCCACCACACCAGCTTCTTGCTCGGGTCCCAGGGCTTGCCGCTGAGGTCCGAGGAAGCGCGGTTGTAGAGGATGCGTCTGTTGTTCGGCCACGACCACGCCCAGCCCAGGGTCTGCCCCATATGGAACGGATCGCTGTTGTCGCGCCGCGCCATCTGGTTGCCCTGCTCGGTCCAGGCGCCGCAGAAGATCCAACAACCCGAGGCGGTGCTGCCGTCGTCCATCAACTGGCCGAAGCCGGCGAGTTGCTGACCGGCCTTGGCCGAGACCGCGCCCTTGGCATCCAGCACATCGGTGACGGCGTAGCCGTTGAACTCCTTGGCGAGTTCTTCCGGCGCCGGCTCCTCGGGCTTGGCGTAGGGCCAGGACAGCCCCAGGATCGGATCGGGGAAGGCCCCGCCATCCTTCGCATAGGCCTCGCGCAGCTTGAGGAACAGCTCGGACATGATGGCGATGTCGCTGCGCCCTTCGCCGGGTGCCTCGGCGCCCTTGAAGTGCCACTGCAGCCAGCGGCTGGAGTTGACCAGGGAGCCGTCTTCCTCGGCGAAGCAGGTGGTGGGCAGGCGGAACACCTCGGTCTGGATCTCGGCGGTGTTCACATCGTTGTGCTCGCCGTGGTTGCGCCAGAACTCGGAGGTCTCGGTGGCCAGCGGGTCCATGATCACCAGCCACTTGAGCTTGGACAGCCCGCGCATCACCTTGGCCTTGTTGGGGAAGGCGGCAATGGGGTTGAAACCCTGGCAGACATAGCCGTTGACCTGGCCCTTGCCCATCATGTCGAAGTAGCGCAGGACGTCGTAGCCGGCGCCGGTGACATCGACCTTGGGCAACCAGTGATAGCACCAGTCGTTGTCCTTGGTGGCCTTGTCGCCGTACCAGGCCTTCATCAGGCTGACGTGGAACTTGCCGTAGTTCTGCCAGTAGCTCATCTGCCCCGGACGCAGCGGTTTGCTGGCGCGACGGGCGATGAAGGCGTTGTAGTCCTGCTCGCCGTCGCCGCCGATGGTCAGGTAGCCGGGCAGCTGGATCGACAGCAGGCCCAGGTCGGTGAGGCCCTGGATGTTGGAGTGACCGCGCAGGGCGTTCATGCCGCCACCCGGCAGGCCGATGTTGCCCAGCAGCAGCTGAACCATGGCGCCGCAGCGGATGATCTGCGCCCCGATGGAGTGCTGGGTCCAGCCCAGGGCATAGAGGATGGTCATGACGCGACCGGGCGCCGAGGTCTCGGCGATTTCGGCCCAGACCTTCTGGATCGCGTCGGTCGGCGTGCCACAGGTCTGGCTGGCCACTTCCAGGGTGTAGCGGCTGTAGTGCTGCTTCATCAGCTGGAAGACGCAGCGCGGATCCTGCAGGGTCGGATCGATCTTGACGAAGCCGTCGTCGCCGATCTGGTAGCCCCAGTTCACCTTGTCGGTGTAGGTGCGCTTCTCGGCGTCATAGCCGTTGTACAGGCCGTCCTCGAAGGTGAAGCCTTCCTTCACCAGGAAGCCGGCGTCGGTGTAGTTGCGGACGTACTCCTGCTGAATCTTGTCGTGGGTGATCAGGTAATTGATCAGCCCGCCGAGGAAGGCGATGTCGCTGCCGGTGCGGATCGGCGCGTAGTAATCCGCCACCGAGGCGGAACGGGTGAAACGCGGATCGACCACGATCAGCCGGGCGTTGTTGTGCGCCTTGGCCTCGGTGACCCATTTGAAGCCGCACGGATGGGCTTCAGCGGCATTGCCGCCCATGATGAGGACGAGATTGGCGTTCTTGATGTCGCTCCAATGATTCGTCATCGCTCCACGGCCAAACGTCGGGGCAAGACCTGCCACCGTCGGGCCGTGTCAAACGCGCGCCTGGTTGTCGAAGGCCAGCAGGCCCAGACTCCGTGCGATCTTGTGCGTCAGATAACCGGTTTCATTGGAGGACGCCGAGGCGGCCAGGAAGCCTGTGGTCAACCAGCGATTGACCGTCTGGCCCTTGTCGTTGGTGGCGATGAAGTTGGCATCGCGGTCTTCCTTCATCAGGGTAGCGATGCGCCCGAGCGCCTCGTCCCAGCTGATGCGGGTCCACTCGTTGCTGCCGGGCTTGCGGACTTCCGGGTACTTGAGGCGATTGGGGCTGTGGATGAAATCCAGCAGGCCGGCGCCCTTCGGGCAGAGGGTGCCGCGATTGACCGGATGGTCGGCGTCGCCCTCGATGTGAATGATGTTCTGGGCCACGTTCTTGGCCCGGTCGCCCATGCTGTACATGATCAGGCCGCAGCCGACCGAGCAATAGGGACAGGTGTTGCGGGTTTCCACGGTGTGCGCCAGTTTGAAATGGCGCACCTGGTCGGCAAAGGCGGCTGTGGGAGCCATGCCTAACGCCGCCAGGCTGGATCCCGCAAGGCCGACTCCAGCGACCTTGAAGAATTGCCGACGGTTCATATCCACGATTCTTATCCTCGTTCAGGCTGGGTCCGGTGCGTAGCCGAACCCTGCACAGAGAGTAACCCAACAGCCTGGCTTATCGAGCGCTCAGCTGTTGTCGCCGATCAATGGAAGTCGGCCTTCCGTCCCCTGATCCGCCGCGGCCTGACGAATGGCCTGGGATCCCGCACGGCCGGGTACCCTCCGTTGGCAGCGGATCATCGTCGGCCAGCCGCCGCTCACCGAGCGGGTGCGCAAGTCCAGGGCCTGGCGAAAGGTAGCCAGTAGAGCGGTCCGGCGATCCTGGCGACTCGGCAGCTCCGGAAAGTCATGCTAAGCTGGCTAACTTTCCTCGCGATGCCTGCGGACCCCTTCACCATGTCCAAGCACCTGCCGACGCCGCCATAGCGCCAACCCTCCCCTGGTGACGGCCCCTGCGGTCTGTACCCGAGTCCTGCTGCCCTGTCGTCTCTCCGCGATCGCGCCCCGCCGTGCTGTCGCCCGTTCTGGATACGTCATGAAAAGTGTCTCTCCCCGCGCCGACATCCTGGCCGGTCTCACCACGTCCTTCGCGCTGGTGCCCGAGTGCATCGCCTTCGCCCTGGTTGCCCATCTCAATCCGCTGATGGGGCTCTATGGGGCCTTCTTCATCTGTACTCTCACCGCCCTCTTCGGTGGCCGCCCCGGCATGGTCTCCGGCGCCGCCGGCTCCATGGCGGTGGTCATCATCGCCCTGGTGGTGCAGCACGGCGTGCAGTACCTGCTGGCCACGGTGGTGCTCGGCGGCCTGCTGATGATCGCCTTCGGCCTCTTGCGCCTGGGCAAGCTGATCCGCATGGTGCCGCACCCGGTCATGCTGGGGTTCGTCAACGGCCTGGCCATCGTCATCGCCCTGGCCCAGCTGGAGCACTTCAAGCAGGGCGAGACCTGGCTCAGCGGCACGCCGCTGTACCTGATGATCGGTCTGACCGCCGTGACCATGGCCATCATCTGGCTGCTGCCGCGGCTGACCCGCGCCGTGCCGCCGGCCCTGGCCGCCATCCTCGGCGTGGGGCTGGCGGTGCATTTCCTCGACCTGCCCACCCGTACCCTGGGTGACATGGCCCATATCGCCGGCGGCCTGCCGCGCCTGGCGCTGCCCGACATCCCCTGGAGCCTGGAAACGCTGCAGATCATCCTGCCCTATGCGGTGCTGATGGCCCTGGTCGGCCTGCTGGAGACCCTGCTGACCCTGAATCTCACCGACGAGATCACCGAGAGCCGCGGCCTGCCCAATCGCGAGTGCGTGGCCCTGGGCGCGGCCAACATGGCTTCGGGGCTGTTCGGCGGCATGGGCGGTTGCGCCATGATCGGCCAGACCATGATCAACCTGAGCTCGGGCGGCCGCGGCCGGCTGTCGGGGGTGGTCGCCGGCGTGCTGATGCTGCTGTTCGTGCTGTTTCTCTCGCCGCTGATCGAACGCATTCCGCTGGCAGCGCTGGTGGGCACCATGTTCGTGGTCGCCCAGCAGACCTTCGCCTGGGCCTCGCTGCGGGTGCTGCACCGGGTACCGCGCAGCGACATGCTGATGATCATTGCCGTCACCGTGATCACCGTCTTCGCCGACCTCGCCACCGCGGTACTCTGCGGCATCGTCCTGGCCGCGCTCAACTTCGCCTGGCAGCACGCCCGCCGGCTCTATGCCGACAGCCATCTGGAGGCCGACGGCAGCAAGAGGTACCAGGTGCACGGCACCCTGTTCTTCGCCTCCACCGCCACCTTTTTGAACCAGTTCGATCCGGCCGGCGACCCCGCCAGGGTCGTGGTGGACTGCCGCCACCTGAGTTTCGTCGACTACTCCGCCGTGGCCGCGCTGCGCACCCTGCACGAACGCTATGCCAAGGCCGGCAAGCGGGTGCGGGTGCTGCACCTGTCCCAACGCTGCAAGCAGCTGCTGCGCCGCGGCGGCATGACGGACGACCTCGCCCTCGGCGATTGAACCCGCAACGGCGCGCCCGGGTCTCTCCCAGCAATGTCCTGCTCCTGGAGACCCGCGGCCATGTCCAAGATCCTCGCCTGCCTCGACGGCTCGGCCGTCAGCGCCGCCGTCTGCGACTTCGCCGCCTGGGCCGGCACCACCCTGGATGCCCCGCTCACCCTGCTGCACGTGCTGGATCAGCGCCGCTATCCGCGGCCGGGCCAGGCCACGCCGTCCCTGCTGGTCAACCGCGAACACCTGCTGACCGAGCTGGCGGCGCTGGATGCCCAGCGCGGCACCCTGGCGGAAGACCAGGGTCGGCTGCTGCTCGATGCGGCCCAGCTGCGGGTGGAGGAGCAACAGGCGCGCTGCGCCGGGGCCGTGCTCCAGCACGGTGACCTGATAGGTTCGCTGGAAAGTCTGCAGGAGGATTTCGACCTCATCGTGCTGGGCCGTCAGGGCGAGGACAGTCCACCCAAGCGGCTGATCGGCCGCCACCTGGAAAGCGCCATCCGCCTCCTGCATCGCCCGCTGCTGGTGGCCGGCCACCTGTTCGTCAAGCCCAGCGGCGTGCTGCTGGCCTACGACGACAGCAACAGCGCGCGCAAGGCGGTGACCTGGGTGGCCACCTGCCGGCTGTTCGACGGCCTGGCCTGCCACCTGGTGACCGTCGGCCGCGACCGCGAAGAACGCCGCGCCGCCCTCGCCCGCGCCGCCGAGGAACTCAGGGCCCGGGGCCGCACGGTCACCACCGCCATCACCGACGGCGACGTGGAACTGGGCCTGGAGCGCTATCGCAAGCAGCACGGCCTGGAACTGGTAGTGATGGGCGCCTTCGGCCACTCGCGCCTGCGCCACTTCTTCATGGGCAGCAACACCCGCAACATGCTGGAAGCCGCCGGCAGCGCGCTGATCGTGGTGCGTTAGCCCAGGCTGCCGCCTAGAAATCCACCCGCCCGCGACTGGCCTTGAGGCCGCTGCGGCGCGACTTGCCTTCCAGGCGGCGCTGCTTGGAGCCATAGGTGGGCTTGGTCGGACGCCGCGGCTTTTCCTGGACATTGGCCGTGGCGATCAGCGTGGCCAGGCGTTCCAGGGCGTCGGCGCGATTCTGCTCCTGGGTGCGGTATTGCTGGGCCTTGATCACCACCACGCCATCGCGGCTGATGCGCCCGTCGCGCAGCGTCAGCAGCCGCTCCTTGAGCGCTTCCGGCAGCGAAGACGCCTGGATGTCGAATCTCAGGTGGACGGCGCTGGAAACCTTGTTGACGTTCTGCCCACCCGCACCCTGGGCACGAACCGCAGTGAGCTGGATTTCCTGCTCGGGCAGCGTCAGACGCTCGTCGATGACCAGACTCACGCCAGGTGCGCGCCGCGGCTGAGCCAGGCGTCCAGCAGCGGTTCCAGTTCCTCCAGCGGCTGGTAGCCGTTGGTGACCAGCGCCAGCTGGCCGTCACGCTCGGCCAGCAGCGTAGGGAAGCCGGCGATACCCAGATTCAGCGCCCAATCGAAGTCGGCCTGAGTGGCCTGGTGCGCCGGCTCGCCGTCGAACAGCGGCGCGAATTCGATGCGCGGCAGGCCACAGGCTTCGGCCAGTTCCACCAGCAGCGCCGGCTGGGTGACGTCGCGGGCTTCGACGTAGAAGGCCCGCTGGATACGCTTGGCCAGTGGCCAGACCGCCTCTTCGTCGAGCTGGCGGGCGGCGACCAGGGCGCGGCAGGCCGGCTCGGTGTCGTACACCAGGCCTTCCGGCGGCCCCTGGTCCAGGGCGAAGGGCTGGCCGGTGGTCTCCTGCACCGCCTGCCAGTAGGCCAGGGTGCGCACCCGGCTGGCGGTGTCCTGGGCCACCCGCTCGCGACGCAGGCCGCCCACCACCAGGCGCAGCGGAATGCCCTGGGCGGCCGCCCGCTCGGCCAGGCGCTCGACCACCGGCGCGAAGCCCCAGCACCAGGAGCACATGGGGTCCATCACATAGAGCAGGCGACCGGGCATCCTAGACCTCCTCGGGGTTGGGCATGGCGTTCAGCCGCGGATCGCGGCCGATGGGATGGGGTTCGTTGCGCAGGCGCGCCAGTTCGATCTGCTTCTGCCGCTCGCGGGCGCCGGCGCGGGTCTTTTCCGACAGCGAATCCCAGCAGTGCGGGCAGCTGATGCCGGGGCTGTAATGCACTGACTGCATGTCTTCCGGCGAGACCGGCGTGCGGCAGGCATGGCACTGGTCGTAGACCCCTTCGGCGAGGTCATGGGTCACGGTCACCCGGTTGTCGAAGACAAAGCACTCGCCTTCCCAGCGCGACTCCGCTGCCGGCACCTCTTCGAGGTACTTGAGGATGCCGCCCTTGAGATGGAAAACCTCGGGAAAGCCTTCCTGCAGCATGAAGCTCGACGCCTTCTCGCAGCGAATGCCGCCGGTGCAGAACATGGCGACCTTCCTGTGCCGGGCCGGATCGAAGTGCTCGCGGATATAGGCCGGGAAATCGCGAAAGCTCTTGGTCTGGGGATCGATGGCACCCTTGAAGCTGCCGATGCCCACCTCGTAGTCGTTGCGGGTGTCGATCACCAGCACCTCGGGATCGTCCATCAGGGCGTTCCAGTCCCGGGGTTCGACATAGGTACCCACGCGGCGGTTGGGATCGACGCCGGGTACGCCCAGGGTGACGATCTCCTTCTTCAGCTTGACCTTGGTGCGATAGAAGGGCTGCTCGGTGCAGTAGGATTCCTTGTGATCGATGTCCACCAGGCGCGCATCGGCGCGCAGCCAGGCGAGCACGGCGTCAATACCTTCGCGGCTGCCGGAGACGGTGCCGTTGATGCCTTCCTCGGCCAGCAGCAGGGTGCCCCTGACGTCATGCGCCAGCAGGGTTTGCAGGAGGGGTTCACGCAATTGGACGTAGTCGTCCAGGGTGACGAACTTGTACAAGGCCGCCACGACAATCTTGTCGGTCATCTTCGGGTTCCCAGGGGTCGCCCTCGCAAAGGGCGGACCGGTTAGACGAAAACGCCGGCAAGGATGCCGGCGCCGATCAAATTTTAACCAATACGGACTGCCGCTGAACAGGGCTCGCCGGGTTCAACCCGCGAGGTCGTGCTTGCTGCCGCCGCGGCAGGTGGGCGAATCCGGTGCCTGGCCCTGCGCCGCCCACTCTTTGGGGGTATAGGTGTGCAGCGCCAGGGCATGGAACTGGCCCATGAGTTCGCCCAGGGTGCCGTAGACCTTCTGGTGGCGCTTCACCGCGTTAAGGCCGGCGAAGTGATCGCTAACCACCACCGCCTTGTAGTGGGTCTCCTGGCCGCGGCTGTGCATGTGGCTTTCGTCCAGCACCTCCAGGTGCTCGGGTTGCAACAGGCCCAGGCTGGACTGGATACGTTCGCGCATGCTCATGGGGATACCTCGACTGTGAGAAGCGTCATTCTAGCGAGCCTGGGCGCCGCCCGGAAACGACAAAGCCCGGAACGGGTCCGGGCCTTGTGGCAAGGCTGAATCAGCGCTTGGCGGGCGGGGGTGCGTTCTCGGCACCGGCCGGCGGCTTCACGCCCAGCTCCTTGTCCATCTCGGCGAGGATGCCGTTGACCTTGGGTACCGCCTGCTCCAGCTTGGCCTGGGTCAGCTGGGCGGACTGCGCCGACAGGCGCGGCAGGGTGGCGATCATCTTCTTGCCCAGATCGGACTGGTAGAACTTGATCAGGCCCTCCAGCTCGTCTTCGGTGAAGTTGTCGGTGTACAGCTTGACCATCTCGGGCTTGATCTTTTCCCAGCCGATGGTGCTGTCCAGCGCCTGGTTGGCGCGGGCGGTGTAGCTTTCCAGCACGGCTTTCTTGGCCGGCGACTTGGCCTGCTCGAAGTGCTGGGCGAAGAGCTGCTGGACCTGGGCGTAGACCGGCGTGGTCAGCTTGTCGGCGTTGGCCAGCTTGAGAAAGCGCTCCGCGTCGGCCGCGTGGCTCTTGGCGTCGGCCAGGGCGAAGCTGCTGGCGCTGGCGAGCACAACGACGGCGCCAAGCGTACGGAGGGTCTTCTTCATGGGCATCCTTCAGGAGACTGAAAATGGACCGCGAGTGTGCCACAGAGCGGCTGAACCTGGCCTGAACTTATCGAGGACTACCGCCAAGTTGAGAACACTTCCCATTTGGGAACCCTGGCGCTAACCTGCTGCCCAAGTTAGCTGGACCCTACCTCATCAACGGAGACCGCCATGAGCCGCACCGAAACCGATAGCATCGGCCCCATCGAAGTAGCCGACGACGTCTACTGGGGCGCCCAGACTCAGAGGTCGCTGGAAAACTTCGCCATCGGCAACCAGCAGATGCCGCTGGCGGTGGTACATGCCCTGGCGACGGTGAAGAAGGCGGCCGCGCGGGTCAATCTGCGCCTTGGCGAACTGCCGGAAGATGTCGCCACCCTGATCGAAAAGGCCAGCAGCGAGATCCTCGACGGCTTCCACGATGACCAGTTTCCGCTGGTGGTCTGGCAGACCGGCAGCGGCACCCAGAGCAACATGAACGTCAACGAGGTCATCGCCGGACGCAGCAACGAACTGGCCGGCAACGGCATGGGCGGCAAAAAGCCGGTCCATCCCAATGACCACGTCAATCGCGGCCAGAGCTCCAACGACTGCTTCCCCACCGCGATGCACATCGCCACCGCCCTGGCGGTACAGAACGACCTGCTGCCGGCCATCGCCGAGCTGTCCGGCGGCCTGGCGCTGCAATCGGCGCGCTACCAGAACCTGGTCAAGACCGGCCGCACCCACATGATGGACGCCACCCCGGTGACCTTCGGCCAGGAGCTGTCGGCCTTCGTCGCCCAGCTGGACCTGGCCGAGCGCGCCATCCGCAATGCCCTGCCGGCGGTCCTGGAACTGGCCCAGGGCGGCACCGCCGTGGGCACCGGCCTCAATGCGCCCAAGGGCTTCGACGAAGCCATCGCAAAGGAAATCGCCGAACTCACCGGCCTGCCCTTCGTCACCGCGCCGAACAAGTTCGCCGCCCTCGCCGGCCATGAACCGCTGGTGGCCCTGCACGGTGGTCTCAAGACCCTGGCCGTGGCGCTGATGAAGATCGCCAACGACCTGCGTCTGCTGGGTTCCGGTCCGCGCGCGGGCTTCGCCGAGGTAAAGCTGCCGGCCAACGAGCCGGGCAGTTCCATCATGCCGGGCAAGGTCAACCCGACCCAGTGCGAGGCGCTGTCGATGCTGGCCTGCCAGGTGATCGGCAATGACGTCACCGTCGGTTTCGCCGCCAGCCAAGGCCATTTGCAGCTCAATGTCTACAAGCCGGTGATCGCCCACAACGTGCTGGAATCCATCCGCCTGCTGGCCGATGGCAGTCGCAACTTCAACACCCATTGCGTCACCGGCATGGAGCCGGACGAGCACAAGATGGCCGAACACCTGGAACAGGGGCTGATGCTGGTGACGGCGCTCAATCCGCACATCGGCTACGACAAGGCCGCCGAGATCGCCAAGAAGGCCTACGGCGAGAACAAGACCCTGCGCGCTGCCGCGCTGGAGCTTGGCTATCTGACCGACGAGCAATTCGATCAGTGGGTACGTCCGGAAACCATGCTGGAAGCCGGTGGCCGTGGCTGAGGCCCGCGGCGCTACGCCGCTGGAAGGAGATGGCCGGCGCCTGCTGGTCATCCAGGGCAATCCCAAGCGCACCAGTTTCTGCCAGTCGCTGGCCGACGCCTATGTCCTAGGCGCCCAGGCCAGCGGCCAGGTGGTGCGTCAGCTCAAGCTGGCCGACGCCCAGTTCGATCCGGTACTGCGCGAAGGCTATGACCTCTCCCAGACCCTGGAGCCGGATCTGCTGGAAGCCCAACGGCAGATCCACTGGGCCGAGCACCTGGTGTTCATCTACCCGGTGTGGTGGAACGGCCTGCCGGCGGTACTGGCGGGTTTTCTGGAGCGGGTGCTGCAACCGGGCTTCGCCTTCGCCCAGCGCGACCAGACCTGGGGCGGCGAGCCCCTGCTGACCGGCCGCAGCGCCGAGTTGCTGGTGACCTCCGACACCCCGCCCTCGCCCTGGCAGCGCCTGCGCAACCAGGCGCCCCACCGCCAGGGCATCCAGGAAGGCCTGGAAGCCTGCGGCATCCAGGTGCTGCAGGTTCATGAGTACTCGCCGGTGCGAGCGGCGGACGAGGAACAGCGGCTGCGCTGGCTGCAGGAAGTGGAGCGGTTGGGACGGAACGAATAGTCCACCCAAGGGCCTTGGTAGGTTGGGTTGAGCGCCAGCGAAGCCCAACAGCACTTCGACATTGGCCCTGTTGGGCTTCGACGATGGCGCCGTCTGAGCCCAACCTACGGGTCTACCGCGGCCAACCCCGACTCAAGCTCCGAGCATAACCAAAGCGCCTTTTATTCTTTCTCCTGCGGATCATCCATCGGCACTATCGGTTCTCCCTTTCGTCTGCGGAGCTCCGCCATGACCCGCTATCTCATCCTTCCTGGCTGGCAAGGTTCCGGCCCTGATCATTGGCAGACTCACTGGCAGCGGCTGCTGCCTGACACCCATCGCGTCGAGCAGGACGACTGGCAGCGTCCCGATCCGCAGCTCTGGGTCGCCGCGCTCGACAGAGCCATCGCCCAAGCCAATGCGCCGGTGGTGCTGATCGCCCATAGCCTGGGCTGCGTGACCGTCGCGCGTTGGGCGGCCAGTGCCCCGGTGGCCCGTCGGCAGCGGGTGCTGGCGGCCTTGCTGGTGGCGCCGGCCGACGTCGAGCGCCCGGGTTGCCCGGCGGAGCTGGTGGGTTTCGCGCCCTTGCCACAGGAGCCACTGCCCTTTCGTTCGCGGATAGTGACTTCGGACAACGATCACGCCATCAGTCTCGCGCGGGCCGAAGCCCTGGCACGCGACTGGGATAGCGACCTGGACATCCTCCCGGGTGCCGGCCATATCAATACCCGCTCCGGGCATCGGCAGTGGGAAGAAGGCCTGATCCACCTGGCGAAGCTGGGGTCGAGCCAGGGCCTGCACGTCGCCTGATCCCCGTTCTTCCGAATCTTTCATAACGCCCCGGTCCCAGGCGCTTCCCT
Source organism: Pseudomonas flavocrustae (assembly GCF_029872515.1). Classification (NCBI taxonomy): domain Bacteria; kingdom Pseudomonadati; phylum Pseudomonadota; class Gammaproteobacteria; order Pseudomonadales; family Pseudomonadaceae; genus Pseudomonas; species Pseudomonas flavocrustae. Next base: position 21,934 of record NZ_JAPDIQ010000001.1, on the reverse strand, counting down.
GGCTCAGCCGGGGCGCTGGCGTGTCTGCCACGGGGAGCGGCTTGCCTTCTCGAGCCCAACATCTCAAGGCCAAAACAAAAAACCCGCCACCAGGGCGGGTTTCCTCACCACCAGGGCCGCATCACAGCTTGGCGATGGACACCTCGGTGGATTTGACGAAGGCGATCACCTCGCTGCCCACCACCAGTTCCAGCTCCTTGACCGAGCGGGTGGTGATGACGGAGGTGACGATGCCGGCGGCGGTCTGGACGTCGATCTCGGAGAGCACCGAGCCTTCGATGATTTCCTTGATGGTGCCCTTGAACTGGTTGCGAACGTTGATGGCCTTGATGGTCATGGCAGAACTCCTCGGATGAGCGATCAGTAGGCCCAGCGCAGTTGCGTGGGCAGGGGTTGCACGATTTCGGGTAGATCGGGATTGAGCGGTTGCTGCAGCACCCGGGCCAGTACCTCGGCTTCCAGGCGCGCCAGTTGGGCATCGCCGGCGGCCCGGGGGCGCGCCAGGTTGACGTCGAGATCCAGACCGACATGGCCGTCTTCGATGAGCACCACGCGGTCGGCCAGGGCTACCGCCTCGCCCACGTCATGGGTCACCAGCAGCACGGTGAACCCGTGGCGCTGCCAGAGGCCTTCGATGAGCTGCTGCATCTCGATTCGGGTCAGGGCATCCAGGGCGCCCAGCGGTTCGTCCAGCAGCAGCAGGCGCGGCTGGTGGATCAGGGCGCGGGCCAGGGCCACGCGCTGCTTCTGGCCGCCGGACAGCGCCGAGGGCCACTCCTGGGCGCGATCCGCCAGGCCGACCGCCGCCAGGGCTTCCAGGGCGCGCGGTTTCCAGTCGCCCCTGAGGCCCAGACCGACGTTGTCGATGATGCGTTTCCAGGGCAGCAGGCGCGCATCCTGGAACATCAGCCGGGTGTCTTCGCGGTGCTCCGCCAGGGGTTCGTCCTGACCCAGCAGGGTGCCGCCACTGGCGCGGTCGAGACCGGCCACCAGGCGCAGCAGGGTGCTCTTGCCGCAGCCACTGCGGCCCACCACGGCAACGAACTGGCCAGCCGGGATCTGCAGATCGATCCCGTGGAGTACGGTGCGCTCGCCAAAGGTCTTCACCACCTGTTGCAGCTTCAGGGCGATGCCCCGCGAGAGCGGCGGAACGGCTTGCAGACTGGTCATGCGTGGGCTCCCTTCTGATAGGCCGGGTGCCAGCGCAGCCAGGCACGCTCCAGGCCGCGGGCGGCGAGATCCGCCAGCTTGCCGAGGATGGCGTAGAGCAGGATGGCCAGCACCACGATGTCGGTTTGCAGGAATTCCCGGGCGTTCATCGCCAGGTAGCCGATGCCGGAGCTGGCGGAAATGGTCTCGGCGACGATCAGCGTCAGCCACATCAGGCCGAGGGCGAAGCGCACCCCCACCAGGATGGCCGGCAAGGCGCCCGGCAGCACCACGTGCCAGAACAGCCGCGCCCCGGAGAGGCCGTAGCTGCGGGCCATCTCCACCAGCGCCGGATCGACGTTGCGGATGCCGTGGTAGGTGTTGAGGTAGATGGGAAAGAACACCCCCAGGGCCACCAGGAACAACTTGGCCGACTCGTCGATGCCGAACCAGAGGATCACCAGCGGGATCAGCGCCAGGTGCGGCACGTTGCGCACCATCTGCAGGGTGCTGTCGAGCAGGCGCTCGCCCCATTTCGACAGCCCGGTGATGAAGCCCAGCGCCAGGCCGATGCTGCCGCCTATGGCGAAGCCGATGCCGGCGCGCCAGCCGCTGATGGCCAGGTGTTGCCAGAGCTCGCCGCTCTTGATCAGACTCCAGCCCGCTTCCAGCACCGCCGCCGGCGACGGCAGGATGCGACTGGACAGCAGGCCGCTGCTGACCGCCAGCTGCCAGGCGACGATCAGGGCCACCGGCACCACCCAGGGCGCCAGGCGCTGCAGTTGACGTTCGATCGTGCTGTTCATGCCTGCCTCCCTCAGCTCTGCGCCGCTTTCTGCGGCAGGATGTCGTTGGCCACCATCTCGCCGAAGGGACTCACGTAATTGGCGCCTTCGACCTGGGTCGGCCGCTTGACCGGCAGGTGCGGGAACAGCAGTTCGGCCACCCGATAGGATTCTTCGAGGTGCGGATAGCCGGAGAAGATGAAGGTGTCGATGCCGAGGGCGGCATATTCCTTGACCCGCGCGGCCACGGTGGGACCGTCGCCGACCAGCGCGGTCCCGGCACCGCCACGCACCAGGCCGACACCGGCCCAGAGGTTGGGCGCGATCTCCAGCTTGTCGCGACGGCCCCCGTGCAGGGCCGCCATGCGCTGCTGGCCGACGGAATCGAAGCGGGCGAAGGCGGCCTGGGCCTTTTCGATGGTGGCGTCGTCCAGATTGGCGATCAGCCGGTCGGCGGCCCGCCAGGCCTCTTCATTGGTCTCGCGGACGATCACGTGCAGGCGGATGCCGAAGCGCACCGTGCGGCCCTGGGCGGCGGCCTTGGCCCTGACCGCCTCGATCTTCTCGCGCACCGCGTCCAGGGGCTCGCCCCAGGTCAGGTAGAGCTCCACCTGCTCGGCGGCGAGGTCCTGGGCGGCATCGGAGGAGCCGCCGAAGTACAGCGGCGGGCGCGGTTGCTGCAGCGGCGGATAGAGCAGCTTGGCGCCCTTCACCTGGATGTGCTTGCCGTCGTAGTCCACCGTCTCGCCTTCCAGCACGCGACGCCAGATGCGGGTGAATTCCACCGAGGCTTCGTATCTTTCGCTGTGGGACAGGTGCAGGCCGTCACCGGCCAGTTCGTCCGGATCGCCGCCGGTGACCAGGTTGAACAGCGCCCGGCCGCCGGAGAGGCGATCCAGGGTGGCCGCCTGCCGCGCTGCCACGGTGGGCGAGATGATCCCGGGGCGCAGGGCTACCAGGAACTTGAGTTTCTGGGTGACCGGGATCAGCGAGGCGGCCACCAGCCAGGAATCCTCGCAACTGCGGCCGGTGGGGATCAGCACCCCGCCAAAGCCCAGGCGGTCGGCGGCCTGGGCGACCTGGGTCAGGTAGCCGTGGTCGACGGCGCGGGCGCCTTCGGCGGTACCCAGGTAGTGGCCATCGCCGTGGGTCGGCAGGAACCAGAAGATATCGAGACTCATGGGGCTTTCTCCAGCAGGCGAAATCAGGGTTTGGCGGCAGCGGTCTGCAGACTGGCGGGCGGGGTCCACACCACGTCACGGATGACCAGCGGCTTGGGAATCAACTTGAGGGCGGTGAAGGCGTCGGCGATCTTCTGCTGCTGCGCGGCGACCTCGGGACTTATGAAGCGGGCGCCATAGCCCTGGCGCCTGACCACCCGCTCGGCGGTTTCCAGCGGCAGGTTCAGCAGGGGCGCCACCTGGGCGGCGACCTGGTCCGGGTGGGCCTTGGCCCACTCGCCCACCGAGCGCACCTCGTCGACGATGGCGCCGACCTGTTCGGGATGGGCCTTGGCGAAGCTGCGGGTGGCCAGATAGAACTGGTGGTTGTCGGCCAGGCCGGTGGCATCGGTCAGGGTGCGCGCCTGCAACTGGGTCTCGGCGGCGGCCTGGTAGGGATCCCAGATCACCCAGGCGTCCACCGCGCCGCGCTCGAAGGCGGCCCGGGCATCGGCGGGCGGCAGGTAGACCGGCTGGATGTCCTGGTAGGGGATGCCGGCCTTGGCCAGTGCCTGCACCAGCAGGTAGTGGACGTTGGAGCCCTTGTTCAGGGCGATCTTCTTGCCCTTGAGATCGGCCAGCGACCGGATCGGCGAATCCTTGGGCACCAGGATGGCTTCGCTGGTGGGCGCCGGCGGCTCGTGGGCCACATAGACCAGGTCGGCGCCGGCGGCCTGGGCGAACACCGGCGGTGTCTCCCCGGTCACGCCGAAATCGATGCTGCCGACGTTGAGGCCTTCCAGTAGCTGCGGGCCGCCGGGGAATTCGGTCCACTGCACCTTGACACCGTCCTTGGCCAGGCGCTGCTCCAGGGTGCCGCGGGCCTTGAGGGTGATCAGGGTGCCGTACTTCTGGTAGCCGATGCGCACCGTCTCTTCCGCCTGGGCCAGGCCGGCGGCCAGGGTCAGCAGGGAAACGGCGAGCAGCGAGCGCGTGAAGGAGAACTGCATGACTAAGGCTCCTGGTCAGATGCCCCAGCGCGCCTGGCCGATGCGATCGGCCAGCAGCTCGGGGGTCAGGGGTTGGGGACGCCGCACCAGGGCCGCGTGAAATTGTTCGAGGGATTCGTGCAGGCGCTGCTCCAGCGCCGGGGTCAGGGCGACCCCGGTCTCGGTGTAGCTGACCTGGCTGTCGTCGGCGAAGACGCCGTTGAGGACTTCCTGGGCCTTGAGCGCCGAGAGCACCGGCTTCAGCGCGTAGTCGATGGCCAGCAGATGACCGCTGGAGCCGGCGGTGGCCAGGGGCAGCACCACCTTGAGTGCCAAGGCGCGCTCGGGCAGCAGGTCCAGCAGCGTCTTGAGGGCGCCGGCCAGGGAGGCCTTGTAGACCGGGGTTGCGATCACCAGGCCATCGGCGGCCTGCAGCTGGGCGATCAGTTCCACCACGGGCGGGCTGTCGAAACGGGCGCCGATGAGGTCGGCGGCGGGAAAGTCCTGGATGCGCCAGCGGGACAGTTCCACGCCGCGCCCCTGCAGCCAGTTCGCTGCCAGATCCAGCACGCCGCTGGAGCGCGAGCGCGCTGCCGGACTGCCTGCCAAAGTTACCACCTGCATCGCCGTCTCCTGGAGAAAAAAGAGCGGTGTCGCGCCGCTCGAAAAAGGAATGAGCGGACCTTAGCAGCGGGTGTTTATTCCCTAAAAATACCCTTTCGGCACTTGGTTATAACCAGAAAAACAAAACCCCGGCTTGAGCCGGGGTCGGGTTGTCGCAGGAAATTTCAGCGATTGGGCTGGGGCGTCAGGCGCAGATAGGGTTTCACCGCGGTGTAGCCCTTGGGGAAACGCCGCTTGAGTTCTTCCTCGTCCTTGAGCGACGGCACGATGACCACGTCGTCGCCATCCTTCCAGTTGCCCGGGGTCGCCACCTTGTGGTTGTCGGTGAGCTGCAGGGAATCGATCACCCGCAGGATCTCGTCGAAGTTGCGCCCGGTGCTGGCCGGATAGGTGATCGACAGCCGCACCTTCTTCTGCGGATCGATGATGAACAGTGAACGCACGGTGAGGGTGTCGTTGGCGTTGGGGTGAATCATGTCGTAGAGGGTCGAGACGCTGCGATCGGCGTCGGCCAGGATCGGAAAGCCCACGGCGGTGGCCTGGGTTTCCTCGATGTCCTTGATCCAGCCCTGGTGCGATTCCAGACCGTCCACCGAGAGGGCGATCACCTTGACGTCGCGCTTGGCGAATTCGTCCTTGAGCTTGGCGGTGAGGCCCAGTTCGGTGGTGCAGACCGGGGTGAAGTCGGCCGGATGGGAGAACAGTACGCCCCAGCTGTCGCCCAGCCACTCGTGGAAGCGGATGCGACCCAGGCTGGAATCCTGTTCGAAATCGGGGGCGATGTCGCCCAGACGGATGGTCATTGGCAGTTCTCCTGGATGCAGGTAGGGATAGCGGCACTATGCCGCCCACCAGAGCGGGCGGGAAAGATCGGATCACGCTGTGGTTATAACGCGAAAGCCGACCCCTCTTGGGCCATCCCCCGGTCGCGACGCCACGTGCCGCGTGATCATCATCACAATTCCGTCGCGCTTTTTCCACCCGGGCGCAGCGCCCGCTAGGGTGCTACACCTAAGGAAGATCGACGGACCGCAATTCGGCCGAGCGGGGCAACCCGCAGCGCTCGCCATGGTCTGTTGCCAAGACGAGGAGGAGATTCTCATGTTCGGCAAACGCAATGACGACCCTGGTGCCACCACCCATTTCCGTAGCGAGCGCGTCAGCGTGGTCAACGGCCAGTTCTTCTTCACCACCCGCGAAGGCACCCTGGAAGGCCCCTTCTTCAGCCGCGAGGAAGCCCTCAACCAGATCGATCGCTATGTCGAACGGCTGCAAACCTCTCAGGGCCTGATGCGCCAATCCGTCAGCAACGTCTGACCGCCTGCGCTCGATCCTTTAGACTGCGCGCCCTGAATGCCAGGCCGCGCCGCTCATGACCGACTTCCAGCACGCCCAGCTCGACTGGGACGCCTCCGGGCAACCGCTCTCCCGCACCTATGGCGATGTCTACTTTTCCCGTGCCAGCGGCCTGGAAGAGACGCGCTACGTCTTCCTGCAGCAGAATCGCCTGTCCGAACGCTTCACCGCGCTGGCCGCGGGAGAGGTCTTCACCATAGGCGAGACGGGCTTCGGCACCGGCCTCAACTTCCTCTGTGCCTGGCAACTCTTCGCCGCCTTGGCTCCAAAGGAAGCACGCCTGCATTTCGTCAGCGTCGAGCGCTTTCCACTGACCGCCGCCGATCTCGCCCAGGCACTGACCCTCTGGCCGGAACTCGCCCCCTACAGCGCGGCGCTGCAGCGGCAGTACCAGGCCATCCATCCGGGCTTCCAGCGCCTGATCCTGGACGACGGGCGCGTCACCCTGACCCTGCTGGTCGGCGATGTGCTGGAGCGCCTGCCCGAACTGGATGCCCGGTGCGACGCCTGGTTCCTGGACGGCTTCGCCCCGGCCAAGAATCCCGAGATGTGGACGCCCGCGCTGTTCGCCGAACTGGCGCGGCTGTCCCACGCCGGCACCACCCTGGCGACCTTCACCTGTGCCGGCTTCGTCCGCCGTGGCCTCAACGAGGCCGGTTTCGCCATGGCCAAGGTGCCCGGCTTCGGCCACAAGCGGGAAATGCTGGCCGGCGCGCTGGAACGCCCGGTCACTACTGCCGCCGTACCCTGGTATGCCCGCCCACCGCGCCCCCGGGGCCCGCGCACGGCGCTGGTCATAGGCGCCGGCCTGGCCGGTTGCGCCACCGCCGCCAGTCTCGCGCGCCGCGGCTGGCAGGTCCGGGTCGTCGAGCGCCACGGGGCGCCCGCCCAGGAAGCCTCCGGCAATCCCCAGGGGGTGCTCTATCTCAAGCTGTCGGCCCATGACACCCCGCTCAGTCGGCTGATCCTCGACGGCTTCGGCCTGACCCTGCGCGAGCTCCAGGCACTGCCTCCGGGTGCCGCCTGGTCACCCTGTGGAGTGCTGCAACTGGCGCTGACGGACAAGGACGCCCAGCGGCAGGCGCAATTGGCGGCGCACTTCCCCGCCGATCTGCTGCAACCGCTGGATAGGGAAGCCGCCAGCAACAGGGCCGGCATCGCTCTGACAGCGGGTGGCCTGTTTTTTCCGGAAGGGGGCTGGGTGCATCCGCCCGCCCTGTGCGCGCACTGGCTGACCCATCCGAACATCGAGCTGGTCACCCATACCGAGGTGACCGCTCTGCAACAAACCGAGCATGGCTGGCAGGCCCGCACCCAGGGTGAGTCACTGGTGGCGACGGTGGTCGTGGTGGCCAGCGCCGCCCAGGCCAGGACGCTGCTGCCTGAGCTGCCGCTCAAGGCGATTCGTGGACAGTTGTCCGCGCTGCCGGAAACCCCGGACAGCCAGGCGCTGGCGACCGTGGTCTGCGGCGAAGGCTATCTTGCTCCGGCGCGGGAGAGTCGGCATTGCCTGGGCGCCAGCTTCGTCTTCGACCGGGACGAAACCGAACCCAGCCAGGCGGAACACCAGAGCAATCTGCAGCTGCTCGCCGAGCTGTCGCCCGAGCTGGCCGCCAGCTACCAGGCCGAGGCACTGGACGGTCGGGTGGCCTTTCGCTGCACCTCGCCGGACTATCTGCCCCTGGTCGGGCCGGTCGCGGATGAAGTCGCCTTCGCCCAGCAGTATCAGGCGCTAGCCTACGACGCCCGCCAGGTACCCGAGCAGGCGGCGCCCTGGCGTACGGGACTCTATGTGAATCTGGCGCACGGCTCGCGTGGCCTGGTCACCACCCCGCTGGCCGCCGAACTGCTGGCGGCCTGGCTGGAAGACGAACCCCTGCCGGTGGCCCGACGGGTGGCCGAAGCCTGCCACCCCACTCGCTTTCCCCTGCGCCGGCTGATCCGCGGCGGCTAGATGATCGCCAGCGGCGTCTTGCTTTGCGGCGGCGGAAAGGCACCGTCGAGCAGCGCGAAGTCTTCTTCGCTCAGGCGCAGATCCAAGGCCCGCGCATTCTCTTCGAGATGTCCGGCATCGCCCGCCTTGGGAATGGCGATCACGCCCGGCTGACGCAGCACCCAGGCCAGGGCGATCTGCGCCGGGGTGGCCTGATGCCGCTCGGCCAGGGTTGCCAAGGTGGGGTGCCGCAAGAGATCGCCGCCCTGCCCCAGCGGACAATAGGCCATCACCGGCATCTGCTGACGCTGGCTCCAGGGCAGCAGGTCATGCTCGATGCCGCGCTGTTCCAGGTTGTAGAGCACCTGGTTGGCGCTGCAGCGATCATCGTTCAATTCGAGCATGTCGCTGGTGTCGAGATTGGACACGCCCCAGTGGCGGATCTTGCCTTCGTCGCGCAGCTTCTCCAGCGCCATGACCGTCTCGATCAGCGGCACCTGGCCGCGCCAGTGCAGCAGATAGAGGTCGATGACATCGGTGCCCAGGCGCTTCAGGCTGCGTTCGCAGGCCAGAGGCACCCCGGCTTCGGTGGCATTCTTCGGATAGAACTTGCTCACCAAGAACACCTCGTCCCGCCGACCGGCGATGGCTTCGCCAACCAGTTCCTCGGCGCGGCCTTCGCCATACATCTCGGCGGTGTCGATCAGGGTGAGCCCCAGGTCCAGGCCCTGACGCAGGGCGCTGACCTCCTGGCGATGCAGGTCGGCGTTCTCGCCCATGCGCCAGGTTCCCTGGCCCAGCGCCGGAACGGTAGTGCCATCGGGCAAACGAACGGTTTGAGCGGTATTCATGGACGCATCCTTCTCTTGGGGTGTGGACGTTGGAACGCCAGCGCGACGCCGATTCTCCCGGTCATCCGCCAAACGGCAGCCAACGCCTCCCCACAGGCCCTGCGACCTGACGTCGCACTGGTAAAGTACGCCTATAAGGATTCCAAGAATAACCACCAGGACCTGCCATGAAACCGTCGATCCTGGGCCTTTGCGCCCTGCTCTCTGCTGCCCTGCCCATGACCTCCAGCTACGCTGATGTCATTACTCTGAGGTTTTCCCATGTGGTGGCACCGGAGACCCCCAAGGGCAAGGGTGCTCAGCTGTTCCAGCAACTGGTGGCGCAGCGCCTCGCCGGGCAGGTCCAGCTGGAGGTGATGCCCAGCGGCAAGGCCTTCACCGACGCCAACGAACTCCAGGCGCTGCAGGACGGCAAGGTCGACATCCTGGCGCCGGCGATCAGCAAGCTCACCGAACTCAGTCCCAAGCTCAAGCTGTTCGACCTGCCCTTCCTGTTCGAGAGTCGCGCGGCCCTCGATCACTTCCAGGCCCGCCCCAGTGGTCGCCAGCTGCTGCACAGTCTGGAGCCGGCCGGCATCATCGGCCTGGCCTACTGGCCCAACGGCCTCAAGCAGCTGGCGGCGCGCAAACCCTTGCGCGAACCCGGCGATGCCAGGGGGCTGGTATTCCGCATCCAGAATTCCGACGTCCTGCAGAGCCAATTCGAGGCCCTCGGCGCCACGGCGGTCAGGCTGCCCTTCAACCAGACCCTGCAGGCGCTCACCACGGGCACCGTCAATGCCACCGAGAACACCTGGTCCAACTACTGGAGTCAGCGCCTCGATCAGCAGCAGCGCTATTTCACCGAAAGCAATCACGGCGCCCTGGACTACATGCTGATCGTCAAGGCGGATCGCTGGCGCACCCTGCCCTTCGCCGTACGCAGCACCCTGGAGGAAATCATCGACCAGGTGACCTTCGAGGTGAAGAAGCAATCCGAGGCGGAAAATCAGCGCGATCGCGCGCGCATCGCCGCCGCGGGCGGCAGCGAGATCATCACCCTCACCCCCGAGCAGCGGACCCGCTGGCGCGAGGCCATGCGCCCGGTGTGGCAACGCTACGAAGGCGAGCTCGGCGCCTCCCTGCTCAAGGCTGCCGAGACCTCGAACTAGAAGCGCTGTTGCGGCGGTACGGCCCAGCGGCGCAATGGCAGATTGCCCGGCTCGCGACACTGCAGATCGCGAAAGGGCCCCGCGACCCTGACCCAGCCCGCGCCCGGCGGCGTCTGGGTACAGAACTCCTGGCCATCCGTGTTGCTGCGCCAGCGCCAGTAGGCCGCCGGCTCGGCGAAGGCGTGGGTACCCACCAGTCCCAGCAGGAAGATCACCAGGGTCCTGCCGGCGGTTCGCTGGAACCTCTCGCGCGATAAGCATGTCGGTTTAAGGGTAGTCCCCTCGAATTCGCACAGGATCTTCGCCATGCCGCTGTCCGTCTTGCGTAGCAAACCCACCCTCCTCGCCCTGGCCCTGGTTGGCGCCGGCCTCGCCCTGACCGGCTGCGCCCGCGATCCGGAAAAACGTTCGCTGGGTGCCGAAGCGGTCAGCAATGCCAAGAGCATGGCGCGTACCGATGCCGACATGCAGAAGGTGCTCGACAAGTACGCCAGCTTCGATCCCAAGGCCGTGGAAAAACTCACCGCCCAGCAGGCCCGCAAGCAGCCTACCATCGCCGATGCGGTCAAGGGCGTCCTGCAGGACGAAGGTCGTCCCACCCAGCCCGAAGCCCTGGTGCCGGGCGTTACCAGTGTCGACCGCGCCGTCGACGGCGCCGCCGGTGTGCTGCCGGCCCGTATCTACACCCCCGAAGGCCAGGGTCCCTTCCCGGTCATCCTATATTTCCATGGCGGCGGCTGGGTGTTCGCCGATCGCAACGTCTACGACGCTGGCGCCCGCGGTCTGGCCAAGCAGGCCAATGCCATCGTGGTGTCGGTGGACTATCGCCAGGCGCCCGAATACAAGTTTCCCGCCGCCCATGACGACGCCCTGGCGGCCTATCGCTGGGTGACTACCCATGCCGCCTCGCTGAATGGCGATCCGCAGCGCCTGGCCCTGGCCGGCGAAAGCGCCGGGGGCAACCTGGCGGTGGCGACCGCCGTGGCGGCGCGCAAGGCTGGTCTCACCGCGCCCAAGCACGTGCTGTCGGTCTATCCGGTGGCCCAGACCAACACCCATACCCAGTCCTATGAACAGTATGACGACGCCAAGCCGCTCAACCGGCCGATGATGCTGTGGTTTGTCGAGCAGGTGACCCGTACGCCCGCCGACCTCAAGGATCCACGCCTGGATCTGACCCGGGCCGACCTCGCCGGCCTGCCGCCGGTAACCATCGTCAATGCCGAGATCGATCCCCTGCGGGATGACGGTGGCTTCCTGGAAACCGCCCTGCGCCAGGCCGGCGTGCAGGTGCAGCGCAAGGTCTATCCGGGTGTTACCCACGAGTTCTTTGGCACCGCTGCCGTGGTGCAAAAGGCCAAGGACGCCCAGGCCTATGCCGGCAGCCGGCTCAAGGCCGATCTGGGCAAGTAACGGCGGCTCGCTCGTCCTAGACACCGCCGGCCCCGTGCCGGCGGTGTGCATTCAGTCAGGAAATAATAGCGGCCCTGCTTCGCGCATGAAGATCTCACAGGTCTTGGGCCCGACCCCCTTCAGCCGCTGTAGACGCGCCTCGAAATCCGCATGGTCCGTACTGGCGTCACGCAATCTCACGAAGCTGCCGCCATACTCCTCCTGTAGATGGAGACAGACGTCCAGCAGGCGCGTGGCCGTGCTCTCGTCATAACGCCGGTAATGCCCTTCGCCGAGATAGCCGACCAATTGCCGCCAGCTCAGATTGAGCAGCTTGCGCGGCGTGTCGCGACCATAGGTGCGATAGAGCACCGTCCAGGCCTGGGCGGCGATACCCTGGGAGATGCGTTTGCCGAACAGGTAGCTCGCCAGGAACCAGCCAAACAGCGCCGATTCGTCGTCCACCTCCAGCATCAGGCCGAGATCGGCCGCCGAAGTCGTCTTGCTCAAGCCGTATCCCTCGCGTAGGCGTCTTGCCTAGGAAGGCTCTCCACCGCCTGGGGTTCGACATCGGCGACGGCCGGCAGACTACTGGCGTATCACCTGGCCGCGCTGCGGGGCCAGGCGTGCCAGCAGGGCATTCTGCGCCCGCTCCGGAACGTCCTCACGCTGCATGGCCAGTTGCAGGTCTTCCACCAGGGCATTGAAGTCGGCGGGTTGCAGATTCAGACCGCGATGACTTTCCGCCATGCTCGCCCCTTCATAGCGGCAGGGACCGCCCGCATCGACGCAGAATTTCTGGATGAGCAGACTGCGCAGTCGCGCGATATCGACGTTGGCGAAGTAGTGCCGGATCCGCCCGTCATGCGCCACATTGAGCAGCATCCCCTCGACGATCCGGGTGATGCCGGGCTGGCCACCCAGCTCCTGATAGAGCCGATCACCCGTCGGCGGCTGAGGCGTGCACCCCAGCATCAGCAGCAGCGCCGCCAGTACCAGCGTTTTCCCCTGCATCAGTAGCTCCCCTGCAGCGACAGATAGAGACCCTGCTGATCGTCCAGGGTGGCGATCTCGCCCAGCCAGGCATAGGCCAGCACCAGCGACAGGTGCTTGTTGGGGAAGTAACCGACGAAGGTATCCACCCAGTCGCTCTCCCGGGTGAAGGACAGATTCTGCGGCTTCTCGCGATACTCCATGCCTACCGCCCAGCGCGGATTGACGAACACCGCGGCCGAGCCTTCCTTGAGCCACTGACGGCTGTCGTTGCGGTCACCACCGAAGCCCAGCAGCCCCATCTCGTTGGCGCGGCTGTACCTGAGACCGACGTTGAGCAAGAGGTTGTAGCCGAAGGCACCGCCCAGCAACAGCCGACTGGCGCCCAGGTAGCCCTCGACATCGCTGTCGCGCCGCGCGCCCACGGCAGCGGGAATGCCGAAATCCCGTTGATGCTTGTATTGCACCCCCACGGCTAGCTGCGGCAGCCGGTCGTAAATCAGGTCGCCCGCCAGGCGCACCTTGGCGCCGACGATGTCCTGGCTGAGGCTGTCTTCCTCAAGCTTCATCAAGCGGCGCAGGGTCGGCATGTCCAGGCGCTGGCGGGCATAGGACATTTCCACCCGATTGTCGTAGGCCACCGCCACGCCGGCCGCATCGAGCCGGTAGTCACCGGTCCACACCCGGGTGGCAAAGGCCGTGGCGCCGGGCTGGCCGCTTTCGCCATAGCCACCGATCACCGCCCAGGGCGTGATACCGCCGCCCGCCGCGCCTTCCAGACTGCTGGCGCCGCCGGTGGCCAGCAGCTTGCCGCCGTCGGCCTGGGCAGCGGTTGCCAGCAGCAGGCCAGCCAGCAGCCAGCCGTGCTTCATGACAACGCCTCCAGCACCGGCTGGCTCTGCCGCTCCATCCAGGCCTCGAATTCCGCGGCCGGCACCGGGCGGCTGATGTAGTAACCCTGGATCACATCGCAGCCCCAACTGCGCAACAGCGCCAGGGCCCGGGCTTCCTCGACCCCCTCGGCGACCACTTCCAGGCCCAGGTTGTGGCCCATCTCGATGGTCGAGCGGACGATGACGGCGTCATCGTTGCCCGGCGCCAGTTCCTTCACGAAGGACTGGTCGATCTTCAATTCGTCCACCGGCAGCCGCTTCAGGTGCGCCAGGGAGGCATGCCCGGTACCGTAGTCGTCCACCGACAGCCGGATGCCCAGCACGGACAGCTGCGTCAGCAGCGCGATGGCCGCCTCGGGATCGTCCATGATGGCGCTCTCGGTAATCTCGAAGGTCAGCTGCCGCGCCGAGACGCCGGCGTCATCGAGCCAGCCCATGACGCGCTCGGGCAAGCGGGCATCGGCCAGGTCGACCGCCGAAACGTTCACCGATACCTTTACCTCGCGATCCTGGGTCTGCCAGAGCGCCAGCTGCCGGATAGTCGCCTGGATTACCCAGCGGGTGAGTCCGGCCATGCTGCCACTGTGCTCGGCCAGGGGAATGAATTCACCCGGCGAGACCATGCCCAGCTCGGCATGGCGCCAGCGCAGCAGCACCTCGGCCTGGTGCGGCCCATTGCCCTGCAGGGCCACCTTGGGTTGGAACACCAGCATCAATTCACCCCGTTCGCCCGCCAGCGGCAGGTCGTGGACCAGTTGCAGACGCCGCTGCTGGGCCGCATCCCGACCTTCATCATAGACCCGGAGGCGATCCGGCACCTGGCCGGCATCGAGCATGGCACTGCGCGCGCGCTCGATCAGCAGGGTCGGATCATCGCCATGGCGGGGATACTCGACGACGCCGATCCGGCAACTCAGCCGAAACAGCTGGCCTTCCCATTCGATGGGTTCGGCCAGTGACAGGCGCAGTTGCTCGGCCAGACCCACCGCGCCTTCCAGGCCGACGCGACAGAACTGCACGAGAAATTCGTCGCCTACCGGGCGCGACACGCAGCCGCGCCCGGCCAGCAGCACCTGGGCCCGCTCGGCCACCATCCGGAGGATGCGATCACCCCCGGCGACCCCGGCGCTTTCGTTGATCGCCTGGAAGCCATCCAGCCCCAGGTACAGCAGCGACACCTGGGACTGGGTGGCGATAAAGACCCGCAGTCGCTCCTCGGCCAGGATGCGATTGGGCAGACCGGTCAGGGCGTCATGCAGGGCATTGTGGTTGAGCCGCTGCTCGCGCTCGGCGATCCCCTGGCGCATCTCTTCGAGCACCTGTGCCAGCCGGCCGAATTCGTCACGGCGCTGGACCTCCACCTTGACCCCATAATCTCCCCGACCGATGCGCCATGACATCACCGACAGCTGCCGCAGCGGCTGGGCCAGGTTGCGCGCAAGCCAGAGCGCACCTAGCAAGGCCGCCAGCAGGGCACCGCCGGCGATCAGCGCCAGTTGCCTGAGCAGGGGTTCGAACTCGGCCATGGCCACGTCGAGCGAACGCAGCAGATAGACCTGTACCGGATGATCGGCGGTCCCGAGGGTCAGCCGCTTGACCTGATAGAGCCGGCCGCCCAGGGTCAGCTGCCAGATGTCGCTGCCCTGGGGTGAAGTCGCCAGCTCATGCAGCAGCAGCCGTCCCTCCTGCTCCGGCAGGGTACTGGCCATCAGCGCGGCTTCGCCGAGAAACACCACGTCCAGATTGATCAGCGAGCGAAACTCCTCGGCCATGGTCTGATCCATGGCGAAACTCATCACCACCTGGGCGATGGGCACAGGGGCACGGACCGGCACCGTGACCCGCAACTGCGGCAGGCCGGTACCGGCCAGCACGCAACTGCCGTCATTGCCCGACGCCATGGCAACGGGCAGACGCTCGCCTTCGCTATGCGCCGCCACGGTGCTGGCGATCAGCCGGCCGTCCAGATCCAGCAGGTAGGTATCGCCCGCGCCCACCCGGGCGCCGTGGTTGGCCAGCACCGACCTCAGCGTCGGCACATCGCCACTGGCCACGGCGTCGCGAAAGCCGAAATCGGCGGCGAGCACCCGCACGGCATCGTTCAGCCGGCGGCAGCGGCCGTCCAGCACCTGGCGGAATACCCGCGCCCCGGTGTCGAGCTGGTCATAGGACTGGCGCACGGCACTGGCCTCGGTGGCAGCCTTGACCGTCAGATAGACCAGGGTGATGACCACCAGCATCAGCAGGAAGAGGCTGCCGGCGATGCGGGTCTGGAAACTATGGATGAGCTTCATCGTGCGTGGCCTTGTGGAAGGCATCCTCGAAAGCCGAGCTCGCCGGTTCCGCAGGCTGCGGCTTCGGCTGGACCGCCAGCTGGAGTTTCAGGGTCACCGGCTTGCCCGCCACGTCCAGCGCAGGCTGGGCAACCTCCTGCTTGTCGCTGAGGTCGGGATGCCAGAGCGCCAGCTGATAATGACCGTCCGGCGCCTCCAGTCGGGCGCGACCCTGACTGTCGGTCACCGCGGAGCGCCCGGCGGTGGTCACGTAGACGTAACCCACCATCCAGTCATGGATGTTGCAGCCCACCACCACCACGCCGGGCTGGTCGAACACCACCGGTGTGCTGGGAAGCCCGTGGTAGAGCGGCAGCTCGAAGCGCTTGGGACTGGAAAAGGAATACACCTGATGGCGAATGTCATCGGTATTGGGAAAGCTCACCGCCGTCCCGGTGGCCACCGCCAGGACATGGGGGACGAATCGCCGATTCTGCTGATCAATGGCCGCGGGCTGCCGCTCGGGCACCAGGCCCTGGCCCGACAGCATCACCACGGCATCGGCCAGGGGCGCCCCCTGACCATCGACCACCTGCACCGCGACCTCGGCCGCTTGCGCAGCTCCCAGGCCCAAAGCCAACCATCCCGCTACCAACCAATGCTTATTCACCCGCTGCTCTCCACCACGCGCCCTGGGAAACTCTCGCCGACTTCGCGGCGTGACTTCAGCTTTAGCGGCAGTGCCGGAGGAATCTTTATCGTCGCGGTGGCCAGGCTCGGTCCCGGTCGTCGCACTTCGAGCGGTACCCGGCGGTCAAGAAGGACAGGTCTTTGCCTGCGTTGAAAAAGCGCCACCCTCGCCCCATGTTGGCCTCACATCCAAGCCCAAGGTACGCCAATGAGCGATCAGGACAATCAAGCGGATATTCTCAGCGAAGAAGCCGGTCAGACCGGCCTGGTCCTGCCTGGCCAGAATCTTCCCGACAAGCTCTACGTCATTCCCATCCACAACCGGCCCTTCTTCCCGGCCCAGGTCCTGCCCGTCATCGTCAATGAAGAGCCCTGGGCGGAAACCCTGGAACTGGTGGCCAAGACCGACCACCACTGCCTGGCGCTGTTCTACATGGAGCAGCAGCCCGGCGATGCCGAGGGTTTCGATCCCGACCAGCTGCCGCAGCATGGCACCCTGGTGCGCATTCACCATGCCACCCGTCAGGACGGCAAGCTGCAGTTCGTCGCCCAAGGCCTGTCGCGGGTGCGCATCCGCGGCTGGCTGCGCCGGCAGCGCCCGCCCTACCTGGTGGAGGTCGAGCACCTGCGCCCCAACCCCGATCCCAGCGACGAGGTGAAGGCCTACGGCATGGCGCTGATCAACGCCATCAAGGAGCTGCTGCCGCTCAATCCGCTCTACAGCGAAGAGCTGAAGAACTATCTCAATCGCTTCAGCCCCAATGACCCCTCGCCGCTGACCGACTTCGCCGCCGCCCTCACCACCGCGCCGGGCGACGAACTGCAGCAGGTGCTCGATACCGTGCCCATGCTGCAGCGCATGGAAAAGGTCCTGCCGCTGCTGCGCAAGGAGGTCGAGGTCGCCCGCCTGCAGAAGGAGCTGTCCGCCGAGGTCAATCGCAAGATCAACGAGCGCCAGCGCGAATTCTTCCTCAAGGAGCAGCTCAAGCTGATCCAGCAGGAGCTGGGCATCACCAAGGACGATCGCAGCAGCGACATCGAAAGCTTCCGCCAGCGTCTGGAAGGCAAGAGCCTGCCCGAAGCCGCGCAGAAGCGTATCGAGGACGAGCTGAACAAGCTGTCCATCCTCGAGACCGGCTCGCCGGAATACGGTGTCACCCGCAACTACCTGGATTGGGCCACCGATCTGCCCTGGGGCGTCCACGGCCAGGACAAGCTCGACCTCAAGCACGCGCGCAAGGTGCTCGACCGCCACCACGCCGGGCTCGATGACATCAAGAATCGCATCCTCGAATTCCTCGCCGTGGGCGCCTTCAAGGGTGAGGTGACCGGCTCCATCGTGCTGCTGGTGGGTCCGCCCGGGGTGGGCAAGACCAGCATCGGCAAATCCATCGCCGAATCCCTCGGCCGCCCCTTCTATCGCTTCAGCGTGGGTGGCATGAGGGACGAAGCCGAGATCAAGGGGCACCGGCGCACCTATATCGGTGCCATGCCCGGCAAGCTCGTCCAGGCGCTGCGCGACGTCAAGGTGATGAATCCGGTCATCATGCTCGACGAGATCGACAAGATGGGCCAGAGCTACCAGGGCGATCCGGCCTCGGCGCTGCTGGAGACCCTGGATCCGGAGCAGAACGTCGACTTCCTCGACCACTACCTGGATCTGCGCCTGGACCTGTCCAAGGTGCTGTTCGTCTGTACCGCCAACACCCTGGATTCCATCCCCGGCCCCCTGCTGGACCGCATGGAGATCATCCGCCTTTCCGGCTACATCGCCGAGGAGAAGCAGGCCATCGCCAAGCGCCACCTCTGGCCCAAGCAGCTGGACAAGGCCGGGGTGCCCAAGGATCGCCTGACGCTTACCGACAGTGCCCTCAAGGCCCTGGTGGAGGGCTATGCCCGCGAAGCCGGCGTGCGCCAGCTGGAGAAGCAGCTGGGCAAGCTGGTGCGCAAGGCGGTGGTCAGGCTCATCGAGGATCCCAAGCTCAAGGTCAAGATCGGTGCCTCGGATCTTGAGGACTACCTCGGCATACCGCCTTTCCGCAAGGAGCAGGTGCTGTCCGGAGTCGGCATCATCACCGGCCTGGCCTGGACCAGCATGGGCGGCGCCACCCTGCCGATCGAGGCGACGCGCATCCATACCCTGAACCGCGGCTTCAAGCTCACCGGCAAGCTGGGTGACGTCATGAAGGAATCCGCCGAGATCGCCTACAGCTACGTCACCGCGCACCTCAAGGACTTCAAGGGCGATCCGAATTTCTTCGACCAGGCCTTCGTCCACCTGCACGTCCCCGAAGGCGCCACGCCCAAGGACGGCCCCAGCGCCGGCGTCACCATGGCCTCCGCCCTGCTGTCGCTAGCCCGCAACCAGGCGCCGAAGAAGAACGTGGCCATGACCGGCGAGCTGACCCTCACCGGTCAGGTACTGCCCATCGGCGGGGTACGGGAAAAGGTCATCGCCGCGCGACGGCAGAAGATCAGCGAACTGATCCTGCCGGAGCCCAATCGTGGTGACTTCGAAGAGCTGCCCGCCTATCTCAAGGAAGGGCTGACCGTCCACTTCGCCAAGCGCTTCGCCGACGTGGCCAAGGTGCTCTTCTAGTCTGACCGGCCAATCTCTTGGGGTATGCTCTGCGTTTTGCCGTCATACCCCGGAGGTTTTCATGTCCAACCGTCTTCTGTTCTGCGGCTGTCTGCTCCTGGCCGGCTGCAGCAGTACCCAGCCGAGTGGCAACCTCATCCTGGGCGACGACAGCGACTGCACTCCGCTGGCCATGCACACGGGCCAGGAACTGACCCTGACCCTGCCCAGCGATCCCACCAGCGGCTATCGCTGGAGCATCCTCCAGCGTAGCGACAACCTCAGGCAACTCGGCCCGGAAGTCTTTCGCGAACAGCGCCAGGATCAGGGCGGCATTGGCAGCGCCGGTCAGTCCCTCTGGCGCTTCCGCGCGCAGAACGCCGGCAGCGCCCATCTCGAACTCCAGGCCCGCCAGCCCTGGGATGCCGAAGCCGAGCCCCAGGCACGCTTCGACTGCCGTATCGAAATCCGCTGAAGCCACGTCCTGCAGTGCCTGCCGGGGGTACAATGCCCCCTTTCGATTTTCCAGGTACCGCCCATGAGCGAAGCCGACCGCCTGTTCGCGTCGCCGCAGCCTCCTGCCGACTTCACCTTCAACGAAGACGTGGTGCGCGTCTTTCCCGACATGATCAAGAGATCCGTGCCGGGCTATCCCACCATCGTCGAGAATCTTGGCGTCATCGCGGCGCGTTTCGCCCAGCCCAACAGCCGCCTCTATGATCTCGGCTGCTCCCTGGGCGCCGTGACCCAGGCCCTGCGCCGTCATGTCCGCGCCGAGGGTACCCGGGTGGTGGCCATCGACAATTCCACCGCTATGGTCACCCGCTGCCGCGAATACCTCAGCGCCCAGGATTCGATGCACGAGGAGTTGCTGCCGGTCGAAGTGGTGGAAGGCGACATCCTCGAGGTTCCGCTCGCATCGGCCTCGGTGATCGCGCTCAACTTCACCCTGCAGTTCATCGCGCCGGAGCAGCGCCTGGGCCTGCTCAGCCGTCTGCGCAACAGCCTGCTGCCAGGAGGAGCCCTGTTGCTGTCGGAAAAGATCCGGTTCCCGGACGCTCAAACCCAGGCATTGCTCAACGGCCTGCACCTGGACTTCAAGAGAGCCAATGGCTACAGCGAACTGGAAATCGCCCAGAAACGCACCGCGCTGGAAAACGTCATGCTCACCGACACCCTGGCCGAACACCGGGCACGCCTGCAGGCCGCCGGTTTCACCACCGTCGAACCCTGGTTCCAGTGCCTCAACTTCACCTCCCTGATCGCCCTGCCATGACCCAGCCCCCTTACCTCGCAGACCTGCAACAGGCGCTAGCGGATACCCCGCTGGCCATCTGGTCCCAGTCCCTCGAAGCCGTCCTGGCCGCCAAGTACGCCCGTGGCCATGGCGATCTGCAGCGCTGGCAAGCGGGTATCGATGCGCTCCCCGAAATCGCTGTAGCAGCTGTCGACCTGCATGAGGCCGTGCGCCTCGCCGGCGCTCCTACCGCTGAGCAGCACCAGGTCCTGCGCGAGGCACTGCTGCAACTGCGGCCCTGGCGCAAGGGGCCCTTCCAGTTGTTCGATCTCCATCTGGACACCGAGTGGCGCTCCGACTGGAAGTGGGACCGGGTCGCCCCCCACCTGGATCTGCAGGGCAAACGCGTCCTGGATGTCGGCAGCGGCAACGGCTACTACCAGTGGCGCATGCTCGGTGCTGGAGCCAGCCTGGTCCTGGGCGTCGATCCCAACTGGCTGTTCCACTGCCAGTTCCAGGCCCTGCGGCGCTATCTGCCCGACCTGCCGACCTGGCACCTGCCACTGACCCTGGAAGAACTGCCCGCACTGGACGGCGGCTTCGATACCGTCTTCTCCATGGGCGTGCTCTACCATCGGCGCTCGCCCATCGACCACCTGCTGGACCTGAAGAACTGCCTCGACAGCGGCGGTGAGCTGGTCCTGGAAACCCTGGTCGTTGAGGGCGATGCCACCACCGTCCTGGTTCCCGAAGACCGCTATGCCCAGATGCGTAATGTCTGGTTCCTGCCCTCCGCGGCCGCGCTGCAACTCTGGCTGCAACGCGCAGGCTATCGGGACATCCGCCTGGTGGACCTTACCCCCACGACCGTAGACGAACAGCGCTCCACCGAATGGATGGGCTTCCAGTCGCTACCGGACTTCCTGAACCCGGAAGATCCCAGCCTGACCGTCGAAGGCCTCCCCGCCCCCCTGCGCGCGACCCTGATCGCCCGCAAACCCTGAACGCAAAAAGCCCGGCCAATGCCGGGCTTTTTCTTGCTCGCGTAAAGATGCGGTAGGTTGGGCTGAGCCTAGCGAAGCCCAACATCCATACTCCAGCCTTGACCCCCTCACCGCCTTGCCGCCGCTCGCTTGATCCCTGCAGCGGATTTGATTGTTGGGCTTCGCTACGCTCAGCGCCAACCTACGATGATTCTGTGCTGCGCTTCCAACCCAACAGCCCGGCGCAGCCGGGCTGTTGTGGCTCTTGGGCTCTTGCGGACGTAAAGCAGCACCTGCCTAGCAGGCACTGCTCCAACGCCGCCGCCGCGCCCTTTTGGTCTCCTCTCCCCCCGGGAGAGGGCTAGGGTGAGGGCAACCTCAGCCACGCGGCTTCAGGCGTCCGCTAGCCAATTAGCTGCTCCCAGTCCTCAAGCCCCTGACGCCCGGCCAAACTTTTCCCGCCGCAAAGACAACACCCCCGCCAGAATGAACTGAGCGGGGGTGCTGGGTGTTAGGCGCTTGACGATGACCTACTCTCACATGGGGAAACCCCACACTACCATCGGCGATGCATCGTTTCACTTCTGAGTTCGGGAAGGGATCAGGTGGTTCCAATGCTCTATGTTCGTCAAGCAATTCGGTTGGCTGACCAGGCGATGAGGCTGCCTGGCTGGCCCAATTGGGTCTGTGATCGAAGTAGACAACTCGTCTTTGGGGTCTTGCGAACCCACGCGCCGTTTTCGGCGTCGTCTTCCTCACGCTCTGACACGCGGTCAGATTGTTTGGGTGTTATATGGTCAAGCCTCACGGGCAATTAGTATCGGTTAGCTCAACGCCTCACAGCGCTTACACACCCGACCTATCAACGTCGTAGTCTTCGACGGCCCTTCAGGAAGC